>NZ_CP137892.1:3214731-3857677 GCF_033547155.1 Pseudomonas benzenivorans
GACCACCGTACCCTCGCCGATCTCCACATCGGCCCCGACAATCGACCAAGGGCCGACGACGACGTCGTCGGCCAGCTTGGCGCTGGGGTCGATGATGGCGCGAGGGTCAATCAAACTCATAGTTTGCGTTCCGCACAGATGATCTCGGCCGAACAGACTTCCTTGCCGTCAACGGTGGCCTTGCACTCGAACTTCCAGATGCTGCGCTTGCAGCTGAGGAACTTGGCCTCGAGCAGCAGCTGGTCGCCCGGCACCACCGGCTGACGAAAACGCAACTTGTCCGAACCGACGAAGTAGTACAGGGTGCCATCGGAGGGTTTGGCCCCCATCATCTTGAAACCGAGGATGCCCGCGGCCTGAGCCATGGCCTCGATGATCAGCACGCCAGGCATGATCGGGTGCTGAGGAAAGTGCCCGTTGAAGAACGGCTCATTGATGCTGACATTCTTATAGGCACGAATACGCTTGCCTTCGACATCCAGCTCGGCGACCCGATCCACCAGCAGGAAGGGGTAGCGGTGCGGCAAGTATTCGCGAATTTCGTTGATGTCCATCATATCCAGAGAGCCTGTAATAAAAAGAGGGGAACGCGGCAGCGGCCGGGCTCAGGCATCAGATGAGGCATTGTCGCCCGAGGTCACGGCGGCCAACTGCTTTTCCAGTTCTTTCAGACGCCTCGCCATGTCGTCCAGCTGTCGAATGCGTGCCGCACTCTTCCTCCACTCGCCGGCCGGCTGCATGGCCGTGCCGGACGAATAGGCACCGGGCTCGGTGATCGAGCGGGTGACCATGGTCATGCCGGTGACGAACACGCCGTCGCACACCTCGATATGCCCGACCATGCCGACGCCGCCGGCGATCATGCAGTTACGGCCGATCTTGGTGCTGCCGGAGATACCGACGCAGCCGGCCATGGCGGTGTTATCGCCGATCTGCACGTTGTGCGCGATCATGATCTGGTTGTCCAGCTTGACGCCATTACCGATCAGGGTATCGGCCAGGGCGCCGCGATCGATGGTGGTGTTGGCGCCGATCTCGACATCGTCGCCGATGACCACGCCACCGATCTGCGCGATCTTCTGCCAGACGCCCTTCTCGTTGGCGAAGCCGAAGCCCTCGCCACCGATCACCGCCCCCGATTGGATCACCACCCGCTTGCCGATCCGCACGTCGTGATACAGGGTCACCCGCGGGGCAATCCAGCCGCCCTCGCCGATGACCGAACGCGCGCCGACCACGCAATGGGCGCCCAGGCTCACCCCGGCGGCGATCTGCGCGCCGCTTTCCACAACGGCATAGGGACCGATGCTGGCACTGGGGTCGATCAGGGCATCGACGGCGATCGAGGCCGTCGGGTGCACGCCCGCCGCGGCCCGGGGCTTGCGGTCGAACAGATGGGAAAGCTCGGCGTAGGCCAGGTAGGGATTGGCGACGATCAGTGCATCGCCCTTATAGCCCTCGGCATCGGCTGCGGTGAGCAGCACCGCACCGGCCTGGCAGTCGCCGAGGTACTTGCGGTACTGCGGATTGGCGAGAAAACTCAGCTGCTCGGCACCGGCTTCCTGCAGGGTCGCCAGGCCGCGGATCGGCTTGTCGGCGCCCCCCCGCAGGGTGGCGCCCAGGCGCTCGGCCAGCTGACCGAGGGTGAACACGGCGGCCCCCATGATCAACGCAGCTGGTTCATGCGCTCGATGACTTGCAGCGTGATGTCGAACTGGGGTTTGACATCGATCACCGCGCCACGCTCGAGCACCAGGTCGTAGTTGCCCTTCTTGATCACTTCCTCGACCGCCTTGTCCAGGTTCGGCTTGAGCTTCTTGAGCATGTCGCGATCGGCGACGGCCTTGGCCTCGTTCAGTTCCTTGGACTGGAACTGGAAGTCACGGGCCTTCTGCTTGAATTCCAGCTCCAGGCGCTCGCGCTCGGCCTGCTGCATCTTCTCGCCGTCCTTGACCAGGCGATCCTGGATGCGCTTGGCATCACCCTCCAGGGTCTTGAGCTTGTTCAGCTGCGGGCCGAACTTCTTCTCGGCATCCACGGCATAGCGCTTGGCCGCATCGGACTCGAGCAGGGCCATCTGATAGTTGAGAACGGCCACCTTCATCTCGGCGAACGCCGGGGTCGCCAGCAGGGCAGCACTTAACAGAACCAGTTGAGTCAACTTACGCACGATGCACTCCTGCAAAAAACTGTTGGTGTTCGAAGGCCAGCCGCTTAGAAGGTCTGGCCGAGGGAGAACTGGAAGACCTGGGTATCGGCATCGTCCGGCTTGACCACCGGCATGGCCAGACTGAAGCTCAGCGGGCCGAGGGCGGTGATCCAGGTCAGGCCGACCCCCACGGAGCTGGCCAGCTCGCCGGCGTCGATGCCATTGCAACTGGTCTGGGTGCTGCCGCAGCTGGTATCGAAGACGTTGCCCACATCCCAGAACAGTGCGGTGCGCAGCGAGCGCTGATCCTTGACGAAGGGCATCGGGAACAGCAACTCGACACCGCCCTGCACCAGCACGTTGCCACCGAACGGCAGCGGGTCCTGGTCGGGGTCGCGCTGAGTACCCGGGTTGGTGCCCTTGCTCGGGGTGCTGCGCGGGCCCAGGCTGTTGTCGTCGAAACCACGTACCGAGTTGAAGCCGCCGGCGTAGTAGTGCTCGTAGAACGGCAGCTCGGAGGTCGAACCGTAGCTGTCGCCATAGCCCAACTGGGTGTGCAGGCGCAGGGTGTAGGTATCGTTCAGCGGCTTGAAGATCTGGCCGCGGTAGTCGAGCTTGTAGAACGACAGGTCGCTGCCCGGAATGGTGGTCTCGAACACCAGGCTCTGGGAATGGCCGCGATTGGCCAGCACGCCGCGGTTGAGGGTCGACTCCGACCAGCCCACGGAGGCCTTGAAGTTCAGGTAGCGCTCGCCTTCCTGGTCGATGAACTTGAAGATCTCGTCGACGGTGAAGACGCCGGTGTTGATGGTGTCCTGCTGGGCGGTCAGGCCGTAGGTCAGGCGCGAGGTCTCGCTGATCGGGTAGCCGATGCTCACACCTGCACCGAGGCTGTCCACCGCGAAGCTGGAGACCTGGGTATCCAGTTCGTCGTAGTCGGTGGTTCGGTAGAAGGCGTTGTAGCCCAGGCTGACGCCATCCGGGGTCCAGTAGGGATCGACGAAGCCGAAGTTGTAGCTGGTCTGGTACTCGCTGCGGTTGAGGCCGAGGCTGACCTTGTTGCCGGTACCGAGGAAGTTGCTCTGGCTGATGGAGCCACCGAGGATCAGGCCGGCATTCTGGGCGAAGCCGACGCTGGCGGTGATGGAGCCAGATGCCTGCTCTTCGACGCTGTAGTTGACGTCGATCTGGTCGTCGGTACCCGGTACCGGCGGGGTCTCGACGTTGACTTCCTTGAAGTAGCCGAGGCGCTCCAGGCGGGTCTTGGACTGGTCGATCAGGTAGGTCGAAGCCCAGCCCCCCTCCATCTGGCGCATCTCGCGCCGCAACACTTCGTCCTCGGACTTGGTGTTGCCACGGAAGTTGATGCGGTTGACATAGGCGCGCTTGCCCGGGTCGACGACGAAGGTGATCGACACGCTGTCGTCTTCGTCATGGGCTTCCGGCACCGCGTTGACGTTGGCGAAGGTATAGCCTTCGTTGCCCAGGCGGCGAGTGATCAGCTCCGAGGTGGTGGTCATCACCTTGCGCGAAAACACCTGCCCTTCCTTGACCAGCAGCAGCGCACGAATGTCCTCTTCCGGCACCTTCAGGTCGCCGGACAACTTGACCTCGCGCACGCTGTACTTCTGCCCTTCATCGACGTTGACCGTGATGTAGACGTGCTTCTTGTCCGGGGTGATGGACACCTGGGTGGAGGAGATGTCCATGTTGATGTAGCCGCGGTCCAGATAATAGGAACGCAGGCGCTCCAAGTCGCCGGAGAGCTTCTCACGGGCGTACTTGTCGTCGTTCTTGAAGAAGGACAGCCAGTTGCTGGTCTTCAGCTCGAACAGGTCGATCAGGTCCTCGTCGGCAAAGACGCTGTTGCCCACCACGTTGATGTGCTGAATGGCGGCGACCGAACCCTCGTTGATATTGATCTTCAGCGCCACGCGGTTGCGCGGCTGGGGGATCACTTCGGTCTCGATCTCGGCAGAGTAGCGACCCTGGGCCACGTACTGACGCTGCAGTTCGTTGCGCACGCCCTCGAGGGTGGCACGCTGGAAGATTTCGCCTTCGGCCAGGCCGGATTGACTGAGCCCCTTGAGCAGGTCTTCGCTGGTGATCGCCTTGTTGCCCTCGATCTCGATGCTGGAAATCGACGGGCGCTCCACCAGGGTAATGACCAGCACGTCGCCATCGCGCCCCAGCTGGATGTCCTGGAAGAAACCGGTCTTGAACAGTTCGCGGGTTGCCTCCACCAGGCCGCGGTCATCGACCTGCTGGCCGACATTGAGCGGCAAGGCGCCGAACACGCTGCCGGCGGAGACCCGCTGGAGACCGTTGACGCGAATATCGGAGATGGTGAAGGACTCGGCGTGAACTTCGGCGATCATCAATGCGGCAAGCACCGCAGGTAGCAGCAGACGTTTCATGAAGTCCTTTCTTATTCCAACTGACAATAAAAAATCTGTCGCTCGAGGCGACAGATTTGTAATTCAGTAGCGATTACAGACGACTAAGGTCGTTGACCAGGGCCAGCAACATCACCCCTATCACCAAACTGATGCCGATCTGCATCCCCCAACCCTGCACCCGTTCCGGCAGCGGACGGCCGCGCGCCCACTCGACCAGATAAAAAAGCAGATGCCCCCCATCCAGCACTGGGATTGGCAACAGATTGAGAACCCCCAGACTTATGCTCAGGTAGGCCAGGAAGGTCAGGAAATCCCCCAGGCCCGACTCAGCCGAAGCGCCCGCCACTTTAGCAATGGTTATCGGCCCGCTCAAGTTTTTTACCGAGAGCTCGCCGAACAGCATTTTCTTCAGCGAATCGAGGGTCAGCAGGCTCATCGCCCAGGTTCGCGACAGCGCTTCGCCCACCGCCTCCAGGGGCCCGAAGCTGATCTCGCGCAGCATCTCGGGCGGCCACTCGCCCCCCTCCACGCCTGCGCCCAGATAGCCACTGCGCGCCTCGCCCTCGCCGCGCGCAGACAAGGTCAGCGACAGCTCTCGCTGCCGCCCCTGACGCTCGATCAGCAGGCTGACCCGCTGGCCCGGCATGGCCCGCACACGATCGACCAACTGCTGCCAATCGTCGAGCGACCGCTCGTTCAAAGCCAGAATGCGATCGCCGGCCTGCAGACCGGCCGCCTTGGCCGGCCCCTCGGGGTCCAGCTGCGCCAGCACCGGCTCCAGCGCCGGACGCCAGGGCCGGATGCCCAGGGCGGCGATGGGGTCCGGCTCGTCGACCCCTTGCAGCCAGTCGACCAGCTCAATCTGCCGCGGAGTGCCGACCGTGGAGCCCTGCTCACGCACGGTGATCGGCAGCGGCCCGCTCTCACCCAGACGACGCACCAGTTGCAGGTTGACCGCCGCCCAGCCGGTAGTCGGTTCGTCGTTCACCGCGACGATCTCCTGCCCCACCTGCAGCCCGGCGGCTGCCGCCAGACTGCCATCCTCCACGGCACCTATGACCGGCCGCACCTGCAGGCTGCCGAGCATGGCCACCAGCCAGAAGAACAGCAGCGCGAGAAGAAAGTTGGCGATCGGCCCGGCCGCAACGATGGCGATACGCTGACGCACGCTCTTGCGATTGAACGACTGCTCGAGCTGCTCCGGCGGCACCTCGACCTCGCGCTCATCGAGCATCTTGACGTAGCCGCCCAGGGGAATGGCGGCGATCACGAACTCCGTGCCCTGACGGTCATACCAGCGCAACAACGGAGTGCCGAAACCGACCGAAAAGCGCAGCACCCGCACCCCGCAGCGCCGCGCGACCCAGAAATGGCCGAACTCGTGAAAGGTCACCAACACCCCGAGTGCAATCAGGGTGCCGACAATCATATACAGCGTACTCATAGGTTTTCTCCGCGCCGATCAATCGCGGCGATTCAGCCAGTGCATGGCTCTTTCCCGCGCCTGCAGATCGGCCGCCAACACCGCATCCAGACTTTCGACCGCCACGACAGGCTCTGCGTTCAGCACCCGATCGATGATACTCGCGATCTCGGGAAAGCGTACCCGCCGCTCGAGGAAGGCCGCCACCGCCACTTCGTTGGCCGCATTGAGCATGGCCGGCGCCGTACCGCCCGCCTCCGCGGCCTGACGAGCCAGGCGCAGGCAGGGGAAACGCTGCTCGTCCGGCGCCTGGAAATCCAGACGCGCCACGGCGAACAGGTCCAGCGGCGCCACCCCGGAGTCGATGCGCTGCGGCCAGGCCAGCGCGTGACTGATGGGCGTGCGCATATCCGGGTTACCCAGCTGCGCCAGCACCGAACCGTCGACATAGTCGACCAGCGAATGGATCACGCTCTGCGGATGGATCACCACCTCGACCTGCGCCGGCTTGGCATCGAACAACCAGCAGGCCTCGATCAGCTCCAGGCCCTTGTTCATCATGCTCGCCGAATCCACGGAGATCTTGCGCCCCATCGACCAGTTGGGATGGGCACAGGCCTGCTCCGGGGAGACCTCGGCCAGCCGCTCGAGCGGTGTCTCGCGGAACGGGCCACCGGAGGCGGTCAGCATGATCCGCCGCACCCCGACCTGCTGCAGGCCACGCCCGTAATCGCCGGGCAGACATTGGAAGATTGCGTTGTGCTCGCTGTCGATCGGCAACAGGGTCGCACCACTGCGGCGCACCGCCTCGATAAACAGGGCGCCGGACATCACCAGCGCTTCCTTGTTGGCCAGCAGCACCTTCTTGCCGGCCTCGACAGCGGCCAGGGTCGGTTTGAGCCCGGCGGCGCCGACAATGGCGGCCATCACCGCGTCCACCTGCGGATGCCCGGCCACCTCGCACAACCCCTCCTCCCCGCTGAGCACCCGGGTGGACAGGCCGGCGGCATGCAAGCCACCCTGCAGCTGACTGGCCGAACGGGCATCGGCCACCACGGCGAAGCGCGGCCGGTAGATCAGGCACAGCGCCTCCAGCTCGGCGAGACGGCTATGACCGGACAGCGCGAAGACCTGATAGCGCTCGGGATGCCGGGCAATCACATCGAGGGTACTGAGGCCGATGGAGCCCGTCGCCCCCAGTACGGTGATCTGCTGGGGCCGACTCACAGCGCCCCCCAACCCGCCAGCCACAGCAGGCCGGCAAACACCGGCACCGCCGCGGTCAGGCTGTCGATACGGTCGAGCACGCCACCGTGGCCGGGCAGCAGGTTGCTGCTGTCCTTGACCCCCGACTGGCGCTTGAACATGCTTTCGGTCAGGTCGCCGACCACCGAAATCAACACCACCAGCGTCGCCCCGACCAGGGCCAGCAGCAGCGCGCCGCTACCCCAGCCGCGGTAGAGCCCGACCAGCAGGGTCAGCAGCAGGCTGGCCAGCAGGCCGCCGAGCAGTCCCTCCCAGCTCTTGCCCGGACTGACCCGCGGCGCCAGCTTGCGCTTGCCGAAGGCCTTGCCGGCGAAATAGGCGCCGATGTCCGCCGCCCAGACCAGCACCATCACCGCCAGGATCAGACCATTGGCCAGCGGCCACTGCTTGAACAGCACCAGCCCCTGCCAGGCCGGTAGCAGGATCAGCAACCCGATCGACAGCCTCGCCGGCGCCCCCGCCCAATAGCGACTACTGGCCGGGTAGTTGAGCACCAGCAGGGTCGCCAGCGCCCACCAGAGGATGCCGAGCGCCAGCACCCAAGGCGCCAACCGGGGCAGATGGTAGAGACCGAGCAGCAACAGGCCGACCACGGCGGCATAGGCGACACGCTGGAGCTGCCCGGCGAAACCGGCCAGGCGCGCCCATTCCCAGGCCCCCAGGCCGATCACCATCGCGATGAACAGGGCGAAGGCCGCACCATCGAGCAGGAAAAATCCGCCCAGCGCGACGGGCAACAGCACCAACGCGGTCATGACTCGTTGTTTAAGCATTAAGCGCGCGCCTCGGCCTCGACCTGATCACTGGTTTTACCGAAGCGCCGCTGGCGCTTGGCGAAGTCGGCCAGCGCCTTGCGCATGGCCTCGTGCTTGAAGTCCGGCCAGAACAGGTCGGAGAAGTACAGCTCGCTGTAGGCCAGCTGCCACAGCAGGAAGTTGCTGATGCGGTGCTCCCCGCCGGTGCGGATGCACAGGTCGGGCAAGGGCAGATCGCCGGTGGCCAGGCAGCCCTGGAGCAACTGCGGGGTGATGTCTTCGGGGCGCAGATGCCCACCCTGAACCTCTCGCGCCAAACGCTGCGCGGCCTGGGCGATATCCCACTGGCCGCCGTAGTTGGCCGCGATCTGCAGGATGAAGCGCTTGTCGCCGGCGGTCTGCGCCTCGGCATCGCGCATGGCCGCCTGCAGCTCCGGGTGGAAACGCGAACGGTCGCCGATGATACGCAGGCTAATGCCATTGTCGTTGAGCTTCTTGGCCTCACGACGCAGGGCACCGAGGAACAGCTCCATCAGCGCCCCTACCTCGTCGGCGGGGCGCTGCCAGTTCTCGCTGGAGAAGGCGAACAGGGTCAGCACCTCGACCCCCGCCTCGGCACAGACCTCGATGACCGCGCGCACCGCATCGACACCCGCCTTGTGCCCGGCCACCCCCGGCAGCAAACGCTTCTTCGCCCAGCGATTGTTGCCGTCCATGATGATCGCCACGTGTCGTGGCACGGCTAGCTGGCCGCCGCGGCTGGTCTTGTCCATGACGATATCCTGGCCGTCAGACGGCCATCAGATCCGCTTCTTTCTGCTTCATCGCGACATCGATCTCGGCCACGAACTTGTCCGTCAGCTTCTGTACCTCATCGGCGGCGCGACGCTCTTCGTCCTCGCTGATTTCCTTCTCCTTGACCAGATCCTTCAACTGGCTCATGGCATCGCGGCGGATGTTGCGCACCGCCACCCGGGCATCTTCCGCGGCATCGCGCGCCTGCTTGGTGAAGCCCTTGCGGGTCTCCTCGGTCAGGGCCGGCATGGTCACCAGCAACAACTCACCCAGGTTGGTCGGGTTGAAGCCCAGACCGGAACTCTGGATCGCCTTGTCCACAGCGGCCAGCATGTTGCGCTCGAAGGCCACGACCTGCAGGGTGCGCGAATCCTTGACCGTGACGTTGGCGACCTGGTTGATCGGCGTATCGGTGCCGTAGTAGGGCACCATCACGCCCGCCAGAATGCTCGGGTGAGCCTGGCCGGTACGGATGCGGCTAAAGGCATGAGCCAGCGACTCCAGGCTCTTCTTCATGCGCTCTTGGGCGTCTTTCTTGATCTCGTTGATCATGCTTCACCTTCCTCGATCAGAGTGCCTTCGGTGCCACCCACTACCACATTGAGCAGGGCGCCGGGCTTGTTCATGTTGAATACGCGCAACGGCATCTGGTGGTCACGACACAGGCAGATGGCCGTCAGATCCATCACCCCCAGCTTGCGGTCCAGCACCTCATCGTAGGTCAGGCGCTCGAACTTCTCAGCATGCGGGTCCTTGAACGGGTCGGCCGTATAGACGCCGTCCACCTTGGTCGCCTTCAGCACCACGTCGGCATCGACCTCGATGGCCCGCAGGCAGGCCGCCGAGTCGGTGGTAAAGAAGGGATTGCCGGTACCGGCGGCGAAAATCACCACCTCGCCGGTCTTGAGATGGCGCATGGCCTTGCGCCGATCGTAATGGTCGGTCACCCCGACCATGGAAATCGCCGACATGACGATGGCCGGGATGTTCGAACGCTCCAGGGCGTCGCGCATGGCCAGGGCGTTCATCACGGTGGCCAGCATGCCCATATGGTCGCCGGTGACCCTGTCCATGCCCGCAGCGCTCAAGGCTGCGCCACGGAACAGGTTACCACCACCAATCACCAGGCCGACCTGTACGCCGATACCGACCAGCTGACCGACTTCCAGCGCCATGCGATCGAGCACCTTGGGATCGATGCCGAAGTCCTCCGAGCCCATCAATGCCTCGCCGCTCAGTTTGAGCAGAATGCGCTTGTAGCGCGGTTGCCGACCACTAACCTGCTGAGCCATTACCCGTCTCTCCTGCGGCGTTTGAATGCTGTGCGGGCCTATAAACCCGCGATGTTCGGGCGGTTTGACCACACCCGAGGCCTTTGGTGCCAAGCACCCCAGACCGCCTCCTCAAGGCGGATTGCCACCCTAGTTTGACAAAGAGGCTGCACGCGCGAGCGGGCAGCCTCTTCGGGGCGACAGCCTGAGTAGACTGCTAGACCAGTTTACTGCTTGCTGGCAGCAACCTGAGCAGCGACTTCGGCAGCGAAGTCGGTCTCGGCCTTCTCGATGCCTTCGCCTACTTCGTAACGCACGAAGGAAACGATCTCGGCACCGGCCTTCTTCACCAGATCACCGACCTTGACTTCCGGGTCCATGATGAACGCCTGCTCAACCAGGCTGGCTTCGGCCAGGAACTTGGCGATACGGCCTTTGACCATGTTCTCGACGATGTTTTCCGGCTTGCCGGCGATCTTCTCGGCGTTGAGCTGCAGGAAGATTTCCTTCTCCTTGGCAACCAGCTCCTCGGAAACCTGATCCGGGCTGACAACGGCCGGGTTGGACGCCGCCACGTGCATGGCAACATGCTTGGCCAGCTCGTCGCTGCCGCCCTTCAGGACCACCAGAACACCGATGCGGTGGCCGTGCAGGTAGGCACCGACGGTGTCGCCGGACACGGCGGTCAGACGACGGATGTTGACGTTCTCACCACACTTGGCAACCAGCGCTTCGCGAGCGGATTCACGGGAAGCGATCAGCGGCGCGGCATCGGTCAGGTTCTGCTCGAAGGCCTCGTCCAGGCTCTCCTTGACGAAGGCCTTGAAGTCGTCCTGCAGGGCCAGGAAGTCGGTCTGCGAGTTGACTTCGATGATCAGGCCACGGCCGCCTTCGACGCGCACGGCGATCGAACCCTCGGCGGCGATGTTGCCGGCCTTCTTGGCGGCCTTGATGGCGCCGGAAGCGCGCATGTCGTCGATGGCCTTCTCGATATCGCCACCAGCGGCAACCAGGGCCTTCTTGCACTCCATCATGCCTTGGCCGGTACGCTCGCGCAGTTCTTTAACCAGGGCTGCAGTAATCTCTGCCATCTTGAAAATCCTCTCGGTAGGTCTTCAACCATTGCACCCGTCAGCTCGGGCGCTCGATTCTGTGAGTGGCAAAAAGGGGGCCTAGCCCCCTTTTTGCGCAGCGAGTAACGCTAGATGCTTACCGCTTAGCCTTGGGCCGCTTCGGAGGCCGGGGCTTCTTCGACGAACTCGTCGGTGCCGCCGCCTGCGTTGCTGCGGCCACGCACGACGGCGTCGGCCATGGCACCCATGTACAGCTGGATGGCACGAATGGCGTCGTCGTTACCCGGGATGATGTAGTCCACACCTTCCGGGCTGCTGTTGGTATCGACCACGCCGATGACCGGGATGCCCAGCTTGTTGGCTTCGGTGATGGCGATGCGCTCGTGGTCGACGTCGATCACGAACAGCGCGTCCGGCAGGCCGCCCATGTCCTTGATGCCACCCAGGCTGCGATCCAGCTTCTCCAGATCACGGGTGCGCATCAGGGCTTCTTTCTTGGTCAGCTTGGCGAAGGTGCCGTCCTGGGACTGGGTTTCCAGATCGCGCAGGCGCTTGATCGAAGCGCGGATGGTCTTGTAGTTGGTCAGCATGCCGCCCAACCAGCGATGGTCGACGAAGGGCGAACCGCAGCGGGCGGCTTCTTCGCGGACGATCTTGCCAGCGGAACGCTTGGTGCCGACGAACAGGATCTTGTTCTTGCCTGCAGCCAGCTTCTCAACGAAGGACAGGGCCTCGTTGAACATCGGCAGGGTCTTTTCCAGGTTGATGATGTGAATCTTGTTACGCGCGCCGAAAATGTACTTACCCATTTTCGGGTTCCAGTAACGGGTCTGGTGGCCGAAGTGCACACCGGCCTTCAGCATATCGCGCATATTGACTTGGGACATGACAGTTCCTTAATAAGTCGGGTTAGGCCTCCACGCATCCCAATTTCCAACCCCCGCACTTGGCGGCAGGCACCCAGGAAACCGTGTCGATACGTGTGTGGGTTTAAGCCTTCGGGCTGCTCGCCCGGAAAGCGGCGCGTTTTATACCACAACGACACCCCATAAGCTACACGCACCGCATCGCGACCCTGCAAACAGAGGCCGGCCGGCCGCGCCAGCGGCTTACGGCGTACCGCCCGCGCGCGCCTTCTCTGTTAGACTCCGCTCTTTCCTTTTTTGCCTTGCGCCGACGCGCACCGAGAGAGACCGCATGACCGTCACCATCAAGACGCCCGAAGAAATCGAAAAAATGCGCGTGGCCGGCCGCCTGGCCGCCGAGGTGCTGGAAATGATCGGTGAACACGTCAAGCCCGGCGTGACCACCGACGAACTGGACCGCATCTGCCACGACTATATCGTCAACGTGCAGCAGGCCATTCCCGCGCCCCTCAACTACAAGGGCTTCCCCAAGTCGATCTGCACCTCGATCAACCATGTGGTCTGCCACGGCATCCCCAACGAAAAACCGCTCAAGGACGGCGACGTGCTGAATATCGACGTCACCGTGATCAAGGACGGCTACCACGGCGACACCAGCAAGATGTTCATGGTCGGCAAGGTGCCGGAGTGGGCCGAGCGCCTGGCCAAGGTCACCCAGGAGTGCATGTATAAAGGCATCGAACTGGTGCGTCCGGGCGCCCGCCTCGGCGATATCGGCGAGGTGATCCAGAAGCACGCCGAGAAGAACGGCTTCTCCGTGGTGCGCGAATACTGCGGCCACGGCATCGGCAAGGTATTCCACGAAGAGCCGCAGGTGTTGCACTACGGTCGCGCCGGCACCGGCATGGAGCTGAAAGAGGGCATGACCTTCACCATCGAGCCGATGATCAACCAGGGCCGCCCCGAGACCCGCCTGCTCGGCGACGGCTGGACCGCCATCACCAAGGACCGCAAGCTCTCGGCCCAGTGGGAGCACACCATCCTGGTCACCGCCGACGGCTACGAGATCTTCACCCTGCGCAGCGACGACAGCATCGCGCGCACCTCGACCTAAAACGCCCATACAGGTAAGCCGCTGCATGCCGCAGGTAGATCCGGAATTGTTCGACCGCGGCCAGTTCCAAGCGGAACTGGCCCTGAAGGCCAGCCCCATCGCCGCCTTCAAGAAGGTGATCCGTCGCGCCCACGACGTGCTCGACGCGCGCTTCCGTGCCGGCCGCGAAGTCCGCCGCCTGGTCGAGGATCGCGCCTGGTTCGTCGACCAGATCCTCGGCGAGGCCTGGAAACGCCTGGCCTGGCCCGAGGACGCCGACATCGCCCTGCTGGCGGTCGGCGGCTACGGCCGCGGCGAGCTGCACCCCTTCTCCGACATCGACCTGCTGATCCTGCTCGGCGGCGCCGATCACGAAGCCTTCCGCGAGCCGATCGAGCACTTCCTCACCCTGCTCTGGGACATCGGCCTGGAGGTCGGTCAGAGCGTGCGCTCGATCGACGAGTGCGCCGAGGAGGCCCGCGCCGACCTGACGGTGATCACCAACCTGATGGAGAGCCGCACCATCGCCGGGCCGGAGGCCCTGCGCCAGCGCATGCTGGAAGTCACCAGCAGCGAGCGGATGTGGCCGAGCAAGGACTTCTTCCTGGCCAAGCGCGAGGAGCAGCGCAGCCGCCACCGCAAGTACAACGACACCGAGTACAACCTGGAGCCCAACGTCAAGGGCTCGCCCGGCGGCCTGCGCGACATCCAGACCATCCTCTGGGTCGCCCGCCGCCACTTCGGCACCCTCAACCTGCATGCCATGGTCGGCCAGGGCTTCCTGCTGGAAAGCGAATACGCCCTGCTCGCCTCCAGCCAGGAGTTCCTCTGGAAGGTGCGCTACGCCCTGCACATGCTCGCCGGGCGCGCCGAGGACCGCCTGCTGTTCGACCACCAGCGCCAGATCGCCAGCCTGCTCGGCTTCGAGGGCGGCGACAACAAGGGCGCCATCGAGCGCTTCATGCAGAAGTACTATCGCGTGGTCATGGCCATCGCCGAGCTCGGCGAGCTGATCAACCAGCACTTCGAGGAAGTCATCCTGCGCGCCGGCGAGAGCGCCGCGGCCACGCCATTGAACAGCCGCTTCCAGCTGCGCGACGGCTATATCGAGGTGACCCACCCGAACGTGTTCAAGCGCACGCCGTTCGCCATCATGGAAGTCTTCGTGCTGATGGCCCAGCACACCGAGATCAAGGGCGTGCGTGCCGACAGCATCCGCCTGCTGCGCGACCACCGCCACCTGATCGACGACGAGTTCCGCAGCGACATCCGCAACACCAGCCTGTTCATCGAATTGTTCAAGAGCGGCCAGGGCATCCACCGCAACCTGCGGCGGATGAACCGCTACGGCATCCTCGGCCGCTACCTGCCGGAGTTCGGCCACATAGTCGGGCAGATGCAGCACGACCTGTTCCACATCTATACGGTCGACGCCCACACGCTCAACCTGATCAAGCACCTGCGCAAGTTCAAGTGGCCCGAGCTGGCGGAGAAGTTCCCCCTGGCCAGCAAGCTGATCGCCAAGCTGCCCAAGCCCGAGCTGATCTACCTGGCCGGGCTCTACCACGACATCGGCAAGGGCCGCGGCGGCGATCACTCGGAACTCGGCGCGGTGGATGCCGAGGCCTTCTGCGCCCGCCATCACCTGCCCGACTGGGACTCCAAGCTGGTGGTCTGGCTGGTGCAGCAGCACCTGGCGATGTCCACCACCGCCCAGCGCAAGGACCTCTCCGACCCCCAGGTGATCCACGACTTCGCCCAGTTCGTCGGCGACCAGACCCGCCTGGACTACCTCTACGTGCTCACCGTGGCCGACATCAATGCCACCAACCCGAGCCTGTGGAACTCCTGGCGCGCCAGCCTGCTGCGCCAGCTCTATACCGAGACCAAGCGCGCCCTGCGCCGCGGCCTGGAGAATCGCCTGGAGCGCGAGGAGCAGATCCGCCTGACCCAGAGCGCCGCCCTGGACATCCTGGTGCGCGGCGGTACCGACCAGGACGACGCCGAGCAGCTGTGGTCGCAGCTCGGCGACGACTACTTCCTGCGCCATACGGCGGGCGACGTGGCCTGGCACACCGAGGCGATCCTCCAGCACCCCAACGACGGCAACCCCCTGGTGCTGATCAAGGAGACCACCCAGCGCGAGTTCGAGGGCGGCACCCAGATCTTCATCTACGCCCAGGACCAGCACGACTTCTTCGCCGTGACCGTGGCGGCCATGGCCCAGCTCAACCTGAACATCCACGACGCGCGGATTCTCACCTCGACCAGCCAGTTCACCCTCGACACCTACATAGTGCTGGAAGGCGAAGGCGGCTCGATCGGCGACAACCCGGCGCGCATCAAGCAGATCCGCCAGGGCCTGATCGACGCCCTGAAGAACCCGGACGAGTACCCCAGCATCATCCAGCGCCGCGTGCCGCGCCAGCTCAAGCACTTCGCCTTTCCCCCGCGGGTGACCATCTACAACGACGCCCAGCGCCCGGTGACCGTGCTTGAGCTGACCGCCCCCGACCGCCCCGGCCTGCTGGCGCGACTGGGACGGATCTTCCTCGACTTCGACCTGTCGCTGCAGAATGCCAAGATCGCCACCCTGGGCGAGCGGGTGGAAGACGTGTTCTTCGTCACCGACGCGCACAACCAGCCGCTGTCCGACCCGGCGCTGTGCGTGCGCCTGCAGGAAACCATCGTCGCCCAGCTCACCGAGGCCAACCTGCAGCAGAGCGAGCCGAACCGAATCAGTATCTGACCGACCACCGCCCCACGCTGCGGTGCCGCCCAGGCCGGTCAGCGAGCGTTAGCAGTACCAGGAAATAGCCATGAATGATGCGTTGAACCAGTTGCAGCCCTACCCCTTCGAGAAGCTCCGCGCCCTGCTGGCCGGCGCCCGGCCGAGCGGCGCCAAGCCGGCCATCGCCCTGTCGATCGGCGAGCCCAAGCACCGCTCGCCGAGCTTCGTCGCCGAGGCCCTGAGCGCCAACCTCGACCAGCTGGCGGTCTATCCGACCACCCTGGGCCTGCCGGCGCTGCGCGAGGCCATCGCCGCCTGGTGCGCCCGCCGCTTCGACCTGCCGGAGGGCTGGCTCGACCCGGCGCGCCACGTGCTGCCGGTCAACGGCACCCGCGAGGCGCTGTTCGCCTTCACCCAGGCCGTGGTCCGGCGCGACGCACAGGCCCTGGTGGTCAGCCCCAACCCCTTCTACCAGATCTACGAGGGCGCGGCCCTGCTCGCCGGTGCCCAGCCCCACTACCTGCCCTGCCTGGAAGAGCAGGGCTTCAACCCGGACTTCGACGCGGTACCGGCGGAGGTCTGGCAGCGCTGCCAGATCCTCTTCCTCTGCTCGCCGGGCAATCCCACCGGCGCCCTGATTCCGCTGGACACCCTGAAGCAGCTGATCGCCCTGGCCGACGAATTCGACTTCGTCATCGCCGCCGACGAGTGCTACAGCGAGCTGTACTTCGACGAGCAACACCCGCCGGCCGGCCTGCTGACCGCCTGCGCCGAGCTGGGCCGCAGCGATTTCAAGCGCTGCGTGGTGTTCCACAGCCTGTCCAAGCGCTCCAACCTGCCGGGCCTGCGCTCGGGCTTCGTCGCCGGCGATGCGGAGATCCTCAAGGCCTTCCTGCTGTACCGCACCTACCACGGCTGCGCCATGCCGGTGCAGACCCAGCTGGCCAGCGTCGCCGCCTGGAACGACGAGGTGCATGTGCGCGCCAACCGCGCCCTGTACCGCGAGAAGTTCGATGCGGTGCTGGCGATTCTCGACGGCGTGCTGGAGGTGCAGCGCCCGGACGGCGGCTTCTACCTCTGGGCCAAGACCCCGGTGGACGACGAGACCTTCACCCGCGAGCTGTTCGCCCGCGAGCACGTCACCGTGGTGCCGGGCTCCTACCTGTCGCGCGAGGTCGGGGGCGTCAACCCGGGCGCCGGGCGCGTGCGCATGGCCCTGGTGGCGCCGCTGGCCGAGTGCGTCGAAGCCGCCGAACGTATCCGTGATTTCGTCAGGAGCCTGTGACCATGAGCAAGACCCTGTACGGCATCAAAGCCTGCGACACCATGAAGAAGGCCCGCACCTGGCTCGACGAGCACGGCGTGGACTATGCCTTTCACGACTACAAGGCCGTCGGCATCGACCGCGGCAACCTGGAGAAGTGGTGCGCCGAGCACGGCTGGGAGACCGTTCTCAACCGCGCCGGCACCACCTTCCGCAAGCTGGACGAGGCGCAGAAAGCCGAGCTCGACCAGGCCAAGGCCATCGAGCTGATGCTCGCCCAGCCGTCGATGATCAAACGCCCGGTGCTGGACCTGGGCGACCGCACCCTGGTCGGCTTCAAGCCCGAGCGCTACGCTGCGGCGCTGGCCTGACCCCCGGAAGCGCATCATGGATATCGCCTGGCTGCTGTTCATCCCCGCCTGCTTCGCCCTGAACCTGGCGCCGGGACCGAACAACCTGCTGTCGCTGCACAACGCGGCGCGCCAGGGCCTGCGCGTCGCCTGCCTGGCCGCCTGCGGGCGGCTGCTGGCGTTCGCCGGCATGATCGCCCTGGCGGCGTCCGGCCTGGCCCTGGTGCTGCAAGCCTCGGCCGGCCTGTTCCTGATCATCAAGCTGCTCGGCGCGGCCTACCTGTTCTGGCTGGCCTTGCAGCTGTGGCGAACGCCGGCGGCAGGTCTCGAGGACGAACCCGGCGCGCCACGCCAGGCGCTGTGGTCCCTGTGTCGCCAGGAGTTCTGGGTCGCCGCCGGCAACCCCAAGGCAATCCTGATCTTCACCGCGTTCCTGCCGCAGTTCGTCGATTCGCAGCAAGCGGTGGCGCCGCAGTTCGCCGTTCTCGGCCTGGCCTTCCTGCTGCTGGAATGGCTGGCCGTGCTGCTCTATGCGCTGGCCGGCCTGCACCTCGGCCGCCTGTTCGCCGCGCCCCGGGCGCGGCGCCTGTTCAACCGTGGCTGCGCCGCCCTGCTGGGCGGCGCCGGCCTGGGCCTGCTGCTCAGCCGCCGGCCCGCCTGACCCACCCTATTTCAGCAAGAGGAAACCCCATGTCCACCCAAGTCTTCAGCATCGCCTTCGGTGTCGGTACCCAGAATCGCCAGGGCGCCTGGCTGGAAGTGTTCTACGCCCAGCCGCTGCTCAACCCGGCCGCCGAGCTGGTCGCCAAGGTTGCCGACAAGCTCGGCTACAACGGCGGCAACCAGGCGATCGCCTTCAGCACCACCCAGGCCGGCGAACTGGCCGAGGCCCTGAAAGGCGTCGACGCCGTCCAGGCCAAGCTGCTCACCCGCCTGGCCGAGAGCCACCAGCCGCTGGTCGCCACCCTGCTCGCCGAGGATGCCGCGCCGGTCAGCACCCCCGAGGCCTACCTCAAGCTGCACCTGCTCTCGCACCGTCTGGTCAAGCCCCACGGCGTCAACCTCTCCGGCATCTTCCCGCTGCTGCCCAACGTGGCCTGGACCAACCAGGGCGCCGTGGACCTCGCCGAACTGGCCGAGCGCCAGCTGGAAGCACGCCTGAAGGGCGAGCTGCTGGAAGTCTTCTCGGTGGACAAGTTCCCGAAGATGACCGACTACGTGGTGCCGGCCGGCGTGCGCATCGCCGACACCGCCCGCGTACGCCTGGGCGCCTACATCGGCGAAGGCACCACGGTGATGCACGAGGGCTTCGTCAACTTCAACGCGGGCACCGCGGGCCCGGGCATGATCGAGGGCCGGGTCTCGGCCGGAGTGTTCGTCGGCAAGGGTTCGGACCTGGGCGGCGGCTGCTCGACCATGGGCACCCTGTCCGGCGGCGGCAACATCGTCATCTCCGTGGGCGAGGGCTGCCTGATCGGCGCCAACGCCGGCATCGGCATCCCCCTGGGCGACCGCAACACCGTGGAGTCCGGCCTGTACATCACCGCCGGCACCAAGGTCGCGCTGCTCGACGACCAGGGCCAGCTGGTCAAGGTGCTCAAGGCCCGCGAGCTGGCCGGCCAGCCGGACCTGCTGTTCCGCCGCAACTCCCAGAGTGGCGCGGTGGAGTGCAAGAGCCACAAGTCGGCGATCGAGCTGAACGAGGCCCTGCACGCGCACAACTGAGTTCAGCCTGGCGGATGCGGCCGCGCCGTCATCCGCCCTGCGAACCGAGCGCGTGCGATAATAGACAGGCCGGGCTTATGCCCGGCCTGTCTATTTATACTCAGCCAATTTCCCAGCAGTGCCCACGCCCATGCCCCTGAATTCCCCCTGGCGCGCCGACTTCCCCGGCATCCTCGCCCTCGAAGCCGAGGGCCAGACCTATCTGGACAGCGCCGCCACCGCCCAGAAGCCCCAGGCCGTGCTGGATGCCCTGCTGGACTACTACGCCGGCGGCGCGGCCAATGTACACCGCGCCCAGCACCTGCCGGGCGAACGCGCCACCCGCGCCTTCGAGGCGACCCGCGGCAAGGTCGCGCACTGGCTGAATGCCGCCGAGGCTAGCCAGGTCATTTTCACCCGCGGCGCCACCGAGGCTTTCAACCTGCTGGCCTACGGCCTGGAGGCCGAGTTCCAGGCCGGCGACGAGATCGTCGTCAGCGCTGCGGAGCACCACGCCAATCTGCTGCCCTGGCAGCAGCTGGCCCGACGCCGCGGCCTCGAGCTGGTAGTCCTGCCGCTGGACGACCGGGGCCTGATCGACCTGGAACAGGCCGCCACGCTGATCGGCCCGCGCACCCGCCTGCTGGCGCTCAGCCAGCTGTCCAATGTGCTCGGGGTGTGGCAGCCGCTGCGCGAACTGATCGCCCTGGGCCAGGCCCAGGGTGCGCTCTGCGTGGTCGACGGCGCCCAGGGTGTGGTCCACGGCCGCCACGACCTGCAGGCGCTGGACTGCGACTTCTATGTCTGCTCCAGCCACAAGCTCTACGGCCCCGATGGCGTCGGCCTGCTCTATGGCCGCGCCGACGCCCTGCGGCGTGTCAGGCATTGGCAGTTCGGCGGGGAGATGGTGCAGCTGGCCGACTACCAGAGCGCCGAGTTCCGCGCCGCGCCCCTGGGCTTCGAGGCCGGGACCCCGCCGATCGCCGGGGTCATCGCCCTGGGAGCCGCCCTCGATTACCTGGCCGAGCTGGACGGTGCCGCCGTGACCGGCCATGAGGCGGCGCTGCACGCCAAGCTGCTCGCCGGCCTGGCCGCACGCGACGGCATCCAGCTGCTCGGCGCCCCGCGGGTGGCCCTGGCCAGTTTCGTCGTCGACGGCGTGCATAACGCCGATCTGGCCCAGCTGCTGACCGAGCAGGGCATCGCCGTGCGGGCCGGGCATCACTGCGCCATGCCACTGATGCAGCGGCTCGGCCTGTCCGGTGCCGTGCGCGTGTCGCTTGGCCTGTACAACGACGGAGCGGACCTGGAGCGCTTCTTCGCCGCCCTCGACGCCTCCCTGGAGCTGCTGCGATGAGCCTGCCGCCCAGCGCCCGGCAAGCCCTCGAGGCCTTCCAGCAGTGCCCCGGCTGGGAACAGCGCGCACGCCTGCTGCTGCAGTGGGGCGAGCGCCTGGCGCCGCTGACAGAAGTTGAGCGCTGCGAGGCCAATCGCGTGCACGGCTGCGAGAGCCGGGTGTGGCTGACCGCCGAATGCCGCGACGGTTGCTGGCAATTTCGCGCCTTCAGCGATGCCCGCCTGCTCAGGGGGCTGCTGGCGGTGCTGCTGGCGCGGGTCGAGGGCCTCGGCGCCGCGGAACTGTCCGCCCTCGACCTGGCCGACTGGTTCGAACGACTGGGGCTGGCCCGCCAGCTGTCGCCGTCGCGCAGCAATGGCCTCAACGCCGTGCTGCAGCGCATGCGTCAGCTGGCGGCGGAACACTCGGAGGACTAGGACGTTCTCGTCGCGCGCTCGGCCGGCCGCCGCGCACCGGCCACCAGCTTGTCCACCGTCTTGGCCACCGCGGCCATGCCGAAGCTGGCGGTGACCATCATTACCGCGCCGAAGCCGCCGGCGCAGTCGAGTTTCACCCCTTCGCCGACGAAGCCCTTGGCCTGGCACACCGTGCCGTCCGGCTTGGGGTAGCGCAGCTGCTCGGTGGAGAACACGCAGGGCACGCTGTAGGTGCGCCCCGGGGTGCGCGAGAAGTTGTACTCGCGGCGCAGCACCGAGCGCACCTTGGCGGCCAGGGGGTCGTTGAAGGTCTTGTTGAGGTCGGCGATCTGGATCTGCGTCGGGTCGACCTGCCCGCCGGCACCGCCGGTGGTGACGATCTGGATCTTGCGCCGCTTGCACCAGGCGATCAGCGCGGCCTTGGCGGCCACGCTGTCGATGCAGTCGATCACCGCGTCGAGTTGCTCGGTGATGTACTCGGCCATGGTCTCGCGGGTGACGAAGTCGGCCACCGCGTGCACCACGCAGGCCGGATTGATGGCGCGGATGCGCGCGGCCATGGCCTCGACCTTGGCCTGGCCGACCGCGCCGTCCAGCGCGTGCACCTGGCGATTGGTATTGGTGATGCACACGTCGTCCAGGTCGAACAGGGAGATCTCGCCCACCCCGGAGCGGGCCAGGGCCTCGGCGGCCCAGGAACCGACGCCGCCGATACCGACCACCGCGACATGGGCGGCCAGCAGGCGCTCGGCGCCCTCGCGCCCATAGAGACGGGCGATTCCGGCAAAACGTTGTTCGTCGAACGGCATTTCTCACCTCAACAGCCAGAATTCGAGCAGGCGCGCATTATAGCGACCCGGGCCCGACCTGCAGCCACCCGAGACGCCCTTGCCCCATCCGGCGGCGCCCCGGCCTTTGCTGCCTAGCGGCGGCCCATGACGGCGATTTTGCTTTAAGATGGCGGGCTTTCCGCTAGACGCCGCCCTGGAGCCGCAATGACTGCCCCCGCCCCGTCCCTCTCCGCCACCCTGGAGCTCGCCTGCGACCTGATCCGCCGCCCGTCCGTCACCCCGCTCGACGAAGGCTGCCAGGCCCTGATGATGCGCCGCCTCGAAGCCGTCGGCTTCGCGGTCGAGCCGATGCGCATCGAGGAGGTGGACAACTTCTGGGCCAGCCACGGCGAGCAGGACGGCCCGGTGCTGTGCTTCGCCGGGCACACCGACGTGGTCCCCACCGGCCCGCTGCAGGCCTGGCAGCACCAGCCGTTCGACGCGCTGATCGACGAGCATGGCATGCTCTGCGGCCGCGGCGCCGCCGACATGAAGGGCAGCCTGGCGTCGATGATCATCGCGGTGGAGCGCTTCGTCGCCGACCATCCGGGGCACAAGGGGCGCATCGCCTTCCTGATCACCAGCGACGAGGAAGGCCCGGCCCAGCACGGCACCAAGGCGGTGATCGAGCGCCTGGCGGCACGCAACGAGCGCCTGGACTGGTGCATAGTCGGCGAGCCCTCGAGCACCTCGCTGGTCGGCGACGTGGTCAAAAACGGCCGCCGCGGCTCCCTCGGCGCCACCCTCACGGTGCGCGGCGTGCAGGGCCACGTGGCCTACCCGCACCTGGCCAAGAACCCCATCCACCTGGCCGCGCCGGCCCTGGCGGAACTGGCCGCCGAGCACTGGGACGACGGCAATGCCTTCTTCCCGCCGACCAGCTTCCAGGTCTCCAACCTGAATGCCGGCACAGGCGCCACCAACGTGATTCCCGGCGAGCTGCGGGCGATCTTCAACTTCCGTTTCTCCACCGAATCCACGGTCGAGGGCCTGCAGAAGCGCGTCGAGGCTATCCTCGACAAGCACGGCCTGGACTACCACGTGGAGTGGGCGCTGTCCGGCCTGCCGTTCCTCACCGAGCCGGGCGCCCTGCTCGATGCCGTGGCCGCCAGCATCAAGGCGGTGACCGGCCGCGAGACCACCCCCTCGACCTCCGGCGGCACCTCCGACGGGCGCTTTATCGCCACCCTGGGCACCCAGGTGGTCGAGCTCGGCCCGGTCAACGCGACCATCCACCAGATCAACGAGCGGGTCCTGGCCAGCGACCTGGATGTGCTGACCGAGATCTACTACCAGACCCTGGTCAAGCTGCTCGCCTGAAAATCCATGGCCATGTCTACTGCGCATCCCGATAGCCGCGTTGGGCGGTACTCGCTCCTCGCCTATCTAACTGATATGTCTCGTCGCTGCGTTCCGTCCGCCTTGCTCTCGGGTTGCTCGCTACGACATTGCCACGGATTTTTCGCATGCTGACCTGCCCCCTCTGCCAGGGCGCCCTGAGCGCGGTCGATAACGGCGTGGCCTGCCCGGCCGGGCATCGCTTCGACCGCGCCCGCCAGGGCTACCTGAACCTGCTGCCGGTGCAGCACAAGAACAGCCGCGACCCGGGCGACAATGCCGCCATGGTCGAGGCCCGGCGACGCTTCCTCGACGGCGGCCACTATGCGCCGCTGGCCGCGCGCCTGGCCGAACTGGCCGCGGCGCGCACCCCCGCCGCCTGGCTGGATATCGGCTGCGGCGAGGGCTACTACACCGCACAGGTCGCCGAGCGCCTGCCCGAGGCCCGGGGCTATGCCTTGGACATCTCCCGCGAGGCGGTCAAGCGCGCCTGCAAGCGCGCGCCGCGACTCGAGTGGCTGGTGGCGAGCATGGCCCGGGTGCCCCTGGGCGACGCCAGCTGCCAGCTGCTGGCCAGTGTGTTCAGCCCGCTGGACTGGCAGGAGGCCAGGCGCCTGCTCGCCCCCGGTGGCGGCCTGCTGCGCATGGGCCCCAGCCGCGAACACCTGATCGAGCTGCGCCAGAAACTCTACGACCAGGTGCGCGACTACGACGAGCAGAAGCACCTGGAACTGATCCCCGACGGCATGGGTCTGGCCCACAGCGAGACCCTGAGCTTCAAGTTGCAGCTGGCCGATGAGCAGGCCCGCGCCGACCTGCTGGCCATGACCCCCCACGGCTGGCGCGCCAGCGCCGAGCGACGGGCCGCGGTGATCGCCGCGCCCTTCGAGGTGACGGTCGCCATACGCTACGATTGGATCGAAAAACTCTAGGCTGACCCGAAATGGAAGCGAGCATGCGCCAACCGGATATCGAGATTTACCTGAAGGATGCCGAGCAACAGGCCGTCACCGACTGGCTGGGCCAGGCCCTGGGCCCCTGCACGCCCTGGCAGCAGAAGGGCCAGACCTTCAAGTGCCGCGCCGGCGACATACCGGTGACCTGGCTGCCCAAGGCCGTCGGCAAGTGGCACAGCCTGTACCTGGAGAGCGACGCCACGCCCTGGGCGGACGACCTGGCCTGCGCCCAGGCGGCCTGCGCCGCCCTCGGCGTCGAGGTGCGCTGCGCTCCCGGCGGCTGGCAGGAGGAGGAAAGCGACGAGCAGGCCGACCGCTGGCTGCGCATCAGCGCCGAGGGTGTCGAGGAGATCACCTGGCGCACCGGCTGAGCGCCGGAGCAGGTCGCAGAAACGAAAAAGCCCGTCAGCGACGGGCTTTTTCATGGGGAGGCGGCTCAGAGCGCGGAAACGTCTTCCGCCTGCAGGCCCTTCTGGCCCTGGGTCACCGCGAACTCGACCTTCTGGCCTTCGACCAGCGTGCGGTGGCCTTCACCGCGGATGGCGCGAAAGTGCACGAACACATCGGCGCCGCTCTCACGCTGGATGAAGCCATATCCCTTGGAATCATTGAACCACTTGACGGTTCCTGTCTCACGATCAGCCATTACCACTCTCCAACTCGCAGTTTTTATTGTCCCGTAAAGGCGCTTCGACGGTTCGACGCGAACGTTGCTCCAGGCATTGCCATCGCCGGCCGCTCCTGGCCCGCAACGGCGCTTGCGACGGCATCCCGACAACGACCGCTCCCGGAGTATAAAGCAAGGCCGATAGCTGAAAAGCACTTTTTTGCCAGGCCCGCAGGCCATACCGGACAAGGCTTGCAGCGTTATTCTGCGCTCCGGGAACACGGCCGCGGCGGCAGCCAATCGGTGCCGCCGCGCTGCGCCGTCACCCCTGCCGGCGACGCCGCCACAGCCACAGTGCCAGCACACCGAGGGTCAGCAGCAACGGCACCAGGGCGATGTTGACGAATTTCAGGGTCCGCCCCAATGCCTCGATATCGGCATTGAGCTGGTAACGCACCTCGCGCAGCTCCTTGCGGATCTTCAGCTTCTCCGCCAGGAACTGCTGCACCGTGGCCTGCTGCTCCGGGGTCAGCTCCAGGGCCTTGCTCGGGTCGTCGCTGCGCTGCAGGGCGGCGAGCTTCTGTTCGGTGTCGGCCAGGCGCGTCTGCAGGGCCTGCTCCTTCTCGCGGAAGCGTGCCTCGGCCTCGCGCTGCAAGTCCTCCACCACCTCGAAGGGCCGGCTGAAGCGGCCGCGCGAGCGCACGCTGATCAGCGCATCCGAGCCGGCCAGGTTGTCCAGGGCGTTGATCGCGAAGCCGGCGTTGTCGGCCCAGGGCTGGGGGATGCGCTGGCCGAAGAAGTCCTGCACCTGCACCCACATGCGGTCGGTCAACAAATCGGTGTCGGCGACCACTATGACGTTGATGTTGTCCGCCTGCTTGAGGCCGTCCTTGCGCCCCTCGATGCCGTCCGGATAGGCCGACTGCGCCGGGCCGCTGATGCGCGCGGCGAGGGCATAGCGCTCGCCGGTCGGCTGCAGCTCGCGGATCAGCTCCTCCGGGTTGTGCAGCAGGGCGAAGCGCTTCACATCGAAGGGCATGGCGTACTGCGAGCTCTGGATCAGCGGCACGAAGCGGGTCTTGGCATCCTCCAGCGGCTCGAGCAGGCCGGCGGTGGCCAGGGTCAGGTTCTCCAGCGCCGCGGTGGCGATGTCGTCGGCGTCCAGGGCGTTCTTCGGCAGGCTCAGCCAGGCGGCATGGCGCACCGGCCGCTGGCCCTGGCCCATGCTCACCGACATGGCGTAGGCGCCATCGCCGAGCACCTGGTCCGGCCGCATGCGCAGGCCCCAGGCCGGCAGCAGCGGGCCGAGATCGGAGGACTTGTCGACGGCCATCTCCCCGGGCAACTCGGCCTGGGTGTCGGCCTCGCTGAAGGGGTCGACGAAGGCCAGCAGCTTGCCGCCGCGCAGGACGAACTGGTCGATGGCATAGAGGGTCTGCTCGGGCAGCTGCTTCGGATGCACCAGCAGCAGCACCGAGACGCTTTCCGGAATCTGGTCGATGTCGCGCCTGAGGCTCTCGATCTTGAACAGCTGGCGGATCTCCTCCATCACCATCCAGGGCGGCGTCGGCTGCCGGGCCTGCATGTCGAAGCCACCGTTGATCTGCAGCCCCGAGAGCACGCCGACCACCGGCCGCTCGGGCTCGGCCAGGCTCTGCACCAGGCGGCTGAGCTCGTACTCGAGGAACTCCTCCTGGTCCAGGGCGAAGAACGGGATGACCTGGGTGTCGCCCCGGGCGTTCTTGCCGGCCAGGCCGAAGTAGAGGGAGTCGCCGCCCTGCTGCAGGGGAATGCCCTGCAGGCCGAACTCGGCGGCCTTGTCCTCGTCCTCGGAGAAGGGCGCCGGATCGATGATCCTGAGCACCAGCTTGTCGCCGGCCACGCGCTGGTAGGCCTTGAGCATCTCCTCGACGCGCCTGGCGTAGGTGCGCAGCGCCGGCAGGTCCTTGGCGGTGCTGTCGGAGTAGAAGAAGCTCAGCTCGATCGGCTCCTGCAGCTCGCCGAGGATCTGCTCGGTGCCGGCGGACAGGGTGTAGAGCTTCTGCTCGGTGAGGTCCAGGCGCGCGCCGCTCAGGCTCAGGCCGGAAACCAGGTTGAAGGCGAGAAGCGTCAGGGCGATGAGCACCAGCCCGGCGCTGGAATACATCAGCTTTTTCATCGGCACGGGTCCTCAGTCGGCTTTCTTCAGGTCGATGACCACCGCGGTCGCGGCCAGCCAGGCGGCGATCAGGGTGAGGAAGTACAGCAGGTCGCGCAGATCGATCACGCCCTTGCTGATGGCCTCGAAACGGGTCAGGAAACTCAGCGAGGCCACGGCATCGACCAGCCACTGCGGCGCCCAGCCGCTGAAGGCATCGAGCACCATGGGAAAGCCGCTGACGATGAACAGGAAGCACAGGCCCACGGCGAGGATGAAGGCGATCACCTGGTTCTTCGCCAACGCCGACATGCACGAGCCGATCGCCAGGTAGGCCCCGGCCAGCAGCCAGCTGCCGATATAGCCGGTGAGGATGGCGCCGTTGTCCGGCTGGCCCAGGTAGTTGACCGTCAGCACCATGGGGAAGGTCAGCAGCAGGGCCAGGCCGGTGAAGGCCCAGGCGGCGAGGAACTTGCCGCCGACCGCCTCGAAGCGGCTGATCGGCAGGGTCATCAGCAGCTCGATGGAGCCGGACTTGCGCTCCTCGGCCCACAGGCGCATGGCGATGGCCGGCACCAGGAACAGGTACAGCCAGGGGTGGAAGTTGAAGAACGGCGCCAGGCTGGCCTGGCCGCTCTCGAAGAAGCCGCCCAGGTAGAAGGTGAATACCCCGGACAGCACCAGGAAGATCAGGATGAAGACATAGGCCAGCGGCGTGGCGAAATAACTCGCCAGCTCGCGCTTGAAGATGACCGGCAACTGCGTCATAGCATTTCCCCTCGGGTCAGGCTGCGGAACACCTCGTCCAGGCGCCCACGCTCGACATTCAACTCCTTGACCTTCCAGCCGCGCTCGGCGATCAGCCCATTGACCTGGGGGAAGATCACTTCGCCCGGCTTGGCCAGCACGCTCAGGCCATGCTCGCGGGCGTTCTCCTCCACCCCGACGACCCCCGGCAGGGCCGCCAGTGCGGCCTGGTCCAGCGGCTCCTCGGCGACCAGGGTCACCGCCTGGTGGTAGCGCGAGCGGCTCTCCAGTTCCAGCGGCGTGCCGTCGGCCAGCAGCTTGCCCTGGCCGATGACCAGCGCGCGGGTGCACACCGCCGTGACCTCCTCGAGGATGTGGGTGGAGATGATGACGATCTTGTCCTGGGCCAGGCTCTGGATCAGCTTGCGCACCTGGTGCTTCTGGTTCGGGTCCAGGCCGTCGGTGGGTTCGTCGAGGATCAGCACCCGGGGATCGTGGAGGATCGCCTGGGCCAGGCCGACGCGGCGCTTGAAGCCCTTGGACAGCGTCTCGATGGACTGCTCCAGGACCTTGTCCAGCTCGACCTGGGCCACCGCCCTGGCCACCCGCTGCTGCTTCTCAGATCCGCGATAGCCACGGATCTCGGCGATAAATTCGAGGAAGCCGCGCACCGACATGTCGCCGTAGCAAGGCGCGCCCTCGGGCAGGTAGCCGATCTGCCGCTGGGCCTTGCGGGTGTCCTGCTGAATGTCGAAACCGAGGATGCTGGCGCTGCCGGAGGTCGGCGCGAGGAAGCCGGTGAGCATCTTCATGGTGGTGGACTTGCCGGCACCGTTGGGGCCGAGAAAACCCAGCACCTCGCCCGGATGGACGCGGAAGGACAGATCGTCCACCGCGCAGTGCTGTGCAAAACGCTTCGTAAGATTTCTTATCTCGATCATGGTCTCTCACCATCGCGGTCAAACCCTGTCCGCTACCCGTACAGCAGCGAGACGGGCCTGCAAAAATGCCGCCGCACTATAAAAAGACAGATGCCGGAGTTGCAACCGAACAGCGGCCTCGGACATTTACCGGAGGTTACCGCCGCCAACAGTGGCGTTTAACGATCCAACGGGCTCAACACCGCCAACCCGCCGCGATTGAGCACATGGGTGTAGATCATGGTGGTCTTCAGCCCAGCAACTCCTGTACGGTGCGGATGTCCTGGCCGCTTTCCAGCAGGTGCGTGGCAAAGCAGTGGCGCAACGTATGCGGCGAGACCTGCTTGACGATGCCGGCTTCCCCGGCCGCGCGTTTGAAGCTCCGCTGAACGCGCTTCTCATCCAAATGATGACGCCGCACCGCCCCGGTACGAGGATCTACCGACAGACCGGATGCCGGGAACACATACTGCCACCCCCACTCCACCGGCGCTCGTGGATATTTGTGCGCCAGTGCAAATGGTAGCCAGACATCACCACGACCCTGTTCCAGCTCGGCCCTATAGGTAGCAGGCCGTTGAAAAACGTAGGCGAGGCAGGCAAGACAAGGCAAAAACGGCCGAAAAAGCGGAGTTTACGTGCTGTAAATGAGCATTTTTAGGCCGTTTTTAACGCAGTATTGCCAACGCAGGTAGTTTTTCAACGGTCTGATAGCTCGCACCACGGCCAGGTGCCGAAGCAGGGGCTCCAGCAAACGCTGCGGCAGCATAGTGACGCGATCCTTCATGCCCTTGCCATCGCGTATGAGGATTTCACGGCGCGAGAAATCCACATCCTTGACCCGCAAGCGCAGCACTTCCATCAGCCGCATGCCTGTGCCGTAGAGCAGGCTGCAAACCAGCCAGAGCTCGCCATCGAGCGCCGCCAGGACTCGACGCACTTCCTCAATCGACAAGACCACGGGCAACCGCTGCGGCTTCTTCGCCCGCACGACATCGGCCAGCCAGGGCAAGTCGAGCGCCAGCACCTCCTTATAAAGAAACAGCAAAGCGGACAACGCCTGATTCTGCGTGGATGCCGAAACATTGCGCCTTACCGCCAGCTCGGTAAGCAAGGCCTCCACCTCGGCAGCCCCATATCCAGGGGGTGACGATACTGGTGAAAGCGGATAAACCGCTTTACCCACTCGCAATAGACTCGCTCGGTACGGATGGAGTAGTGTTTGAGCCGAATTCGCTCACGCATCTGATCGAGCAGACGAGGCTTGCCGTCCATGGTGCATAACCTCCCAAATCGGTCGTCCTGACCGGGAAAGCACCAGCCTAGACAGGGAGCAGAAGTATGACAAGGAAGGTTATCCACCAGTCCCGTTCGGGGAGTTATGCACCAGTTGGTGTCTATTTATAGTTATGCACAAGGAGAAGTAATGCGTACCGCCAACATAGCAATTATGTTCAGCTTTGCAGCCATAAGCGCACTGCTAGGAATTTTTTCTTTAATTACAGGAATTAATAATTATCCAAACAGTCTAACTGCAACAGCATCACTAACAGGCCTACTAATAATTTCATTGGCCTACGGCCTGCTGGCGCTTGGGGGCAAAGAAAAAAGCGGAAAATCACACTTCCTAACTCTTGCCCTATACCTCATAAGCGCAATTCTTGGCGTAATCGCAAGCAGCAACATCGGCCTAGTACCTTATATCATGCATAGTATGAACCTGGGCCTCATTCCTGCGTTAAGCTATGTAGTCCCTGTTCTCCCCATCTGCGCCACCGTATCTATCGCAGCATACATAGCTGCGCGCATATGTATTCAGCGCAATAAAATAGGTGCCATACCAGCATCGGGGACAAGCGCATAACAATGCTATATGGACTCTCCCCGCAAGCGGTGAGGAGTAGCTTTTCCAACCCTGTCGTCAGCACGGTTGCATTCGTATATCCGGCCTGTGTTGGGCGCTATCGCCCTGGCCATTCTGTAGTTCGCGCAGCGGGGGCCAAGCGTTCAATCGATCACCAGGATCATGATTGTTATCGGCCTTGTTCTGCTGCAGGACTCGCCTGTTCCGACAGTGCTGCTCACCACAACCCCATGAAAACCTTCACCCCATCCTGATTACCCCGCCCGCTACGCGGGCGCCTTGCTCTGCCAATCGCCGCTGAAGCGCCGCGCATGGCACCACACCGCCCAGCAAATCCGCACCAGTTTGTTGGCCAGGGCCACCGCCGCCTTGTTGTGGCCGATCCGCGCGGCGGTCTCGATGGCCCAGCGCTGTAGCTGGGTCAGCTTCTCTGGCGTGCGCGCCTGGCAGCGCTGCGCCGCCAGCAAGGCGGCTCGGGAGCCGTGGATCAATAACGTGCGCACATAGACGTTGCCCTGCCGGCTGATGTGCCCCAGCTTGCGCCGCTCGCCGCTGCTGAACTCGCGCGGGGTCATGCCCAGCCAGGCGCTGAGCTTGCGCCCATTGGCAAAGCGTTCCGGCTGGCCGACCGCGGCTTTCAGGGCGCTGGCGGTCAGCACGCCAATGCCGCTGACCTCGTCCAGCTTGTGCACGATCTCATCCTCGGCATGCCAGCGCTGCAGTTGCTGCTCGCACTCGACCATGCACTGCTGGTAGAGGTTGATCTCGGCCAGGACGATGTGCAGTTGATGCTGCAAAGGCGCCAGTTCGGGACGCTCGATCAACTCGTTGGCCCGGCGCAGGAACGCCGCGGTCGCAGCCGGCGCCTCGATGCCGGCTTCGCGCAAGATGCCGCGCAGCAGGTTGATCCGTTGAGTGCGGCTCTTCTTCCAGGTTTCACGCAGACCGTGCAGTTGCTGCACCTGTTGTTGCTCGTGGGTTTTCACCGGCACCGGATGAATCCCCCCGCAGCGCGCCGCTTCGAGGATGGCGTCGCAATCGTTGCGGTCGGTCTTGTTGCGGCGTCGATAGGGCCGCACGTAGCGCGGATGAATCAACGTCACCCGATGCCCCAGGGACTGGACGAAGCGCCCCCAGTAGTGGGCCGTACCACAGGCCTCCATCACCCACTCGACCGCCTCGGCCTGCTCCTGTATATATCGCCGGAACGCCTCCCGGTTCAGCCGCTTGCGCTGCACCACATGGCCGGAACGGACACTCTCGGCAACTTGGTAAACGGACTTGGCCAGATCAACCGCAATACGCTTCATCACGACTCTCCCAACTATCAGCCACCACCGCAGCGGGTATAGAAGGTGGTGCGGGGAGAGTCCATTACAGCATTCAAGTCGTTCGCTCCGCTCACTTGGACGTCCAAAAGCTGCGCTTTTGGCCGCCCCTTAACCAAACGTTATGCAATCGGAGCTATCAGGTGCTGACCTTCCAAGAAGCTTTAGGCAACATTGATCAAGAAGAGACACCTTCGCTTTTATTAGCCAATGGCTTCTCTCAGGCATGGAATGCAAAAATATTCAACTACGCCAATCTTCTTGAAGCTGCAGATTTTGGCCAACGAGATGCAATAATTCGATCGTTATTCACAAATCTAAACACTTATGATTTTGAAGCGATCATGAGGCAACTGGTAGCAGCCGAGACTGTTTGCGAAGCATATGGAGTTGAACGAGAAACTATTAATCAGATAAAAGAAGATCAAGAGCATTTAAAGCAGGCATTAATTACTGCAATTTCGAACACGCATCCGCATCTTCCGCACGAAGTTACGGATGAACAATATTCCTCTGTTCGAAAATTTATCTCCGGCTTCAATCAAATTTTCACAGTCAACTACGACCTACTACTTTACTGGTCTAGAAATAAAAATGATTTGCCGCCAGAAAACTACAGAACCGACGATGGCTTTCGAGCCCAGCGGCGCTGGGAAGGACACAGTACAAACCAAGAAGTACACTTCTTGCACGGCGGGCTTCACATATACGACTCCGGCTCAAGCATAAAGAAACATGCCTTTACTGAGGCAGGAGAAACCATAATCGAGCAGGTCAGAGAAAATCTTGAACAAGGGAAATTTCCACTCTTTGTTTCCGAGCCCAGCCATGAAGGCAAGCTCAAGAAAATCGAACATAACCCTTATCTTAACTATTGCTTTCAGGAGCTAAGAAATCTCAAGGGGGCATTATTCATCTACGGTCACTCGATGGATGAAAATGACAGGCATATTTTTGCTCAGATAAAACGCAGCCAGATAAGCAAGGTTTTTGTGAGCATTTACGGCGATGAAAACAGCGAGTCAAATACAAGAGCAAGGGCAAATGCGCGTGCATACCTTCAACGACCTGGGCTCGATGTAGACTTCTTTGATGCTGCAACGGCACCCGTGTGGGCATAACAAGTGGTATATGGACTCTCCCCGCAAGCGGTGAGAAATAGCTTTTCCAACCCTGTCGTCAGCGCGGTTGCATTCGTATATCCGGCCTGTGTTGGGCGCTGTCGCCCTGGCCATTCTGTAGTTCGCGCAGCGGGGGCCAAGCGTTCAATCGATCCCTCAGATCATGATTGTTATCGGCCTTGTTCCGCTGCAGGACTCGCCTGTACCGACAGTGCTGCTGCTCACCACAACCCCATGAAAACCTTCACCCCATCCTGATTGCCCCCGCCGTCAGGCGGGCTTGGCGCTGTGCCAATCGCCGCTGAAGCGCCGCGCATGGCACCACACCGCCCAGCAAATCCGCACCAGTTTGTTGGCCAGGGCCACCGCCGCCTTGTTGTGGCCGATCCGCGCGGCGGTCTCGACGGCCCAGCGCTGTAACTGGGTCAGTTTCTCCGGTGTACGTGCCTGGCAGCGCTGCGCCGCCAGCAAGGCGGCGCGGGAGCCGTGGATCAATAACGTGCGAACATAGACGTTGCCCTGCCGGCTGATGTGCCCCAGCTTGCGCCGTTCGCCGCTACTGAACTCGCGCGGGGTCATGCCCAGCCAGGCGCTGAGCTGGCGCCCATTGGAAAAGCGGCCGGCGTCCCGGCGTTCGGGTTGGCCGACCGCGGCTTTCAGGGCGCTGGCGGTCAGCACGCCAATGCCGCTGACCTCGTCCAGCTTGTGCACGATCTCATCCTCGGCATGCCAGCGCTGCAGTTGCTGCTCGCACTCGACCATGCACTGCTGGTAGAGGTTGATCTCGGCCAGGACGATGTGCAGTTGATGCTGCAAAGGCGCCAGTTCGGGACGCTCGATCAACTCGTTGGCCCGGCGCAGGAACGCCGCGGTCGCAGCCGGCGCCTCGATGCCGGCTTCGCGCAAGATGCCGCGCAGCAGGTTGATCCGTTGAGTGCGGCTCTTCTTCCAGGTTTCACGCAGACCGTGCAGTTGCTGCACCTGTTGTTGCTCGTGGGTTTTCACCGGCACCGGATGAATTCCCCCGCAGCGCGCCGCTTCGAGGATGGCGTCGCAATCGTTGCGGTCGGTCTTGTTGCGGCGTCGATAGGGCCGCACGTAGCGCGGATGAATCAACGTCACCCGGTGACCCAGCGCCTGCACTATGCGCCCCCAGTAGTGCGCCGTGCCACAGGCCTCCATCACCCACTCGACCGCCTCGGCCTGCTCCTGTATATATCGCCGGAACGCCTCCCGGTTCAGCCGCTTGCGCTGCACCACATGGCCGGAACGGACACTCTCGGCGACTTGGTAAACGGACTTGGCCAGATCAACCGCAATACGCTTCATCACGACTCTCCCAACTATCAGCCACCACCGCTGCGGGTATAGAAGGCGGTGCAGGGAGAGTCCATTACAGCATTCAAATCGTTCGCTCCGCTCACTCGGGACGGGCTAAAGCCCGCCCCTTAACCAAACGTTAGGTACGCCATTAAAAATGAGAGTTCCACAAGAATGAAAGGGAAAATTGTTTCATGGAAGGATGATAAAGGCTTCGGCTTCATCAGTCCTGAAGGTAAAAACGAACAGGTTTTCTTCCACATCTCAAGCGTCAAAAAAGCAACTCGCAAACCTGAAGTTGGTGACGCAGTCATTTTTGAAGTAGCCAAGGACTCTCAAGGTCGCCTCAAAGCAACGCACGTGCTACTTGAAGGCGTATCACTTTCCAACTCTGGGAACTCTAAAAGAATAGTCACAGAGCCTGTCAAGAAAGATGCGCTAGATTATTTTGCTTACTTTGCTCTAGCTGTACTTCTTGCTATCTCATTAGGTCTATTCATAAAAACAGGCGCACCAGAGTCAGCCTTGGTGCCTGGTGCAATTTTTCTACTAATTATGTTCTTCATATCAAGCAGAAAGAAACAGCCTGCAAATAAATTGTTCTCATGCTCAAAGTGCCAAGCAGTCTCCAGTCACGACGAGAGAACAGTGCTTGCCTGGAATAGAGGACTGAATAGGTTATATTGCAAATCTTGTCACCAGGCATGGCTGCGCGAACGACCTAAAGAGCAACAAGAAAGCCGAAGCTCTTATTCTTCATCCAATTCAGGTTGCCTTGGTCTATTTTTGGTTATTGCGTCCGTTCCGATCATTTGCGTCGCCGGTGCAGTCACATGGTTTGTGTAAGCTAAACCTAACTAGTGGTATATGGACTCTCCCCACAAGCGGTGAGGAATAGCTTTCCCAACCCTGTCGTCAGCGCGGTTGCATGCGTATATCCGGCCTGTGTTGGGCGCTATCGCCCTGGCCATTCTGTAGTTCGCGCAGCGGGGGCCAAGCGTTCAATCGATCACCAGGATCATGATTGTTATCGGCCTTGTTCCGCTGCAGGACTCGCCTGTTCCGACAGTGCTGCTGCTCACCACAACCCCATGAAAACCTTCACCCCATCCTGATTACCCCCGCCGTCAGGCGGGCCTTGCGCTGTGCCAAGACGTTTTGCCCGCCGCCCGCCCTTGCGGCACACTAGCGCCCCCGAGCAATCGCTCGTTTTATGCCAGCAGCAGACCCCGTATGACCCGCTCCCCGTTCCGCCGCCTCGTGTTCGGCACCCTGCACCGCCTGCTGTACCTCTGGGTACGCTCGGAAACCATCAACCAGTCCGCCTTCAGCCTCAGGCTCGACCGCAGCAAGCCGGTGTTCTATGTGCTGCAACTGCCGTCGCTGAGCGACCTGGCGGTGGTCGACAGCGAGTGCCGCAAGGCCGGTCTGCCGCGCCCGGTGCTGCCGGTCAAGCTGGGCGGGCAGGAAGAGCCGGCGGCCTTCTTCTACCTGACCCCGGAGCCGGACTGGCTCGGCCGCCAGGACAAGCGCGGCAGCTCGCCGACCCTCGCGCGGCTGGTCGCGGCCCTGAGCCAGCAGGCCGTGGCGGATGTGCAGATCGTGCCGGTCAGCGTGTTCTGGGGGCAGTCGCCGGACCGCGAGACCAGCCCCTGGAAGCTGCTGTTCGCCGACAGCTGGGCGGTCACCGGGCGCCTGCGCCGGCTGGTCAGCATCCTCATGCTCGGACGCAAGACCCGGGTGCAGTTCTCCACCCCCATCCAGCTGCGCGAACTGGTGGCGCAGGACAAGGGCCACGAACGCACCCTGCGCATGGTCCAACGCATGCTGCGGGTGCATTTCCGCCAGCAGAAGGCCGCGGTGATCGGCCCGGACCTGTCGCACCGGCGCAACCTGGTCAAGGGCCTGGTACATGGCCCGCTGGTGCGCCAGGCGATCGCCGAGCAGGCCGAGCGGGAGCAGATCGCGCTGGAAAAGGCCGAGGCCCAGGCGCTGCGCTACGGCAATGAGATCGCCTCGGACTACGCCTACACGGCGATCCGCTTCCTCGAACTGGTCTTGAGCTGGTTCTGGAACAAGATCTACGACGGCATCCGGGTCAACCATATCGAAGGGGTGCAGGACATCGCCCAGGGCCACGAGGTGATCTACGTGCCCTGCCACCGCAGCCATATCGACTACCTGCTGCTGTCCTACCTGCTGTTTCGCAACGGCCTGACGCCGCCGCATATCGCCGCCGGCATCAACCTCAACATGCCGATCATCGGCAGCCTGCTGCGCCGCGGCGGCGCCTTCTTCATGCGCCGCAGCTTCAAGGGCAACCCGCTGTACACCGCGGTGTTCAACGAATACCTGCACAGCCTGTTCAGCAAGGGCTTCCCGGTCGAGTACTTCGTCGAGGGCGGGCGCTCGCGCACCGGGCGCATGCTCCAGCCCAAGACCGGCATGCTGGCCATCACCCTGCGCAGCTTCCTGCGCAACCACCGCCTGCCGGTGGTGTTCGTGCCGGTGTATATCGGCTATGAAAGAGTCCTCGAAGGCCGCACCTACCTGGGCGAGCTGCGCGGGGCGAGCAAGAAGAAGGAGTCGGTCTTCGACATCTTCAAGGTCCTGGGCGCGCTCAAGCAGCGCTTCGGCCAGGTCTGGGTGAACTTCGGCGAGCCGCTCAAGCTGGCCGAGTTCCTCGACCAGCAGCAGCCGGACTGGCGCGAGCAGGACCATGGCGCGCAGTTCCGCCCGGCCTGGCTGAACCAGGCCACCAACCGCCTGGGCGCGCGGGTGGCACAGCGGCTCAACGAGGCGGCGGCGGTCAACCCGGTCAACCTGGTGGCCCTGGCGTTGCTGTCCACCAGCAAGCTGGCCCTGGACGAACCCGCCCTGGCGCGGGTGCTGGACCTCTACCTGGCGCTGCTGCGCGCCGTGCCCTACTCGCCGCACTGCACCCTGCCGGAGGGCGATGGCCAGGCGCTGATCGACTACGTCAAGGCCATGGACCTGCTCGCCGAACAGCGCGATGCCCTGGGCAAGATCCTCTACCTGGACGAGCACAACGCGGTGCTGATGACCTACTACCGCAACAACGTGCTGCACATCTTCGCCCTGCCGGCCTTGCTGGCGAGCTTCTTCCAGAGCAGCGCGCGGATCAGCCGCGAGCAGATCCTGCGCTTCACCCGCGCCCTCTACCCCTACCTGCAGGCCGAGCTGTTTATCCGCTGGGATGTCGACGCGCTCGAGGCCGTGGTGGACCAGTGGCTGGCGGCCTTCGTCGAGCAGGGCCTGCTCAAGGTCGAGGGCGACGCCTATGTGCGTCCGGCGCCGAGTTCGCGCCAGTTCGTCCTGCTGACCCTGCTCTCGCGGGCCATCGCCCAGACCCTGCAGCGCTTCTACATGGCCATCGCCCTGCTGCTCAACGCCGGGCAGAACGTCATCAGTGCCGAGGAGCTGGAGGACCTGTGCACGGTGATGGCCCAGCGCCTGTCGATCCTCCACGGCCTCAATGCCCCGGAGTTCTTCGACAAGAGCCTGTTCCGCCACTTCATCCAGACCCTGCAGGAGCAGGGCGTGCTGCGCCAGGACGAGGCCGGCAAGCTCGGCCATCACCCCCAGCTCGGTGCCCTAGTCGAGGGTGCGGCCAGGCGCGTGCTGCCGGCCGAACTGCGTCTGTCGATCCGCCAGGTGGCGATGGACCAGGGCGAGGAGGCCCTGGAGGCCGTCTGACCCCGACTCAGGACGCGACGCGGGTCAGCCAGCGGAACAGGGCCAACTGCGCCGGCAGGTAGAACAGATACTCGGGGTGCCACTGCACCCCGATGATGGGTCGGCCATCCTCGGCCTCCACGGCCTGGACGATGTTGTCCAGATCCCAGGCGACGGCCCGCAGCCCCTCCCCCGGATCGCGGACGGCCTGGTGATGCAGGCTGTTGACGCGCAGGCGGTGCCGCGCACAGACCCGCGACAGATGGGAGTGGCCGTCGACCTGCACCTGCTTGGTCGGCAACAGGCCCGGCCGGTTGTAGGTGCGCACGCGCATCGGCCGGATGTCCTGGTGCAGATTGCCCCCCAGCACCACGTTGATCAGCTGGGCGCCGCGGCAGATGCCCAGCAGCGGAATCCCCTGCTCCAGCGCCTGTTCGATCCAGCGCATCTCCAGCTTGTCGCGCGCGGGGTCGCTGCGCACCTTGGCCGCGATGTCGCCGCCATAATGCTCCGGGCCGACATCGTCACCGCCGCCGATGATCAGCGCGCTCAGCGGCATGCCGCTGGGAGCATGAGCCACGCTGATGCGCTCGGCATCGGCACCGACCAGACGCAGCGCCCAGCGCGTCGACCACCAGGAGGGCGACCAACGCCGCGGGTTGCCGGTCACCCCCACCCGCGGTCGTTCAGCCATCGTCCGACGTACTCCAGCCAGGCCGAGCGGTTGAGGCCGAGAATCGGTCGCCAGTGCAGCAGGAAGGCCTCGGCAAGGGCCTGCAACTCATCCTCTGCAGCGGCCAAACGTTCGACCACGCACCAGAGATTCCAGGGCCTGGCCAGGGACCAGTCGGCCTTCTCGATCTGGCAGTTGGGCAGGCGGTAATGGAAGGTGGGCCGGGCCTTGACCTTAGGGTCCGCCACGGCCTGCCGCACCCGCTCGGCATCGAGCTGCGCCAGCAGCGGCAGCAGATCCATGGCCCGATTGCGGGTGGCGTTGTGCTTGAGGTAGTCGTCGAAGAGGCGCTCGCGGCTGGCCACCGGACGCTCGGCGAGCAGCCGCACGTAGGCCTCGGGATAGAGGTCGATATAGGGGCTGATCCGCCGCGACAGATCCACCCGATGGGCGTCCACCAGCCACCACTGCAACAGGGCGAAGGCGCGCAGGTAGGCGCCGATGCTGGCCGTCTCCAGATGCGGGATGTCCGGGTTGATATGCACGCCGAAGGCCGCCAGCGGCGAATTCTCCGTACCCACCGCACCGGCCTGGCGCAGGCCGCTCACCATAGCGTCCAGCCGCGCCAGCTCGCCGATGGCAATCGGCGGGCAGACCACTTCCAGCGGCACCACCAGGCTCGCCGCCTGGCTGAGCAGGTCCATCCACTCCGGACTCCCCTCCTGCGCATCCTCGACCTTGGCCGACTGGCGCTTGAGGAAGTCCCAGTCCAGTTCGATGTTGAACTTGCCCAGCCCCTCGACCCGCAGCACCCGTTCGCTCGCCGAGGTTCTCGACAGCTCGCCCCCCAGGGCGGCCTGTACCGTAGCGGCGGTCTGGTCGAGGGTCAGGCCGGTGAATTCCAGCTCGAAGCCGACCCGGCGCGGTGTACCGTCGGCCTTGCGGGTAACGGGGGGCAGCTTGAACTCGAGGTCTCGATGCATGGCATTGGCGGCCTTTACTGAGGCAAGGCTTTTCAGTAATAACCGCTGCGGCGCCCCGGCGCAAACCTCAGCCCGGCACCGCTGCCGCCAGCCCACAGCCTGACGCCCCGCAACACGCGGGTTTGCGCAGGCTCGACGCTCCGCTAAGCTCGACCCACGACTTCTACATAAGGAACGCCCCATGTTGCGCCTCTCCACACTGGTCGCCGGCCTGGCCCTGTCCGCCAGCGCCTTCGCCCTGTCGCTCGCCAACCTGACCCAGCAGGACGCCAGCGGCGGCCTCAAGGATGCACTGATCCAGGGCGCCCAGGTGGCGGTCAAGCAACTGGGCGCCCCCGGCGGTTTCAGCGACGACCCGGCGGTGCGCATCGAGCTGCCGGGCAACCTCGGCAAGGCGGCCAAGACCATGAAGCTGATGGGCATGGGCAGCCAGGTCGAGGCGCTGGAGCTGAGCATGAACCGCGCCGCCGAGGCCGCCGTGCCCGAGGCCCAGGCCTTGCTGGTGGACGCGGTGAAGAAGATGACCGTGGAGGATGCCAAGGGCATTCTCGGCGGCCCGCAGGACTCGGCCACCCAGTACCTGGACCGCAGCAGCCGCGAGCAGATCCGTGCCCGCTTCCTGCCGATCGTCAAGCAGGCCACCGACCGGGTCGGCCTGGCCCAGCAGTACAACGCCTTCGCCGGCCAGGCGGCGAACTTCGGCATGCTCGAGGCGAAAAACGCCAGCATCGAAGGCTATGTCGCCGAACAGGCGCTCGACGGCCTGTTCGCCATGATCGCCCAGCAGGAAGCCAGCATCCGCCAGAACCCCGCCGGCGCGGCCACCAGCCTGGCGAAGAAGGTCTTCGGCGCACTGTAGCCTGGTCCTGCGACCACCATCGGGCCCGGACCTTGCCGGGCCTGTTGGCGCCCGCCGCGGCCAGACCAGCAAGTCGCGCAGCCGAGCCCGATGCCCGGCCTGGCGCCCCTGGGCCGACGTGCGACGGCGCAGCCCCGTGCGATACATCTTTCCCACCCACTCATCTAGGAGTCTCAATGAACATTTCCCGCTATGAAACCGGCGCCCGCATGAGCCGCGTCGTCGTGCACAACCACACCGCCTACCTGTGCGGTCAGGTGGCCGAGGACCGCAGCGCCGGGATCGCCGAGCAAACCCGCACCATGCTGGCCAAGGTCGACGCGCTGCTGGAATCGGTCGGTAGCAGCCGCGAACAGATCCTCTCCGCCACCCTCTACCTGAAGGACATGGCCCTGTTCGCCGAGATGAACAGCGTGTGGGACAACTGGGTACCGGCGGGCCATGCCCCGGCGCGCGCCTGTGTCGAGGCCTCGATGGCCAGCCCGGAACTCTTGGTGGAGATCTCGGTAATCGCCGCCGTTTCCCCCTGATACGCCCCCCTTTCCCGCCGTAGCCAAGGCGGCGCGAAAACCCAGCCCGGCGCTCGCCGGGCTTTTTACTGCGCCCATGGCTGACCTGAAATCACCCATGGCCTGAACAGGCATCCTTTGCCAGGCGCCCCGCTGCTGCGTCTAATAGGGCCACCACCGGGATCGTCCAGGTGGCCCCTGCCCTCTCCGGAGTCTTCTCGATGAGTCCACTCATGCCCTTCGGCAAACCCCTCGCCACCTGGTGCCAGGACTACCCGTTGATCGCCCGGCTGGTCGCGCTGCAGCCGCTCAGCTGGTTCAACCCGGGGATCGCCCCCGTGGCCGAGGCCCTGGGCGATGTCGGTCTGAGCCGGGCCGACGTAGATGATGCCAGCGCACGCCTGGCCCGCTTCGCCCCCTATATCGCCCAGGCCTTCCCCGAGACCGCGGCCAGCGGCGGCATCATCGAGTCGCCGCTGGTCCCGGTGGCGCAATTGCAGGCGGCCCTGGCCGCGCGTTACGGCCTGACGCTGCACGGCTCGCTGTGGCTCAAGCAGGACAGCCATCTGCCGATCTCCGGCTCGATCAAGGCCCGCGGCGGCATCTACGAGGTGCTCAAGCACGCCGAAGACCTGGCCCTGGGCGCCGGCCTGCTGCGCCTGGAGGGCGACTACCGGGCACTCGACGGCGAGGCGGCCCGGGCCCTGTTCGGCCGCCACCGGATCGCCGTCGGCTCCACCGGCAATCTCGGCCTGTCGATCGGCATCATGGCCGCGCGCCTGGGCTTCCAGGCCACCGTGCACATGTCGGCCGACGCCCGCCAGTGGAAGAAGGACAAACTGCGCGCCCACGGCGTCAGCGTGGTCGAGTACGCAAGCGACTATGGCGTGGCGGTGGCCGAGGGGCGGCGCCAGGCCGAGGCCGATCCGCTCTGCCACTTCGTCGACGACGAGAACTCCCCGGACCTGTTCCTCGGCTATGCGGTGGCCGCCGAACGGCTCAAGCAGCAGCTGCATGCCGCCGGCGTCCGCGTCGACGCCGAGCACCCGCTGTTCGTCTACCTGCCCTGCGGCGTCGGCGGCGGCCCCGGCGGGGTGGCCTTCGGCCTCAAGCTGGCGTTCGGCGATGCGGTGCGCTGCCTGTTCGCCGAGCCGACCCACTCGCCCTGCATGCTGCTCGGGGTGCATACCGGCCTGCACGAGGCGGTAGCGGTGCAGGACTTCGGCATCGACAACCGCACCGCCGCCGACGGCCTGGCGGTCGGCCGCCCGTCCGGCTTCGTCGGCCGCGCCATGCAGCGGCTGATCGACGGCTACTACACGGTCGACGACGAGGAGCTGTTCCGCCTGCTGGCGCTGCTGGAAGAGCGCGAGGGCCTGCGCCTGGAGCCCTCGGCACTGGCCGGGGTGCCGGGCATCGCCCGGGTGCTGGACGAGCGCCAGGGCTATCGCCCGCGCCTGGACCTGACGCCGGAGCGGCTGGCCCGGGCGACCCATCTGGTGTGGGCCACCGGCGGCAACATGGTGCCCGAGGCGGAGATGGCCGCCTACCTGGACCAGGGCCGGGCGCTGCTGCAGGCCGAACGCGCCTGAGCGCCCAGACTGCCGCCCCACCACGAGGACGCCGCCATGCTGAACCTGCCACCGCGCCTCGGCGCCGGGCTCAACAGCAGCCAGTTCGCCAACCTCTACACCTTTCAGGCCGCGGCCCGCCACCTGAGCTTCGCCCGTGCCGCCGAGGAGCTGTGCCTGACCCCGAGCGCCGTCAGCCACCGCATCGCCCGCCTGGAGCGCGGCCTGGGCCTGCAACTGTTCCAGCGCCTGCCGCGGCAGATCCGCCTGACCGAGGACGGCCAACGCATCTTCGCCATTCTCCAGGCGGCTTTGGACGAGTTGCGCGAGGCCCTGCAGCATGGCCCCGGCGCCGAAGTCGCCGGGCCGCTGGCACTCTATGTGCGCCCCTCCCTCGCCGAGTGCTGGCTGGTGCCGCGCCTGGCCGAGTTCACTCAGCGCTACCCGGCGATCACCCTGGATATCCGGGTGGGCAACGCCCGCATCGACTTCCGCACCCAGCACCTCGACCTGGCCCTGTACTACAGCCGGGACGAGTTCCCCGGCCTGGTCTCCACGCGGCTGCTGGAGGAGTGGCTCGCCCCGGTGTGCAGCCCGGCCTACGCCCGCCAGCACGGCCTGCTGGAGGACCCAAGCAACCTGCGCCACTGCACCCTGCTGCACGATGCCCTGGCCTGGGACAACGCCGCCTGCGACGCCGAGTGGCAACTGTGGGCCGCACAGCAGAGGCCGGCGCTCGAACTGCCGCGACGCAGCCTCAGCTTCGATCGCTCCGACCTCTGCGCCCTGGCTGCCAGCCACCATGCCGGCATCGCCATGGGCCGCTACCAGTTGGTGCGCGAGCGCATCGCCCGGGGCGAGCTGCTGCTGCCGCTCGGCGGCTTCTCCCCGGTCGGGGGTTGCGCCTATTACCTGGTTCACCCGGCGCACGAGCCGCTGCCCCTGCGTCTGCAGCTGTTCATCGACTGGTTGCAGCAATGCGCGGCCGAGGGCGCCGAGCCAGACTGGACGCCGCCGTGACGCGGCAAGAAAAAAGCCCGGTCGGATGACCGGGCTTTCAGTCATGGCACTCAGCGCGCCGGCTTGACCCTGAACCAAGCCGCGTAGAGCGCCGGCAGGAACAGCAGGGTCAGGGCCGTGGCGACGATCAGGCCGCCCATGATGGCCACCGCCATCGGCCCGAAGAAGATGCTGCGCGACAGCGGGATCATCGCCAGCACCGCCGCCAGGGCGGTCAGCACGATGGGCCTGAAGCGCCGCACCGTGGCCTCGATGATCGCCTGCCAGCGGTCCAGGCCGGCGGCGATGTCCTGCTCGATCTGGTCCACCAGGATCACCGAGTTGCGCATGATCATCCCGGACAGGGCGATGGTGCCGAGCATGGCGACGAAGCCGAAGGGCTGGCGGAAAATCAGCAGGAACAGGGTCACGCCGATCAGCCCCAGGGGCGCGGTGAGGAACACCATGGCCGAACGCGAGAAGCTCTTGAGCTGCAGCATCAGCAGGGTCAGCACCACCACGATGAACAGCGGCACCCCGGCGTTCACCGATTTCTGCCCGCGGGCCGAGTCCTCCACGGTGCCACCGACGTCCAGCAGGTAGCCGTCCGGCAGCGTGGCGCGGATCGGCTCCAGGGTCGGCAGGATCTGCTTGACCAGGGTCACCGGCTGCTCCTGGCCGTAGATGTCGGCGCGCACGGTGACGGTCGGCAGGCGATTGCGATGCCAGATCACCCCCTCCTCGAAGCCGTACTCGAGCAGGGCGATCTGCGCCAGGGGCACGCGCTGGCCGCTGTCGGTCGGCACCGCCAGACTCGGCAGCAGGCCCAGTTGCTGGCGCTCGCTCGGGGTGCCGCGCAGGAGGATCTCGATCAGCTCGTTGCCTTCGCGGTAGTGGCTGACCGGCGCGCCGGTCAACGAACTCTGCAGGAAACGCGACAGATCGGCGGTACTCACCCCCATGGCCCGGGCACGCTCCTGATCGATGTTCAGGCGCACCACCTTGCTCGGTTCCTCCCAGTCCAGGTGCACGTTGACCACATGGGGGTTGTCGCGCACCTTGTCCGCCACCTGACGGGCCAGGGCACGGACCTCGTCGATGTGCTCGCCGGACACCCGGAACTGCACCGGATAGCCCACCGGCGGACCGTTCTCCAGGCGCGAGATACGCGTGCGCAGGCTGGGGAACTCCTGGCCCAGGGTGTCGATCAGCCAGCTGCGGATGCGCTCGCGGTCCTCGATGCTCTTGGTCAGCACCACGAACTGGGCGAAGCTGGCCGCCGGCAGCTGCTGGTCCAGCGGCAGGTAGAAGCGCGGCGAACCGGTGCCGACATAGGCCACGTAGTTGTCGATGCCCTCGCGCTCGGCGAGCAGCTGCTCGAGGCGCTTGACCTGGGCCTCGGTGGCGCTCAGCGAGGCGCCCTCGCCCAGCTTGAGGTCGACCATCAGCTCCAGACGCCCGGAGGCCGGGAAGAACTGCTGGGGCACGAAGCGGAACAGCGCGATGGACGCGACGAACAGGGCCAGGGTCAGCAGGATCACCGTCTTGCGCCGGCGCACGCACCAACTCACCACCCGCCTTACGCGCTGGTAGAAGGGCGTGGCGTAGGGATCGTGGCCCTGGTCGCTGCCGCCGTGCTTGGCCGCATGCAGCTTGGCCAGGTCCGGCAGCAGCTTGGCGCCCAGGTAGGGCACGAAGACCACCGCCGCGATCCAGGACACCACCAGGGCGATGGTCACCACCTGGAAGATCGAGCGGGTGTACTCGCCGGTGCCGGACTGGGCGGTGGCGATCGGCAGGAAGCCGGCGGCGGTGATCAGGGTGCCGGTGAGCATGGGAAAGGCCGTGCTGCTCCAGGCGTAGCTGGCCGCCTTGAGGCGGTCGTAGCCCTGCTCCATCTTGATCGCCATCATTTCCACCGCGATGATCGCGTCGTCCACCAAGAGGCCCAGGGCCAGTACCAGGGCACCGAGGGAAATCTTGTGCAGGCCGATGTCCAGGTAGTACATGGCGGCGAAGGTCATCGCCAGCACCAGGGGAATCGACAGCGCCACCACCAGGCCGGTGCGCAGGCCCAGGGAGAAGAAGCTCACCAGCAGCACGATGATCAGCGCCTCGGTGAGCACCTGGACGAACTCGCCCACGCCGGTCTTCACCGCGGCCGGCTGATCGGACACCTTGCGCAGCTGCATGCCGGCCGGCAGGGTTTCCTGCAGGCGGGCGAACTCGTGCTCCAGGGCCTGGCCCAGCACCAGGATGTCGCCGCCGCTCTTCATCGACACCGCCAGGCCGATGGCGTCCTCGCCCATGAAGCGCATGCGCGGCGCCGGCGGGTCGTTGAAGCCGCGCTTGACCTCGGCCACGTCGCCGATGCGGAAGGTGCGCTCGGCCACGCGGATGGGGAAGTCGCGAATCTGCTCGACGGTCTCGAAACGCCCGCTCACGCGCAGCTGCACCCGGTCGCTGGCGGTCTCGAAGAAACCGGCGGTGCTCACCGCGTTCTGCTCGTCCAGCGCCTGCTGCACCATGCCCAGGGGCAGGCCGAGGGTGGCCAGTTTGGTGTTGGACAGCTCGATCCAGATCTTCTCGTCCTGCAGGCCGAGCAGCTCCACCTTGCCCACGTCCTTGACCCGCTGCAGCTGCAGCTGGATGCGATCGGCATAGTCCTTGAGCACGGCGTAGTCGAAGCCCTCGCCGGTCAGCGCATAGATGTTGCCGAAGGTGGTGCCGAACTCGTCGTTGAAGAAGGGCCCCTGGATGCCCTGGGGCAGGGTATGGCGAATGTCGCCGACCTTCTTGCGCACCTGGTACCAGATGTCGGGAATGTCCTTGGAGCGGATGTCGTCTCGGGTGACGAAGGTCACCGAGGATTCGCCGGGGCGGGAGAAGGAGACGATCTTGTCGTACTGACCGGTCTCCATCAGCTTCTTCTCGATGCGTTCGGTGACCTGGCGCGAGACCTCCTCGGCGGTCGCCCCCGGCCAGTTGGTGCGGATCACCATGGCCTTGAAGGTGAAGGGCGGGTCTTCGCTCTGCCCCAGCTTGGTGTAGGAGATGCCGCCGACTATCGCCAGCAGCAGCATGATGTAGAGGACGATCTGGCGGTTGTGCAACGCCCAGGCGGAGAGGTTGAAACCCATGGGGACTACTCCTTGGCCGCCAGCTTGACCGCGCGGTTGTCACTGTCCACCGGGCGCACCTGCTGGCCCTCGCGCAGTACCTGCACGCCGGCGGCCACCACCCAGTCGTCGGCACTCAGGCCTTCGAGCACCGGCACGCTGGTCTCGCCGTAGGCGCCGATGCGCACCAGGGTGCGCTTGAGAGTGGCGTCTGCCGGGTCGACCACCCAGACGAAGGGCCGCCCCTGCTCGGCGCTCAGCGCCGACAGCGGCACCGCCAGCGGCACCTCGCCGTCATGGGCGATGAACACCCGGGCACTCTGCCCCAGCTCGGCCGGCACCTTGCCCTGGGTGAAGGCCACCCGGGCGGCGAAGGTGCGCGACTGCGGGTCGGCCGCCGGCGCCATCTCGCGGATGCGCCCGGGGAAACGCTGGTCCGGCTGCGACCACAGTTCGACCTGCACCGGCTGGCCGACCTGGAAGCGCTCGAAGGCCTGCTCCGGCAGGCTGATCAGCACCTCGCGCTCGCCGTCGACGGCCAGGGTGAACACGCTCTGGCCGGCCGCCACCACCTGGCCCACCTCGACCATGCGCCGGGCGATCACGCCGGCCTGGGACGCGCGCAGCACCGCGTAGCCGGCCTGGTTCCTGGCCACGTCGAACTCGGCCTTGACCTGCTTGAGACGGGCCTCGCCCGAGCGGAAGGTGTTCTCCGCGTTGTCGTACTGCGAGCGGCTGACCAGCTGGCGCGCCAGCAGCTTCCGGTAGCGGTCGCGCTCGGCGCGCACCAGCTGCAGGTTGGCCTCGGCCGCGGCGACCTGGGCGCGCATGGCCTCCAGCTGCAGGCGCACGTCCTGGGGGTCCAGCTCGGCCAGCGGCTGATCCTTGCGCACCTGATCGCCGACCTCGACCAGACGCTTGGTCACCTTGCCGCCGATGCGGAAGGCCAGCTCCGGTTCGAGGCGCGCGCGCACCTCGCCGGGGTAGCTGTCCGTCAGTTCGGCGGCCAGTTGTGGCTGGATCACCAGGGCCGGACGGATGGCCGGCGTCACCGGCTCGCCATTGCCACAGGCGGCGAGCAGAGCGATTAGACTGGCGGGCACTGTAACGGACAGGACATGACGCAACATGATCGAAGACCTTTCGCCAAGGTTTGGAATATTTGTACTGCCGGGTATAGTAAAAATAGCAAACTCGCCAGTCCAGTATTAAAAGCCACCGATGCCTAAGCAAATGTTGCCGCCCAGCGGCCCCGGCCGCCCGAAAGACCCCGCCAAGCGTCAGGCCATCCTCGATGCGGCGAAAACTCTGTTCCTCAGCAAGGGCTACGACGGCAGCAGCATGGACGCCATCGCCGCCGAGGCCGGGGTATCGAAGCTGACGGTGTACAGCCACTTCACCGACAAGGAGACGCTGTTTTCCGCGGCGATCAAGGCCAAGTGCCAGGAGCAGCTGCCCGAGCTGCTGTTCGAATTGGTGGACGACGCGCCGCTCGACCGCGTGCTGCTGAACATCGCCCGCGGCTTCCATCGCCTGATCAACAGCCGCGAATCGGTCGAGCTGCACCGGGTGATGGTCAGCCTGGGCGCCCAGGACCCCAAGCTGTCGCGGATCTTCTACGAGGCCGGGCCGCAGCGCGTGCTGCAGGAGATGGAGCACCTGCTGCGCCAGGCCGACCGCACCGGCAAGCTGCGTATAGACGACCCGCAGGAGGCGGCCGACCAGTTCTTCTGCCTGGTCAAGGGCGGTGCCAACTTCCGCCTGTTGATCGGCTGCGGCGAACCGCAGCAGGGGGCCGCCGCCGAAGCGCACATCGCCAAGGTGGTGGCGCTGTTCATGCGCGCCTACCGGCCTGACTAGTCAGCCCTTGCCCAGGGCCTTCTTCGGGTAGATGTCGTAGCGGCTGGACTTGCCCTCCAGGGCATAGCCGGGCTTGGCGCCCTCGATGACCGGCGCCTTGCGCGGGCGCTTGACCACCACCCGGTGGCTGGCCAGCGCCAGTGCCGCGGCGAGCAGCGCCGGGGCATCCAGGTCGTCGCCGACGAAGGGGCGGAACAGGCGCATCTCCTTCTTCACCAGGGCGCTCTTGTCGCGGTGGGGGAACATCGGGTCGAGGTAGATCACCTGGGGCGGCTCTCCCGTCCAGGCCCCCATCAGTTCGATGGCGTTGCCGTGCAACAGCTGCATGCGCGCGACGATCGACGCCACCTCGGCATCGGCGGCGGCGCGCGCCAGGCCGTCCTCGAGCAGGGCGGCGATCAGCGGCTGGCGCTCGATCAGGGTCACCGCGCAGCCCAGGCTGGCCAGGACGAAGGCGTCGCGGCCCAGCCCGGCGGTGGCATCCAGCACCCGCGGGCGCACGCCCTGCTGCAGGCCCACGGCCTTGGCGATCATCTGCCCGCTGCCGCCGCCGAACTGGCGACGATGGGCCAGGGCGCCTGCGACGAAGTCCACCCGCACCGGCCCGGGCGCCTGCGGTCCCAGCTCGGCCAACTGCAACCCCGCCTCGCCCAGCTGCAGGGCGAATTGCGCCTCGCCGTCCCGGGGCAGGCCGAGGCGCGCGGCCCAGGTCGCGGCGGCCCCGTCCAGATGAGCGGCCAGGGCCTCCATGCGAATGCGGGCGATGGGCTGTTCGTCACTCATGGGCAATCTCGCTCGATAGCGTTCAACTCGACCGCGCGGCGGCCGATAACCAATTGGGCCCGGCATTCTGCCAGACCCGCCTCCGTCCAGCCGCACCGAGTTGTCCATGATCAACGGCCTTGCCCCACTCCCCCCCTCGTCCGTCGCCGGCGGAACGCTGCCGGCGCCGAGCAGCGAGGCGGAAATACGCGGTTATCTGGACTTCCAACTGCTGCTCAGCCGCCTGCTGCCCGGACCACTGGCAGCACAGGCCCGGGACAGCGCCGACAGCGAGCCGCCGCCGTTCCCCGACGGCATCGAGCCGGACCCGGAGCATGGGCAGCTCATCGCCCGCCTGCAGCTGGAACTGGGCGAGCACCTGCAGGCCCACCCCGAGCGCGTCGAGCCTCTGAGGCTGGCCATGCTCGCAGACGCCTGCGAGGCCTTCAGCCGGGTCATGCCGGCGGCGCAGTTGCCGCAACTGCCGGCGCTCACGCCCTAAGCCCCGCTCCGCTGATTGGCCGGCGCTCAGCGATTCGGTTGCCGTGCCGCGCGGAACTTGCCCGGCGCGATATCGAAGAACTCGCGGAAACAGCGGCGGAAGTGGGAGATGCTGACGAAGCCGCTGGCCACGGCGATCTCGGCCATGGACTTGTTGGTCTGCTGCAGCAGCTGACGGGCCCGGGTCAGGCGCAGCTCCAGGTAATAACGCGAGGGGGTGGCGTTGACGTGGCGGCAGAACAAGCGCTCCAGGTGGCGCCGGGAGATGCCCACGCACTCGGCCAGTTCGTCCACCACCAGGGGCTCGTCGATGTTGTTGTGCATCAGTTCCAGGGCCAGCTTGAGGGCCTGGGGCAGGGTCGGGTCGTAGTCCACCGCCACCACCGACACATCCATCACCTCGCGCATCTTGTCGCAGCTGAGCACCTCCTCCACCGCGCTGACCAGCTGCTCGCCGCCGCTGCGTCGCACCACCTCGAGCATCATGCCCAGGGAGCTGTTGGCGCCGGCGCAACTGATCCGCTCGCGGTCGAGCACATAGGCATGGCTGGAGAGTTTCACCTGGGGAAACAGCTCGCTCATCATCGCCCGCCCGTCCGGGTGGAAGGCGCATTCGTAACCGTTGAGCAGGCCGGCCTCGGCGATGAAATAGGCGCCGTTCCACAGCCCGCCGAGCATGGCCCCGGCGGCTTCGGCCGAGCGCAGCTTGGCCCGCAGCAGCGCTTCGCCCTGCAGGCGCACGCGAAAGCCGCCGCAGACCACCAGGATATCCAGGCGTTTCTCCTCCAGCTCGGCGAGCGGGCAGCCGGCGGAGATGGCGATGCCCAGGTCACTGATCACCAGCTCGCTGGCGCCGACCACCAGCACCTCGAACAAGGGCGTCGAACTCATCAGGTTGGCCGTGACCAGGGCATCCACCGCACCGGTGAAGGCCATCATCGAAAAATTCTCCTGCAACACGAAGGCGACCCGACGTGGCGGCAGCGACGGTCCCGCGCTCACCATCTTGTCGAGGTGCGCCATATTCTTGTTCTTCAAAACGCTCTCGAAGGACGATCTCATCTCACAACCCGGTCAGACTCAAAGCCATGTGGTTATTTTAGTTATTCGGGCCCCGCACCCCAGCTCGCCCGGTGTTGCGGAGCGGCGACGGCCGCGCCTGCTCCGTCGTCGCCTCCGGCGCCATGGCCCCTGGCGCGAAGACCGCCAGCATACCCTGCCGCCTCGCCCTTGCCGCGAGAAACTATCGCCACAAGTGCCCGGTAACAGGACCAGTGCACGCCGCCGCCCACGTGGCCAGGCGGCTCACCTCGCCTTGCCTGTGCCCCGGGTGATCCGCTGGCCGCTAGTGTACAAGGCCGCCGCACAACATCGCCTACCCCCCAGCGGAAAGCCTGAACCTGGCTCGATCCCCGATCGGCTGGCAATCGACGCCAGCCCCCCGCGCCCCTGCGACCAGCGCCCCTCCTGACGCCAGCGCTCGGCCCCGACGTAACGCCATTAGTCCGAAACTCCCAGGCCGTCTGGGAGCATCGGGCGATGGGCGCTGCATCGGTCATTCCCCATAGTGGGGGCCTGCCTCAAATCACGGCCCACGGTCAGGCCTCGATGACCGGCAATGCTCGGGAGGGAGTCATGGCTATTACAGTGATCGACAGCAGCACAATCGATGAATCAGGCGGTTTGCAGAACCTAACTGCCACTCCAGGCGCTGCGGGAGACGCAGACGACAACGACATTCTGGTGGCGTCCCTGCCCATGGTTTTCTCCGCGCGCCTGAGCGAACTGGTCCCAATTAACACAACCGCCTTGGGCGCGGCCCTGAGCGGCTACGACGGCGTCAACCTGGGCAGCGATGCCTTCACCATCACCCCGGCCCCCGGGGCCAGCATCACCGATGTCAGCTTCGTCGACAGCGCGGGCGCGCCGCTCAACGGCCTGGACAGCGGCCTGTTGACCCTCGATGGCAGAAAAATCTTTCTCTACACGGATACATCCAACAACAACATCCTGCTCGGCCGCGTGGGCGCCGAGGGGCCGACCGACGCGCCAGACGACGACCTGGCAGATCCGGCCGGCGCCATAGTGTTCGCCGCCTATATCGAGGAAACCGGCTCGCCGGTCTCGGGCGGCAAGCTGTGGATGGTGCAATACCAGCCACTCCAGCATCCGGACGCCACAGACCCCGACGATGCCGTCGACCTGTCGAATCTGGTCTTCGTCGGCACCAGCCAGGACCTGGTCTTCGACCTGGCCAATGCGCCCTCCGGGCAGAACCTCTTCCTGATGTTCACCAAGGCGAACCCGGAAACTTTTGACGACAACGGTGTCACGCGGATCTCGAGCCCCAGCATCATCGCCACCGGCAAGAACCCCGCCGACCAGTCCAGCGGCGTCAACATCAACACCGGCGACACCATCAATTCCAGCCAGGCGGGCGGCCCGACCACCTTCGGCACCAACAACCAGATGATCACCGAACAGGAGGGCATCCGCTTCACCTTCGTCACCGGCGCCCGGCAGAACGTGACCATTCCCAACCTGGACCAGAACGAAGCGGACATCGAAGCCAATATCGACTTCACCGCCATGTTCAACGCCAGGTCGGCCCAATTCGACGTCGTGCAGTTGCAAAGCGGCAAGACCGCTCAGGTCAAGATCAGCGCCTTCAGCACCGCTGCTGAACCCGGAGTGAACTTCGTCAACGGCTATGTGGGCGATGCTACGGTGGCTATCACCAATGTTCGCGTCATCAACATCAGCACCGGGCAGGTGCTCGAGACTTCGGACGGCTTGGTGAACGACCCCGGCATCGCCATCGCCATAGTCGACGGGGTTGCGACGCTGACCGGCATCAAGGCCGGCCACCGCATCGAATACACCACCACCGACGATCACAACCGCGTGCTCGTCGAGAACGGCGCGGCCCTCGACGCCAAGGGCAACAACCACGCCGATTTCGACATCGGCGGCTTCATGCTGCGCCAGGTCTCTGTGGATAAGGCCGAAATCGGCTCCCAGATGATCTTCGAGGACGACGGCCCGGCGATCGCGGCCAACGCCACCGCGGTGCCGACGCTGACCACCGACGACACCGACATCCCGGACAGCGCCGGCCCCACCAGCTTCGCCGTCCTGTTCACCTCGGCCTTCGGCCAGGACGGCTTCAAGGACAGCGACAACAACGGCATGGAGGACGCCGATGCGCTGACCTACGCCCTCGGCGTGAGCGCGCCGGGTGGCGTGGACAGTGGCCTGCGCGACACCCTGTCGGGCGACAAGATCTTCCTGTTCCTGCAAGGCGGCGCGGTGGTTGGCCGGGTCGGCACCGCCGGCGACCTCGCCGATGCGGCCGGGGCCGTGGCGCTGACCATCTCAGTGGTGGCCAACACGGGCAACGTGACGCTGACCCAGAGCCGCTCGGTGGTGCACGACGATCCGACCGACCCGGTCGAGAGCGGCGCCTCCGCCGCCGGCCTGGCGGCGGCCAGCCTGGTGACGCTGACGGCGACCATCACCGACGGCGATGGCGACACCGCCTCGGCGACGCGCAACATCGGTGACGCCTTCAGGTTCGAGGACGATGGCCCGTCGATCGCGGCCAACGCCGTTGCGGTACCCACGCTGACCACCGACGACACCGACATCCCGGACAGCGCCGGCCCGGTCAGCTTCGCCGGCCTGTTCACCTCGTCCTTCGGCCAGGACGGCTTCAAAGATGCCGACGACAACGACGTCGAGGACGCCGATGCGCTGACCTACGCCCTCGGCGTGAGCGCGCTGGGTGGCGTGGACAGCGGCCTGCGCGACACCCTGTCCGGCGACAAGATCTTCCTGTTCCTGGAAGGCGGCGCGGTCGTCGGCCGGGTCGGCACCGCCGGCGACCTCGCCAATCCGGCCGGCGCCGTGGCCTTCACCATCTCGGTGGTGGCCACTAGCGGCGCCGTGACCCTGACCCAGAGCCGCTCGGTGGTGCACGACGATCCGACCGACCCGGCTGAGACCGGCGCCTCCGCCGCCGGCCTGGCGGCGGCCAGCCTGGTGACGCTGACGGCGACCATCACCGACGGCGACGGCGACACCGCCTCGGCCACGCGCAACATAGGCGGGGCCTTCAGGTTCGAAGACGATGGCCCGGCGATCGCGGCCAACGCCGTTGCGGTGCCGACGCTGACCACCGACGACACCGACATCCCGGACAGCGCCGGTCCGGTCAGCTTCGCCGGCCTGTTCGGCGCGGCGGATTTCGGCAAGGACGGTTTCAAGGACAGCAACGACGACGACGTGGAGGACGCCGATGCGCTCAGCTACACGCTCGGCGTGAGTGCGCCGGGTGGCGTGGACAGCGGCCTGCGCGACACCCTGTCGGGCAACAAGATCTTCCTGTTCCTGGAAGGCGGCGCGGTGCTCGGCCGGGTCGGCACCGCCGGCGGCCTCGCCGATCCGGGCGGTGCCGTGGCCTTCACCATCTCGGTGGTGGCCACTAGCGGCGCCGTGACCCTGAGCCAGAGCCGCTCGCTGGTCCACGACGACCCGCTCGACCCGGTTGAAACCGGCGCCTCCGCCGCCGGCCTGGCGGCCGCCCTGGTGACGCTGACGGCGACCGCCACCGACGGCGATGGCGACACCGCCACGGCCACGCGCAACATAGGTGAGGCCTTCAGGTTCGAGGACGATGGCCCGACCCTCGCCTTCGGCAACCTGGTCGGCACCGGCACCGCCCTGGCGCAGTTCGGCTACTGGGACATGGCGGCCGGCGCCGACGGACCTGATGCCGACGAGCTGCAGATCGCACTGACCGGGTTCCGGCTCGACGGCGTCGCCCAGGCCGCCGCGAACTTCTCGCTCACCGAAGTGACGCCGGACGTGGCTGGCGACTACAAGTGGACCGGCTCGCTGTCGGGCGACTTCGACAACGACGGGACGGTGGACGCCGATCCCCTGGCCTTCACCCTGACCGCGCGGGCGGATGGCACCTACGCGCTCGACCTGGCGACGCCGGTGCAGTCGACGACGACGACCGACACCGCGGACGGCGGCCTGGGGGCCGGTGGCCCGGACCCGGTGCAGACGCTGTTCATTCCGCCGCCGCCGGCCGCCCCCACGGAGACCGTCGTGTTCTTCTCGGCGAAGATCGACGCTTTGGCGAGCGCCATCGCCGGCGGCATCATCCAAGGGCAGTCCGATCCCACGGAAGCAGACCTGCAAGGCCCGCCGTTGGCGGGGTTCATCGACCCACGCAACATGAACGTCAGCACCGCGGGCATCGGGGTGGCCAACAACCTCCTGAACGGCTACGGCGCGAGCGGTAATGACGCGGTCATCGACGATCCCGTTGGCAACACCCCGTCGGACGAAAGCATCGTCGTCAACCCGGGCACGCTGGTCGACAAGGTGCGGGTGTTCATCGACAACTCGGTGACCGGCTACGACTACAGCGGCGGCGAGCGCCTGCAGTACCGGATCTTCTATGCAAACGGTGACGTATCGGCCTATACGACTGTGGTCGGCGACCTCGGCAAGGGGGCGTTGCCGAAGTTCTTCGAGATCGATGGCGCGGGCCTGAAGATCGACGCGGTGCAGCTCACGATGCTCTACGGCGAGATCAAGATTCCGAACATCCAGTTCGTCACCGTGACGGAGAGCGTCGCGCAGGACATAAGCCTGGACTTCACCGCGTCCTTGACCGACAAGGACGGCGATACGGTGTCGAGCGGCTTCTCTGCCGACCTGTTCGCCAACGACCTGGCCGACCCGCTGTTCGACTTCAGGCTGCTGGGCACGCCCGATGAGCGGGATGCCTTCAACATCGATCTGTCGGTCGAGGAGAATCTGTACCAGGTCGTAGGCTTCGATGCGAGCCCGGGCCTGCGCGACACCCTGGTGCTCATCGGCGATGCGGGCGTTGATCCGATGACCGACATCGGCATCAACTTCAACGGCATGGACAGCATAGTGACCGTCGCCGAGTCCATCGGCGGACAGACAACCACCATCACCGTGGTCGGGGTCAGCCTACTGGACAGCGATATTGTTATTGCCTGACGGATCGAGCGCGTAAACGGGTGCGGGAGTGGCATAGGAGCCACCCCCGCATTGCTTCCCGCAGTGCCACCGGGAGGTCTACAGGAGCGCCTGCGCGGTGCATGCTCGAACCCCACAGGGCTGGAAGAACGCGACGGAGATACGGGTCAACGCGACCGGAAACACCGAGAAGGCCAGCGTCTAGGACGACGACCGGCTGAGGGCCTGGACGCCCCGCAGGCTTTCACGTGCACTTCAATCCAACTCCACCCAGCTGGACGCAGGCGGCTCATCGCTGTCGGTGAGCCCGTGCTTCAGCGCATACATCAGCAGGTCGATGCGGTTGATGAGCTGGAGCTTGTGATAGATGTTGCTGAGGTGGTTGTGCACGGTGTGCTCACTGATGCCCAGGCGCGCGGCGATGCTCAGGTACTTGGCGGACGGGTCGCCCACTATGGCGCGAATCAGCTCCTTCTCGCGCAGCGTCAACTGCGCCTGCTTCGCCTGCTCCAGGCTGCACTTCGGGGGTAGCGGCCCGGCCACGGCATAGCTGGAAAGCCCGCCGGCCCTGGCTCTGCCCAGCCCGACGTCGCGATGGTGAACCTTGATGATGGCCTGGATGATCGACTCCGCCGGGTCTTCCGCCAGCACTACGCCACGGGCGCCCGCCGCTATCGCCTGGGCGATGGGGATGGATTCGTACAACCCCTTGAGCACCAGCACTTTCACTGCGCTACTGCCGCTGAGTCCGGCGATGACATCCAGCGGGTCGAGCACATCCGGAAAGAAACTGAAAAAAATGACATCGGGACGCAACTGGTCGGCGAGCTCCAGTGCGTTGGCATAGGCCGAGGCTTGGCCGATCACCTCCATCCGTGGCTTCCTCGCGTCGATCAGATCGTGCAGGCCCATGAGGACCAGGGGACGGCAATCGATCAGCATCACGCGTATCGGATTTCTGCGGGCAGGCATGATGATCCTCGCCCTCTGGAGAGTGAGTGTTTGCCAGTTGGCCAAAGAGCGTCGGCAAGGCCATCCCAGGCAGGCCAGGAAGGCAATCTCTGGCAAATCAAACAGATGCACCGACGGAGTTCACATGCACTCGCTCGGCATGCCGAGCGAACTCGCGCTCGAATCTGTTTTTAATCACTCATCGGCCACGCAGGTCGTTGTTCAACAGCCCGTCAGCAGTGAGGGCCTTTCCTATGTATAGGAAAGGCGTGGGCATGTGGCCAGCAAAAATTTCAACTGGAGCGAAGGGATTAAGCGGGCAAGCCAGCCCTCCCAATCGAGCCGCCTAAACGAGGCGGATGAGCGAGTTCTGGGCGCCGTGGGCTCGGCGGATACCGCACAGCAGCGCCGGCCGGGCGCGCACTCTATGTACGGCGCGCCCCCAGGTGTCTAATTCCGACACCAGGGGGGCGCCGGGCCGGCCCGCGCGCGGCGCCTCAGAACGGCAGGGGCAGCTTGGCGGTGCGCCCGCCGTCGACCACCAGTATTTGCCCGGTGATAAAGGCCGCCTCGTCGCTGGCCAGGAACACCACCGCGGCGCCGACGTCCCGGGGCGTGCCGGTGCGGCCGACCGGGTGCAGGGCCAGCAGGCCCTTGCGCGCCCCCTGCGGGTCGTCCTGGGCGTTGAGGTAGGCATCGCTCAGGTCCGAGTCGATCCAGCCCGGGGCGATGGCGTTGCAGCGAATGCCATCGCTGCCCAGGTCCACCGCCAGGGCCCGGGTCAGGCCGTGCAGGCCGGCCTTGGAGGCGCAGTAGGCGGCGTGCATGGGGTTGGCCCCCAGGCCCTCGATCGAGCCGATGTTGATGATGCTGGCGTGGCCCCGCTGGCGCATCTGCCACAGCAGCTCGCGGGCGAGGAACACCGGCGCGCGCAGGTTGACCGCCAGCATGTGGTCCCAGTCCTCCTCGCTCATCACGTCGATCGGCTGCTCGACCATGAAGCCGGCGTTATTGACCAGCACATCGGCGCCGCCCAATAAGTCCTGCGCGGCCTCGGCGATATGCCGCGGAGCGCCGCGCTCGGCCAGGTCGGCGGCGACGAAGAACACCTCGGGATTGCCCGCCAGTTCGGCATCCAGGGCCTGGCGCTGGGCCACCAGCACCCGCGCGCCGGCGGCCAGGAGTTTCTCGGTGATGCCGCGGCCGATGCCGCGACCACCGCCGGTTACCACCACGTTCTTGCCTGTGAGGATCATGTTCGTCTCCTTAGCCGGATACCGGCTTGGCGCCTGTGACCTCGAGGGTCTCCCCGGCGATGTAACGGGCCTCGTCCGAAGCCAGGAAGGCGATCACGTCGGCGATGTCCTCCGGCTCGGCGATGCGCCCAAGGGGCACGCTCCTGTTCAGCTCCTCGACGGCCTTGTCCGGGTCCAGGCCGCGGCGCTCGAAACCGCTGCGGATCATCGGCGTATTGATCTCATGCGGGCACACCGCGTTGACCCGGATGCCCAGGGGTGCGCAGTCGCGACCGAGGTTCTTGCTCAGGGCCGCCACCGCCCCCTTGCTGGTGCAGTAGGCGACGTGCCCCGGCCCCGGATACACGCCCCATACCGAAGAAGTATTGACGATAGCGGCGCCCTGTCGCCCCTGCATGTGCGGGATCGCCGCGCGGCAGATGTAGAACACCGCATTGAGGTTGACCCCCATGGCGTCGAACCACATCTCGTCGGTGGTTTCCTCGATGGTGCCGCGGGGGATGATGCCGGCGTTGTTGAGCACGATGTCGAGGCCGCCGAAGGCTTCCACCGCGCCGCCGACCAGGGCTTCGCAGTAGCTCTTCTGCCGCAGGTCGCCCGCCAGGTAGGCGACCTCGGCGCCAAGCGCACGAGCCTGTTCGGCGATGGCCGCGCAGCCGGCCTCCTCGCGGTCCGACAGCATCAGGCGCGCGCCCTCGCGGGCGAACAACAGGGCCAGGGCCTGGCCGACGCCACCGGCGGCGCCGGTGATCAGGGCGACTTTCCCGGCGAACTTCATAGGGCAACCTCCATAGGGTGAGCGGCCTCGGGCATTGCCCGGGCGATGTCGGTGTGGAACAGCAACTCGAACAGCTCGCTGCAGTCGGCGCTGGCCGGCAGTTCGGCGATCGCCCGCTCGATGGCCTCCCGGCGCGCCTGGTCCAGGCTGACGCCGGCGAGCAGGTGGAACTTGGCGCTGAACTCGGCCTGGGTCATGGCCGTGGCCGGGTCGCCCTTGGCCGCGGTGATCGGGCTGGCGAAGCGCTGGCCGTCCTTGAGCTGCACCGTCACCCGCGAGAGGATTTCGCCCGGGAAACGCGCCGACAGGTCGTCGGCCTCGACGATCTCGATGCGCCGGCTGACGGCGAGGATGTCGGCGGCCTGGATCGCCGCTCCGGTCACCTCCAGCGGGCCGACCTGACCCCGGGCGACCAGGGCCGCCAGGGGGAAGGCCAGGGCGTACTGGGCCTCGTCGGCATTGGCCGGGGTATGGCCCTGCAGGCGCATGGATTCGTGGAAGGTCTCGACGCGGATCTGCTCGACGGCCTCGCCGGTGATCTGCGGCTGCTCGGCCAGCAGCGCGGTCATCGCCGTCAGCGCCGGCTGCGCCCAGCGGCACACCGGCCAGGGCTTGAAGTACTGGGCGTCGATCTCCCAGCGCTGGCCGAGGTCGTGCCACTGGGCGGCCACGGCGGTGGTCTCCACCGTCTCGGCCGGCGCGCCGGTGACCCCGGCCCGGGCCAGCAGCAGGGCATTGAGCCCGGCATGGGCGCCGGCGCCGTGGGCGTCGCGCAACATCGAGGGGTGATCGACCAGGCGCATCATCGGACAGCGCGGGCCGAAGTATTCGGCGATGCCCAGGGCATGACGGAAGGTCGGCTCGTCCAGGCCCAGCAGGCGCGCCCCGGCGCAGACCACGCCGAGCCCGGAGAAGGCGCCGGAGGCGTGGTACTCGGGCGCGGTGGCCATCAGCGCGGCACCGGCGCGCAGCGCCGTCTCGTAGCCGATGCACAGGGCGCCGAGCAGCTCCTCGCCGCTGATCTTGCGTCCCTGCTCGCGGCAGGCGTCGACCAACGCCAGCAACGCCGGCACCACGCTGGCGCCGGCATGGCCCTTGGAGGTGAAGTGGCCCTCGTGGGCATCCAGGCTGTCGACGCTGAAGCCGCCGGCCCAGGCCGCGCCCAGCGGGTGCACGGCGCGGCCGTCGAACAGCAGGCGGCTGGCCAGGGCACCGGCCGGGTAGTGGTCGAGCGCATATTGGCGCAGGATCTGGCTGGTCTGGTTGTCGCGGGCGCCGGCGGCGACCCCGAGAATGTCCAGCAGGCAGGTCTGCAGCAGCACGCGGGTATGGGCCGGCGCCTGCTCGAAGCGAAAATCACGGACGAACGAATAGAGCGACATGGGCTTACTCCATGGACGGGTCGCGATTCGAAGGGCAAAAAAAGCGCCCCAGGGGGCGCCGAAAAAGGGTTCGCGGGTCTGCGCGCAGGACTCAGTGGGCGGCGGCGCGGGAGGCAGCCAACCAGGTATCGAACTGCTCGCGGTGGGCGGCGACCCACTCGGCGGCATGCCGCTCGATGTCGGCCGGGCTGTTCTCACCGTTCTGCATCTTCAGGTTCTGCGCGCTCTCGTCGTCTGTGGTGATCTGCACCAGGGAGAGGAACTTCAGGGCCGCCGGGTTCTCCTCGGCGAACTCCTTGTTCAGCACGGCCTTGACCTCGTCCACGGCGAAGCCCAGGTTCTTGCCCTGATAGCTGGTGTTGACGTCGTTCTTGCCGTCCGGCAGGTCGGTGTGCGGCACCTCCAGCCAGACCACGTCCCTGCCCTCGACCAGCACGCCGGCGATCCACTGCGGCACCCAGGTGAAGTAGAGGATCGGCTTGCCTTCCTTGTAGCGGGCGATGGTGTCGGCCATCAGGGCGAAGTAGGAGCCGCGGTTGTGGCTGACGGACTTCTCCAGATCGTAGGCCTTCAGGTGGTGGTCGATCACCAGCTCGCAGCCCCAGCCCGGGTTGCAGCCGGTGAGGTCGGCCTTGCCGTCGCCGTTGCTGTCGAACAGCTTGGCGATCTCCGGCTTCTTCAGGTCGGTCAGGTACTTGATGTTGTATTGCTCGGCGGTCTTCTTGTCGATCAGGTAGCCCTGCAGCACGCCGGGGATCACGTCGCCGGCCTTGACCAGGGTCTCGTCGCCGCCGACCTTCTGGTAGAAGGTGTCGTGCAGCTTGTCCCACAGGTGCACGCTGAAATCGGCATCGCCGTAGGACAGCGCCAGCATCATGGCCGCGTACTCGGTCTCCTTCGGCTCCTGCACCTCGTAGCCCAGCTCGCGCAGGCCGGCCATGGCCAGCTCGCCGCGGAAGCGCTCCTCGGCGATGCTCGGGAAGATCGGCGTCACCTCCACGCCCTCCCCCGGCTTCTCGGCCGAGGCGGCCTGGCCGTAGAGCGGCAGCAGGCTCAGGGACGCCACGGCGGCGCCGTGCAGCAGCTTCTGGGTCAATCCACGCTTGTGCAAAGTCATCGTCATCTACCTCTGTGGTCTTGTTCTCGGTTTAAGGGTGTCGATTGCGCCGGTCGGGGTTCAGGCGCTGGCCTTGGCCGTTGCCGGGCGGCTGCCCAGCAGGCGCAGCAGCAGGCCGACGGGGCCGCTGTGATACCAGCGCTGGCTCGGGTCGGCATTGCTGCGCTCGCCCATGGCCTGGGTCAGGCGGTCGAGGAAGATCGCCAGCAGCACCAGACCGACGCCGCCGACCGTGGCCAGGCCCATGTCCAGGCGGCCGATGCCGCGCAAGACCATCTGCCCCAGGCCACCGACCGAGATCATCGAGGCGATCACCACCATCGACAGCGAGAGCATCAGGGTCTGGTTGACGCCGGCCATGATGGTCGGCGCGGCCAAGGGCAGCTGTACGCGGCGGAGCATCTGCCACGGCGTGCAGCCGAAGGCGCGGGCCGCCTCGATCTTGTCGTCCGGCACCTGGCGGATGCCCAGGTTGGTCAGGCGCACCAGCGGCGGCACGGCGAAGACGATGGTCACCAGCACGCCCGGCACGTTGCCGATGCCGAACAGCATCACCACCGGCACCAGGTAGACGAAGGCCGGCAGCGTCTGCATGGCATCGAGCACCGGGCGCACGGCCTTCTCCAGGCGATCGCTACGCGAGGAGAGGATGCCCAGGGGCACGCCGATCAGGGCGCAGAAGAACACCGAGGTGAGCACCAGCGACAGGGTGGTCATGGCCTCGGACCAGACGCCGATCAGGCCCAGCAGGGTCAGAGTCACGGCACAGAACCAGCCCATGCGCGCCCCGGCCACCTGCCAGCCGAGCAGCGCGGAGAGGAGGATGCCGATCGACGGCGGGATGCTCTGCAGCACGTATTCGAAGCCGTTGAGCACCTGATCGATCGGCCAGCGGATCAGGCGGAAGAACTCGCGAAAATTGTGCACCAGATAATTCAAGGTGCTTTCCACCCAGTCCCCCAGGGGAATGGTCAAGGTCTGGAAGGGGTCTAGGAAACTGAACTCTGACATGGGGATACCTGCTCTTCGCTTCTGCTCGGTGGAATGCCGCTAGGACTCAGTGGCGACTCAGGGTCTGCAGCAGCAGATTCTTGGAAATGGTGCCCTTGAAGGCACCGCCATGGTCCAGCACCGGCACCGGGTAGGGCACCGAGGCCACCAGGTCGAGTACGTCATGCAGCGGCGTATCGACGTAGATCGGTTGATGGTGGTCCAGGCGCAACTGCTCCAGCCGCTGCAAGCCGGCGCCGCTGCCGTTCAGCGCAGCGGGCTCGATCACGCCGAGCAGCCGGTCGCCTTCGTCGACCAGGTAGCCGAAGGGCACGCCGGCCTGGAAGCCCGGCGCCTGGCCATTGACCCGGCACACCGCGGCGGGGTCCAGCTCGGCCACATCGCCGGCGTTGAGCACCCGGGAGCTGTCGAAGCCGTGGAAGAAGTTCTCCACGTACTCGTTGGCCGGGTTGCACAGCAGCTCCTGGGGCGTGCCGATCTGCACCACCCGGCCGCCCTCCATGATGGCGATGCGGTGGCCGATGCGGATGGCCTCTTCGATGTCGTGGGAGATGAAGATGATGGTGCGCTGCTGTTCGGCTTGCAGGCGGATCAGCTCGCCCTGCATCTCGCTGCGGATCAGCGGGTCGAGGGCGGAGAAGGCCTCGTCCATCAGCAGGATGGTCGGGTCGTTGGTCAGCGCCCGGGCCAGGCCGACGCGCTGCTGCATGCCGCCGGACAACTGGTGCGGGTAGCTGTTCTCGTGCCCGGCCAGGCCGACCTGGCGCAGCGCCTCGACCGCCCGCGCCTGGCGTTCCTGCTCGCTGACCCCGGAGATCTCCAGGCCGAAGGCGGCGTTGTCCAGCACGCTCATGTGCGGCATCAGGGCGAAGGACTGGAACACCATGCCCATCTCCTTGCGCCGCACCTCGAGCAGGTCCTTGTCGGACAGCCCGGTGATCTCCCGGCCGTTGAGGTGGATGCTGCCGGAGGTGGGCTCGATCAGCCGGTTGAACAGCCGCACCATGGTCGACTTGCCCGAGCCGGACAGGCCCATGATCACGAAGATCTCGCCGCGCTTGACCGAGAAGTTGGCGTCGAACACGCCGACGACCTGGCCGGTCTTCTGAAATATCTCGTTCTTGTCGGCGCCGTTGCGCAGCATATCCATGGCCACTTCCGGCTGCGGCCCGAAGACCTTGAATATGTTCTTGACCGAAAGTATCTCGTCGGCTTGGGTCATCGCACCCTCTTCTTATAAGTCTATGGATCATCAACTTGGCGACGCCTGCCGGCGCTTTATCCAGGGCGAAGTCGTCCCGCCAGCGCCGAACTTCGGAGAAGTTGTCGCCGGCCGTTAATAGCCTGGATCACCGCGAAATATGCCCCTTGGCGACTGCCTGCACGCGTGCCGCCGGGTGGGTTCAAGTTAGGGTTTGGGGGGCTGAGCGTCCAACGACATTTGTTCGGCGCAAACCATAACTTGATGTTATTGGTTGAGCCGGGAGCTCAGGACTCGGGAAGCACTTCAGGCCACCGGCTCGGCTTCGCGACGCACGCCACAGGGACAGTGATAGAGAGGTTTCGAGGGCCCGCGAGGTGAGCAGCGAGACCGGCCCGGCCTGCCGCCTGACCCTGTGCCCCCGTTGCACACAACCCGTGCAGGGTGGGTTGGTGGCGCAGAGCCGCGGGGTGAAGACCCACTACGGCATGATGCGCCACATGACCCAGCAGCGGGGATCGACCTCCCTGGTGGGGTTTGGCGCAACGGACTAGGCAGCCGTACAGGGCCCATGGTCATGCGCCCCACCTGCGCCCCCGCCCTATGAATAGCGGCTCTTCATCCGCCGGGCGGCGGCTTCGGCGGCGTCCAGCCCGGCGTCGACGGCCTGCTTGAAACCGGCATCGATCATCCCCTGCAAACCGGCGGCGGTGGTGCCGCGGTAGTCGAGCATGGCCTGGACCATCTGCGCCGGCGGCATGCCGCCACGCCCCAGCAGCTGGCTCGCCCCCACCACCACGCCGCGCACCGCGTTCTCGGCCACCCGGCGCGGCAGCCCCCTGGCCAGGGCATGGGCCAGCATGGCCTCGGCCAGCAGCGCCGGATAGGCCGCCCCGGAGCCGACCAGGCCGGTGAGGTAGTCCAGGTCCGCCTCGCTGGCCACCTCGTCGGTGTCGCCGCAGCTCTCGAACATCGCCCGGGTGAAGGCCTTGTCGGCGGTGCTGACCTGCCCGCTGGCGAACCAGGGCGTATAGCACTGGCCGATCTCGGCGGCGGCGTTGGGCATGGCGCGGATCACCCGGCCACTGCCGGTGCGCGCGATCAGGGTGTCGAGGGAGACCCCGGCCATGAAGGAGATCACCAGCTTGTCGGCGGCGTCGATCTCGACCGCGGCGAACTGTTCGGGTCGCACCGACAGCACGATGACCTCGGCCTCCTCGGCCAGCCGGCGGTTGTCCGCCGTCAGCCGCACCCCGGGCCAGGCCTCGAAGCCCGCGAGCGTGCCGCTGCGGCTGGAGAGGATCAGCCCGGCCGGTGCCAGCACGCCCTTCTCGAGCATGGCAGCGCCGATGGCGCGCCCCAGCCAGCCGCCGCCACCGATGATGCCGACCGTCATTGCCTGTGCCATTTCCCCTCCCCTGCGGCGCAAAGCCGTTCATTCGAGGGCAACGCCAGAGACTTGCCCCCCTGGTGGATGGCTGCGGCCATCCACCCTAGGTTCTACGTTGTCCTTGCTCGGCGCTGAGGTGAGCGGTCCTAGCCCTGCAGCGGACTCTTCGCCCCCAGCGCCACCAGGGTCGGCGCCTGCACCGCATAGCCGTGGCGGGCGTAGAAGCGCTCCAGCTCGCGGGGCTGCGGCAGCTGGCCGGTGAAGATCCTCACGTACTCGGGAATGCGCTGCATGCGGGTCAGCGCGTCCTCGCGGGTGTTCATGCTGATGTAGCCGATCTGCGTCAGGTAGGTGGAGCGGGCCCGCACGTCGGCGCTCAGGCCGTCGTAGCCGAAGCGCTCGAACATCTCGGTCAGGGCCGCCAGCCGCGCCCGGTCGGCCACCTCGACCTCGTCCGCGACCCTGGATTCCTGCAGTGCCCAACTGCGCACCGCGAACTCGAACTGGGAGTCGAACAGCGCCGGGCTCAGCCAGCAGTCGAACACGTTGAGAATGGCCTCGGCGATGCTCTCGGCATAGCCCTCGGCCTGCCTGACCAGATTGCCGGTGTTCTTCGCCCGCCAGCGCTCGAGCAAGGCCGCCAGCAGCTCCTCGCGGTCCTTGAAGAACCAATAGAAGCTGGTGCGCGACAGGTTCAGTTTCTTCGCCAGCGGCAGGATGCGCACGGCCTCGACGCCCGACTCGATCAGGCCCTCGTACGCCGCTTCCAGCCAGCCCTCGGCCGAGCCGCGCCAGCCGCTGTCGCTGGATTTGCTTTGGGTAGTCATGGCCCGATCCTAGCGGCCGCTCCCCCTCTGCACAAGCGGAATGTCCAACCCCGTATGTAGAAACGACACAGCTGTACAGTAACCGCCAAGCCGCATCGCCCGTGGATATTCCGCAATCGGCAGACAGAGGCCCTGCAACCCTTGAATTTGCTCTGTAGAAACCATCGCCTGCGACAGGAAATAGTCGAGAGCGACATCGTTGCCCGAGGAAAATGTACATTCAGGTTTATTAAATAGACACTCATGTACATTGCTTCCGACCCGTGACCCGAGCCCTTCCCCGCGTGGAGCCCAGACCATGTCCAACGATCCGCTTCTCCAGCCCTACCAGCTCAAGCACCTGACCCTGCGCAACCGCATCATCACCACCTCCCACGAGCCGGCCTACCCCGAGGACGGCATGCCCAAGGCGCTGTACCGTGCCTACCACGTGGAGCGGGCCAAGGCCGGGGTGGCCCTGACCATGACCGCCGGCTCGGCCGCGGTGTCGCGCGACAGTCCGCCGGTGTTCAACAACATCCTCGCCTACAAGGACGAGGTGGTCGGCTGGATGAAGGACCTCACCGACGAATGCCACGAGCACGGCGCCGCGGTGATGATCCAGCTGACCCACCTGGGCCGCCGCACCCGCTGGGACAAGGGCGACTGGCTGCCGGTGGTGTCGCCCTCGCACAACCGCGAGGCGGCCCACCGCGCCTTCCCCAAGCGGATCGAAGACTGGGACATCGAGCGCATCATCAAGGACTACGCCGATGCCGCCGAGCGGATGCAGGCCGCCGGCCTGGACGGCATCGAGCTGCAGGCCTACGGCCACCTGATGGACCAGTTCTGGTCGCCCCTGACCAACGAGCTGGACGGCCCCTACGGCGGCTCCCTGGACAACCGCCTGCGCTTCACCTTCGACGTGCTCAAGGCCGTGCGCCAGCGCGTGGGCAACGAGTTCATCGTCGGCGTGCGCTACACCGCCGACGAGGCCCTGAACGGCGGCCTCAGCGCCGAGGACGGCCTGGACATCTCGCGCCGCCTCAAGGACAGCGGCATGGTGGACTTCCTCAACATCATCCGCGGCCATATCGACACCGACGCCGGCCTCACCGACGTCATCCCCATCCAGGGCATGGCCAGCGCGCCGCACCTGGACTTCGCCGGGCAGATCCGCGCCGCCACCGACTTCCCCACCTTCCACGCGGCGAAGATCCAGGACGTGGCCACCGCGCGCCACGCCATCGCCACCGGCAAGGTCGACATGATCGGCATGACCCGCGCCCACATGACCGACCCGCACATCGTGCGCAAGCTGATCGAGGGCCGCGAAGAGGCCATCCGCCCCTGCGTCGGCGCCAACTACTGCCTGGACCGCATCTACCAGGGCGGCGCCGCCTACTGCATCCACAACGCCGCCACCGGCCGCGAAACGACCATGCCCCACGAGATCGCCAAGGCCCCGGCGCGGCGCAAGGTGGTGATCATCGGCGCCGGCCCGGCCGGCCTGGAGGCGGCACGGGTGGCCGGCGAGCGCGGCCATGAGGTGGTGGTCTACGAGGCCGCCGACCGCCCCGGCGGGCAGGTGCGCCTGACCGCGCAGAGCCCGCGCCGGCGCGAGATGCTCGGCATCATCGACTGGCGCATGAGCCAGTGCGAGGCCCTGGGCGTGACCTTCCACTTCAACAGCTGGGCCGAGGCCGAGACCATCCGCGCCGAGCAGGCCGACGTGGTGATCATCGCCACCGGCGGCTACCCCCACACCGAGGTCCTGGAGGCCGGCAACGAGCTGGTGGTGTCGGCCTGGGACATCCTCTCCGGCGACGTCAAGCCGGGGCGCAACGTGCTGCTGTTCGACGACGCCGGCGACCACACCGCCCTGCAGGCCGCCGAGCTGATCGCCCAGAGCGGCGCCAAGCTGGAGATCATGACCCCCGACCGCAGCTTCGCCCCGGAAGTCATGGCCATGAACCTGGTGCCCTACATGCGCGCCCTGCAGCGGCTCGACACCACCTTCACCGTCACCTACCGCCTGGCCTCCGTGGCCCGCGACGCCGGCGGGCTGCTGGCGCAGATCGACAGCGACTATGGCGGGGTGCGCAAACAGCGCCAGGTCGACCAGGTGGTGGTCAACCACGGCACCCGGCCCATGGACGAGCTGTACTTCGAACTCAAGCCCTACTCGCGCAACCTTGGCGCGGTGGAATACGCCGACCTGATCCACGGCCAGCCGCAGCAGCGCGACGACAACCCGGCCGGCGAATTCCAGCTGTTCCGCATCGGCGACGCGGTGGCCGCGCGCAACACCCATGCGGCGATCTACGACGCGCTGCGGCTGGTCAAGGACCTCTAAACGCCAGGCTGAATAGCCGATAGGCACTGGGGCGCATGACGGTCAAACCGTCATGCGCCCTTCTTCTTTCTGGCTGCCTGCCGTTCGGGACACCCGGTCATCCTGCCGACGCCATGGCGGGTTACGCAGCTTCGCGGCTAACCCACCCTACGGGCTTCCGAGTGAGCGGCCTTGGCCGCGATGCTTTGGCTGTGGCTTTCTAAGTTCTGCTTCTCCCTTTCTTTCCACAAATCGACCAAACGCCGCGATCTCGGGTCCCGTCAGTAGGCCGAGTGCAGGCGCTGTGCAGAGGGGCATTTGGCATGGATGCCAAATGAGGAACGATGGGCCAGGGATGGCCCACCGTGACGACCCGCGGAACAGTGCCATAGGGAGGGGAGTTGAGCGCAGCGAAACCCGGATGCCGGGTGTGCTTTCTCTTTGGTTACTTTCTCTTTGCACAAGCAAAGAGAAAGTAACTCGGCGTAAAGCCGAAACCAGTAGAAGCGGGCGACGGAGAAAATAAATCTGTCCCCTTTTTATTCTTTTTATTCAGGCCGGAGGCCGGCGACGCGGCTGAATGACGGACGCAACGGTGGGTTACGCCTCTGGGCAGCTAACCCGCCCCTACGGGCTTGTGGCGGCATTCCGCATTCGGGTAGCTTCAACCCATGCAATGCGCACCCCGCAGGCAGGACGCCGGAGATCTTTCCCCTGCTTGCACAGCGAGTTCCATCAACCGAGTCATCCAACGCCCCATCTCGGTACGGATGCTGTCGTGATGCAAACGCATCATCGCCCTGAACTGTTCACGCAGACGGGGTTTGCAGGGTGGCCTGGTTATGCCGACTTTTGGGGCTGCGTCTGTATACAGCAGTAATGGACAAACAAAATGCGGAAATCACGCGAATACGCGCCCCGACAGGCGTGCCGGCCTAAGGATGGTCTGAAAAAGTCAGTTCTTGGAAAACTCATCCCAGTAACCATGCGGGTTGCAGGCTAACGAACTCACGAAATCAGGACTTTTTCAGGGTTTCCCTAAGCTCTTGATTGGCATTTGATTTTTATCGAAAGCTAGGCGGCATGATGCGGAACAATGCGGGATTCGCGACTATTGGATTAGCGCAGAATCCCACCTAATCACTGCTATGCGGACATGAGGAAATGTGCATGACACAGATTTTCTATCTTCCGGGAAACTACGAAAGCCCACTGACTTCGAAAGGGCGTGCACGAACGATAGCTGCATTCGAACTTTGTCTTCCGAACTCGACACTCGTAAAAGGAAAACCGATGAGGCGTGACATTTTAAGATCACTTGCGAGCCCTAGGGCCATCAGTTATTGGCTTGAGCAAGGCTGGCTCGAGAAGTGCGGCAAAGCCGGTAAAGTCGAACTGTTAGCCTTGACCAGCAAAGGGCTCGTGACCTGTCAAAATGCGATAGCTGGTGGCTCGGAGGTTCCAACATCCCGCGAACTGGTAGATCAATGCATTACCGAAATGACTGCGGGTGCTCTTGGTTTCAAGCCCAAAACATTCGAGTCCATCAACGAATAGAGAGCCCCGCACAACATGAAGTTAAAGCTGACCAGACAACCTGTCACTCCGCTTGCTTTTACAAGCTCCGCGCCAAAACGCCCCGGCAGCTTAACTAAACTTTAACCATACAGGGACATCATGTTCTCGAAAATTTCCCCATCGACTTCAGTTCCTTTGTTCTATGCATTCGCAACAAGCGGCCTCATTATAAGATTCTTCATCGCAAATCTTTATGGAATGCTTTTTCTTGCGCTCGGGCTTTACTATAACAGTCATAGTATTTTTGGCACTGAAGCCTATACACCTGCTCAGCTAATCGATTGGTTTGCTGCTCAGTCAGAGAGCACCAAAACAGCTTTGTTGAGTTCAATTGTTACCGTGATCGGTTTCTTGATTGCTTACGCAACAGCAACCTACAACTGGAAGGCACAGGCTCTATCTGAGCTACGCATGCAGGCAGCCAGTGAAATTGATGCGTTTTTCTCGCAGTGCGCAAAGCTAACAACTGATTGCCAGATTTACGCCAATGCACTCTCCCACGCCGTCGATAAAATTCAGAAAAATTGCACTATTGAAGAAGCAGCATTTCTTGCTCATTACAATAGGGATCAAGGCCAGCTATTCCTTCAACAACGCCAGCAATTAATTGCGTTGGGTATCGAGGTGCATAGACTTAATAGCCGCCACACCAATCTACTGGTATTAGCTCCGGGTCTTAAAGGCAACATGGAACTCGCGACCAAAGCTCTAACCAACATTACTGAAAAGATATGGTTTCATGTTCCATTCCACATAGATGGAGACCAAAACCCGATCTTAACTTTCATCCAACAAGTAAACGTCGCTGACTGTATGGTTTTCTCAAAAGCAGCAGAGGATAATTTTGGTCAGTTGAATTTCTCTTCAGGCATAGTACGAGGCAACCTACAATCTAGTGTTATTGGTTTTAGCCTTTGGTCACTACTCTTCCTACTCAGAGAAAGGAGCGGTTTCAAGAAAACCATAGCAGAGCATTACAACGCGGTGAAAAAGGCTAACACGGCCAGGCAGAGGGGGCAATAAACGACGCCTCGTCCTGGCTTTTCGGCCCCTACTAGCGGCGTTAAACGGTAAAACATGGAAAGCAAAAATCGCAGAAAATATGCATCAATGATGCGGGAGTGTCGATACCGGATAGAAACGCTACGTGACTTTACTAGCGGGAAAACTCACTGCACCTATCTCCAAACCACAATTGAATCTGAAGCACTACAGTTACGGAAATTACTTGAGTTAATCGCCTACTCCTCGCTCGTGTCCTACCAGGAGGCTTACCGTTCTGTCAGAAGCGATATTGCCAAGGACTGGCATGCTGCAAGGATACTTCGGAAGATTGAAGGCATCAACCCTGAGTTTTATCCCATTCCGATCAGCGGGTGGAATAAGAAAGGTTGGAATAAAATTCGTGGTGGATATCTGACTAGAAAGCAGTTCGAAACACTATACGATAAATGTGGCACCATGCTGCATATTCAGAACCCATTTAAAAAAGGAAAGAGTTCATTGGCCTTTCACAAAAAAGTGCCTGAGTATTTGGATAGAATTGAGAGCCTATTAGCTGAGCATGTGGTGAACCTTGCTGAATCAGAAGAACTCGTTCATGTGCTTGCGCCGATGGAAGCCAATGCACCAATTCAAGTCCGCCATCTGGTTTGGGAAGCGAACTACGTTTAACAAGTCGCGCCACGCGAACTTGCGCCGCCCTGCCCCAGCCAGCACTACAGCCCCTCGTCCGGCTCCTCCGGCACAGGGACCGGCACCAGGGCAGGCTCCGGCAAGGTGCCGCCCTGGCGCGAGAGGATTATGGCCGCCACCACCACCATCAGGCCGCCGCCGAGCATGCCGGCGCTAATCTGTTCGCCGATCAGCAATACGGCGATGGTCACCGCCACCACCGGCTCCAGGGTCGACAGGGTGGAGGCGGCGGACGAGCCGATCAGCGGCGAGCCGGCGAGGAACAGGGCCACCGGCAGTATGGTGGCGAACAGGGCCAGGCCCAGCATCGCCCACCAGGCCGACGCCCCGGACGGCGTGCTCGCCCCCCAGAACAGCGCGGCCACGGCGAAGGTCAGGGCGCAGCCCAGCAGCACCATGGCCGCCGAGGCCAGGGGCTGTTCGTGGCGGATGCTGTGGGTGCCGTAGACGATGGCCGCGCCATAGCTCAGGGCGGAGAACAACGCCCAGAGTATCCCGGTGAGGTTGCCGCGCAGGCTCAGGCCGCTGGCCAGCAGCACGCCGCCCAGGGCCAGCACCAGGCTGAGCAGTTTCAGGGCACTGGTGCGCTCGCCCAGGTAGGCGATGGACAGCGCGGTGACGAAGGCCGGGAAGGAGAACATCAGGATCACCGCCAGGCTCACCGAGGTGCTGCGGCTGGCGGTGTAGTAGCCCAGGGCCGCGCAGCCATAGCCGATGCCCACCAGCAGGTTCTGCCAGGCCAGCCGCCCGCGCGGCAGGCGTATGCCGCGCAAACGCAGGAACAGCAGCAGGATCGCGGCGGCGGTGCAGAAGCGTACCAGCAGCAGGCCCACCGGGTCGGCGCCGCCGGCATAGGCATACTGGGCGAACAGCGGTTGCAGGCCGTAGCAGAAGGCCGACAGCAGCACGAGGACGAAGCCCCGGGCGTAGCCGTCGTTGAGGACCAGGGGTGGCGCACTGTGCATGATTGGGGATACCTGCTGAGCGAGGGTCGGCCAAGACTAGGCCCCGCATCGCCCTTAGGGTTATGCGGGGCCGCCGGTTGCATGCCAGGGGCCGTCAGTCGGCCAGCTTGCGCGCCATGGTGGCGCAGTACCAGTCGTCGAACTGGCACACGCCGTTCTCGGCGATGGAGGAGTAGGGCCCCGGCTCGTAGGCCGGCGAGCTGACCCCGGCCTGGGTGCCCTCGACCAGGCGACGGTCCTGGTCGTTGGTGGCCAGCCATACCCGGGTCAGGGTCTCCAGGTCGTAGTCGAGGCCTTCCTGGGCGTCCTTGGGCACCAGCCACTTGGTGGTCACCAGGGTCTCGTTGGGCCCCTGGGGCAGCACGCGGAAGCTCAGGGCGTGGTCGCCGAGGAAGTGGTTCCAGGTCGAGGGGTAGTTGAAGTACAGCAGCGCGCCGATGTTCTCCACCCCGCTGGTGTCCAGGCGGCGGGCCACCGCCGGCTTGCCGTTCATGGTGTAGCTGACGGCGCCGGCCGACAGGGGGATGCGGGTCATGCGGAACTGGCCGTGCTCGTCCATCACCAGGCGGCTGGGCAGGCCGGCCGCCTCGCAGCGGTTCCAGTGCTCGACCAGCTCGGGGTCTTCCTCACCGCCGACCCCGGCCACCGAGAGGTTCTCGACGAAGGAGTTCATCAGCTCGGGGTGGGTGCCGTCGCAGTGGAAGCACTCGCGGTTGTTCTCGAACACCAGCTTCCAGTTGCCCTTCTCCACCAGGTTGGATTCGAAGGCCACCTTGCAGTCGTCCAGGTTGTGCGGGGCGATGAAGGGCGAGACGGCGGCGCGGAACGTCTCGAAGTCCGGCGCCTGCTCGGCCACGCACACATAGATGTAGCTGTTGACCACCTCGCAGTGGGCCGGCTTGAGGCCGTAGTCGGCGTTGTTGAAGTCCACGCCCATGTTGCCGGCGAACAGCAGCTTGCCGTCCAGGTCGAAGGTCCACTTGTGATAGGGACAGACCAGCTTGGCGACCTTGCCGCTGGCCTCGGTGCACACCTTGGAGCCGCGGTGGCGGCAGGCGTTGTGCAGCGCGCGGATCTGTCCGTCGCCGCCGCGCACCACCGCCACCGGGTAGTCGCCGATCTGCAGGGTCAGGTACTGGCCCGGCTTCTCCAGCTCGAAGGTATGGCCGGCGAAGATCCATTCCTTGTGCCAAATCTGCTCGAGGTCCTGGCGATAGACCTGCTCGTCGCTATAAAGCGCGCGCGGCAGCGCATGACGCGGTTTACGTTGCTGGATGAGGTCTGCCACCGCTGCTTTGTTGTTCACTTATATGCCCTCCAACACTTATTCATGAGTCGATCGCGCAATGTTTATCTTCACACTGCGCAAACCATCGGAAATCCACTGGGGTTTGCCCCGGGCGACCAGGGCTACTGTTAGAAGACGCTTTCGGATACTCTCCGGGCCCAGCGCCGGGGCGCGTTATCGCTGTCGCCACCTTGGAAAGTCTAGAGGCCGGCTATAGTCAGCAGAACCGACTTTTTATTCAGGATATTGAATACCTGTTGTTATGGTTATACATACCGAACCCGATCAGACGCTGATCAAGATGCCCTCCCTGCGCGCGGTAAAGTCTTTCGTCGCGGCGGCCAAGTACCAGAACTTCACCCGCGCGGCCGAGGCCCTGTGCGTGACCCAGGCGGCCATCAGCCGGCAGATTCGCGAACTGGAGACCTATCTCGGCGCCGAGCTGTTCAAGCGCGCCGGCCGCGCGGTGGAGCTGACCGCCGCCGGCTCGATCTTCTACGACGCGGTGCAGCTGTCCTTCGTCAACATCGCCCAGGCCGCCGAGCGCATCCGCACCCACAACGCCGGCAAGCGGGTGCTGACCCTGTGCTGCTCGCCGGCGTTTTCCGCGCTGTGGCTGGCCCACCGCCTGCCGAGCTTCTTCAGCGCCAACCCGGACATCGACCTCAACCTGATCACCACGCAGAACTTCCTGTCGATGGAGCCGGGAGTGCGCCCGGACATCTTCATCACCAAGATGGCCAAGGTGCGCGAGGGCTACCGCAGCACGCCGCTGTTCCATGACGTCATCTACCCGATCTGCACGCCAGGCTATCTGCAGGACCACCCGGAGCTCGGCAGCATCGAGGGCCTGCGCGACAGCGTGCTGCTCAACCTCAGCCCCTACGGCCGCTCCCAGGTCGCCGAGCACGTCGACTGGGGCGTCTGGCTGGCCTTTCACAACGTCGACATCGAGGCGCGCAGCAGCGACAGCCCGCACTTCTTCAACGCCAACGACTACAACATGCTGATCCAGATGGTGCTCAACCATCAGGGCGTGGCGCTGGGCTGGCACCACCTGGTCGGCCACCTGGTCGAACAGGGCCTGCTGGTACGCCCGGTAGCCGAGGAAGTGGTGCACAAGGAAAGCCAGCACTACCTGACCTTCAACGAGGACAAGGAAGACGACGAGGCCTGTTGCCGGCTGCGCGACTGGCTGATGCAGCAAGTTTGATAACTTCAAGTTATTGTTAGCCCGAACTTCAAGTTATCGATAACGCTCGCCAGACTCACTTGGGATTAACCCAATCTTCCCAACCATAAAAAAACCTGCCGCCGGCAGGTTTTTTTATGGTCTGCCCTCCCTGCGGCCCGTCGCTATGCGCCGTCAATAATTGTTCCCGGCGATTTTCTATGCCTGTGCCGAGTTGCAGGCAGCAATCCATAACCATGGATTATTAATTAACGGCCCTAAATGTTGCTTTTTGCCCGGCGCCGAACGGCCGTAACCTTTTCTCGAAATCGCCCCCCATTCAATCCCTTACGACTCAGGTGAGCGCATGAACTTCGATGGTATCTGGACTCCCGTAGTAACGCCCTTCAACGCCGCCGGCGCCATTGACTTCGAGGCGCTCGGCAAGGTCATCGACAGCCTGATCGGCGACGGCGTGCACGGCCTGATCATCGGCGGCACCACCGGCGAGTACTACGCCCTGAGCAACGCCGAGCGCAAGCGGCTGTTCGACGCCGTCGCCGAGCAGGCCAAGGGCCGCATCACCCTGATGGCCGGCATCAACGCCACCAGCACCGAGGAAAGCCTGGACCTGGGCCGATACGCCAAGGCCGCCGGCTTCGACTGCATCCTCCTGGCCGCGCCCTACTACTGCCAGCCGACCCAGGAGGAGCTGCTCGCCCATGCCCTGTGCGTGGACGACGCCCTGGATCTGCCGATCATGCTCTACAACTTCCCGGCCCGCACCGGCACGCCGATGAGCTTCGAGTTCATCGACGCCCTCAAGGGCCGGCCGAACTTCCAGGCGATCAAGGAGAGCACCGGCTCGATCGAGCGCATGCATACCCTGACCCAGGAATACGCCGACCAGCTGCAGACCAGCTGCGGCATGGACGACCAGATCCTCGAATTCTTCACCTGGGGCGCGCGCAGCTGGGTCTGCGGCGCCTCCAACTTCCTCGCCCGCGAGCACGTGGCCCTGTACCAGGCCTGCGTGGTCGAGCAGGACATGCTCAAGGGCCGCCAGCTGGCCCAGCGCCTGCTGCCGATGCTCAACCTGCTCGAAGGCGGCGGCAAGTTCTGCCAGTACATCAAGGCCGGCTGCGAGCTGGCCGGCCTGCCGGTGGGCCCGACCCGTCGTCCGCTGCTGCCGCTGAACGAGGCCGAGTTGGCGGCGTTCAAGCAGACCTATGAGCAACTGATCGCCCATCGTTCTTAAGCCACCAGGCCCGGAGGCAGTGCCCATGCAGCTGCAATGCAATTTCCTGCCCCAGGACGATGGTCACTGCGGCTGGTACGAGACCCTGCCGCCGCCGCCCCCCAGCACGCCGCTGCGCGGCACCGTGCAGGCCGACTGGGTGGTACTCGGCGCCGGCCTCGCCGGCCTGGCCGCCGCCCGCCGCCTGGGCGAACTGCAGCCGGACGCCTCGGTGGTGCTGATCGACGCCAAGCGCGTCGGCTTCGGCGCCGCCGGGCGCAACTCCGGGTTCATGGTCGATTTGCCCCATGACCTGACCTCGCACAGCTACACCAGCAGCCACGAGGCCGATCACAAGATCATTCGCCTCAGCCGCGGCGCGATCGACTACACCCGCGAGATCGTCCAGCGCCACGGCATCGACTGCGACTGGCGCGAGCAGGGCAAGCTGCACGGCGCGGCCAATGCCCGCGGCATGCACGCCCTGGAGTCCTTCGCCAAGGGCCTGTCGGCCCTGGGCGAGCCCTATCGCCTGCTCAGCGCCGAGGACATGAAGGCCGTCACCGGCAGCGACTTCTACCAGGCCGGCCTGCATGCCCCCGGCTGCGTGCTGGTGCAGCCGGCGGCGCTGACCCGCGGGCTGGGGCAGAACCTGCCGGAGAACGTGCGGCTGTTCGAGGACAGCCCGGTGCTGAAGATCGAAACCGGCCAGGTGCATAGCCTGACCACCGCCCAGGGCTTCATCAAGGCGCCGCGCCTGGTACTGGCCAACAACGCCTACGCCGCCAACTTCGGCCAGCTCGGCCTCAAGGGCCGCCTGCTGCCGATCTACACCTACGCCAGCATGACCCGCCAATTGACTGCCGAGGAACTGGCGCGCCTGGGCGGCGAGGACAGCTGGGGGCTGATCCCGGCCGACCCGCTGGGCTCCACGGTGCGGCGCCTGGGCAACGGGCGCATCTGCGTGCGCAACTCCTTCACCTACAACCCCCGGGTGCAGGCCTCGGCCGCCACCCTGCAACGGGTCAAGCAGGCCCACCGGCGCTCGTTCGACAACCGCTTCCCGATGCTGCCGAACGTCGAGTTCGAATACACCTGGGGCGGCGCGCTGTGCATCTCGCGCAACTCCGGCTCGGTGTTCGGCGAGATCGCCCCCGGGGTGTTCAGCGCGGTGTGTTGCAACGGCCTGGGCCTGACCCGCAGCACCATCGCCGGCAAGTTGATCGCCGAGTACGCCCTGGGGATGGACAGCGATCTGCTGAGCATCATGCTCGAACAACCGAAGCCCTGCAGCAATCCGCCGGAACCCTTCCTCGGCCTGGGGGTGCGTTCCGCCCTCGCCTGGAAGGAATGGACCGCCGGCGTGGAACTCTGAGACCTCTCATCCTTCAGGAGACAGACAATGACCGACGCCCTCACCCGCAGCGCCATCGACCAGCAGCTCGAGCGCCTGGAATACCGCAACCAGGCCTTTATCGACGGCCGCTTCGTGCCCGCCCGCTCCGGCGCGACCTTCGCCACCCTCAACCCGGCCACCGGCCAGGTCATCACCGAGGTGGCTGCCTGTGACGCCGAGGATGTCGACGCCGCCGTGCAGGCCGCCCGCGCCGCCTTCGACGCCGGCGTCTGGTCGAAACTGGCGCCGGCCGAGCGCAAGGCCACCATGCTGCGCTTCGCCGACCTGATCGACGCCCACCGCCTGGAGCTGGCGGTACTGGAATCCCTGGAGGCTGGCAAGCCGGTGGGCGAATGCTTCGGCATCGACATCCCCGACACCGCCAACACCATCCGCTGGCACGCCGAGGCCGGCGACAAGCTGTACGACGCCATCTCGCCGTCCAGCCCGGGCAACGTCGGCATGATCCGCCGCGAACCGATCGGCGTGGTCGGCGCCGTGCTGCCGTGGAACTTCCCCTGCATGATGGCCGGCTGGAAGCTCGGCCCGGCGCTGATCACCGGCAACAGCGTGGTGCTCAAGCCCGCCGAGCTGACCTCCCTGGCCACCCTGCGCCTGGCCGAACTGGCCCATCAGGCCGGCATCCCGGCCGGCGTGCTCAACGTGGTGCCGGGCCTTGGCCACACCGCCGGCAAGGCCATCGGCCTGCACGCGGACATCGACCTGGCCGCCTTCACCGGCTCCACCGAAGTCGGCCGGCTGTTCCTCGAATACTCGGCCAAGAGCAACCTCAAGCGCGTGGTGCTCGAGTGCGGCGGCAAGAACCCCCAGGTGGTGATGGGCGACGCCGGCGATCTCGCGGCGGTGGCCGGCAACGTGCTCGCCGCGGCCTTCTGGAACATGGGCGAGAACTGCTCGGCCGGCTCGCGGCTGATCGTCCACCGCTCGCTCAAGGATGCCCTGCTCGAGGAGATGCTCGGCCAGCTGCAGGACTGGGCCACCGGCGACCCGCTGGACCCGGCCGTGCGCCTCGGTGCGCTGATCGAAGAGGCGCACATGGAAAAAGTCCTGGGGCATATCGAGCAGGCCAAGGCCGAGGGCTGCAAGCTGGTCACCGGCGGCGTGCGCCTGCACGCCGAGAGCGGCGGCTACTTCGTCGCCCCGACCATCTTCGAGGCCCCCTCCAACGCCGCCTCGGTGGCCCAGGAGGAGATCTTCGGCCCGGTGCTGGCGGTGATCACCTTCGACACCGAGGAAGAGGCCATCGCCATCGCCAACGACACCTGCTACGGCCTGGCCGCCTCGCTGTGGACCGCCAACATCAACACCGCCCACCGCATCGCCGCCGCCATCCGCGCCGGCACCGTGTCGGTCAACTGCTTCTCCGAGGGTGACATCTGCACCCCGTTCGGCGGCTACAAGCAGTCCGGCTTCGGCGGTCGCGACAAGTCGATCTACGCCCACGACCAGTACTGCGAGCTGAAGACCACCTGGATCCAGCTGTCCTAATGAGGCGGTGAAAATACTCACTCGATATTTTCCCAACCTCTGAACCCGCCCCGGCCCGGCAGCCCGACTGCCGGGCCGGGTCCTTGCTACCGAGAACGCCCATGAGCAGCCTCACCAGCAGCGAATACCTCAATCCGGTCAACACCCAGACCTGGGCCAACGGCCGCCATCTGGTGCGCTGCCTCAAGGTCATCCGCGAAACCGCGGACGTCCTCACCTTCTGTTTCAGCATGCAGGAGCCGGTGCTGTTCTTCTTCAAGCCCGGGCAGTTCGTCACCCTGGAGCTGGAGATCGACGGCGAGCAGGTGATGCGCTCCTACACCCTCTCCAGCGCGCCCTCGATTCCCTACAGCTTCTCCATCACGGTCAAGCGCGTGCCCGGCGGCCGGGTGTCCAACTGGCTGCACGAGCACCTCACCGAAGGCGGGGTGATCGCCGTGCACGGCCCGGTCGGCCAGTTCAACTGCATCGACTTTCCCGCCGAGAAGGTGCTGCTGCTCTCCGGCGGCGTCGGCATCACCCCGGTGATGTCCATGGCCCGCTGGTTCTTCAACACCAATACCGAGGTCGACATGGTGTTCGCCCACAGCGCGCGCACCCCGGCCGACATCATCTACCGTGCCGAACTGGACTACATGTCCACGCGCATCGACAACTTCAAGCTGCACCTGATCTGCGAACGCAACGAGACCGGGCAGATCTGGGGCGGCTACCGCGGCTTCCTCAGCCGCGAGATGCTGCAGCTGATCGCCCCCGACTTCCTCGAGCGCGAGGTGTTCTGCTGCGGCCCGGCGCCCTACATGCGCGCGGTGCGACGCCTGCTCGGCGAGGCCGGCTACGACATGGCGCGCTACCACGAGGAGTCCTTCGGCGCGACGCCGGACGAGGATATCGCCACGGCCGAGGAACAGGCTGCGATAGCTCAGGCCGAAGAACCCCAGGCCAGCCACTGGGTGACCTTCAGCGAGTCCGGCAAGTCGGTGCAGGCGGCACTGGGCAGCACCCTGTACGAGGCCGCGGCCAGCGCCGGCCTGACCATCCCCAAGGCCTGCGGCATGGGTATCTGCGGCACCTGCAAGGTGCGGGTGCTGAGCGGCGAGGCGGCCATGGAGCACAACGGCGGCATCAGCGACGAAGAGATCGCCGAGGGCTATGTGCTGAGCTGCTGCACCCGGGTCAGCGGCGCCGTCGAGGTCGAGTACTAGGCGCCGCGCGCCTCACAGCAGGCCCAGCTGCGGGCTGGGCGCCGCGATGGCAGGCTCGGGCAGGTCGGGAAGACCGGGCAGGCGCAGCATCAGCTGGGCATGGAAACGCCGCGCCAGCTGCGCCGCCAGGCGGTTGTCGGGGGTGTGCAGGAAGGCGTAGGGCGTGCGCCCCGCCTCGATCCAGGCGGCGAGCTTGTCCAGCCAGGGCGCCATGAAGGCATCGTTGGCCGCCAGCTCGGGATGGCCGATGAAACGCAGCTGCGGCGCCTGGCTGAAGGCGGTCGGGCGCAGCGGCAGGCGCGGCTTCTTCGCCTGGGCATGCAGCACGGCCGGATCGTCGGAACTGCAACTGAACAGCGCCCGGGAATCCAGGCAGATGCGCTCGATGCCGCGCCCCAGCAGCAGGCGGTTGAACGCCCGCTCCTCCTCGCCCTTGGCGAAGAACGCCGGGTGACGCAGCTCCACCGCCAGCTCGGCGCCGGCCCAGTGCTCGATGAAGGCGGCCAGCTCGCCCAGGCGCGCCGGACCGAAGCTCGCCGGCAGCTGCAGCCAGAACGGCGCGACCCGCGCGCCCAGGGGCGCCAGCAGCCGGCGGAAGGCATCGGCGGCGCCCAGCTGCTCGCGCAGGTCGCCGCCGTGACTGATCTCCCGCGGCAGCTTGGCGCAGAAGCGAAACTGCGCGGGCATCGCCGCGGCCCAGCGCGCCACGGTGTCGGCCGAGGGACTGGCGTAGAAGGTGGTGTTGCCCTCCACGGCATTGAACAGCCGGGTATAGAGCGGCAGGAAGTCGTTGCTGCGGGCATCGGCCGGGTACAGCGTGCCGCGCCAGGCCGGCTCGCTCCAGGACGGGCAACCGAGGAAATAGGGCAGCACTAGGCGTAGAGGTCGAGCCCCAGCACCTGCTGCGCGTCGGACTCGGCGGCGAAGGAAGCGGTGCTGCTGTAGCTGGCGATGGCCTGGGCGGCGCGGCTACTCAGGGCCGGCCGGTAGTCGGACGCCTCGGCGCGCGACTGCAGGTTGTCGCTGCCGCCGCTGCTGGCCTGCACCCGGCGCAACTGCGGGACCTGCTCAAAACCCTGGCTGCTGGCCGGGGCGGCCGGCTGCTCACGACGCGCCTCGGCTTCCCGCTGGGCCTCGCGATAGGGCGTGACCGCCGTCCCCGAGCGGGGGCCGCGATCTGGCGAGTAGGGGGCGATGGAGCCGTCGATGCGCATCAGTTACTGCTCGGCCGGGTGGGCCAACTGTGAGGGGGGTTCGACCAATCTACCGCCGCCGGCCAGGCTTGGCAATCGAGCGCCGGAGCGGGGCACGGCCTTTTACTGCGGTGCCTTGGGCGTGGCGACCTGGTCGCGCAGGTACACCGGCTGCGCCTCATCGGCCGCCACGGCCTCGCCGCGGGCCCAGGCGAAGCGGGCCAGAGCCAGCAGGTCTTCGGCATGGGGCAGCATGGCGCCGTCCTGGCCGGCCAGCATCGCCGGCAGCCGCAGGGCGTGGGTGCCCCAGCCGGTGCCGGCGCCGAACCAGTCGCCGGCGGCATCGCGCGGCAGAGCGGCCAGCTCCGGCGGCAGCACGGCCTCGGCGCCGAGCAGGCGCATCTCGCCCTGCTCGGCCCGGTAGCAGCCCCAGTAGACCTCGTCCATGCGCGCGTCGATGGCGGCGGCGACCTGTTGCGCACCATGCTCGCGCAGCGCCCGCTGGGCCAGCACGGCCAGGTCGGACACCGGCAGCACCGGGCGCTCCAGGGCGAAGGCCAGGCCCTGGACCACGCCGATGGCGATGCGCACCCCGGTAAAGGCCCCGGGCCCACGGCCGAAGGCGATCGCGTCGACCGCCGACAGGGCCACGCCCGCCTCCTCCAGCAGGGTCTTGACCATCGGTAGCAGCCGCTGGGCATGCAGGCGCGGAATCACTTCGTAGTGGCTGAGCACCTCGCCGTCGTGCAGCAGGGCGACGGAGCAGGCTTCGGTGGCGGTGTCCAGAGCCAGGAGAGTAGTCATTGCATTCGGACAGGTGACGAGAGGGAGCGGCATTAAAACGGCTTGAGGCTTTTTTTTCCAGCGCAATCACGTGAGTTCGCGTCTGTCACGCGAGCGGGCCAGCCGGGCAACAGGCACGCGCCGGGCCACAACAGCCCGGCGCAAGCACTGCAAACAGCGATTTACCAGGGCTCGATGACGGTCTCAGCTTCCCAGGCTTGCAAAGGCGCCTTGGACCAGGTGCCGTAGCTCGCATTGGGGAAGATGATCCACTCGGCGCCCCACTTGTCGGCCTCGGCGGCCACGGTGGCGCGCTGGTCGGCCAGCGGCGTCTTGCGGAAACGCGCATCGAAGTCGTGCAGCGTATCGCCCAGCAACAGTACGACCTGATGATCGGCACTGACGATGGCGCGCCGCTCGACCTTGGGTGGCCCCAGCAGCAGCACGCTCTGCGCCGAAATCTGCGGCAGGCCGAGCTTGCTCAGGGTGGCCAGGGTGTGCTGCTTCTGCTCGTCGGAACGGTCCGAGATATAGCGAATGGTCACGCCCAGGCTGTCGGCGTGCTGCAGGAACTGCTTGGCGCCGGGAATCAGCTGCGGGGTTCCGTCTCGTTCCCAGGGCAGCCAGGTGTCCCAGGCGTCATAGGTGTGGCAGTTGGCAAGGTCCCGCGCCAACAGTGCGCTGTTATCGATAACGGTTTCATCCAGGTCGGTAACGATGGCCAACTTCGACGGATCTTTCGCGGCGGCCACTGCCGCATCCAGCTTCAGCGTAGCGATGTTGTAGGCCTGCAGCTGCAGGGCCTGAACTTCCGCAGACTGCTGCTGAAAGCGCAGCCCCATGGCGAACTCGGCGACTGCGCAGTCTGCCTTGGGTTGCGCCTTGGCATCGGCGAACGCCGCAGGGCTCCCCGCCAGCGCTAGCGCAAGGCCCAACCAGATAGCACTCTTTGCTGTTTTCTCGGTCATTAAATGCGCTCTCTTCCTTAGCATGGGTAAAGACTTAAGGTCTATGACCATCCCTCCGTGGTCTAGACCAAAACGGAGGCTAGCTTAGGCGAGAAAGATTGCTGTTCCGTGAACGACGCTCAGCGACTCCGGCGCGCCACTTGCAGAAACGACAACGGCCCGCAAGCGGGCCGTTGATCGAGGGCGAGGCGGACTCAGCTGAGTGCGGCCAACACCTTGGTGGTGATCTCGTCCACCGAGCCGACACCGGCCACCGCACTGTACTTCGGCGTGCCTTCGGCAGCCGCGAGCTTCTGGTAGAAGTCCACCAGCGGCTTGGTCTGCGAGTGGTAGACCGACAGGCGGTGACGCACGGTCTCTTCCTTGTCGTCGTCGCGCTGGATCAGCTCCTCACCGGTTTCGTCGTCCCGGCCTGCGACCTTCGGCGGGTTGTGCTCGGTGTGGTAGACCCGGCCGGAGGCCGGGTGCACGCGACGACCGGCGATGCGGCTGACGATCTCCTCGTCGTCGACGGCGATCTCGACCACGTAGTCGATGCTTACGCCCGCTTCCTTCAGGGCTTCGGCCTGGGGAATGGTGCGCGGGAAGCCGTCGAAGAGGAAGCCCTTGGCGCAGTCCGGCTGGGCGATGCGCTCCTTGACCAGGTTGATGATCAGGTCGTCGGAGACCAGGCCACCGGCATCCATGACGCTCTTGGCCTGCAGGCCCAGCTCGGTGCCGGCCTTGACCGCGGCGCGCAGCATGTCGCCGGTGGAGATTTGCGGAATGCCGAACTTCTTGGTGATGAAGCCAGCCTGGGTACCTTTACCGGCACCGGGCGCCCCCAGCAGAATCACGCGCATCGATGTGCTCCTCAAGATTTACCTAGTAATCGTCGGACTCGCCTCATGGGGCCAATCTCAAAATGGTTTCGGCAACACTCGCACGGGTGCCAGACTGCCAGAAGGCCGATCAAGATACACAGCGCACCCCTGGCGCACAAGCCGCCGAAAGTCGCAGAAGAAGGCGACATCCGGGGGGCCGAAAGGCACCCGGAACGCCGCCGACAGACCCCGCCCGGCGCTGCCGCGGGGCACGGCAACAGGCCTCTCAGCCGGTGTTGCGCAAGCCCGCGGCGATCCCCGCGACACTGACCAGCAAGGCCTGCTCCAGAGGGCTGTCGGCCTCATTCTGACGCTGCCTGGCGCGAGCCAGCAGCTCGGCCTGCAGCAGGTGCAAGGGGTCCAGATAGGTGTTGCGCACGCTGATGAATTCCAGGGTCTCGGGGCTGTGCGCCAGCAGGTGCGACTGCCCGGTCAGGCCCAGTACCGCGACCACCGCCTGCGACAATAGGTCGCGTAAATGCTCGCCCAGAGGTCGCAAATCCGATTGCACGAGACGCTCGTCGTAGAGCCTGGCAATCGCCGCGTCGGCCTTCGCCAGGACCATCTCGAGCATATCGATACGGGTACGGAAGAACGGCCAGTGCTCGCGCATCTGCCCCAGCAGCTCGCCCTCCCCGCGCTTCAGGGCGTTGCCCAGGGCGTACTCCCAGCCGAGCCAGGCCGGCAGCATCAGGCGGGTCTGGGTCCAGGCGAAGATCCAGGGAATGGCCCGCAGGCTCTCCACCCCGCCCTCGCGGCGCTTGGCCGGTCGGCTGCCCAGCGGCAGGCGGCCGAGCTCCTGTTCCGGCGTGGCCTGACGGAAGTAGTCGACGAACTGCGGGTGCTCGCGCACCACGCCGCGGTAGGCCCGGACGCCATCGGCGGCCAGCCGGTCCATCAGTTCGCGCCAGGCCGGCTCCGGTGTCGGCGGCGGCAACAGGGTGGCCTCCAGCACCGCGGCCAGATAGAGGTTGAGGTTCTGCTCGGCGATGTCCGGCAGGCCGAACTTGAAGCGAATCATCTCGCCCTGCTCGGTGGTGCGGAAGCGCCCCGCCACCGAGCCCGGCGGCTGCGACAGGATCGCCGCGTGGGCCGGACCGCCGCCCCGCCCCACGGTGCCGCCGCGGCCGTGGAACAGCAGCAGCTCGACACCGTGGCCGGCGCAGACCTGCACCAGGGCTTCCTGGGCGCGGTACTGCGCCCAGGCCGCCGCGGTGGTGCCGGCATCCTTGGCCGAGTCGGAGTAGCCGATCATCACCTCCTGGGGGCCTTGCAGACGCGCGCGGTAATCCTTGAGGCCGAGCAGGCGGTCGATCACCGGCCCGGCATTGTCGAGGTCGGCCAGGGTCTCGAACAAGGGCACCACGCGCATCGGCCGCAACAGCCCGGCCTCCTTCAATAGCAGCTGCACCGCCAGCACATCCGAAGGCGCGCCGGCCATGGAGATCACATAGGAGCCCAGGGAAGCGGCCGGCGCCGCCGCCACCTCGCGACAGGTGGCCAGCACCTCGGCGGTCTCGGCACTCGGCTCGAAGTGCGCCGGCAGCAGCGGTCGGCGGTTGCCCAGCTCGGCCAGCAGGAACGCCTGGCGCGCCTGCTCGTCCCATTCGCCATAGCGGCCCAGGCCCAGGTAGTCGGTGATCTCGTCGAGGGCCGCGGCATGCCGACTGGAGTCCTGGCGCACGTCCAGACGTACCAGGAACAGGCCGAAGGTGCGCGCCCGGCGCAGGCAGTCGAGCAGTGGGCCGTCGGCGATCACGCCCATGCCGCAGTCATGCAGGGAGCGATAGCACAGGGTCAGGGGCTCGAGCAGTTCGTCGTTGTCCTGCAACACCGCCGCCGGCGCCGCCACCGGCCCCCGCAGGGCGTCATGGGCCCAGGTACGGGTCGCCCGCAGGCGCTCGCGCAGCTGCTTGAGCAGGCTGCGATAGGGTTCTGCACTGTCGCCGACCCGCTCGCGCAGTTCCGCGCTGGCCTGTTGCATGGACAGCTCGGCCGCCAACTGGTCGATATCGCGCAGGTACAGGTCGGCGGCCATCCAGCGCGCCAGCAGCAGCACCTCGCGGGTCACCGCCGCGGTGACATTGGGGTTGCCGTCGCGATCACCGCCCATCCAGGAAGCGAAGCGAATGGGCGCGGCCTCCAGCGGCAGGCGCTGGCCGGTCGCCGCGTGCAGGGCGCGATCGGCCTGGCGCAGGAAGTTCGGCAGCGCCTGCCACAGCGAATGCTCGATGACCGCGAAGCCCCACTTGGCCTCGTCCACCGGGCTGGGCCTGCTGCGGCGGATCTCCTCGGTGTGCCAGGCCTCGGCGATCAGCCGCTGCAGGCGCCGGGCGACCTGCTCGCGCTCGGCGGCGGACAGGTCGCTGTGGTCCTGGAGCGCCAGCTGTGCGGCCATGGCATCGTATTTCTGGATCAGGGTGCGCCGCGCCACCTCGGTCGGGTGGGCCGTCAGCACCAGCTCGATCTCCAGGCTGCCGAGCTGGCGCGCCAGGACATCGGGGGCGTGGCCGCTGGCCTGCAGGCGCTGCAGCAGTTCAGGCAACACCCGCGCCTCGAAGGGCTCGGGCTCATCGCTGCCACGCCGGCGCACCCGGTGATATTGCTCGGCGATATTGGCCAGGTTGAGAAACTGGTTGAAGGCCCGGGCCACCGGCAGCAGTTCGTCGTCGCCAAGCCCGTCGAGGCTCTCGCTGAGCTGCTCGGCGCCGGCGGCCGAACCGCGACGCGCCGCCTTGGCGCCCTTGCGGATGCGCTCGATCTTGCCCAGGAAAGTGGCGCCGAGTTGCGCGCTGATGGTATTGCCCAGCAGTTCGCCGAGCTGATGCACGTCCTCGCGCAAACGCGCGTCGATTTCCGTCATGGTCCTTCCTCCAGCGGTGCTTGGCTCAAGAGTGCCCAGAGCGGCAACTTCTTACAAGCGCGCGACACCGACGAACCCGGGGCGGCCGAGAGCGGTCTAGTCTAGAGATAGGGCGAGCCCGACACCGACTTGCTCTCGCCATCGGATTGCACAACCGCCTAGCCGTACTGGGCGAAGGACGAGGTAGTTATGAAGATTCGCGAACTTGTCCATCACTGGGAACAGAACTCCAAGGGCCGCCTGACCCGCAACACCTACCAGATCCATCTCGACCTGGAGGCCGCCGCGCGCCTGGCGGCGCTGACCGAGATGTACCCCAAGCACCACACCGAGGAGCTGCTCGGCGAGCTGATCGGCGCGGCGCTGGAGGAGCTGGAGGCCAGCCTGCCCTATGTCAAGGGCAGCCAGGTCGTGGCCACCGACGAGCAGGGCGACCCCCTGTACGAGGACATCGGGCCGACCCCGCGTTTTCTCGCCCTGTCGCGCAAGTACCTGCGCGAGCTGATGCAGCAGCAGGCCAGCGCCGAGCACTGAGCCCGGCGCCTGGGCCGCGCTACTGGGGGGCCTCGGGCGTTGCCTCGCCGAGGCAACGCACGGCCTGCTTGCGGTTGTCCACCAGCACCCCGGTGAGGCCCTTCTGCTGCAGGTCGAACAGCACCAGCACGCCATCGACGCACTGCGCCACCTGGCTGGCCGGCTTGAGCGAGACCTTGTAGTCCTCGCCGGGCACGGTCTTGAGCATGGTGAAGTCGGCCAGCAGCAGCGCATCCTGCGGCTTGGCGATATGCAGGTAACCGTAATACCAGAGCACTGCGACCGTTGCGCAGATGCTGCCGATGGCGGTGAGAATCAGGGGAATGGGCTCGCGTTCACTCATTGTGGGCTCTCGGTGTCGGGAATGTCCGCCAGATGGCGCAGGCCGGCGAACCCGCCTGGGTCGCGCATGAACTGCAGCATCATCTGACGCCAGTCCGGGTCGGCAAAGGTCTGCACGTGACCGCCACGGGTCGGCTGGAACACCCGCGGCGGGGGCGCAGCTTGATACAAGCGCTCGCCGTTGGAAAGGGGCACCAGCGGATCATCGATGCTGTGGAAGATCAGCAGCGGCAGCCCCACCAGCTTCGGCATGACGTGAATGGCGCTGTCGCCGTCGGGCACCAGCCAACTCAGCGGCGTGCGCAACGGCCGGGTCAGCCAGCTGGCGCCGAGGGCGTGACGGGCGACCTCCCGGTAGCTGGCCGGCACGCCATCGAGGATCAGGGCGCTCAAGCGGGCACGCCGCTGCGGCTGCCCGGCCAGATAGTGCGTGGCCAGGGCTCCGCCCAGGCTCTGACCGAGGACGTACAGCGGCTTGTCGCGGACCTGCGGCGCCTGCTCCAGCCAGGCGAAAGCCGCGTCCAGGTCCAGATACACCGCCGGCAGGCTCGGCGCCCCCTCGGACAGACCGAACCCCCGGTAGTCCAGCATCAGCACCTGGTAGCCCTGCTCCGGCAACCACCAGGTGCCGCCCAGGTGGCTGGCCAGGTTGCCGCCGTTGCCGTGCAGGTGCAGCACCGTGCCCTTGACCGCCACCCCCTCCTTGGCCGGTAGCCACCAGGCATGCAGGCGGGTGCCATCGGCGGCCCGCAGGTATTGGTCGCGGTAGTCCAGGCGCGCATTGGCCGGGGTGAACGGCAGTCCGCGCTCGGGATAGAACAACAGCTCGCTGCAGCCGTGCAGGCACAACAGCACGGCCAGCAGCCAGCTGCGTCGTTTCACTTGCCGCCGGCGCGAACTTCTTCGCGCGCCTTGTAGGTCGCCTCATACACCCGCTCGGCCAGGCGCGAGAACGGCAGGCTCTGAATCCACACGCTGCCGGTGCCCTTGAGCGTCGCCAACAGGATGCCCTCGCCACCGAACAGCATGCTCTTGAGGCCCCCGGCCAAGGCGATGTCGTAATCGATCCCCGAACTGAACGCCACCAGGCAGCCGGTGTCCAGGCGCAGGGTCTCGTCGTTCAGCTCCTTGCGGATCACCGTGCCGCCGGCATGCACGAAGGCCAGGCCATCGCCCTCGAGCTTCTGCAGGATGAAACCCTCGCCGCCGAAGAAGCCGGCGCCCAGGCGCTTGTTGAAGCTGATGCCCAGCGCCGTGCCGTGGGCCGCGCAGAGGAAGGCGTCCTTCTGGCAAATCAACTGGCCACCCACCTCGGCCAGTTGGATCGGCACCACGGTGCCCGGATAGGGCGCGGCGAAGGCCACCCGCGCCGGACGCGCTCCGGCGTTGGAGAAGTGCGTCATGAACAGCGACTCGCCGGTGAGCAGGCGCTTGCCGACGCCCCACAGCTTGCCCAGCACGCCGCTGGCCGAGCCGTCGCCCATGCGCGTCTCGAAGCGCACGCCCTCGGTCATGTAGTTCATCACCCCGGCCTCGGCGATCACCGTCTCGCCCGGGTCGAGGATGATCTCCACGCTCTGCGCCGAGGTTCCGAGGATTTCGTAATCGAGCTGGTGACTGGGCATTCGGGGCTCCTAAGATTTCGGGCAACGCGGCCCCGGGTAGCACCCGGGCCGAGGCTTCCCACCTGGGACCAAGAGCCCCCGGGCGGAGGCCAGCGGGCACGCACGCCCCGAAAGCGGAGGTTACGGCTGTAACCGAGACCTCTTCAGGTCGCGCGCCACGTCGCCGGTCGACGGCAACGACGCCTAGAGGATATTGGCGTAGTCGGCCTCGATCCGGTCCAGGCTCAGGTGGTTGAGGAAGTTGGAGAAACACATCCACGCCGACAGCGAGTTGAGATCGCTGAACTGCGGCGGCAGGTATTTCGGTGCCACCACCAGGCCCTCGTCGACCAGCTGGCGCAGGGTGCGCATGTCCTCCAGGGTGGTCTTGCCGCAGAACAGCAGGGGGATCTGCTCCAGCTTGCCCTTGCGCACGGCCAGCTGGATGTAGTTGTAGACCATGATGAAGCCCTTCAGGTAGGACAGGTCCTTGGTGAAGGGTAGCCCGGTCGGGGACGAGCCGCGAAAGGCGCGGCTGGCGTTGCTGTAGCTGTCTTCCAGACTGAAGCCCTGTTCGCGGTAGAAATCGCACACCTGCAGGAAGTCGGCGCCCTCCTCGGCCATGTGGATGGCGCGGGTGCGGTTGGTCAGCTTGCGCAGGCGCGTGGGGTAGGAGGCGAAGGCGATCACCTCCATGAGGATCGCCAGGCCCTCCTGGGTCACGGTGGACGAGGGCGGCCCCTTAGCCAGGAAGGTGCAGATCGGCTGGTTCTGCCCATTGATCGTAGTCGCCACGTGCACCAGGCCCTCGTGCACCTCCAGGGCCTTGACGTCGCGCTCGTTGAACACCGCGTCGGCGCGGATCTTGATGTAGTCGGCGCCGGCCGCCGCGTCGGCGAGTATGCCGTCGGACTCGAACACCCGGATGGTCTCCTCCGCCTCGCCGAACACCTTGTTCAGGCGATGCTGCAGCAGGTCGACGGCCTGCTTGGCACTGAGGTTCTTCGGCTCGTCCTCGAGGTCGCCGCGCCGGTCGATGTTGTTCAGGTAGTCGGAGAACATCAGCCCCAGGTCGGACAGGGTCGGATCGCCGGCATGGAAGGCATCGGACGCCGCGCCGTAGAGGTCCTGGGAGATCAGCCCGAAATCCTCGGTGCCGCGTGCCTCGAGCATGCGGATGACCATGCGGTACTCGCGGCACATGCGCCGCATGATCTGGCCGACCGGATTGAACTGGCCGAGCTGACGGGTGATATCGCGCTCGATGTTCTGGAACTCCAGCTTCTTCGCAGCGGTATCGAAGGCCAACGGGCGACCGGCGTAATAGTCACGATCGACCGCCGGCAGCTTCTTGCCCTTGTGCTTGAGAAAGTTGCTGCGGACGTTGTCGTCCCACTTCACCGCATCCAGCACACGGATCGGCGTCTGCGCTTCGACGATGCGGTCGGACAAGGCCCGCACCGTCAGCTGGTAGTCGTCCAGTTCGTTGAGACTGTTCATCGATTCCTCGTTGCCACGCCCGCCCACAGGGAGCGGTGCGAATTACTGACCGGTGCGCTGGTAGCGCGCGACTTCGACGAACACATCCGAATTGGCCGGGTCGTCGAGATAGGCGAACACCCTATCCAGCGGGCTGGTGACCAGGACGCCCTCGCCCTGGGGCGTCTCCACGGCCTCGCCCTCCAGCACGCCCTGCTCCATCTCCTGGAGGATGCGGTCGACATCCAGACTGTAGAGCACCAGTTCGTTGCCGGTGGTCAACTCGAAGCCGGCGATGGCGAAGTTCGCCCCCATGCGTTTCGGCAGGCCGACCGACAGGTACCAACGGCGGCCGTGGTGGGCCACGGTGAAGCCGTACTCCTTGAGGCTGTCGAGATTACTGGGGTCGCCGACATAGGTCTCGGCCTTGTACAGGTTGGAGCCGGCGCGGCTGACACGCAGGAACAGTTGCTCGCCCCATTCGTTGGTGCGAGCCCATTCGCCGAGCAACGGAATGGGCGCCGCCTCATTGGCCGGGATCGGATCCCTGAAGGTGACCAGGCAGCCACTCAGTAGCAGAAAGGACACAACGATCAGCGTACGCCAGGCTTTCATTACGCTCTCCTTGTAAAACGCTCGGCACTGCGTCAGCCGGACACAGGCGGCTCTGCCATGTAAGACAAACCCCGCCGGGGCGGGGTTCGGTGCGAGGCCCAAGCCCCCATATATAACTTAAGCGTATAACACAGCCTCTCGCCCAACGCTCGCCCCGGATAGGCGACAGGGTTCAGAGCCCCAATACCAGATGCATGTAGCGCTTGAGAATCGCCAGCATGCCCTGGTTGTCCAGATGCTCGACGCCGTCGAGCAGTCCCTGGTATTCCATGCGCCGGATGATCGCGGTCAACAGCTGGGCATCCTGTTCCGGCTGGCGCGAGCCGAGCACCTGGAAGAAACGGATGACGCCCTGGGAGAGAATCTGCCCGTGGGCGTGCACCAGCTCGTGCAGGCGCGGATTGAGCAGGGCCTCCTGATGGAACGCCTGCTCGGCGAGCAGGTGGTCGCGGCGATTGACCAGCTGGTAGCGCACATACTCCACGGCCAGGCGGGCGATCTCGTCGGCCAGGAGGCGGCGCGCCTCGGGCGTGCCATCCAGATGGCCGACCAGCTCCTGCAGTACGCCTTCGGTGCTGCTCCAGAATTTCGCCATATAGGCGGCGCTGCGCTCGACGAACTGGGCGAAGGTGTCGGTGATCAGGTCGTTGATGTCTTTGAAGTAATAGGTGGTGGCCGACAGCGGCACGGCTGCCTCGGCCGCCACCGCGCGGTGGCGCACGGCCCGTACCCCCTCGCGCACGATGATGCGCATGGCGGCGTCGAGGATCGCCTGGCGACGCTGTTCGCTGCCTTGCCGGCTGGCTTTGCGCCCCTGGTACTGGACACTCTCGGCAACGGCATTGGCCACCTGGGCGGCGTTTTCTTGAGCAGGGCTAGGAGTCACGGCTGGGCTGTCCTCTGGCACGATCGCACGAACTACGGATTTAGCTTAGAGCCTGCCGGCCAGAATCTGGCCACAAAAAAGCCGCCCGAAGGCGGCTTTTTTTCAGCCGTCAGGCCTGCGGGCGCATGTGCGGGAAGAGGATCACGTCGCGGATCGACGGCGCATCGGTGAGCAGCATCACCAGGCGGTCGATGCCGATGCCCTCGCCGGCGGTCGGCGGCATGCCGTACTCCAGGGCGCGGACGAAGTCGGCATCGTAGTGCATGGCCTCGTCGTCGCCGGCGTCCTTGTCCGCCACCTGGGCCATGAAGCGCTCGGCCTGGTCCTCGGCGTCGTTCAGCTCGGAATAGGCATTGGCGATCTCGCGGCCGCCGATAAACAGCTCGAAACGGTCGGTGACGCTCGGATCCTGGTCGTTACGCCGGGCCAGCGGCGAGACCTCGAAGGGGTACTGGGTGATGAAGGTCGGCTGCTCCAGCTTGTGCTCGACCAGCTCCTCGAAAATCATCACCTGCAGCTTGCCCAGGCCCTCGAAGCCCAGCACCTTGGCGCCGGCCGCCTTGGCGATGGCGCGGGCCTTGTCGATGTCGCGCAGGTCCTCGGCGCTGATCTCGGGGTTGAACTTGAGGATCGACTCGAACACCGAGAGGCGGGCGAAGGGCTCGCCGAAGTGGAACACCTTGCCCTGGTAGGGCACGTCGGTGCTGCCCAGGACCAGCTGGGCCAGCTCGCGGAACAGCTCCTCGGTCAGGTCCATGTTGTCTTCGTAGTCGGCGTAGGCCTGGTAGAACTCGAGCATGGTGAACTCGGGGTTGTGCCGGGTCGACACGCCCTCGTTGCGGAAGTTGCGGTTGATCTCGAAGACCTTCTCGAAGCCGCCGACCACCAGGCGCTTGAGGTACAGCTCCGGGGCGATGCGCAGGAACATCTGCATGTCCAGGGCATTGTGGTGGGTCTCGAACGGCTTGGCCGCGGCGCCGCCGGGGATACTCTGCAGCATCGGCGTTTCCACTTCGAGGAAGTCGCGCTGCATGAGGAAGTTGCGAATATGGGCGATCACCTGGGAGCGCACGCGGAAGCTGTGGCGCACCTCCTCGTTGACCATCAGGTCGACGTAACGCTGGCGATAGCGCTGCTCGGTGTCGGTCAGGCCATGGAACTTGTCCGGCAGCGGGCGCAGCGACTTGGTCAGCAGGCGCACGTCGGTCATTTCCACGTACAGGTCGCCCTTGCCGGAGCGGGCCAGGGTGCCCACGGCGGCGATGATGTCGCCCAGGTCCCAATGCTTGATCGCTTCCAGGGTCTCGGCCGGCAGGGTCTTGCGGTTGACGTAGAGCTGGATGCGTCCGCTCATGTCCTGCAGCACCAGGAAGGCGCCGCGGTTGAGCATGATGCGCCCGGCGACCTTGACCGGAATGGCAGCTTCGGCCAGGGCCTCCTTGGAGGCGTCGACGTACTGTTTCTGCAGATCCCCGCAATAGCAGGTGCGACGGAAGTCGTTGGGGAAGGCGTTGCCCTGCTCGCGCAGGCTGGCCAGCTTTTCCTTGCGCTGGGCAATCAGCTTGTTTTCTTCCTGCTGCAGTTCGTGCTGGTCGAGTTGTTGGTCGCTCATGGTCGTCTATCTGCCTGGCGTCTAAATCAAATGGGTTACGGGCAGGGGCGCGTGGCCCCTGCAGGTGCGGATCACAGGCCCTGTTTCAGGCTGGCTTCGAGGTACTGGTCGAGGTCGCCATCGAGCACCTTCTGGCAGTCGCTGCGCTCGACGCCGGTGCGCAGATCCTTGATGCGCGAGTCGTCGAGCACGTAGGAGCGGATCTGGTGGCCCCAGCCGATGTCCGACTTGCTGTCTTCCAGGGCCTGGGAGGCGGCGTTGCGCTTCTGCATTTCCAGCTCGTACAACTTGGCCCGCAGCATCTTCATCGCGGTGTCCTTGTTGGCGTGCTGCGAGCGCTCGTTCTGGCAGGCCACCACGGTGTTGGTCGGCACGTGGGTGATACGCACCGCCGAGTCGGTGGTGTTGACGTGCTGACCGCCGGCGCCGGAGGAGCGGTAGGTGTCGATACGCAGGTCGGCCGGGTTGATCTCGATCTCGACCTTGTCGTCGATCTCGGGGGAGACGAACACCGCCGAGAACGAGGTGTGGCGACGGGCACCGGAGTCGAACGGGCTCTTGCGCACCAGGCGGTGCACGCCGATCTCGGTTCGCAACCAGCCGAAGGCGTACTCGCCCTTGATGTGCACGGTGGCGCCCTTGATGCCGGCGACTTCGCCCTCGGACAGCTCGATGATGGTGGCGTCGAAGCCGCGCTTGTCGGCCCAACGCAGGTACATGCGCAGCAGGATGTTGGCCCAGTCCTGGGCCTCGGTGCCGCCGGAACCGGCCTGGATGTCCAGGTAGCAGTTGTTGGGGTCCATCTCGCCACCGAACATGCGGCGGAATTCCAGCTTCTCGAGGATTTCGCGTAGGCGCTCGACTTCGGCGACGATGTCGTTCACCGCGCCTTCGTCGTTTTCTTCGGCGGCCATTTCCAGCAGATCCTGCGAATCGGCCAGGCTGCCGGTGAGGTCATCGATGGTCTCGACGATCTGCGCCAGCATGGCGCGCTCACGGCCCAGGCTCTGGGCGTACTCGGGCTTGTTCCAGACGCTGGCGTCTTCCAGCTCGCGGTTTACTTCGACCAGACGATCAGCTTTGTGATCGTAGTCAAAGATACCCCCGAATGGTCTGGGTGCGCTCGGACAGGTCCTTGATGCTGTTGAGGATCGGGTTGATTTCCATGGCAGGCGGCACTCGCAGGTCAAACTTTCGGAAAAGCCGGCGAGTATACCCCAGACGCGCGGCGCCGGCAGCCCGCCGCGTCACCCGGCCATCGCCCGATGGCCGGGAATTCGCGCCTGCAGCCCCCAGTACGCCGGCCCAGGGGCCGACTCGGAAGACAGCTCGTCGGATTCAACGCGGCGCATGCGTCGATATTGGCTAGCATTACGCGGTAACCGATCACTAATTGACGCCAGCAACATGGCGTATCAGAAGAAAAACCCGGTTGCAAGCTATGGATCAGCGACAGCCCAGCAGTAGTCCCGACCATGACACAAAACCGGCCGCCCAAGCCCCACGCCCCTGCTTCCCGCTGCCTGCGCATCCTGCTGGCGACATTGCTGTGTGTCGCGGCCGGCCCCGGCCGCGCCGAGCCGCTATTCGCCCTCGACTCGGCCATCGGCGAGGCCCGCCTGACCAGCTGGCATAACCTGATCGCCCAGGGCCGCGATGCGGACGAGGACGACAAGCTCGAGGTGGTCAACGACTTCATCAACAATGCCGTAGCGTTCGGGGACGATCGCGACATCTGGGGCATGGACGAGTACTGGGCGACGCCGCTGCAGACCCTGACAAGGGGGCGCGGCGATTGCGAAGACTTCGCCATCGGCAAGTACTTCACCCTGGTGGAGATGGGCGTGCCCAGCGAGAAGCTGCGCCTGACCTTCGTCAAGGCCCTGCGCCGCAACCAGGCGCACATGGTGCTGGCCTACTACCCGACCCCGACCGCCCAGCCGCTGATCCTCGACAACCTCGACCGGCGCATCAGGCCGGCCGCCGAGCGCAAGGATCTGCTGCCGGTGTATGCCTTCAACAACCACGGCATATTCCTGGCCAAGTCGCCGCAACAGAAGTCCGCGCAGTCGCCGCAACTGCTCTCGCGCTGGAGCGATGTCAGCGCGCGCACCCTGGCCGAGCAGGCGCGCCGGCTGGACGACCGGGGCTGATCAGCGCGGTGCCAGGTGCGCCACCAGCAGCTGCACGCTTTCCTGGCCGCGGTACTCGTTGACGTCCAGCTTGTAGGCCAGCTCGACCCAGCGCACCGTCGGGTTGGGCCAGAGTTCACGGTCGACGTTGAAGGCGATGGCGTCCAGGGTCTGGCCGCCGCATTCGGTCTTGAGCACCAGCTTCAGGTGCTTGTCGCCCACCACACGCTGCTGGACGATCTGGAACACCCCGTGGAACAGCGGCTCGGGAAAGTGCTGGCCCCAGGGCCCGGCGTGGCGCAGCTCCTTGGCCAGGGGCAGATGGAACTCCTCCACCGACAGAGTGCCGTCGGACAGCAGGCGCCCGGTCAGATCGTCCTCGCAGAGCTGGCGCCGCACCTCGGCGTCGAAGGCCGCGGCGAAGGCGCCGAAGTGCTCCTGCGGCAGGGACAGGCCGGCGGCCATGGCATGGCCGCCGAACTTGCTGATCAGGCCAGGGTGGCGAGCCGCCACGGCGTCCAGCGCATCGCGGATATGCAACCCCGGCACCGAGCGCGCCGAGCCCTTGAGCACACCCTCGCCGGCATCGGCGAAGGCGATGGCCGGGCGGTGGTAGCGCTCCTTCAGGCGCGAGGCGAGGATGCCGATCACCCCCTGGTGCCAGTCCGGCTCGAACAGGCACAGGCCGAACGGCAGGCTCTCGACCGGCAAGTCCTTGAGCTGGGCCAGGGCCTCGCGCTGCATGCCCTGCTCGATGGCCTTGCGGTCCTGGTTGAGCTGGTCGAGCTGCACCGCCATGTCGCGGGCCAGGGCCTCGTCCTCGCACAGCAGGCACTCGATGCCCAGGCTCATGTCGTCCAGGCGCCCGGCGGCATTCAGGCGCGGGCCGAGGATGAAGCCCAGGTCGGTGGAGCTGATGCGCCGGTGGTCGCGCCCGGCCACCTCGAGAATCGCCCGCAACCCCGGACGGGCGCGGCCGGCGCGTATGCGCGCCAGGCCCTGATGCACCAGGATGCGGTTGTTGGCGTCCAGCGGCACCACGTCGGCGACGCTGCCCAGGGCCACCAGGTCGAGCAGCTCGGCCAGATTGGGTTCGGCGCGCGTGGCGAACCAGCCCGACTCGCGCAGGCGCGCGCGCAACGCCAGCAGCACGTAGAACATCACCCCGACCCCGGCCATGGCCTTGCTCGGGAAGGTGCAGCCCGGCTGGTTGGGGTTGACGATGGCATCGGCCGCCGGCAGCTCGGGGCCCGGCAGGTGGTGGTCGGTGACCAGCACCTTGAGCCCGGCGGCCTTGGCCGCGGCCACCCCCTCGACGCTGGAGATGCCGTTGTCCACCGTGATCAGCAACTGCGGCCGGCGTTCCAGGGCCACCGCGACGATTTCCGGGGTCAGCCCATAGCCATACTCGAAGCGATTGGGCACCAGGTAATCGACCTGGGCGGCGCCGAGCAGGCGCAGGCCGAGCACCCCGACAGAACTGGCGGTGGCGCCATCGGCATCGAAATCGCCGACTATCAGCAGGCGCTGCCCCTGCTCCAGGGCCTCGACCAGGAGCTCGACGGCCGCGTCGATACCCTTGAGTTGCGAGTAAGGCAGCAGGCGCGCCAGCCCCTTGTCCAGTTCGGCCGCCGACTGCACGCCGCGGGCGGCATAGAGACGGGTCAACAGCGGCGGCAGGTTGCCCAGGTCGGGCAGGGTTTCGGGCAGCGGGCGGGGCTCGATACGCATCAATAGTCCAGGGGGTCTTCTTAATGGGTGTACAGCGGTCGCAGGATGGATTGAGCGCAGCGATACCCATCACTACTTGCAACCCAACGGGTATCGCCGGCTCGATCCCTCCGACAGATCAGGGCCTTTATCTTTCGCCGGCCAGCCACTCGATGGGCAGCTCGTGCTGGCCGCGCTCGTCGGTGACGAACAGCTCGCCGTCGCTGATCATCACGCTCCAGCTCAGCGCCCGCGGCATGTCCTGGGCCAGGCTGGCCAGGGCTTCCTGGCCCAGGGACACCACATTGATGTTCTTCAGGCTGCGCACCGGGTCGAGCTCCTTGGTCTGCCACACCCGCAGGTTGCCGTAGGCCACCAGGCTGAACTTTTCGGTACGCCGCGAGCACCAGGTGATGCGCTCGCTGTCCGGCTGGCCGACCTCGATCCAGTGCAGCACGCGGTCGTCCAGGCTCTTCTCCCACAACGCCGGCTCGTCGACATCCGACAGGCCACGGCCGAAGGCCAGCTGCTCGTGATAGAACAGGGCGTAGGCGATCAGCCGCGCGGCCAGGCGCTCCTCGGTCTCCGAGGGGTGGCGGGCGACGGTGAACCGCAGGCTCTCGTAGACGCTGCGGTCGATGTCGGTGAGGTTCAGGTCGATCTTGTAGGTGGTGGACGGCAGGGCCATGGGCGGGCTTCTTGGCTGGGCGAAAAGGCCGCAAGTCTAACCCGAAACGCCGCCCGCCGGGCCGGCGCTCAACAACGCAGCTGCCGCTCGCGGCCGTCGATCGGGTCCAGGTAGTGGATGATCGCCTGGCTGGTGCTCAGCTCCACCTGCAGCCGGCAGTAATGCTCGCCGTGACGCCAGGCCATGGCCAGGCTGCTGTCGCTGGACTGGATCAGCTCGAAGCGGCCGGCGAAAGCCGGGTGCCGGTTACGCAGGCGCATCAACGCCAGCAGGCGCTGTACCACGGGCCGCTGCAGCGCCGCTTGAGCCTCGTCGAGGCCGTAGTGGTGGCGGTTGACATCCCGCGCCTCGCCGCTGCGTTCGGCCAGCTCGAAGTCGTTGCAGCCGGCCAGCAGGCCGACGTAATAGACCTGGGGGATGCCGGGGGTGAAGAACTGGATGGCCCGCGCGGCGATATAGGCCTCCTCGTTGCGCATCAGCGCCTCGAAGAAGGTGCAGGTCAGCTGGTAGATGGCCCCGACGCTGTGCACGTTGACTGCCGAGCGGCGCATGATCGGGTCGGCGCTGCGGGTCGACACCTCGTCCACCAGGTAGCGGATCTCCGCCTCGGGCAGCACGCCTTCGACATCGGGGATGCAGATGCCGTCGTGGGTATCGAGCACCGTGATCTGGTTGCGCGGACACATGCGCAGCCACTGCTTGAGGTAACGGCTGTTGCCGGCGAGGAAGGCATGCAGCACCAGCGGCGGCAGGGCGAAGGCATAGGGGCGCATGTTGCGCCGCGAGATGGCGTACTGGTAGCTGATGTGGTCGTGTACCTCGGGCAGCATCTCGGCGCCGTACTTGGCCCCGGTTTCGCGGAACCATTCGAGGATGCGGTAGACGTCCGGCTCGACCAGAAAGCAGCTGCTGCCGATGCGCTTGGTGGTGTAGCCGAAGGCATCCAGGCGCAGCAGCTTGACCCCGCGGGCGGCGAGGAAGGCCATGTACTGCTCCATCAGCCGGTAGGTCTGCGGCGACTCGTAGTTCAGGTCGATCTGCCGCTCGGTGAAGGTGCACCAGACCCGGCACTGGCTGCCATCGGCCAGCTGCACCCGGCGAAACGGCTCCTTCTCCTTGCGGATATGGATCTTCGCCAGGTCCTCCAGGCCGATCTCGCCCAGCTTGTCGACCTGCACGAACAGCTCGGCATGGGCCGAGGCCTGGCCATTGGCGAGGAAGTCGAGAAACTCCGGCGACTCGTCGGCTATATGGCTGATGATCAGGTCGACGCACAGGTCGAAGCGCGCGGAGATGCGCTCCACATCCGCCCAGTCGCCGTAGCGCGGATCCACCTCCGTGTGGGTCAGCGGCGAGAAGCCGCCATCGGCGTTGGACGGATACAGCGGCAGGATATGCACGCCGCCGAGCGCGTCGGCCAGGTGCTGGTCGAGCAGCTGGTAGAGTTCGCCCAGGTTGCGCCCCAGGCGGTCGGGATAGGTAATCAGTTGGACAGCGTTGCGCAGTGGCATGCGTACTCCTGATGGGCTGAATGAATAGCGAAGCAATTGCCCCTGCCCCTCGTGTAGGTGACACAACCCAGGTGCGTCAAGCCAGGGCGGCCGCAGGAGGGACCAGCGTCGCCGCGCGAATTGCCCCCCTATAGCCCTGCAGGACACAGCCGCCAATGCCTGTGGCGCTGCAGGCCTGTCCCGGGACGGGCCATCGATTTTTCTCGTCCGGCGCATGTCCCAGGCCCCATGCAATCGAATAGGCTAGGCGCGACGCACCATCCACTCGGAGTCATGCATGAATCCCAGCAAACCCCTCGCCGGCCTCAAGGTCATCGAACTCGGCAGCCTGATCGCCGGTCCCTTCGCCGCGCGCATCTGCGCCGAATTCGGCGCCGAGGTGATCAAGGTCGAGTCGCCCGACGGCGGCGACCCGCTGCGCAAGTGGCGCAAGCTGTACGAGGGCACCTCGCTGTGGTGGTTCGTGCAGGCGCGCAACAAGCAGTCGATCACCCTCAACCTCAAGCACGAGGCCGGCCTCGAGGTGCTCAAGCGGCTGCTGGCGGACGCCGACATCCTGATCGAGAATTTTCGCCCCGGCGTACTGGAGAAGCTCGGCCTGGGCTGGGAGGTGCTGCACGCACTCAACCCGAAGCTGGTGATGGTGCGCCTGTCCGGCTTCGGCCAGAGCGGCCCGCTGAAGGACCAGCCGGGCTTCGGCGCGGTGGGCGAGTCCATGGGCGGACTGCGTTACATCACCGGCTTCGAGGATCGTCCGCCGGTGCGTACCGGCATCAGCATCGGCGACTCCATCGCCGCACTGTGGGGGGTGATCGGCGCACTCATGGCCCTGCGCCATCGCGAGGTGGGCGGCGGCCAGGGCCAGGTGGTGGACGTGGCGCTGTACGAGGCGGTGTTCGCCATGATGGAGTCGATGGTGCCGGAGTTCGACGTGTTCGGCTTCATCCGCGAGCGCAGCGGCAACATCATGCCAGGCATCACCCCCTCCTCCATCCACACCAGCGCCGACGGCAAGCATGTGCAGATCGGCGCCAACGGCGATGCCATCTTCCAGCGCTTTATGCGCGCGATAGATCGAGAGGATCTGGCGAGCGACCCGGCGCTGGCCAGCAACGACGGTCGCGACGCCCGCCGCGACGAGCTGTACGGAGTGATCGACCGCTGGGTCGGCTCGCTGACGCTGGAACAGGTACTGACGACGCTGAACCGCGCCGAGGTGCCGGCCAGCCGCATCTACTCGGCCGAGGATATGCTCGGTGACCCGCAATTCCTCGCCCGGGAGATGTTCCTCAGCGCCAAGCTGCCGGACGGCAAGCCGTTCAAGATGCCGGGCATAGTGCCCAAGCTGTCGGAGACGCCCGGGTCGGCGGAGTGGATCGGACCGCAGCTCGGCGAACACACCGACACCCTGCTCGCCGAGCTAGGCTATGACCAAGAGCAGGTCGCCGAATTGCGCCGCAACGGCGCCGTCTGAGGGCGACCGGGAGGGCGTCATGCAGGCCGAACAGGCGCTGCCGGAAGACGTGCGCCGGGCACTGCGCGCCGGCCAGCGGGCGAGGGCCATCGCCCTGCTGCGCGCGCACCGGACCATCGGCGCCGAGGAGGCCGAAGCCCAGATCGACCGCTACCTGGAAGACAACCCGCCGATCTCCCTGCGCGGGCCCGGCGTGGTGGCCTCCAGCAAGTTGAACGCCCTGATCTGGCTGATCCTGATCCTGCTGATGGGCCTGGCCTACCTGCTGCTGGCCGACTGACGCGAAGCCCCCACACATCCACTAGAGCCGGCGACTGAACAGCAGCAGGACCACCCCCAGCAGCAGACTCAGCAACAGCCAGAACACCAGGCCGTGGCGATGGCTCGTGGCGCGGCCCGCCACAAACAGTTCGGGATGCACCTGCAGAAAGGCCTCCACCTCCTGTTTCGCTTCGCGCAGATCGAGCCCGCACGCCTCTCGCAAGCGCTTGATCGCCTCGATCTTGCGTCCCCGCCGCAATGCCGCCATTACCGAGGGCGGCAGCTCATCGCGTCGTCGATTCATGGCCCGCCTCGCACCACCACCGCCACACCCTGAGCCTAGCCGCCCCTGCCCGCCCATGCAGAACCGCAGGCACAGAAACGCGCAAGCCCGGGGCCGCCAGAGGCGACACCGGGCTTGCGCCGTTCAGGCTAGCGGCTTAGAGCGGCTTGCCGCGGTTGCCGTGCTGGGCGACGAAGGCCTGAATGGTCTTCAGGTCGTTGGCCAGCACGGTGCAACGCTCCTCGCGCTCGAACAGGTCGGACAGGTGCGCCGGCAGCGCCGGCGCCTGGCCGACACCGGCCTTCTCCACCGCCTCGGGGAACTTCACCGGGTGCGCGGTACCCAGGATCACCATGGGCACCGCCAGACTGCGGCGGCACTCGCGAGCGGCGCGCACGCCGATGGCGGTGTGCGGGTCGAGCAACTCGCCACACTCGGCATACACCTCGGCGATGGTCTGACAGGTCTGCGCATCGTCCACCGCCAGGGAGTCGAACAGCTTGCGCGCCTCGGTCCAGCGATCTTCCTCGACGCTGAAGCCGCCACCCTGCCTGAAGGTGTCCATCAGGCCGGCGATGGCGGCGCCGTTGCGGCCGTGCAGGTCGAACAGCAGGCGCTCGAAGTTGGACGAGACCATGATGTCCATGGACGGCGACAGGGTCGGGTGCAGGGTGTCCTTGACGTACTGGTTGCCGCTCATGAAGCGGTGCAGGATGTCGTTGCGGTTGGTCGCCACGACCAGCTGACTGATCGGCAGGCCCATGTTGCGCGCCAGGTAACCGGCGAAGATGTCACCGAAGTTGCCGGTCGGCACCGAGAAGGCCACCGAGCGGGCCGGCCCGCCGAGCTGCAGCGCGGCGTGGAAGTAGTAGACGATCTGGGCCATGATCCGCGCCCAGTTGATCGAGTTGACCGCCACCAGGCGGGTGCCCTTGAGGAAGCCCTGGTCGGCGAAGCTGGCCTTGACCATCTCCTGGCAGTCGTCGAAGTTGCCTTCCACGGCGATGTTGTGGATGTTGTCGCCGAGGATGGTGGTCATCTGCCGGCGCTGCACCTCGGACACCCGGTTGTGCGGGTGCATGATGAAGATGTCGACGTGTTCGCAGGCCTTGCAGCCCTCGATCGCTGCAGACCCCGTATCCCCCGAGGTCGCGCCCATAATCACCACGCGCTCGCCGCGCTTGGACAGCACGTGGTCGAGCAGGCGGCCGAGCAGCTGCAGGGCGAAGTCCTTGAAGGCCAGGGTCGGGCCGTGGAACAGCTCCAACACCCACTCGTTGCCGTTGAGCTGGCGCAGCGGCGCCACGGCGTTGTGGGCGAACACGCCGTAGGTTTCCTCGAGAATCTTCTTGAAGTCGCCGTCGCCGATGCTGCCGGCCACGAACGGGCGCATCACCCGGAAGGCCAGCTCGTGGTAGGGCAGGCCGGCCCAGGAAGCGATCTCCTCCTGGGTGAAGCGCGGCAGGTTTTCCGGCACGTAGAGGCCGCCGTCGCTGGCCAGACCGGCCAGCAGGACGTCTTCGAAGTTGAGGGCCGGGGCCTGGCCGCGGGTACTGATATAACGCATGACTTTCTTACCTCAGACCAGTTGCTCGACACGGATGCGCACGACGCTGCCGACCACGTCGTCCAGCGCCTCCAGGGCGGCGATCGCCTCGTCGATGCGCGCCTCGACCACCCGGTGGGTGACCAGGATCATCGGCACCAGGCCGTCGTGCTCCTCGACCTCCTTCTGCATGATCGACTCGATGTTGATGCCGCGCGCCGAGAGGATGCTCGCCACCTGGGCCAGCACGCCCGGATGGTCCTTGGCCTGGATGCGCAGGTAGTAGGCGCTCTCGCAGGCGTCGATCGCCAGGATCGGATGGTCGGACAACGAATCCGGCTGGAAGGCCAGGTGCGGCACGCGGTTGGTCGGGTCGGTGGTCAGGGCGCGGACCACGTCGACCAGGTCGGCCACCACCGAGGAGGCGGTGGGCTCCATGCCGGCGCCGGCGCCGTAGAACAGGGTCGAGCCCGCCGCATCGCCGTTGACCATGACCGCGTTCATCACGCCGTTGACGTTGGCGATCAGGCGGTCGGCCGGGATCAGGGTCGGATGCACGCGCAGCTCGATGCCGGCCGCGGTGCTGCGCGCCACACCCAGGTGCTTGATGCGGTAGCCCAGGGCCTCGGCGTAGCCCACGTCGGCGGTGGTCAGCTGGGTGATGCCCTCGGTATAGGCCTTGTCGAACTGCAGCGGGATGCCGAAGGCGATGGAGGCGAGGATGGTCAGTTTGTGCGCGGCATCGATGCCTTCGACGTCGAAGGTCGGATCGGCCTCGGCGTAGCCCAGGGCCTGGGCCTCCTTGAGCACGTCCTCGAAGGCCCGGCCCTTCTCGCGCATCTCGCTCAGGATGAAGTTGCCGGTGCCGTTGATGATGCCGGCCAGCCAGTTGATGCGGTTGCCGGCCAGGCCCTCGCGGATCGCCTTGATCACCGGAATGCCGCCGGCCACCGCCGCCTCGAAGGCGACGATGACGCCCTTCTCGCGGGCCTTGGCGAAGATCTCGTTGCCATGCACGGCGATCAGCGCCTTGTTCGCGGTGACCACGTGCTTGCCGTTGTCGATGGCCTTGAGCACCAGCTCACGGGCCAGGGTATAGCCGCCGATCAGCTCGATGACGACCTCGATCTCCGGATTGTCGACCAGCTCGAAGACATCCTTGGTAATCGCGATACCGGTAATGTCGCACTGCGGGTTCTGCGAACGCAGCGCAATCTGCGCCACCTCGATGCCACGCCCGGCACGACGCGCGATTTCCTCGGCGTTGCGCTTGAGCACGTTGAAGGTACCGCCACCGACGGTTCCCAGCCCACAGATGCCTACTTTGACCGGTTTCACACTGAACTCCCCATCTGCACTGCATAAAACGGCCGGAGCGAGCCCCGGCCGTAGAAAAGAGCCGCACCTTACGAAGCGGCCGTTTATTAGTCAATCGGCTACAGACCCTGAATTACTTGGCCTCCAGCGCCTGCTTGGCCAACTGCGGCGCCGGCTGATAGCCCGGGATCAGCTTACCGTTGGCCAGGACGATGGCCGGCGTGCCGTTGACGCCGATCATCTGCCCCAGGGCGTACTGCTGAGCCACCGGGTTGTCGCACTGGGCCTCGGGCACGTCCTTGCGCGCCTTGGCCAGATCCATCGCCGCCTTGCGGTCCTTGGCGCACCAGACGCTGACCAGCTCCTTGTACGCCGCACTCTGCAAGCCCTGACGCGGGAAGGCGACATAGCGGACTTCGACGCCGAGGCGGTTGAGCTCGGGCACCTCGCTGTGCAGCTTCTGGCAGTAGCCGCAGTCGGTGTCGGTGAACACGGTGATATGGGACTTCGGCGCTTCAGGGGCGAACACCACCATTTCCTCGGCGGAAATGCCATTGATCTGCTGGGCGATGGCGCGACTCTCCTGCTCTTCGGTCAGGTTGGTCACCTGACCGTCCTTGAACTGATAGAGGTAGCCCTGCAGGACGAACTGGCCGTCGGCGCTGGCATAGAGCTGGCGACCGCCCTTGAGCTGGACCTGATACAGCCCCGGCATCGGGCTCTCGGCGATGGCCTCGATCGGCATTTCGGGCTGGATCGACAGCAGATTCTGACGAATCGCCTGGTCGGGCTCCGCGGCCAGGCTAAGGGTGCTGGCCAGGACAAGGGCCACAGCCGCAGAAATGCGGGTCAGATGCATGGAAACTCCTGTCAAGCGACGGTCAAACGAAGATCGGCACAGCCTACCATAGAAGCCCCGAAAGGCAGACGGCGACAGCCCGACGGCCATCTCAGCCGCGCGGATGGTGCGTGGCGTGCAGCGCCTGCAAGCGCGCCTGGGCGATATGGGTATAGATCTGCGTGGTCGACAGGTCGCTGTGCCCCAACAGCATCTGCACCACGCGCAGGTCGGCGCCGTGGTTGAGCAGATGGGTGGCGAAGGCATGGCGCAGGGTGTGCGGCGACAGCGCCTGCACGATACCGGCGACCCGGGCCTGGAGCTTGATCCGGTGCCAGAAGGTCTGCCGGGTCATCTGCTCGCCACGCAGACTGGGGAACAGCACATCGCTCGGCTTGCCGCCGAGCAGCAGCGGCCGCGCCTCCTTGCTGTAGCGCTCGATCCAGGCGATCGCCTCCTCCCCCAGGGGCACCAGGCGCTCCTTGCTGCCCTTGCCGAAGACCCGCAGCACCCCCTGGCGCAGGTTGACCTGCTCCAGGGTCAGGCCGACCAGTTCGCTGACCCGCAGGCCGCAGGCATAGAGCACCTCGAGCATCGCGCGGTCGCGCAGGCCGAGCGGGTCGTCCAGCTCGGGGGCCGCCAGCAGCGCCTCGACGTCGGCCTCGGAGAGGGACTTGGGCAGGGGCCGGCCTAGCTGGGGCAGATCCACCTGCAAGGTCGGATCGATGGCGACCACCCCCTCGCGCAAGAGGAAGCGATAGAGGCCGCGCGCGGCGGAGATGAAGCGCGCAGTGGAACGCGCCTTGTAACCCTCGTTCAGACGCCAGGCCAAGTGATCGAGCACGGCTTCGCGCCCAACCCGTTCCAGCAACAGTCCTCGCGCCTCCAGCCAGCCATTGAAGTGCGCCAGGTCGCTGCGGTAGGCCGCCCGGGTGTGCTCGGACAAGCCTTTTTCCAACCAGAGGGCCTCGAGGAAGCGGTCGATCAGCGGGTGGTCTATAGCGGGCATGGAAGAGAGCTATGGCAGTGCCTGAAAGCACGCTAGTCTTCCACAGCCTGGGCAAGTACGACCAGCGCCTCGCACTCAAGGACCCCCGATGAACGAACAGCAAATCCTCTTCGCCTTCGCCACCATCGGCGCATCCGCCCTCGCCTGCCAGTGGCTGGCCTGGCGCCTGCGCCTGCCGGCAATCCTGTTCCTGCTGATCTGCGGCATCCTCGCCGGACCGGTACTGGGCTGGCTCGACCCCCAGGCGCTGTTCGGTCCCCTGCTGTTCCCCATGGTGTCGATGGCGGTGGCGCTGATCCTGTTCGAGGGCAGCCTGACCCTGCACCTGTCCGAGTGGCGCGAGATCGGCACCGTGGTCCGGCGCATGGTCACGGTGGGCGCCCTGGCCACCTGGGCGGTGATCGCCGCCGCCACCCACTATCTGCTCGGCTTCACCTGGGAGATGGCCCTGCTGTTCGGCACCCTGACCCTGGTCACCGGTCCCACGGTGATAGTGCCTATGCTGCGCGTGGTGCGGCCCAAGGCTTCGGTGGCCAATATCCTGCGCTGGGAAGGCATCGTCATCGACCCGATCGGCGCACTGCTGGCCGTGGTGGTGTTCAGCTTCATCATCGCCAGCGGCGAAGGCGAAGGCTGGAGTCAAAGCCTGGCCACCTTCGCCGGCGTGATTCTCTGCGGCAGCCTGTTCGGCGTCGCCGGTGGCTGGACCCTGGGCCAGGTGCTACGGCGCCAGTGGCTGCCGGACTACCTGCACAACCTCGCCGTGCTGGCCACCGTGCTCGGCGTGTTCATCGCCTCCAACGAGGCGATGCACGAGTCCGGCCTGCTCGCGGTGACCCTGATGGGCATGTGGCTGGCCAACATGAAGGGCGTGGACGTGCGGCACATCCTGCACTTCAAGGAGAACCTCAGCGTGCTGCTGATCTCCGGCCTGTTCATCCTGCTCGCCGCGCGTCTCGACCTCGGCGCCCTGCTGGCCCTGGGGCCGGCGGTGCTGGTTCTGCTGGCGGTGATTCAGTTCGTCGCCCGCCCGCTGAACGTGGCCCTGTCCACCTTCGGCTCCAACCTGAACTGGCGCGAACGCGCCCTGCTCGCCTGGATATCCCCGCGCGGCATAGTCGCCGCGGCGGTTTCGGCGATCTTCGCCATCCGCCTGAGCGAAACCGGCCACGCCGGCGCCGAACTGCTGGTACCGCTGACCTTCGCCGTGATCATCGGCACCGTGGTGCTGCAGAGTGCCACCGCCCGCCCCCTGGCCAGCCTGCTCAAGGTCGCCGAGCCGGCCCCCAGCGGTTTTCTCATCGTCGGCGCCAACCCGGTGGCGCGGACCATCGGCAAGGCCCTGCAACAACTGGGCTGCCGCGTACTGCTGACCGATTCGAGCTGGGAGAACATTCGCGCCGCGCGCATGGACAACCTGCCGACCTACTTCGGCAACCCCGCCTCCCAGCATGCCGAGGCGCACCTCGATCTGGTCGGCATCGGTCACCTGCTGGCGCTGTCGCCGGCCGGCGAGCTGAATACCCTGGCGAGCATGCGCTTCCGCCACGAATTCGGCCACGCCCGCCTGTTCAGCCTGGCCAGCGGCCAGGAAAGCCGGCGCAGCGACAAACACCGCGCCAGCGACGAACACCGCGGCCGTCCCCTGGGCAACCAGGCACTGACCTACCCCCATGCAGCCAGTCGCCTGGCCAAGGGCGCCGAGCTGTACAGCACGACCCTGACCGACAGCTTCACCTGGAGCGAATACCAGGCCCTGCACGGCTCACGCGCCACGCTGCTGTTCGCCCGCGACCGCGAAGGCTGGGTGCACGTAGTGACGCCACAGAGCAACCTGCAACCGCAGAGTGGCTGGACCCTGGTGGCCCTGGTCGAGCCCCAGCCGGCGGGCAGCGAGAGCGCCGAGCTGGAAAGCCTGCAGACCTCATAAACGCCAAAGTCCCTGGTCGCCCGCGCCGACCAGGGACCTATCCCGCGCCGCGGCGCGCAAGCCCAGGCGAAGCCCCTTGCATTCTCACGCCCTCAGGCCACCCGCCGCACCGGCATGAGCCGGCCAATCCGGACGCCACCACACCACCGCCAAGGCGCTCGCCCCTCCCGACGCTGCGACGCCGGGCGTACGGGCGGAATAATGCGCCCCCATCACTTGCTCACACCAGAAACGAAAAAAGCAGCCCGAGGGCTGCTTTTTTCTGCAGGGAAGCGCGCCTTAGGCGAGCTTTTCCTTGATGCGCGCGGCCTTGCCGGACAGATCGCGCAGGTAGTACAGCTTGGCCTTGCGCACGTCACCACGACGCTTGACAGCCAGGCTGTCGACCAGCGGGCTGTAGGTCTGGAAAGTACGCTCGACACCGACACCGCTGGAGATCTTGCGCACGGTGAAGGCGCTGTTCAGGCCACGGTTGCGCTTGGCGATGACGACGCCTTCGAAGGCCTGCAGACGCTGACGGTCGCCTTCCTTCACCTTGACCTGAACGACCACGGTGTCGCCTGGGGCGAAGGCCGGGATCTCTTTGTTCATCTGCTCGGCTTCGAGCTGCTGGATAATCTTGTTAGTCATGCTGCGCTCCTAAGACAGACCTCGTCTGCCATCGATACCTTAACTATCGTCCCGCTGGCGGATGTATTCCTCCAGCAGCTTCTTCTCTTCTCCAGAAAGCGAGCGGCTATCCAGAAGATCGACACGGCGCTCCCAGGTCCGACCAAGGGACTGCTGCAAACGCCAGCGCCGGATGTGTTCATGGTTGCCGCTAAGCAACACCTCGGGAACACGTTTATCCGCATACACCTCCGGGCGGGTGTAGTGCGGGCAGTCGAGCAGGCCATCCGTAAAGGAGTCCTCCTCGGCCGAGTCCGCATGACCTAGTGCACCAGGCAAGAGGCGCGTTACCGCATCGATCAGCACCATGGCCGGAAGCTCACCGCCGGACAGGACGTAATCGCCGATCGACCATTCTTCATCGACATGCGCCTCGATAAAGCGCTCGTCGATGCCTTCGTAGCGTCCGGCGATGAGGATCAGTGCCTCCTCCTTCGCCAGTTCGCGTACCGCTGACTGGGTCAGCTTACGGCCTTGCGGCGAGAGGTAAATCACCTTCGCCTCACCCCCCGCGGCCTGCTTCGCACCCTGCAAAGCATCCTCGAGCGGCTTGATCTTCATCACCATACCCGGACCGCCACCGAAAGGCCGATCATCCACCGTGTGGTGACGGTCTGTGGTGTAGCTCCGCGGGTTCCAACAGGTCAGCTGCAACAGCCCCTGCTTCACCGCACGGCTAGTGATGCCGTATTCGCCGATGGCGGCAAACATCTCCGGGAACAACGTAATGACTTCGACGCGCAAGCTCGGCATGGCGTTCAGAAGTCCGCGTCCCAGTCCACCCGCATCTCGCCGGCAGCCAGGTCGATCGACAGCACACATTGCCCGGTATAGGGCAGCAGGCGTTCGCGATCATCCAGACTGCCCGGGCTGGGCTTGACCACCATCACATCGTTGGCACCGGTCTCGAACAGGTGGTCGATCTTGCCGAGCAACTGCCCCGCCTGATCGATGACGCTGAGACCTTCCAACTGATACCAGTAGAACTCGCCTTCGCTCAGTTCCGGCAACTCGCTACGGGCCACGCAAATCTCGAAACCGGCGTAGCTACGCGCCACTTCGCGATCGTCGAGCCCCTTGAGCTTCGCTACCAGGACCTTGCCCTGCAGGCGGCCACTGGCCAATTCGACCTGCTTTACCTCGTTATCGCGCCTGAGCGTCCAACGACGGTAGTCGAGCACGTTATCCACGGGATCGGTAAAGGAGTACACCTTCACCTCCCCTCGCACGCCATGCACCGAAACGATCTTGCCGAGTACAACCAGATCCTCGGCAGGTGCCGGCGTCGTGCTCATAGGGAGTGCTTAGGCTGCGGCCTTAGCAGCTTCCTTCAGCAGCTGAGCAACACGCTCAGACGGCTGCGCGCCCTGGCTCAGCCAGTAGTTGGCACGCTCTTGATTCACGGACAGCTTCACTTCGGCACCCGAGGCAATCGGATTGAAGAAGCCGATGCGCTCAACGAAGCGACCATCGCGCGCATTGCGGCTGTTGGTCACGGTCAGGTGGTAGAAGGGGCGCTTTTTGGAGCCGCCACGAGCAAGACGGATGGTTACCATTGAACTTCGTTCCTGTAGTCGGTGCTGCAAAACTGAAATGCACGCATAGGGCACTAGGCCCGAAAGGCCGCATATTCTAAGGATTATCCGGCTTTTTGCAAATCTCTTTTTGGGCCCGCCGGTCGCAGCCACGAGCAAGCCCCCAGCCACGGGGCGCGAGACGCGCACCGCGCCTTCTACGCCACGCTTCGCGAAGGCAGGCCTGGGTCAAATCTTCGGCAGACCGCCGCCGGGGAACATGCCGCCCATCCCCCGCATCATCTTGGCCATGCCGCCCTTGGCGGTGAACTTCTTCATCATCTTCTGCATCTGCTTGTGCTGCTTGATCAGCCGGCCGATGTCCTGCACCTGGGTACCGGAACCCAGGGCGATACGGCGCTTGCGCGACCCGCTGATGATCTCGGGGTCGCGCCGCTCGGCAGGGGTCATGGAGTTGATGATCGCCTCCATCTGCTTGAACTGCTTTTCCGCCGCGCCCTGGGCATTGCCCATCTGCGCCAGGTTGACGCCGCCCATCTGCGGCAGCTTGTCCATCAGGCCGCCGAGACCGCCCATGTTCTTCATCTGCTGCAGCTGGTCGCGGAAGTCTTCCAGGTCGAAACCCTTGCCCTTCTTCAGCTTCTTGGTCAGCTTCTCGGCCTTCTCACGATCGAGGGTCTGTTCGGCCTGCTCGATCAGGCTGAGCACGTCGCCCATGCCGAGGATGCGCGAGGCGATCCGCTCGGGGTGGAAGGGCTCGAGGGCCTCGCTCTTCTCGCCCATGCCGATGAACTTGATCGGCTTGCCGGTGACGTGGCGCACCGACAGGGCCGCACCGCCGCGGGCATCGCCATCGACCTTGGTCAGCACCACGCCGGTCAGCGGCAGCGCATCGGCGAAGGCCTTGGCGGTATTGGCGGCATCCTGACCGGTCATGGCGTCGACCACGAACAGCGTTTCGGCCGGCTTGATCGCGCCGTGCAGGACCTGGATCTCGGCCATCATCTCGGCGTCGATGGCCAGGCGACCGGCGGTATCGACTATCACCACGTCGATGAACTTGAGCTTGGCCTCGCGGATCGCCGCCTCGGCGATCGCCACTGGCTTCTGGCTGATGTCCGAGGGGAAGAAGGTCACGCCGATATCGGCGGCCAGGGTCTCCAGCTGCTTGATCGCCGCCGGGCGATAGACGTCCGCGGAGACCACCAGCACGCTCTTCTTCTTGCGCTCCTTGAGGAAGCGCGCCAGCTTGCCGGCCGTGGTGGTCTTACCGGCGCCCTGCAGGCCCGCCATCAGCACCACCGCCGGCGGCGCGACACTCAGGGCGAGGTCCTCGTTGGCCGCGCCCATCAGCTCTTCCAGCTCGGCGCGGACGATCTTCACGAAGGCCTGGCCCGGTGTCAGGCTCTTCGACACCTCGGTGCCGACCGCCCGCTCCTTGACCTTGCCCACGAAGTCCTTGACCACCGGCAGCGCGACGTCGGCTTCGAGCAGGGCCATGCGCACTTCGCGCAGGGTGTCTTTGATGTTGTCCTCGGTCAGCTTGGCTTTGCCAGTGACGTTTCGCAGGGTCTGCGAGAGGCGGTCGGTAAGATTTTCGAACATGCGCGTTCCTTTCGGGTTCTTCTGAACCGAGGCTGAGCTTGCGGCAGGCGGCGGATTATAGCGAAGAGTCCGGGGCGCCGACACCGCCAGCGGTCTTTCGTGGGCCGCCGGTTGTATGCCACACTCAGCGCCTTTCGGGCCTGCCCAACAAGGACTTATGCACCCTCTGCTGCCCAGCCTCGCAGCCGCCTGCCTGTACGCCGGCGCCACTGCCTACCAGAGCCTTCGACTCACGCGGCGCGTCGCGCCGGACAAACGCCTGCTGGCCCTGCTCGGCGTGCTCGCCCTGCTCTTTCACGGCGCCAGCCTGTTCGCGCAGATGAGCCACAGCGCCGGCCTGGCCCTGGACTTCTTCAATGCCGCCAGCCTGATCGCCTTCGCGGTGATCCTGCTGAGCCTGCTGGCCTGCCTGCGCATGCCGGTGGAAAATCTGCTGCTGCTGCTCTTTCCCCTGGGATGTCTGACGGTATTGCTGGCGCAGCTGATGCCCAACGGTACCCTGCGACCGATCAACGAGGAGCCGGGCATCCTCGCCCACATCCTGCTGTCGATCATCGCCTACGGCATCCTGACCATCGCCGCGTTCCAGTCCCTGCTGCTGTTGCTGCAGGACTACCAGCTCAAGCACAAGCACCCGTCCGGCCTGATCAAGAGCTTCCCGCCGCTGCAAACCATGGAAAGCCTGCTGTTCGGCTTCCTCTGGGCCGGCTGGATACTGCTCTCGCTGTCGCTGCTGTCCGGCGCGCTGTTTCTCGACGACCTGCTCGCCCAACACCTGGCGCACAAGACCATCCTCTCCAGCTTCGCCTGGGTGGTGTTCGCCGTGCTGCTATGGGGTCGCCATCAGCTCGGCTGGCGCGGGCACAAGGCCATCCGCTGGACCCTGGCGGGCTTCTGCCTGCTGATGCTGGCGTATTTCGGCAGCAAGCTGGTCCGCGAATTCATCCTGCATATCTAGGCCCTGCCCCGTGGACAACCTACACCCCGGCTTCCTGATCGGCCTGCTGGTCTTCCTGCTGGCCTGCTCGGCCTTCTTCTCCAGCTCGGAGACCGGCCTGCTCAGCCTCAACCGCTATCGCCTGCGCCACCTGGCCAAGGAGGGCCATCGCGGCGCCAAGCGGGTCAGCGACCTGCTCAGCCGCCCGGACCGCCTGCTCGGCACCATTCTGATCGGCAACAACTTCGTCAACATCCTCGCTTCGGCCATCGCCACCGTACTGGCCATCCAGCTGTGGGGCGAGGCCGGCATCGCCATCGCCACTATCGGCCTGACCGTGGCGCTGCTGATCTTCGGCGAGATCACCCCCAAGACCCTGGCCGCCCTGCACCCGGAGCGGGTCGCCTACCCCTTCAGCCTGCCGCTGCTGCTGCTGCTCAAGCTGTTCTACCCCCTGGTGGTGCTGCTCAGCTGGATCAGCAACGGCCTGCTGCGGTTGCTCGGCGTCGACCCGGCCAGCAAGAGCAGCGACAGCCTGACCACCGAGGAGCTGCGCAGCGTGGTGCGCGAGTCCGGCCACGAGCTGCCGAAGAACCGCCAGAGCATGCTGCTGGGCATCCTCGACCTGGAGAAGGTCACGGTGAACGACATCATGATCCCGCGTCACGAGGTGGTCGGCATCGACCTGGAAGACGACATCGAGACCATCATCGCCCAGCTGCGCACCACCCCGCACACCCGCCTGCCGGTGTTCCGCGAGGACATCAACCAGATCGAGGGCGTGGTGCACATGCGCCAGATCGCCCGCCTGCTGAGCCACGACCAGCTGGACAAGGAGGCCCTGCTCGGCGCCTGCAACGAGCCCTACTTCGTCCCGGAAAGCACGCCGCTGTCGACCCAGCTGTTCAACTTCCAGAAGCACAAGCGGCGCATCGGCATCGTGGTCGACGAATACGGCGATGTGATCGGCATCGTCACCCTGGAGGACATCCTCGAAGAGATAGTCGGCGACTTCAACAACCAGGACAGCCTGCGCAGCCCGGACATCCACCCCCAGGAAGACGGCACCCAGGTGATCGACGGCGCCGCCTATATCCGCGAGGTGAACAAGGCCCTCGACTGGCACCTGCCCTGCGACGGCCCCAAGACCCTCAACGGCCTGATCACCGAGGCCCTGGAAAGCATTCCCGACAGCGCCGTGTGCCTGAAGATCGGCCCCTATCGCCTGGAGATCCTGCAATCCTCGGAGAACCGGGTGAAGAGCGTGCGGGTCTGGCAGGTCAGCCAGCAGGCCCAGCCGGAGCCGGCGCAAGACTAAGGGCCCCGGCCACCCCTTCGGCCCACAGGCGATAGCCCAGGGCGGACGGGTGATAGCCGTCCAGCGCCAGGTACTCGGCGGCAAACGGCAAGTCCAACGGGCAGTAGTCCGCGGCTATCCGCCCTGCCACCTCACGCAGCCCCGCATCCAGCAGCGCGGCCCGCACTCCGAGCAACGTCCGCAGCAGCCAGGGCAAGGCGCGAAAGTGCTGCAAGGGCGGTACGCCAGTGAAGACCACTCGCGCACCGCCCGCGGCCAAGGTCTCCGCCATGTCGCCGAGGGCCCGCTGCCAGCGGCGTATCGAGGTCAAGGCCGTGCTGTCGTTGACCCCGAAGACCAGCAGCACCAGCTCCGGCGAATCGTCCAGCACCTGCGGCAGCAGGCGCTTCCGGGCCTCGGCGACGGTGATGCCGTTCTCGCCACAGGCCCGCCAGACCACCGGCCGCCCCTGGCGCTCGCACAGGGCCCGGGCCAGGCAACCGACCAAGGCTTGGGACAGGCAGCTGACGCCGACCCCAGCCACGGTCGACTCGCCGAGCACCAGCAGAAGCAAGGGCTTGCCCGGCAACTGCCCACCGGCCACCCCCTGCAGCGGTCCGGCCGCCGGCGCCAACCTCAGTGCCCGACGACGGGTATGCAACGCCAGCGGCAGGAGCAACGGCAGCGCCGGCACCAGCAGCAGCCACCAGCGCAGCCCGCGCCAGCGACTCACAACTCGACGCTGACCGCCCGAGCCGCGCGCGCCGCCTTGTCGCGCGCCGCCTGCAGCGATTCGGCGCGGGCCAGGGCCACCCCCATGCGCCGCTGACCGCTGACCTGCGGCTTGCCGAACAGGCGCAAGGCGGTATCCGGCTCGGCCAGGGCCGCGTCAAGATGGGCGAACGCCACCTGCTGCGACTCGCCCTCGGCCAGCACCACCGCCGAAGCCGAGGGACCCAGCTGGCGGATCGCCGGAATCGGCAGGCCGAGGATGGCCCGCGCATGCAGGGCGAACTCGGACAGGTCCTGGGATATCAGGGTGACCAGGCCGGTGTCGTGGGGGCGCGGGGATATCTCGCAGAACCACACCCGATCGCCCTTGACGAACAGCTCGACGCCGAACAGCCCACGCCCGCCCAGGGCCTCGGTCACCGCCAGGGCGATGCGTTCGGCTTCGGCCTGAGCGCCGGGACTCATCGGCTGAGGCTGCCAGGACTCCTGGTAGTCGCCCCGGACCTGACGATGCCCGACCGGCGCACAGAAGGTGGTACCGCCGGCGTGGCGCACGGTAAGCAGGGCGATCTCGTAGTCGAAGTCGACGAAGCCCTCGACTATCACCCGCCCCTTGCCGGCACGACCGCCGGCCTGGGCATAGTCCCAGGCCGATTGCAGGTCATCGATGGACTTGAGCAGCGACTGGCCCTTGCCCGAGGAGCTCATGATCGGCTTGATCAGGCAGGGGAAGCCCAGGGCCTGCACCGCGGCACGGCACTGCTCGAAGGAATCGGCGAAGCGGTAGGGCGAGGTCGGCAACCCCAGCTCCTCGGCCGCCAGGCGGCGGATGCCCTCGCGGTTCATGGTCAGCTGGGCGGCGCGGGCACTAGGGATCACGCAGTAGCCTTCTTCTTCCAGCTCCACCAGGGTGGCCGTGGCGATGGCCTCGATCTCCGGGACTATGTAGTGCGGGCGCTCCAGCTCGATCACCGCCCGAAGCGCCGCGCCGTCGAGCATGTCCAGGACATGGCTGCGGTGCGCCACCTGCATGGCCGGGGCGTTGGCGTAACGATCCACGGCGATCACCTCGACACCGAAGCGCTGCAACTCGATCACCACTTCCTTGCCCAGCTCGCCAGCGCCGCACAGCAGCACACGGGTCGCGCTCGGCGACAGCGGGGTTCCGATACGGGACATAAGACTTCCTCGGGATAGTGCGAATAAGAAGGGGGCTGCAATGAACGAAAGGCGCCTAGAGCAGCACGCCCTTGGCCTCGGCACGCGCATGGCAGCGCGCCAGCACCTGGCGCCGCTCGCCGTCGTCCATCCGGCTCCAGCGAGTGATCTCGGCGACGTTACGCTGGCAACCGATGCAGATATCCTCATCGTCCAGCGCGCAGATGCTCACGCAGGGCGAAGCGACTGGACGCTCTACGGGCCTCATGATTCCTGCTCGGCCAGCTCGCGGGCATAGCGCTGGGCGTTGTGCACATAGTGGGCGGCGCTGGCCTCGAGCATCTTCTTCTGCTCCTCGCTCAGGCTGCGAATCACCTTGCCCGGGGAGCCGACCACCAGGGAGCCGTCGGGGATCTCCTTGCCCTCGCCGATCAGGGTGTTGGCGCCGATGATGCAGTACTTGCCGATCCTGGCGCCGTTGAGCACCACGGCGTTGATGCCGATCAGGCTGTAATCGCCCACCGAGCAGCCATGCAGCATGGCCTTGTGGCCGATGGTCACGCCCTTGCCGATGGAAAGCGGAAAGCCCATGTCGGTGTGCATCACCGTGCCGTCCTGGACGTTGCTCTGCTCGCCGATATGGATCGGCTCGTTGTCGCCGCGCAATACCGCGTTGAACCAGACGCTGGCACCGGCCTCCAGCTTGACCTTGCCGATCAGCGTGGCATTGGGCGCCACCCAGCTGTCCGGGTGAGCCTCGACCCGCACGGGTCCCAGGCGGTATTTCATGGACGGTTCCTCTGCTTGCGATTCAATTGAGCGCGATGTAGTGCGCGGGCGGCTGGTGCAGGGCGATTCCGGCGTCGTACAGCAGGTTGACCAGCTCCACCAGCATGATCGCCGTCAGCCCCCAGATCTTGTACTCGCCGTAGCGGTAGCTCGGCACGTACCAGCTCTGCCCGAGGTAATCGATGCGATGGGTCACCTCCCGCGGATCGTCGCGGAAGAACGCCAGCGGCACCGAGAACACCGAGGCGATCTCGCCGTCGTTCGCCCGGTACTCCACGTAGTCCGGCACCAACCCGACATAGGGCGTGACCTGGATGCCATGGCGCGACACCACCGAGCTGAGCGGCCCGATCACCTCCACCAGCCCCGGCGGCAGGCCGATCTCCTCCTCCGCCTCGCGCAACGCGGTGCGGATCAGGTCCACGTCCTCCGGATCGCGCCGCCCGCCGGGGAAGGCCACCTCGCCACCGTGGGTGGACAGGCCGCTGGCGCGCAGGGTCAGCACCACCTCCGGCTCGTCGCTACGGGTGATAGGCACCAGCACAGCCGCCTCGGGGAAGCTGCGGTCGGTCTCCAGATGGCGCGGACTGTGACCGCGCACGCGGTGGAGTAGCTCATCCAGCATGGGCACTCTCGGGCTTGTTTTCCGCCCCGGATAATCGCATGAAAGCCGCGCACCACCCAAGCCCACCGACTCCGGCCGCCCCGGATACCCGGTCCGCTTGCCGCCAGCCCCCGACGCGCGCCAAGATAGATAATGAGCCCGGAGGATTCGGCATGAAGTTCTGCAGCCAGTGCGGCAGCCCGGTCACCCAGCGCGTCCCCGCCGGCGACAATCGCCCGCGCTATGTCTGCGGTCACTGCCACACCATCCACTACCAGAACCCGCGCATCGTCGCCGGCTGCCTGCCGGTGTGGGGCGAACAGGTGCTGCTGTGCCGCCGCGCCATCGAACCGCGTCGCGGCTACTGGACCCTGCCCGCCGGCTTCATGGAGAACGGCGAGACCCTCGAGCAGGCGGCAGCGCGGGAAACCGAGGAAGAGGCCTGCGCCCGGGTCCGCGACCTGAACCTCTACACCCTGTTCGACCTGCCGCACATCAATCAGGTGTACCTGTTCTTTCGCGCCGAACTGGTGGACCTGGACTTCGCCGCGGGCGAGGAAAGCCTGGAAGTACAGCTGTTCGATGAGAACGAGATCCCTTGGTCAGCGCTGGCTTTCCCGACCGTGGCCCGTACCCTAGAATGCTTCTTCGCCGACCGCCGGGAGCATGTCTACCCGGTTCGCAACGAGCCTCTGGAGGCCTTGCGCGCGCACTTCAGGAAACCCCTTTGACCGCGGATATCACCCCCATGCGCTGGCTGCTCGCCCTGCTCTGCCTGTCCCTGAACCTGACTGCCCAGGCCAGCACCACGACCACTCTGAGCGGCCCCAGCGTGGACAAGGTGCTGGTGCTCAAGTCCGAGCGCCAGCTGCAGCTGCTCAGTCGCGGCCAGCCGCTCAAGTCCTACCGCATCTCCCTCGGCAAGCAGCCCAGCGGCGCCAAGCAGCGCGAGGGCGACCTGCGCACCCCGGAGGGGCTCTACTGGATCGATTGGCGCAAGACCAGCGAGAAGTACCAGCTGTCCCTGCACATCTCCTACCCCAACGCCCGCGACCTGGCCAAGGCCCGCGACCAGGGCGTATCGGCCGGCGGCATGATCATGATCCACGGCACGCCGCTGGACGAGGAATATCCGGAATGGTTCTTCCACACCCTGGACTGGACCGAGGGCTGCATCGCCATGAAGAACAGCGACATGCGCGAGGTGTGGGAGCTGGTCAAGGACGGCACGCTGATCGAGATTCGCCCCTGATCGCACGAATAGAAATAAGGCGCCCAACGGCGCCTTCTTTCTGCACGGTGCGACTAGAACTGCAGATCGGACAGGCGCCATACCTCGAACGCCGGGGTCTCGTAGGGGTGAGCCTGTTTCAGGGCCTTGACCGCCTGGTGGATCGACTCGTCGGCGACCACCAACTCGACCTTCCATTCCGTCACCTGCTCCACTTCGCCGACCTGACCGAGGTAAGGCTGACTGCCCTGTAGCGGGCGGAACTGGCCCTGGCCGAGCACCTGCCAGCAGCAGCTGTCATATTGACCGATGCGTCCGGCGCCTGCGGCGAACACCGCCTGCTTCACCTCATGCAGATGGCTTTCCGGGACATAGAAACACAGCTTGTACATCGAGATCTCCGCGACTGGGGCAAATCGAGAATAGCCGAACAGGACACCGCAGAATGGTGGCACTTTGCCTTAATCGTAATCCACGGCGTGCATCACAACTCGATGCTTTGACTGACGACCTGCACAGACGTTCAGCCTAGTCGCCACGCCAGAAGCGCCGCCAGCGTGCCGACCACTGGCCGACGGACTGTAGCTGCCGTCGCAATAAGGCAGGCACCTCGACAGGCCGCAGCGGCACAGCAGCAGGAGCCGCTCGCGCAGAGGCTCGAGCCACAAGCCTTCGGCACAGTCGGAGGGACAGTCGGGAAGCGCGGACGAACGCCCGCAGCGGCACAGCAGCAAGGTATCGCCGGACTCGACCCGGCGCACCTCGGGTACAGCGGCGCGGACTCACCGGGCATGGGTCCGCGCCTTCAGCCTCAGTCCACCCAGACCCGGGCGTTGCGGAACATGCGTAGCCAGCCGGCATCTTCCTGCCAGTCGTCCGGGCGCCAGGAGTTCTGCACGGCGCGGAACACCCGCTCCGGGTGCGGCATCATGATGGTCACCCGACCGTCGCGGCTGGTCAGGCCGGTGATCCCGCGCGGCGAACCGTTGGGGTTGGCCGGGTAGGTCTCGGTGACCTTGCCGTGGCTGTCGACGAAGCGCATGGCCACGCAGCCGGACAGGTCGGCCTCCAGCAGCGCCTCCTCGCTCTCGAACTCGGCATGGCCCTCGCCGTGGGCGATGGCGATCGGCATGCGCGAACCGGCCATGCCACGCAAGAAGATCGACGCCGACTCCTGCACCTGGACCATGGCCACACGGGCCTCGAACTGCTCGGAACGGTTGCGCACGAAGTGCGGCCAGAACTCGCTGCCGGGGATCAGCTCGTGCAGGTTCGACAGCATCTGACAGCCGTTGCACACGCCCAGGGCGAAACTGTCGCTGCGCGCGAAGAAGCCCTGGAAGGCATCGCGGGCGCGGCTGTTGAACAGGATCGACTTGGCCCAGCCCTCGCCGGCGCCGAGCACGTCGCCATAGGAGAAGCCGCCGCAGGCGACCAGGCCCTTGAAGGCTTCGAGGTCGACGCGACCGGCGAGGATATCGCTCATGTGCACGTCGATGGCGTTGAAGCCGGCGCGATCGAAGGCCGCGGCCATCTCCACCTGACCGTTGACGCCCTGCTCGCGCAGCACGGCGATCTGCGGCCGCACGCCCTTCTTGATATAGGGCGCGGCGATGTCCTCGTTGACGTCGTAGCCGAGCTTGACGCTCAGGCCCGGGTTGTCCTCTTCGAGCAGGGCGTCGAACTCCTGATCGGCGCACTGGGCGTTGTCGCGCAGACGCTGGATCTGGTAGCTGGTCTCGGACCACTGGCGCTGCAGCAGGCGACGCTCGCCGGCGAACACCGTCTGCCCGGCGAAGCCGATGATCACCTCGGCGTTGTTGACCGGCTGGCCGATCACCGCCACGCAGTCACCCAGGCCGGCGGCGCTGAACTGTGCCAGCACGTCCGGCGTGGCGTCCTGGCGCACCTGGATCAGCGCACCCAGCTCCTCGTTGAACAGCACCGCGGCCAGTTCCTCGCGACCATCGGCCAGGGCGTCGAGCTGCAGGTTGAGGCCGCAGTGGCCGGCGAAGGCCATCTCCAGCGCGGTGACCAGCAGGCCACCGTCAGAACGGTCGTGATAGGCCAGCAGGTGGCCGTCGGCATTCAAGCCCTGGATCACCGCGAAGAACGCCTTGAGGTCCTCGGCATCGTCGACGTCCGGGGCCTGGCGGCCGATCCGGCCGTGCACCTGGGCGAGGATCGAGGCGCCCATGCGGTTCTGCCCGCGGCCCAGGTCGATCAGGATCAGGTCGGTCTCGCCCTTGTCCATGCGCAGCTGCGGGGTCAGGGTCTGGCGGATGTCGCTAACCGGGGCGAAGCCGGTGACGATCAGCGACAACGGCGCGGTGACGCTCTTGTCCTCGCCCGCGTCCTGCCAGCGGGTCTTCATCGACATCGAGTCCTTGCCCACCGGAATGGTGATGCCCAGCTCCGGGCACAGCTCCATGCCGACGGCCTTGACCGTGTCGTACAGGCGCGCATCCTCGCCCGGGTGGCCGGCGGCGGCCATCCAGTTGGCCGACAGCTTGATGTCGGAAATCTTCTCGATGCGCGAGGCCGCCAGGTTGGTCAGGGTCTCGCCGATCGCCATGCGCCCGGAGGCCGGGGCGTCGAGCAGGGCCAGCGGGGTACGCTCGCCCATGGCCATGGCTTCGCCGGTGTAGACGTCGAAGCTGGTGGCGGTGACGGCGCAATCGGCCACCGGCACCTGCCAGGGCCCGACCATCTGGTCGCGGGCCACCAGGCCGGTGATGGTGCGGTCGCCGATGGTGATCAGGAAGCTCTTGCTGGCCACCGCCGGGTGGTGCAGCACGCGGCTGACGGCGTCCTCGAGGTCCAGGCTGCCGGCGTCGAAGTCGTCGCCCAGCTCGGCCTCGCGGTCGGCCGAACGGTGCATGCGCGGCGCCTTGCCGAGCAGCACGTTGAGCGGCATGTCCACCGCGTTGTTGCCGAAATGGCTGTCGGCGACGGTCAGGTGCGGCTCCTCGGTGGCCTCGCCGACCACCGCGAAGGGGCAGCGCTCGCGCTCGCAGATGGCCTTGAACCGCTCGAAGTCGGCGGCGTCGACCGCCAGCACGTAGCGCTCCTGGGACTCGTTGCACCAGATTTCCAGCGGCGCCATGCCCGGCTCGTCGTTGGGCACGTTGCGCAGCTCGAAGCGGCCGCCGCGACCGCCGTCGTTGACCAACTCGGGGAAGGCGTTGGACAGGCCGCCGGCGCCGACGTCGTGGATGAAGGCGATGGGGTTCTGCTCGCCGAGCTGCCAGCAGCGGTCGATCACCTCCTGGCAACGGCGCTCCATCTCCGGGTTCTCGCGCTGCACCGAGGCGAAGTCGAGGTCGGCCGAGCTGGTGCCGGTGGCCATCGACGAGGCGGCGCCGCCGCCCAGGCCGATCAGCATGGCCGGGCCGCCGAGCACGATCAGCTTGGCGCCGACGCTGATCTCGCCCTTCTGCACGTGTTCGCCGCGAATATTGCCCATGCCGCCGGCGAGCATGATCGGCTTGTGGTAGCCACGTACCTCTTCGCCGCGCGGCGTGGCGATCGCCTGTTCGAAGGTGCGGAAATAGCCGGTCAGCGCCGGGCGGCCGAATTCGTTGTTGAACGCGGCGCCGCCGAGTGGGCCCTCGATCATGATGTCCAGCGCGGTGACGATGCGCTCGGGCTTGCCGTAGGGCACTTCCCAGGGCTGTTCGAAGCCGGGGATCTGCAGGTTGGACACGGTGAAGCCGGTCAGGCCGGCCTTGGGCTTGGCGCCGCGGCCGGTGGCACCCTCGTCGCGGATCTCGCCGCCGGAGCCGGTGGAGGCCCCCGGGAAGGGGGCGATGGCAGTCGGGTGGTTGTGCGTCTCCACCTTCATCAGGATGTGCACCGGCTCCTCGACTGCGCCGTACTGGCGGGTCTCGCCGTTGGGGAAGAAGCGCCCGGCCTTGTGCCCGACTATCACCGCGGCGTTGTCCTTGTAGGCCGACAGCACGCCCTCGCTGTGCATCTGGTAGGTGTTCTTGATCATGCCGAACAGGGATTTCTCCTGGGCTTGACCGTCGATATCCCAGCTGGCGTTGAAGATCTTGTGCCGGCAGTGCTCGGAGTTGGCCTGGGCGAACATCATCAGCTCGATGTCATGGGGGTTGCGCCCCAGATCCTTGAAGCTCTGCACCAGGTAGTCGATCTCGTCCTCGGCCAGGGCCAGGCCCAGTTCGACGTTGGCCTGCTCGAGGGCGGCGCGGCCACCGCCGAGCACGTCCACCGCGGTCAGCGGCTTGGGTGCGGCATGGCTGAACAGCGCCGCGGCGCCTTCCAGGTTGTCCAGCACCAGCTGGGTCATGCGGTCGTGCAACAGGGCGGCGACCTGCTCGGACTCGGCGGCGCTCAGCTCGCCGGTCACGTAGTAGGCGATGCCGCGTTCCAGGCGCTGGATCTTCGCCAGACCGCAGTTGTGGGCGATGTCGCTGGCCTTGCTCGACCAGGGCGAGATGGTGCCGAAACGCGGGATGGTCAGGAACAGCTGGCCGCTGGGCTCCTGCACCGGCACGCTCGGGCCGTATTTCAGCAGACGGGCCAGCACCCGCTCTTCGTCGGCATCGAGCACACCGGAGACGTCGGCAAAATGCGCGAACTCGGCGTACAGTCCGGTCACAGCGGGTACTTTGCCGGTCAGTTGCTCGAGCAATTTACCGTGGCGGAAAGCAGAAAGGGCGGGAGCGCCGCGCAGGATCAGCATCGGGGGACAGCCTCTGGGAAGGGGGTGTACTTTGAGGCCGTGCATTCTAGCCTAAAGCGGCGCACGGCGGCACCCGTAGCGCAGTCCGTACGGCGCCCGGCGTGCTAGCAGAGAAGGCCGATGCTGTCGAGATATGGCGCACAGGATGCTTTGCGTATACTGCGCTAATGTTTGCCCAATCTGCGTTCCGCTCCCGCTGCGCCCGCTGGCTGTCAGCGATCGGAATCCTCCTGCTGCTCGGCGGCTGTGTCGAAGAACCCAGCACCCTCGAGCGCGTCCAGGCGGAGGGTGTGCTGCGCGTGATCACCCGCAACAGCCCGGCCACCTACTTCCAGGACCGCAACGGCGAGACCGGCTTCGAATACGAGCTGGTCAAGCGCCTGGCCGCCGACCTGGGCGTCGAGCTGCAGATCGAGACCGCCGACAACCTCGACCAGCTGTTCGCCCGCCTCGGCGAGGCCAAGGGCCCGGTGCTGGCCGCCGCCAGCCTGGTGGCAAGCGACGGACGGCGGCAGATCGCCCGCTTTTCCCAGCCTTACCTGCAAGTCACCCCGCAGGTCGTCTACCGCAACGGCCAACTGCGCCCGACCCGCCCCCAGGACCTGCTCGGCAAACGCATTCTGGTGCTCAAGGGCAGCAGCCACGCCGAGCAGTTGGCGGCACTCAAGATCGAACTCCCCGAGTTGAAGTACGAGGAGTCCGCCGAGGTGGAGGTGGTCGACTTGCTGCGCATGGTCGACGAAGGGCAGATCGACCTGACCCTGGTGGACTCCAACGAACTGGCGATGAACCAGGTGTATTTCCCCAACGTGCGCGTGGCCTTCGATTTCGGCGACACCCAGGGCCTGGGCTGGGCCGTCGCCCCCGGCGAGGACCGCAGCCTGCTCGAGGCGGTCGATGCCTTTCTCGCCCGCGCCCAGCAGAACGGCAGCCTCAAGCGCCTGACCGAGCGCTACTACGGCCATGTCGACGTCCTCGGCTACGTGGGGGCCTACACCTTCGCCAAGCACCTGCAGCAGCGCCTGCCCCTCTACGAGAAGCACTTCCGCGAGGCCGCCCGGGCCCAGGGGGTGGACTGGCGCCTGCTGGCCGCCATGGGCTACCAGGAATCCCTGTGGCAGCCGACCGCCACCTCCAAGACCGGCGTACGCGGCCTGATGATGCTGACGCTACGCACCGCCCAGGCCATGGGCGTATCCAATCGCCTCGACCCCAAGCAGAGCATCGACGGCGGCGCCAAGTACATCGTCCGGGTGAAGGAGCAGCTGCCGGCCGGCATAGCCGAGCCGGATCGCACCTGGTTCGCCCTGGCCGCCTACAACGTCGGCGCCGGCCACCTGGAGGACGCGCGCAAGCTCACCGAGGCCGAGGGCCTGGACCCCAACAAGTGGCTGGACGTGCAGAAGATCCTGCCGCGCCTGGCGCAGAAGCAGTGGTACAGCAAGACCCGCTACGGCTATGCCCGTGGCGGCGAGCCGGTGCACTTCGTGCGCAACATCCGCCGCTACTACGACATCCTCACCTGGGTCACGCAGCCGCAACTGGAAGGCCCCCAGGTGGCCGAATCCAGCCTGCACGTACCGGGCGTCAACAAGAACCCGCCGCGCGAGCAACTGCCGCCGCTCTGAGGCCTAACGGGCCCCTCTGCGCGCCCTGAAGAAGGCGCTGAGCATCTCGCTGCACTCCTGTGCCAGCACCCCACCCTCGATCAGCACCCGGTGGTTGAGGAACCCCTGACTGAAGAACTCGCCGCGGCTGAGCGCCACTCCGGCCTTGGGCTCGGTGGCGCCGTACACCACCCGCTCGATCCGCCCATGGACGATCAGCCCGGCGCACATGCTGCACGGCTCCAGGGTCACATACAGGGCGCTGCCGGGCAGACGGTAGTTGCCGACGGCCTTGGCCGCAGCCCGGATGGCCACCATCTCGGCATGGGCGCTGGGATCATGGGTGGAGATCGGGCAATTGAAGCCGCGACCGATGACGACGCCATCCTGCACCAGCACGGCGCCCACCGGCACCTCGCCCAAGGCGGCGCCGGCAGCCGCCTCGGCCAGGGCCTGACGCATGAAGTGCTCGTCGCGCGAGCGATCGATGATCCTGGGCTGACGCACGCTCAAGCCACCTCGATGGAGGCCATCAGGCCGGTTTCCATATGGTCGATGACATGGCAGTGGAACATCCACACCCCCGGATTATCGGCGACCAGGGCGATGCGCGCCCGCTCGTTCTTGCCCAGCAGGTAGGTGTCCGTGTAGTAGGGCTCGATGCGCTTGCGATTGGAGGCGAGCACCTTGAAGGTCATGCCGTGCAGGTGGATCGGGTGCTGGTACTGGGTCATGTTGCGCAACTCGAAGACATAGCTCTTGCCCAGCTGCAGCCGGGCAATGGGCCGATCGGCACAGGTCTTGTCGTTGATGTCCCAGGCCTGGCCGTTGATCTGCCAGAAGCTGGGCGCGGCGCCCCGCTCCACCCCCACCGACACCGCGCCGACCCACTCGAAGTTGAAGCGCAGGGTTTCGGCGGCGGCCAGGTCCGGTTCGGCGATGGGATTGGCCGGCAGGGCCGGCGGCCAGTCGCCCGGCGCCTCGGCAGAGGCCACCGCACGCAAGGTGGCCAGGCGCAGCGGACCGTTGCGCAGGGACAGCTCGGCGCCCGCCGCCGGCACCTTGAGCCCCAGCTCGATACGCATCCCCGGCCCCAGCCAGTAACCTTTCCCCAGCGGCCGCGGCGTCACCGGATTGCCATCCAGGGCATAGATACGCGCCTCGGCGCCCGGCAGGTTGAGGCGATAGGTCAGGGTATTGTCCAGGTTGATCAGACGCAGGCGCACCACCTGCCCGGCCGGCAGCTCCAGGGTCGGCACGTGCACGCCATTGACCGTGCTCAGGGTGCCCGGCGTACCGCCGCGCGCCGCCTCCCGCGGCACGCTGAAGGCGGTGAAGGCCCCCTGGCCGTCGACATGCCAGCTCTTCAGGCTGAGCGTACGCTCGTGAGCGAAGCCGCTCGGCTCGCGCTCCTCGACGATCAACGGACCGACCAGGCCGCGCCCCAGCTGTTCGCTGCTGTCGGTATGCGGGTGGTACCAGAAGCTGCCGGCGTCCGGCGTCCTGAACCGGTAGTCGAAGTATTCGCCCGGCAGCACCGGCAACTGCGAGACATAGGGCACACCGTCCATCTCCAGCGGCAAGCGGATGCCGTGCCAATGGATGGTGGTCGGCACCTTGAGGCGGTTGATGAAGCGCACCCGCAGCCATTCGCCCTGCTTGGCGCGAATCTCCAGCCCCGGCGCCTGGCCGCCGTAGGCCCAGGCCGGGGTCGGGTGCCCCGGCACCAGCTCCACGTCCAGCGGCGCGGCGATCAACTCGTAGTCGTATTCAGCCGGGACCTGTGGTCGCCCCAACCAGTAACGCACGCCGCCAGCACCGAGGCCTGCGACGCCGAGGCCGGCCAGGCCGGCGAGAATCTGTCTGCGGCTAAATGCCATATTCGCTTCCCTAACCCGGACGAACGCCGGGACAGCATCGCCCCGATCGGGTCAGGGCCATCAATTGCAATATTTTCTCATTTAAACGACGGCGCCGGCGACCCGCATGGGCGGGGCCGAATGCCGCAGCGACGCGCAGATGCGACAAGGGCAGCCTCGGCTGCCCTTGTCGCTCAGATCACTCCCACTCGATGGTGGCAGGCGGCTTGCTCGACACGTCGTAGGTGACGCGGGAGATGCCTTCGATCTCGTTGATGATGCGGTTGGAGACCTTCTCCAGCAGCTCGTAGGGCAGGTGCGCCCAGCGTGCGGTCATGAAGTCGACGGTTTCCACCGCGCGCAGGGCCACGACCCAGGCGTAACGGCGGCCGTCGCCGACCACGCCGACCGATTTCACCGGCTGGAACACCACGAAGGCCTGGCTGGTCTTGTGGTACCAGTCGAAGTTGCGCAGCTCCTCGATGAAGATGTGGTCGGCGCGACGCAGCAGGTCGGCGTACTCCTTCTTCACCTCGCCGAGGATGCGCACGCCCAGGCCCGGCCCCGGGAAGGGGTGACGGTAGACCATGTCGTAGGGCAGGCCCAGCTCCAGGCCGATCTTGCGCACCTCGTCCTTGAACAGCTCGCGCAGCGGCTCGACCAGTTTGAGGTTCATCTCCTCGGGCAGGCCGCCGACGTTGTGGTGGCTCTTGATCACGTGGGCCTTGCCGGTCTTGGCGCCGGCCGACTCGATCACGTCCGGGTAGATGGTGCCCTGGGCGAGGAACTTGATGTCGTGCAGCTTGCTGGCCTCGGCATCGAACACGTCGATGAAGGTGCGGCCGATGATCTTGCGCTTCTTCTCCGGGTCGGCCTCGCCGGCCAGGTTGTCGAGGAACTGCGCCTCGGCGTTGGCGCGGATCACCTTAACCCCCATGTTTTCGGCGAACATGGCCATCACCTGCTCGCCCTCGTGCAGGCGCAGCAGGCCATTGTCGACGAATACGCAGGTCAGTTGATCGCCGATGGCGCGGTGCAGCAGCGCCGCAACCACCGAGGAGTCGACGCCGCCGGACAGGCCCAGCAGCACGTTGGCGCTGCCGACCTGAGCGCGCACCTGGGCGATGGCGTCCTCGACGATGTTCGACGGCGTCCACAGCGCCTCGCAGCCGCAGATTTCCAGGGCGAAGCGCGAGAGGATGCGGCCGCCCTGCTTGGTGTGGGTCACTTCCGGGTGGAACTGCACGCCGTAGTAGCGCCGCTCGTCGTCGGACATCGCGGCGATCGGGCAGCTCGGGGTGCTGGCCAGGATGTGGAAGCCCTGCGGCAAGGCGGTGACCTTGTCGCCGTGGCTCATCCACACGTCCAGGCCGAACACGCCGTCGTCGTCCACATGGTCTTCGATGCCATCGAGCAGGCGACCCTTGCCGACCACGTCGACGCGGGCGTAGCCGAACTCACGCAGGTCCGAACCCTGCACCTTGCCGCCCAGCTGCTCGGCCATGGTCTGCATGCCGTAGCAGATGCCCAGCACCGGCACGCCGAGGTCGAACACCGCCTGCGGCGCCCGCGGGCTGTCGGCCGCATGCACCGACTCCGGGCCGCCGGCGAGAATGATGCCGCGCGGGGCGAAGGCGCGGATGTCCTCGTCGCTCATGTCGAAGGGGTGCAACTCGCAATACACGCCGATCTCGCGCACGCGACGGGCGATCAGCTGGGTGTACTGGGAACCGAAATCCAGGATCAGGATGCGGTGGGCGTGAATATCATGGTGGGCCATGGCCGTCTCTCGTAGCGGAATTCACAAATGACACGGGGCTGGTAACCAGCCCCGTGCGTAGGGTGGAAGACGCATGGCGCGCCTGTCCACCTGCGCGATGGTGGATAAGGCCAAGCCGTCATCCACCCTACAGCGAATCAACCGACCCGGTAGTTCGGGGCTTCCTTGGTGATCTGCACGTCGTGCACATGGGACTCGGCCATGCCGGCGCCGGTGATGCGCACGAACTCCGGCTTGGTGCGCATCTCTTCGATGCTGGCGCAGCCGGTGTAGCCCATGGAGGCGCGCAGGCCGCCCATCAGCTGGTGGACGATGGCCGCCATGGCGCCCTTGTAGGGCACGCGGCCCTCGATACCCTCGGGCACCAGCTTCTCGGCACCGGCGGAGGAATCCTGGAAGTAGCGGTCCGAGGAGCCCTGGGCCTGAGCCATGGCGCCCAGCGACCCCATGCCGCGGTAGGCCTTGTAGGAGCGGCCCTGGAACAGCTCGACCTCGCCCGGTGCCTCTTCGGTGCCGGCCAGCATGGAGCCGATCATCACCGCCGAGGCCCCGGCGACTATGGCCTTGGACAGGTCGCCGGAGAAACGGATGCCGCCATCGGCGACCAACGGCACGCCGCTGCCGGCCAGGGCCGCGGCGACGTTGGCCACCGCACTGATCTGCGGCACACCGACACCGGCGACGATGCGCGTGGTGCAGATCGAACCCGGGCCGATGCCGACCTTGACGCCGTCGGCGCCGGCCTCGACCAGGGCCTTGGCGGCGTCGCCGGTGGCGATGTTGCCGCCGATCACCTGGACCTCGGGGAAGTTCTGCTTGACCCAACGCACGCGGTCGATCACGCCCTTGGAGTGGCCGTGGGCGGTGTCGACGATGATCACGTCGACGCCGGCGGCGGCCAGCGCGGCGACCCGGTCACCGGTGTCGGCGCCGGTGCCGACCGCGGCGCCGACGCGCAGGCGACCCTGGTCGTCCTTGCTGGCCAGCGGATAGGCCTTGGCCTTCTCGATGTCCTTGACGGTCATCATGCCCTTGAGGGCGAAGGCGTCGTCGACGATCAGCACCTTCTCGATGCGGTGCTTGTGCAGCAGCTCGCGCACGGTTTCCTTGTCGGCGCCTTCCTTGACCGTGACCAGGCGCTCCTTGGGCGTCATCACCTCGCGCACCAGGGCGTCCAGGCGGTTCTCGAAGCGCACGTCGCGGGAGGTGACGATGCCGACCAGGTCGCCGTTGGACAGCACCGGCACGCCGGAGATGTTGTTCTGCCGGGTCAGTTCGAACAGGTCGCGAACGGTCGCGTCGGCCTCGATGGTGATCGGGTCCTTGACCACGCCGGCCTCGAACTTCTTGACCTTGCGCACCTCGGCAGCCTGCTGCTCGATGGTCATGTTCTTGTGGATGATGCCGATGCCGCCTTCCTGGGCCATGGCGATGGCCAGGCGCGCCTCGGTGACGGTGTCCATGGCGGCGGACAGCAGGGGGATATTCAGCTCGATGCCACGGGTCAGGCGAGTCTTGAGGCTGACATCCTTCGGCAGAACTTCGGAATAACCAGGAATAAGTAGAACGTCGTCGAAGGTAAGGGCTTCTTGACTGATACGCAGCATGGCGGGGGCTCCCAGACGGGAAAATTGGAAGCGCGCCATTATACCCAGGCTCCCCCGCCCACTCAATGCAAAGAATCGCTCAGCCACGCGGTTCGTCGAGAGACAGGCGGATAACGTCGCCAATCTGACTCACAAGTCAACCTGTACCAGCGAGACCGGATAACCCAGGCGCGCGGCGAACTCGTCGAGAAAGTCCCGGCGAAAGCCCGCCGCCCCCCAGTTGTTGAAGACGAAGCCCAGGTTGGAGAAGGCGCAGGGCTGCAGGAACAGGAAGCCGTTGATGTCGTCCTCGAAGCCGCACTCGGGGCATGCGAAGTTGTCGGTGTGCCCCGGCATCCACGCCTCCAGGCTGTCGAACAGCGCCTCGCCGACCTCCTGGCGGCACTCGGGGCAGCCGGCCTCCTCGAGAAAATCCCGGGTGGGGGTGTAGATGCAGCGCTTGCCGATGATCTCCAGGCCGTTGCTCGGCCGGGCGAAGGGCAGCAGCTGCGGATGCTCGACCACCCACCGCGCCCCGGGGGCGATGGCGTGGGCCATGCGGTTGCCCAGGCCGCCGCAGGTGCTCAGGCGCTCCTCGACCACGTCCTGCTGCACCAGCCAGCGCAGCGTCGCCCGGGCCCGCGCCTCGTGCCCGGGAAAGCTGGAGATCCGTGGCACCACAATGCTCTGCTGCTCGGCCATGCCCCGCCCCGCTCAGAAGGAAAAGCCGCGCAGCTTACCGACGAGGGCGGCGGGGTCAAGGCCGGCGGCCTATGGTCGGCCGGGCAAAGCCTTTATCATGCCGGCCATGATCACAGACCCCTTCCAGCGCCTGGGCCTCGACCGCGAGGTGCTCAGCGTCAGCCAGCTCAACAACCGCGCCCGCCGACTGCTGGAGGACGTGTTCGCCAGCGTCTGGGTCGAGGGCGAGATTTCCAACCTGGCCAAGCCGGCCTCCGGACACCTCTATTTCACCCTCAAGGACAGCCAGGCCCAGGTGCGCTGCGCGCTGTTCCGGCAGAACGCCGCCCGGGTACGCCAGGCCCTGCGCGACGGCCTGGCGGTCAAGGTGCGCGGCAGGGTCTCGCTGTTCGAGGGCCGCGGCGACTACCAGCTGATCGTCGATGCGCTCGAGCCGGCCGGCGACGGCGCCTTGCGCCTGGCCTTCGAGGCGCTCAAGGAGAAACTGGCCGCCGAGGGCCTGTTCGCCGCCGAACGCAAGCGCGCCCTGCCCGCCCATCCGCGGCGCATCGGCATCGTCAGCTCGCCCACCGGTGCGGTGATTCGCGACATCGTCAGTGTATTCCGGCGCCGCGCGCCCCTGGTCGAACTGTGCCTGGTGCCCACGGCCGTGCAGGGCCGCGAGGCCACCGGCCAGATCGTCCGCGCCCTGCAGCTGGCCGACCGCGCCGGCTTCGATGCGCTGATCCTGGCCCGTGGCGGCGGCTCCCTGGAAGACCTCTGGTGCTTCAACGAGGAGGTCGTGGCCCGCGCCATCGCCGCCAGCCAGACGCCCATCGTCAGCGCCGTGGGCCACGAGACCGACGTATCGATCAGCGACTTCGTCGCCGACGTGCGCGCCCCGACCCCCTCGGCCGCCGCCGAACTGCTGGCCCCGGACTCGAGCGAACTGGTGCAGCGCCTCAACAGCCTGCAGCGCCGCCTGCAGCTGTACATCCAGGGCCGCCTGGCCCGCGAACACATGCGCCTGGACGGCCTGCGCCGGCGTATGCGCCACCCCGGCGAGCGCCTGCGCCAGCAGGCGCAACGCCTGGACGACCTGGAGATGCGCCTGCAGCGCGCGCTCGAGCGCCGCCTCAATGATCGCCGCGAGCGCCTGGCCCGCCTGCACACCCGCCTGGCCGGCCAGCACCCGGAGCGCGCCTTGCAGCTGCTGCGCCAGCGCCTGGCCAGCCTCGCCGAGCGCCTGCCGCGGGCCATGCGCGAGGGGCTCAAGGAACGCCGCCTGCAGCTGCACAGCCAGGTGCAGACACTCAACGTGGTCAGCCCCCTGGCGACCCTGGGCCGCGGCTACAGCATCCTCCTCGACGAACACGGCCGGGCCATCCGCCGGGCCGTCGACACCCACCCGGGCCAGCGCCTCAAGGCCCGCCTGGGCGAGGGCGAGCTGGACGTACGGGTCGAGGACAACCATGTGCAGCCGGCGACCCTGTCGCTGCTGGATTGATGCTCGAGCCGGTAGACGGATAAAGCCCCCCCCCCTACTTCGGGAAAGAACCATGCGCCTCATCCCACTCCTTATTGCCCTCCTGCTCGCCCTGCCCGCCCAGGCCGAGGGGTTCATCACCCGCCTGCTGAACAAGCCCGTGCCGGGCGGGGTCGCCGTGATCGATCTCGGTCCGGCGGTCGCGGCGCCACGCGCCACCTACCAGGGCAAGCCGCTGCTGGTGATCCACGAGGACGGCCAGCGCTGGATCGCCATCGTCGGCCTGCCGCTGAGCGTCCGCCCGGGCAGCCAGCAGATCGAGGTGGACGGCCGAACGCACAGCTTCCAGGTCGGCGGCCGTGTCTATGCCGAGCAACGCATCACCCTGAAGAATCAGCAGCAGGTCACCCCCAACCCGGCCAACCTCAAGCGCATCGAGCGCGAGCTGGCCGAGCAGACCCGCGCCTACCGCCAGTTCAGCCCGCGCCAGCCGAGCAACCTGCTGTTCGACCGACCGGTGGAGGGGCCGCTGTCCAGCCCCTTCGGCCTGCGCCGCTTCTTCAACGGCGAGGAGCGCAACCCGCACTCGGGCCTGGACTTCGCCGCCGCGCGCGGCACCCCGGTCAGGGCGCCGGCGGCCGGCCGGGTGATCCTGCTCGGCGACTATTTCTTCAACGGCAAGACGGTGTTCGTCGACCACGGGCAGGGCCTGATCAGCATGTTCTGCCACCTCTCGGCCATCGACGTGAAGCTGGGCGACGAACTACCCCGCGGCGCCGTGCTGGGCAAGGTCGGCGCCACAGGCCGGGCCACCGGGCCGCATTTGCACTGGAATGTCAGCCTCAACGATGCGCGCATCGACCCGGCGATCTTTATCGGCGCCTTCAACCCCTAAAACGAGAGGAGCAGGGCCTCGACGCGCGCTCAGGTCTCACCCGCCTCGACCCTCGGCACCCTCTCCAGCCGGTAGATCCCATCGATCAGGCAGTAGGCCGGGGTGCCCGTGGAGTCGATCGACACGATCCTGTCCAGAGTGGTCAGGGCGCCGACCGTGGTGCTGTAGCCGATGGTGCTGCTGAAGCTCAGGTTACGGCAGGGGTAGGCGAACTCGACCAGATAGGAGCGGCCCGGCCCGGTGCCGAGCACCATATGGCGCTTGTCGAGATACTGCCAGCCGTCGATATCGCCCCGCCACACGGACTTGACCGCGTCGCCCTGGCGCCAGCCGAGCTGCGCCAGACGCTGCTCCAGCGGCAGGCTCTCATCCCACCGCGCCTGCTGGGCGCACGCCGTGAGCAGCAGAACCCCGAGAAGCATGCCGAATCCCCATGGCGTGTGCATAGCGCTCCTCCTCACCGACCGGCCGAAGGGTTCGAGCGACCAGAGGCGGCGTCCCGACACGCAACGAAAGAAAACCGCGCAGGTAAATGGGCAGTCGGTTTGCTAAGGTGCGCCCTCATCGCCTTTTGGTGCCCTCACAAGCACTAGCCTACTCCCGATTCGGGGCGCCAGAAATACGCGACCAGCCCACGAAACGCGCGAGGACCGCCATGACAGATCACTACGCCACCGCCCTCGAGTGGCTGGAACGTTACCCCGAGCTGTACAGCCTGATCGGCCTGGGCCTGTTGCTGCTGAGCGCCTGGCTGGGTAACTGGCTGGTCAAGCGCATACTGGTGCGCGCCCTGTGCCGCCTGATCGACGCCACCGCCCTGGGGCGTAATGCCCAGCACCTCGACAACGAACTGATCAAGCGCCTGGCCAATATAGTGCCGGCACTGATCATCTCCGCCGGTATCGGCCTGGTACCCCACCTGCCCGATGCCGTGGGCACGGTGGTGGTCAACGTCAGCAGCGCCTTCATCGTGCTGACCGTTGCGCTGGCCTTGAGCACCCTGCTGGACATCGCCAACACGCTCTACAACCTGCGCCGCGACGCCCACCTACGGCCGATCAAGGGTTACCTGCAGGTGCTGAAGATCGCCCTGTTCGCCGTCGCGGCGATCCTCATGGTCGCCACCCTGATCGATCGCTCGCCGCTGATCCTGCTGTCCGGCCTCGGCGCCATGGCCGCTGTGCTCATGCTGATTTTCCAGGACACCCTGCTGTCGCTGGTGGCCAGCGTGCAGATCACCTCCAGCGACATCATCCGCGTCGGCGACTGGGTGGAGATGCCGCAGCTGAACGCCGATGGCGACGTGATCGACATCGCCCTGCACACGGTCAAGGTGCAGAACTGGGACAAGACCATCTCGACCATCCCGACCCGGCGCTTCATCACCGATCCGTTCAAGAACTGGCGCGGCATGCAGGAGTGCGGCGGCCGACGCATCATGCGCAACCTGTACCTGGATCAGACCAGCATCGCCTTCCTCGAGCCGGAGCAGATCGAGCGTCTGGGGCGTTTCCGCCTGCTCGGCGACTACCTGCAGCACAAGCAGAGCGAGCTACGCAGCTGGAACAGCGCCCTGGCCGAGGCCGGCGAGGAGCCGGCCAACACCCGCCGCCTGACCAACCTCGGCACCTTCCGCGCCTACGTCGAGCACTACCTGCGCCAGCACCCCGACATCCACCAGCAGATGACCCAGCTGGTGCGCCAGCTCAGCCCGACCGCCGACGGCCTGCCGCTGCAGCTCTACTGCTTCACCAACACCACAGCCTGGGGCCGCTACGAAAGCATCCAGGCCGACATCTTCGACCACCTGCTGGCGCTGCTGCCGGAGTTCGGCCTGCGCGTGTTCCAGCACCCCAGCGGGGCGGACATGCGCGAGCTGGGACGCAGCGCTGCACCCGCGACGCGGCCCTAACGAACACTGGCCGGCACGAAGCTCAGCAGAGGCGCTGAATCAGCTCGGCGAGCAGCTTGATGCCCGGGCGGATGCGTTCGCTGGCGATCGAGGAGTAGCCCAGACGGAAGTAGTTCTGCGGCGGCGGGTCGGCGTAGAAGTGGATGTCGCCCGGCTCGATAAGGATGCCGCGGGCGGCCGCCTCCTTCTGCAGCCGCCGCGCATCCAGCCCCTCGGGGCCCTTGACCCAGTAGCAGGAGCCACCGAAGCTCGGCTGCTGCGAGGAGGCCGGCAGGAATTCGTGCAGGGCCTCGCCCATCTGCCGATGACGCTCCTCGTAGGCGCGCATCAGGCTCATGATCAGGGCGTCGTGGTAACCGCGCTCGAGGAACAGCGCCACCGAGCGCTGATTGTTCGCCGCCGGGTGGCGCACCATCAGCCGGCGCAGCGCCCGCGCCTCGCGAATCAGCGGCTCGGGGCCGACCAGATAGCCCAGACGCAGGCCCGGGGCCAGGGTCTTCGACAGGCTGCCGACGTAGATCACCCGGTCGCTCTTATCCAGGCTCTTGAGCGCCGGGGTCGGATTGGACTTGATGTTGGTCTCGCTCTCGTAGTCGTCCTCGATGATCAAGAAATCGTGCTGATTGGCCCGCTGCAGCAGTTCGTAGCGACGCTCCAGGGGCATGGTCACGGTGGTCGGACACTGATGACTGGGGGTGGTGTAGATCAGGTCGCAGCGGTTCAGCTCGTCGCTGAGCACCAGGCCCTGGTCATCCACCGCCAAGGGCTGCAACCGCGAGGGGTTGAGCGTGGCGATGTTGCGGATGTCCATATAGCCGGGCTCCTCGACGCCCATCAGGCTGTCGCCGCGCAGCAGCAGGCGCGCCAGGATATAGAGCGCGTGCTGGGCGCCGACCGTGACCAGGATCTGCTCCGGCGAGGCCCAGACCCCGCGCCGGGGCAGCAGGCGGGTGCGGATCTGCTCCATCAGCAGCGGGTCGTCGTCGTCGAAATGGTCCGAGGCCCAGTCGCGGATCGCCGGAATGCTCACCGCATCGCGGCAGCACTCGCGCCAGTTGGCGGTGGGGAACAGGGCCGGGTCGAACTGCCCGTAGATGAAGGGGTACTGGTAGTTCTGCCAATCCCGCGGCTTGCTGATGTTGCGCTGCCGGGAAGGCTGCACCACCAGGCGACCCGCCCAGTCGGGGCGGGTGCCGGCAGGCTCTTCGCGGGCCGCGCTGGGGGTCTCCACCTTGCGCCCCAGGATGGCCGGATTGACGTAGTAACCGCTGCGTTCGCGCGCCAACAGGTAGCCATCGTCGAGCAGATGCTCATAGGCCAGAACCACGGTGTTGCGGGCGATGTTCAGTTGCTTGGCCAGCTTGCGACTGGACGGCAGCGGGCTGTCGAGGGGAATGTTGCCGTTGAGGATGACCTGGGCGATCTGCTCGCGCAGTTGCTGTTGCAGGCTGGTGGCTTTGTCGGCGGACAGGTGGAACAACTGGAACATAACGGCCTCGGCTGACTGTACGACAAGCGCCGGGCCAGCGAACGCCTGGCCGGCGACCTCGAAATGCCCCTGCCACAAGGTGCGGCGGTTGCCGGGCAGCCTAGCAACATGCCATCGGCAAGACCATCCGCTGCGCGCCGCCCGACAATGCAAATACGGCAGAACCGGCCCCCCCAGCGACTGGGTGGCCCGGTAGCCATGCGCCGGCAGACCGCCTTAGGGGTTGGCTGCCAGGCGGCCGAAGGCGCCGTCCAGCGCGGCGATGATGCGGTCCAGATCGGCTTGGGTGGCGATCAGCGCCGGGCTGAAGCACAGGGTGTTGTTGTACTGCTCGAAGCTGCGGTTGGTGCGACCGATGATCACCCCCTGGCGCATGCAGTCGGCGGCGATGGCCATCGGCAGGCTCTCGGCCACCGGCTCCTTGGTGGTGCGGTCCTTGACCAGCTCCAGGCCGCAGAACAGGCCCTTGCCGCGCACGTCGCCGATCACCTGGTACTTGTCCTGCAGCTCGCGCAGGCGGGCCAGGAAGTACTCGCCCATCTGGGTGACGTTCTCCAGCAGGCCCTCCTCCTCGATGATGCGCATGTTCTCCAGCGCCGCCGCCGGGCCGGCGGTGCAGCCGCCGAAGGTGCTGATGTCGCGGAAGTAGCCCATGCGGTCGTCGGCCTCGCCCTTGAACGCCTCGAACACCGCCTCGGTGGTCACGGTGCAGGAGATCGCCGCATAGCCGCTGGCCACGCCCTTGGCCATGGTGACGATGTCCGGCTGGATGCCGTAGTGCTGATAGCCGAACCACTTGCCGGTGCGGCCCAGGCCGCAGACCACCTCGTCGATGTGCAGGAGGATGTCGTACTTCTTGCACAGCGCCTGGATGGTTTCCCAGTAGCCGGCCGGCGGGGTGATCACCCCACCGCCGGCGGTGATCGGCTCGAGCACCACGGCGCCGATGCTGTCCGGCCCCTCGGCGAGGATCACCCGTTCCATTTCCAGGGCGGCGCGCACGCCGTAGTCGGCGACCTCGCCGAACTGCGAGCGGTATTCGCAGCAGTGCGGAAACTCGACGAAGCCCGGGGTGAAGGGGCCGTACTGGTTCTTGCGCTCGAACTGGCCGGTGGAGCTCAGCGCGGTGATGGTGGTGCCGTGGTAGTCGCGTTCGCGGAACAGGATCTTGTGCTTCTTGCCGCCGTACTTCTTGTGGGCGATCTGCCGCACGATCTTGTAGGCCTTCTCGTTGGCCTCGGAGCCGGAGTTGGAGTAGTAGACCCGGCTCATGCCCGGCATCTTCTCGATCAGCTTCTTGGCGAACAGCGCGCCGGGGATGTTGCCGGCGGTGTTGGCGAAGTAGTTCATGGTCACCAGCTGCTCGCGCACCGCATCGGCGATGCTCTCGCGACCGTAGCCGACGTTGACGGTCCACACCGCGCCGGACACCGCGTCCAGGTATTCGTTGCCCTTGGCGTCCCAGACCCGCATGCCCTGGCCCTTGACGATCATCAGGGGGTCGTTCTGCTCCAGCGGCTTGTGCTGGGACAGGTGGTGCCAGACGTGGGCGCGGTCGCTGGCCAAGGCCTCGGCTGCATCGAATTCGTGAGCTGTGCTGTTCATGCTTACCTCCTGACTGGAGCATTTTTATTGTGGGCCGCCGGCGGGAGAAGAACTCCAGACACCGATAGGTCGACGGCGGCGAGCACGCTTCGCGATGCGGCACGCGCCCCGCCACCCTTGCCGACGAAACTAAGAGCAAGTCGCAGGCGCAGTTAGAACCAGTTATCCCCCGGCCGTGATGCCAGCCCCGGCACGGGGCTGGACCAGTGCCGCGGCCGCGACTGGCCCTTCAAGGGCGCCCCCCGATGCCCCAACCATGCAGGCACGACAGCCACGCAGCCCGATTCCAGGAGAGGCGGATGATTGAAGTGCAGATCAACGGGACCACCGAGCGGCTCCCGGAGGGCATCAGCCTGGCGCAACTGCTGGTGCACCTGGACCTGCACGCCCGGCGCCTGGCCATCGAGCACAACCTGGACGTGGTGCCCCGCAGCCAGTACGGCGCGGTGCGCCTGCAACAGGGCGACCGCCTGGAGATCGTCCACGCCATCGGCGGCGGCTGAGCGGCGCCCCTCCCCACCCGACCCGGAGCTCCCCCATGACCCACGCGACCCCAGTACCCGATCCGCTGCTCATTGCCGGCCAGGCCTTCGCCTCGCGCCTGCTGGTCGGCACCGGCCACTACGCCGACCTGCACGAGACCCGCGCGGCGATTCAGGCCAGCGCGGCGCAGATCATCACCTTCGCCGTGCGCCGCAGCAACCTCGGCCAGGACGCCGACCAGCCCAACCTGCTCGACGCCATCGCCCCCGAGCGCTATACCCTGCTGCCCAATACCGCCGGCTGCTACACGGCCAAGGATGCGGTGCGCACCTGCCTGCTGGCGCGCGAACTGCTGGACGGCCACAACCTGGTGAAGCTGGAGGTGCTCGGCGACGCCCAGACCCTCTACCCGGACATCGGCGAGACCCTGGTCGCCGCCCGCCAGCTGGTCGAGCTGGGCTTCGAGGTGATGGTCTACACCAGCGACGACCCGCTGGTGGCGCGGCGTCTGGAGGAGCTTGGCTGCGTGGCGGTGATGCCCCTGGGCGCGCCGATCGGCTCCGGCCTGGGCATCCGCAACCCCTACAACATCCGCCTGATAGTCGAGAACGCCAGGGTGCCGATCATCGTCGATGCCGGCGTCGGCACCGCCTCGGATGCCGCCATCGCCATGGAACTGGGCTGCGCCGGGGTGCTGATGAACACCGCCATCGCCCGCGCCCGCGAGCCGGTGCGCATGGCCCAGGCGATGCGCAAGGCGGTGGAGGCCGGGCGCGAGGCCTACCTGGCCGGACGCATGCCGCGGCGCCTCGGCGGCGACGCCTCCTCGCCGTTGGGCGGTCTGTTCCTGTGAACCGCCGCTCCCGTAGGCTGGGTTAGCCGCGCAGCGGCGTAACCCAGCAAACCGACTGAAGGTCCGCTGCGCGCAGACTTGCCCTTTGCCGAGGCTTGGGGCAGGGTCGAAGCAAAGGACAACCCGCCACAGGAGGCCCCCATGTCGAAACTCTTCCCCAGTATCGATCCCGATGGCCTGATCGAGTATTCGGTGGTCTACACCGACCGCGCCCTCAACCATATGTCGCAGGCCTTCCAGCAGGTGATGAACGACATCTCGCGCACCCTCAAGCGGGTCTATAACGCCCAGGCCGTGGCGGTGGTGCCGGGCAGCGGGACCTTCGGCATGGAAGCGGTGGCACGCCAGCTGGCCACGGGACAGAAGTGCCTGGTGCTGCGCAACGGCTGGTTCAGCTACCGCTGGAGCCAGATCCTCGAGATGGGTGCCATTCCGGCCGCCACCACCGTGCTCAAGGCCCGCCCGGTCGAGACCGGGCCCCAGGCCGCCTTCGCCCCGGCGCCCCTCGAGGAGGTGCTGGCGACCATCCGCGCGGAGAAGCCGCAGCTGGTGTTCGCCCCCCATGTGGAGACCGCCTCGGGCATGCTCCTGCCCGACGACTACCTGCGCGCCGTGGCCGACGCCGTGCACGCCGTCGGCGGCCTGTTCGTGCTCGACTGCATCGCCTCCGGCACCCTCTGGGTGGACATGCAGGCCTGTGGCATCGACGTGCTGCTCAGCGCGCCGCAGAAGGGTTGGAGCGCCTCGCCCTGCTGCGCCCTGGTGATGCTCGGCGAACGGGCCGTGGCAAGGGTCGAGGCCACCCAGAGCAGCAGCTTCGCCTGCGACCTGAAGAAGTGGCTGCAGATCATGCAGGCCTACGAGCAGGGCGGCCATGCCTACCACGCGACCATGCCCTGCGACGCCCTGGCGCGCTTCCGCGACGCGATGCAGGAAGCCGAGGCCTACGGCTTCGCCAAGGTGTGCGAGGAACAGCTGCAACTCGGCCAGCGGGTGCGCCAGCTACTGAGTGCCAGGGGCTTCAAGAGCGTCGCCGCCACGGGTTTCGAGGCCCCCGGCGTGGTGGTCTGCTACACCGACGACGCCGAGATCAAGAGCGGTAGGAAGTTCGCCGCCCAAGGCCTGCAGACCGCCGCCGGCGTGCCCCTGCAGTGCGACGAGCCGGCCGACTTCCAGACCTTCCGTATCGGCCTGTTCGGCCTCGACAAGCTGCACAATATCCAGCGTACGCTCGACACCCTGGAACAGGCGCTGGCGCACATCGGGCGAGGGTGAACGGAAAAACTGCCGAGGCCGCGCGGGCTCGCCCCCCGCGGCACCATTCGCTGCGGCCTCAGCCCTGCGGCTGCTGAACGCGCTGCCGGGCCGCGGTGAGGGTATTGCGCAGCAGACAGGCGACCGTCATCGGGCCTATGCCGCCGGGCACCGGCGTCAGCGCGCCGGCGACGGCGGACGCCGCGGCGAAGTCGACATCTCCGACCAACTGCCCCTGGCCCTCGGCAGCCTCGATGCGGTTGATGCCGACATCCAGCACCGTGGCCCCCGGCTTGATGTGCTCGGCCCCGATCATCCCGGGCCGCCCCACCGCGACCACCAGAATATCGGCCTGGCGACACTCCTCGGCCAGGTTGCGGCTGCGCGAATGCACGGTGGTCACCGTGCAGTCGGCATTCAGCAACAGCTGCGCCATGGGCCTGCCGACGATATTCGAACGCCCGACCACCACCGCCTTGAGCCCGCTCAGATCGCCGAGACGGTCCTGCAACAGCAGCAGGCAACCCAGCGGCGTACAGGGCACCAGGGCCGCCCGGCCGCCACTCAGGCGACCGACGTTATAGGGGTGAAAACCGTCGACATCCTTGGCCGGATCGATCGCCTCGATCACCACCTTCTCGTTGATCGACGCCGGTAGCGGCAGCTGCACCAGGATGGCGTCGACCCGGTCATCGCGGTTCAACGAGTCGATCAGGGCCAGCAACTCGGCCTCGCTGGCGTCGGCCCCGAGCAGATGGGGAAAGGACGCGATGCCCACCTCGGCGGCCTGACGCATCTTGGTCCGCACGTAGACCTGGCTGGCCGGATCATCGCCCACCAGCACCACCGCCAGCCCCGGCTGACGCCCATGTTCCTGGGCAAACCGGCTTGCATCGACCGCCACCTCGGCCCGCAGTTTATCGGCGAAGGCTTTGCCGTCGATCCGCGCGGCCCGAGGCTGGTCCTGGCGGGAGTCTTCTGCAAGCTTGGTCATTGGTGCTAGTCCTCATTGTTGGCAAACCTGGGGCGGCCAGGCCGATATACCGGGCGATACGCGGGGTACGCCCCGAGCATTCGCGTGTGTCACGACTTGGCGGTTGTCGCCACCTGTGGCCGGGCAACAGGCTCGAGCATGCGTTAGCGACTCGTACACGCGCCGGGCAGCAGCTGCCGAGATGAACTGCCACCAACAAGGGATGATCGGGAATGGCCGCGTGAGCGCAGGGTAATACGGGCAGGGTTGTGGCGCTAGCCGAGGCGATTTGCGGCATTGGCTCGGGCCTGGGCAAGCACCCAGGCTCTCAAGGCGTCGTCCGGGCGAACAGCGGCGAGCCCCATGCAGTCTATGTGGACCGTTACAGGGACCAAGCGCTTTAGGGAACATGGCCTGAGCTTGGTAATGCGTGACGACGCAGTCGTGACCAGCACAACGACTGGAACAGAGATCACGGACAAAGGAGTCGCACGAATCACGGCGAGCAGCCCTACCCATGGCGTAATGCGCACTTTAGTGGCCTACTGGCCAACCTAAATCTCGCGTTCAATCAGCGCTAGCCAGGGCCGTCTCGTTGTGAATAATGCCCGGGCCTGTACTCGCCCAAGCGGATTGCCATGCCTCGCCGACCCTCACGCCCCGCCCAGCCCAAGTCCGCCGCCCAGGTCGACAAGGGTCGGCTGCACCCACGCAACCGCCACCAGGGACGCTACGACTTCCCGGCGCTGATCGAGAGCAGCCCGGAGCTGGCGCAGTTCGTCATCCTCAACCCCTACGGCAAGCAGAGCATCGACTTCGCCAACCCAGCTGCGGTCAAGGTCTTCAACCGCGCCCTGCTCAAGCAGCATTACGGCATCGCGCACTGGGACATTCCCGCCGACTACCTGTGCCCGCCTATTCCTGGCCGCGCCGACTACCTGCATTACCTGGCCGACCTGCTGGCCGAGGACTGTGCCGGCACCATCCCCCGCGGACCGCGGGTACGCGCCCTGGACATCGGCGTCGGCGCCAACTGCATCTACCCGCTGCTGGGCCAGCGCGAGTACGGCTGGCGCTTCCTCGGCGCCGATATCGCCACCAGCGCCATCGCCTCGGCCCAGGCCATAGTCCAGGCCAACCGCTTGGACACCGATATCGAACTGCGCCGGCAAGACGATCCCCGGCACATCTTCCAGGGCCTGCTGCAAGCCGGCGAACGCTTCGACCTGAGCCTGTGCAACCCGCCCTTCCACGCCTCGGCCGCCGAGGCCAGCAGCGGCAGCAAGCGCAAGTGGCGCAACCTGGGCAAGCTCGACCCCAAGCGCAAGTTGCCGGTGCTCAATTTCGGCGGGCAGGCCGCCGAGCTGTGGTGCCAGGGCGGCGAGGCGGCCTTCGTCGCGCGCCTGATCCGTGAAAGCGCGCAGTACGCCGAGCAGGTGCTGTGGTTCAGCTCCCTGGTGTCCAAGGCCAGCAACCTGCCCGGAGTCCAGGCCGCCCTGCAGCAAGCCGGCGCGCTGTCGGTACGCACCGTGAACATGGCTCAGGGACAGAAACAGAGCCGCTTCGTCGCCTGGACCTTCCTCACCCCCGAGCAACGACAGGCCTGGCACAGGACCCGCGGACAGTAGCCGGGACGTCGACTCGCCGGCAGCCGCGCTACCTGGTACCCCAGTAGCGTTGCATTTCCACGAACAGGAAGGACGCCGTCCAGGTGATCAGCACCAGGCCGGTCAGCGCCTCTATCCCGGTCAGGTAGCGCAGCTCCCCGTAGGGCTGGATATCGCCGAAGCCCAGGGTGGTGAAGGTGGTGAAAGAGAAATACACGCAGTCCAGCAGGCTGCCGTCGAAGCTGCCCGCCAGCCGCCCCCAGCCCTCGGCCCTGTGGGTGAAGAAATAGACGAAGGCGAACAGCCAGACCTCCACCGCATGGGCGACCAGCGCCCCGCACACGCCCAACACTATGCGCAGGCGGTGACGCACCTTGAGCCTGGGCAACAGCACGGAGAGGCGCGAGAGGAACTCGTAATGAATCACCACGGCGGCGACCACCACCAGGCTGTTGACGACAAATACACTGACCACGGGGGCCCCTAATGCCAAAGACCGAAGGGATGCGCAGGCCCTTGCCGAGCGCGCAACGCCGATCAGTATGGCGCCGTCGGAGCCGCGTGGTCACGCTGCACCATGGCCATCGCCCGCGTCGGACGACTTCTCCTGCCAATGGTGCGACATTCACGGGCCGCCCTTCGCCGTTCAGCCCTACGCCGGCAGTACAGGCTGATTGTCCCTGCCCGCCCGAATGAACAACCTACCAAGAGCTCACAACCAGCCCACACCTATAGCCCTCTGACGCTGGTACGACGCTATAGGCGATCGGACCGGCGCCCCATAAGCCTGGCTGCACGCCTCGCGACTGTGCAGCTCAGGCCCGTGGCGCATCCCATCTGCGGCGTCTAGGCTATAAGTCCTAATGGCCAGGTGCCGCCATCCGGCGCGTGCGTGCCGGCTGCGGCGCCGAGCGGGTAGAACAGCCCTGCGGCCAGCAGTGCTTGTTCCAAGCCTCAGGTGCAAGGAGTGGCTGGGTCCATGAGCAGTAAGCCCGCTCGCCCCAAACCGGGCGCCCAGGCGAAGGGTTGTCTTCGCGAGTGGCGCAAATACTCGATCAGTGCCGGTTTCGTCCTGCTCTGGCTGATCGGCCTGCTGGTGATCTACCGCGACGCCGAGCAGATGGCGGCCAATACCGAGACCAAGATCCGCAAGGAAATGGGCATCGAAACCCGGGCCATGGCTGCAAAGCTGGCCGGCATGCTCGAGCGCACCTACCTGACCGTCAAGACCATCTCCCTGCTGCCGGCGGTGCGCGCCGCCGCATCGCGCAACCGCGGCGATGCCGCTGAAGATGTCGTCGATGAGGGGCATTTCAGCGGCGACGACGCCACCATCATCCAACAGCTGTACAACCACATTGCCGCCGATGTCGAAGTCTCGGAGATCTACCTGGTCTACGACGGCTTCGCCCCGGAACAGGGCCAGGTGCCCTTCCTGATGTTCGACGAGGTGCTGCTCGAGCGTATCAGCACGGCCCATACCCACGCCCCGACCCACGATGCCGACGTGCCGGAGGAGTACGAGGCCGCCGAGTACGCCGAATACGTGCGCCAGCTCGACCACCTGCGCCGACACGCCCCGCGGCTGCCGGACGAAGCGCCGCAGGGCATCGCCGCGGTGACCTCGGCCCTGTTGCGCACCTGCGACAACTCCCAGTACACCTCCCTGGCGAACGGCGACCAGCGCGACAGCCACGGCCTGCTGCTGTCGGTCCCCATCTACGACCTGAGCAGCAAGGCCTTCAAGGGCCTGGTCACCGCCGTGCTGCGGGCCAATGTACTGGAAGCGGCGCTGCTGGGCTGGCCCCGGCTACCCGTCACCGAACTCGACCGGGCCATGCTCGCCCAGCAGCGCATCGACCTGCAGTCGCCCCCGGCCGAGTACGTGCTGGAGAACCGCGGTACCGGCGACCGCATCATGGACAGACGCAGCACCAGCCTGCCGCGCGTGCTGGCCGAGCAGGAACGGGCCGCCATCCACCTGGCGCAGGATGTCAGGCTGCCCTACTCCTCGGCCTGGCGCCTGCACCGCTACAAGAGCGCGGCAGACCTCGACCGGGCCATCGCCCCCATCCGGCGCGAGATGTGGCAGCGCCTCGGCCTGCTGAGCATGCTGCTGGCCGCCCTGGGCCTGGCGGTGGAGCGGGTCTTCGCGGTGCAGCGGCGCTCGACCCGCACCCTCACCCTGATGGCCAACTACGATGCCCTGACCGGCCTGCCCAACCGCCGCCTGGTCGCCGAACATCTGGCCAACGCCCTCAGCCGCGCCCCCACCGCCAGCAGCCAGTACGCGGTGCTGATGATCGACTTGGACGACTTCAAGGAGGTCAACGACAGCCTCGGCCATCAGGTCGGCGACCGCCTGCTGGTCGAGGTGGCACAGCGTTTCGTCGACAGCCTGCGCGCCTCGGACCAGCTGTTGCAGCTGCACTGTGAAGCCGAGCCTCTGGACGTGAACAGCTCGATGGTCGGCCGCCTGGGCGGCGACGAGTTTCTCGTGCTGCTGCCCGAGCAGTCCGGCCTGGCTCAGGTCGTGGGCATCGCCGAGCGCCTGCAGGCGAGCCTGCGCGAGCCCATCGCCCTGGACCGGGAGCAGATCTACGTGCATGCCAGCATCGGCATCGCGGTCTACCCCGAGCACGGCAGCGATGGCCCATTGCTGCTGCGCAGCGCCGACGCCGCCATGTACCTGGCCAAACGCCAGGGGCGTGGCCAGACCGTGGTGTTCCAGCAGGACCTCGACGAGCAGTCGCGCCAGCGCCTGCACCTGCTGACCGACCTGCATTCGGCCCTGGCGCTGAACCAGTTCACCCTGCACTACCAGCCGGAGCTGAATCTGGCCAGCGGCCAGATCGACTGCGTCGAAGCGCTGATCCGCTGGCAGCATCCGACCCTGGGACTGATCTACCCGGCCCACTTCATTGCATTGTTGGAGCAGTCGGGACTGGTCCTGGAGGTCGGTCAGTGGGCCCTGGAGAGCGCCTGCCGGCAGCTCAAGAGTTGGCAAGACAACCACTCGCCGATCAAACACCTGTGCGTCAATGTCTCGGTCAAACAGCTGGCCCAGCCAGGGTTTGCCGAGTCGCTGCAGGACACCATCCGCAACGTCGGCATCGCCCCCGAGGCGCTGACCCTGGAGCTGACCGAGTCGATGCTGATGCAGCACCCGGAGGCCAATATTCACCTGCTGCAGAGCTTGCGCAAGACCGGGGTCAAGGTGGCCCTGGACGACTTCGGCACCGGCTACTCGTCGTTCAGCTACCTGCGCCAACTGCCGTTGGACGTGCTGAAGATCGACCGCAGCTTCGTCATCGACACCGGCACCCCGCAGGGCCTGGCCATCTGCCATACGATCACCGCACTGGCGCAACGTCTCGGCCTCAAGGTCATCGCCGAGGGCATCGAGTCGGCCGAGCAGTTCTGCAACATGCACGCCACCGGCAGCGACTGGATGCAGGGCTATCTGATCGCCCGCCCATTGCCGGCGGAGCAGATCGACCCGTTCGCCCGCGGCTTCGACTGGCACGCCTTCAGGGTCGACAATGACCTGCTGGAGCACAGTCCGGAGTGGCTCCCCTGGCCACACCGCGCGCCGTCGCCCTCCTAGCCCCCGCTGTGCCCTGCCTTCGTCTGGCCACGGACCTACAGGGCGAAGCACCGATCCAGGGCGCTGTAGCCCAGGCCCACGCCCTTGTGCACCTTCAGCTGCACCGGAATGCGCTCCTTGAGTGCCTCGACGTGGCTGATCACGCCGATCATCTTGCCGCTGGCGTTGAGGCTGTCGAGGGCATCCAGGGCCACTTCCAGGGTCTCGCCATCGAGGGTGCCGAAGCCTTCGTCGAGGAAAAGCGAGTCGATGCTGGTCTTGTGGCTGACCAGGTCGGAAAGCCCCAGGGCCAGGGCCAGGCTGACCAGGAAGCTCTCGCCGCCGGACAGGGTGCGGGTATCGCGGGCCACGTCGGCTTGCCAGGTGTCGACCACTGCCAACTCCAGCTCGCCGCCCGGCTTGCGCGCCAGCTGGTAGCGGCCGTGCAGGCGCTGCAGTTGCCGGTTGGCCAGGTAGACCAGGTGATCGAGGGTCAGGCCCTGGGCAAACCTGCGGTACTTGGCACCGTCGGCCGAACCGATCAGGCCGTTGAGCCGCTGCCACAGGTCGTAGTCGGCCTGCTGCGCGGCGATCGCCGCGAACAGTGCCTGCTGGCCCTGGCGGCGGGCATCGTCGCCCAGCAGTTGGGCGCGAATCTCGCCCTGGCGCTGGCTCAGGCGCTTCAGTTGCGCGGCCAGGGCCTGCAGCTGCTCGTCCAGTTCGGTCAGTTCCAGGCTGCTGAGCGGCTCGGCGCGCAGGCGCTGCAGCTGCTCCTCGGCGGCCAGACGCAGGGCCACCGCCTCGGTCAGCGCGGTATCCAGGCGGCTCTTGAATGCAACCAGACGCTGGCGCTCGTCGTCGTCCAGCAGGGCGGCGCGGAAGGCCGCGAGGTCGGCGAAGGGGCTGGCCTGCAAGGCGCTCGCCCAGGCCGCCTCATGCTCGGCCAGGCGTCCGCGCGCCTGCTCCAGCTGCGCGGCCTGGCTCTGCGCCCGGCCTTGCAGGGCATCGGCCTGGCGTTGCCCCTGGGCCAACGCCGCCTCGGCCGCCTGCAGGGCCTGCTGGGGACATTCGGTGGGGGCCAATGGCGCCAGATCCTGCTCGCCGCCGGCCAGCCAGCGCGCCCGCCACTGCTCGGCCAGGGCCTCGGCTTCCTGCTGCAGGCGCTGGGCCTCGCGCACCTCATCTTGCAGCTGTTGCTCGCGCTGCTGGTCCTGCTGCCACTGCTGCCACTGCCGCTCGCGCTCGGCCAGCCAGGCGGCGCCATCCTCCGGCAGCGTATCGGCAAATCCGTCGAGGCTGGCCAACAGGCTGGCGGCCTGTGCCTCGACCTGCCGAAACAGCTGCTGCAGGTGCTGCTGCTGTTCGTGTTGACGCTGGCCGGCGTTGTCCAGATCGCGCTGCGACAGAGCCTGCTGCGCCTCGGCGGCGGCACAGGCCTTCTCGCATCGCTCGCGCTGACCGGCGGCCTGCTGCGCCTCGGCCTTGCAGGCCTCGATGGCGCCTAGCCGCTGCTGCAGTTCGGCCAATGCCTGTTCATGGGCCCGTAGCACCTGCGGCAACGCCGTGGCATCGCTGAGCGTCAGCCCCTGCTCGGCCACCTGGCGCCGCCACTGCTCGTCCAGTTGGCGCAGCTGGGCATCGGCCTCGTCACGGCGCGCGCCCGCCTGCTCGACCTGGGCCACCAGGCGCGCCAGCTCGTCGCGCAGGCCCACGCCGCGCTCCTCCAGGTTCGCCAGGGCCTCGCGCCGCTCAGTCAGCTGCCGCTGTGTGGTGGAAACATCCAGCGCCTGGTAGCTGGCGATCGCCGGGTGTTCGACGGAGCCGCACAGCGGGCAGGCCTCGCCGGGCTGCAACTGGGCCCGATAGGCCTCCAGCGCCTGGATGCGCCGCTCCTGCTCCAGCAGCTGTTCCTTGTCGGCGACCTGCTGCTTGAGCTCCTTGTAGCGCGTGCGCAGCTCACCGAGTTCGGCCTCCTTGGCCGCCCGGCGCCGGCCCAGCTCGGCCAGCTGCGGGCGCTGTTCGGCGAGCCGGCTCTCGACCTGCTGACGCGAGCGGGCCAGCTGTTCCAAACGGTCGAGGCCGCGGCCCTGCTGTTGCAGCCCTTGCCAGCGCTCCCGCAGGCCCGCCTCGCTGGCGCCCTCGAGCAAGGCCTGCAGGGCATCCTGCTGCCGGGCTTCGGCCTGGCGAGCGGCGTGCAGCTCGTCTTGGGCCGTCGCGACCTGCTCGCGCAGTCGGCTCAACTGGCTCTGCAGCCCCTCGATGGCCGTCGTGCTGTGCTGCACCTGGGCCTGGGCCGCCGTCGACTCCTCCGCCAATTGGCGCCGCCGGTCGAACTGGGCACGCCAACCCACGAGCAACTCGCCCAGACGACTGCGCCGCGGCTGCTCGGCCAATCGTGCCTGCAGCAGACCGCGCTGCTCTGATAGCTCGATCACCGCCTCCCGGCGCCGGGAGGCGAGCTGAACAGCGTACTGGCTGGCCTGCCAGAGGCCGCGGGTGACCTGCTCGGCGCAGCCCCGCTGCTGGCGCTGGATGTCCTCCAGCCCACCTTGCGCCTGCTGCAGATCCGCGTGGGCCTGCTGCCAGGCCTGGTACAGCGGCTGCAGGCGCGTCGCCGGCTCGCCGGCGGCCAGGCGCTGCAACTGCGGCGCGGCATCGTCCAGGGCCTGGCGCGCCAATCGCTCACGCTCGCTCTGTTGCCGATGCTGTTGCTCGGCCCGGGCCAGGTCCTCGCGCCAGCGGCGCTGTAGCAGCAGGCTCTGCTGGGCTACGCCCAGCGGCGCTTCCTCGGCCAGCAGGCACACGGCCTCGGCGTCCAGTGCCGCACGCTGCTCGTCGCCAAGCAGCTCGACACCTTTGGCCCGGCTCTGCAACTTCTCCAGCTCGACCGCCGCCACCTTGGTGCGCTCATAAACCCGCTGGGAGATCTGCCCGTAGATCTCGGTGCCGGTCAGCTCCTCCAGCAGCTCGGCGCGCTGGTTGGCGCCCGCCTCGAGGAAGGCCGCGAAGCCGCCCTGGGCCAGCAGCATGGACTTGGTGAAACGCTCGAAATCCAGGCCGGTGAGGCGCTCGGTCTCGCGCAGCTTCTCGTTGATCTTGTCGGTGAGGATCTGCCCGTCGGCCGCGGCCAGCTCCACCTTCGGCGCCTGCAGCGCGCCCTCGGCCTTGTCGCGGGCGCGGCGCTGGCTCCAGAACGCACGGTAACCGACGCCCTTGACCTCGAACTCGACCTCGGCCAGGCAGTCGGCGGTATGCCGGGTCATCAGCTCGTTGCCGCCGGCCGACAGGCTGCTCATGCGCGGGGTGCGGTGGTACAGGGCCAGGCAGATGGCGTCGAGCAGGGTGGTCTTGCCGGCGCCAGTCGGCCCGGTGATGGCGAACAGGCCATTGCCGGCGAAGGGCTCGGCGGTGAAATCCACCTTCCACTCGCCCTTCAGCGAATTGAGGTTCTTCAGGCGCAGGCTGAGGATTTTCATGTCGGGGTCGGGACGCGTCGGAAAACGGCCATTCTGCCATTGTTACCGGTGTGACGCCGACGCCCCCTATACGCAGCGCGTGCCCGGATGAACACCGAAAGAGCGATCACATCAGGTCAAGACGTGGAGCACCTTAAGCGCTGTGCGCGGAGACAGAGCGCCCCCAGCGATCAGCGCCCTGGCTGCGCGGGGTTCTCGCCTTGTTCGTGTCGGCTAATGGTTTCGGCTTGTCCCGTTATGGGGGTCCAGTGGCTCTCCAGCCGCATCCTCGAGCTGGTGATCGAACGCCGCCTGGAGGCCGGTTTCGTCCTCAACCGACTCCCCGGGCTCATGGTCGATATAACGCGGATACAGCGGCGACAAGATGGCCACCAGCGTGCCGATCGCGGAAAAGATGGCAAACGCATCGGCGTAGCCAAACTCATTCACCAGCACGCCGACGAGGGGCGAGCCGGTCGCCTGCCCGAGGGCAACGGCCATGAACGGCAGGACCGGCCCCATTGACAGTCGACCGGGCAACAGGCGGATGCCGGTCATCAGATAGAGTCCCGTCAGGCTCATGTAGGCCAGGCCGAAGACCAGCGCGGAAAACGCCGTGAGCACCAGCTGGCCGGGGCTGGCCGCGAGCAATGCCATGCTCGAGGACAGCATCATCAGCATCAGTGCGTGGGTGATCGGTGGGTTGTTGCGATCGGCCAGGTCGGCCACCACGGCACCGCCAAGGCCAGCGATGCCAACCGCCAGCCACAGCCACCCGGTTGCGCCGGACGGCAGGTCACCGAGGGTGACCACGAGATCGGGTGCGAATATCCAGTAGGCGGATGAGACGAAGCCCATCGCGAATGCAAACAGTGAGAGCCTGAACAGACGCGACCACTGCAGGGCGTTGATCGGCGGCGGCGGCGCGGCGTTCGCCGGAGTGACTCGCGACACCGAGGGGATAAAGTACCAAGCGGCCACTACCCCGACGGCCGCCAGGACGGCAAAGGATAGGTAGGCGAAACGCCAGGCACCAGCCAGGAACAGAACCGCCGGGACGGCCACGACCACCCCAATGCTGGTGCCGGCATTCATGACCGCACTCACCCGGCCATGCAGCGAGCGCTTGACCAGCGCCTGCATGGCAGCGGTAAGCGCCGGCATCATCAGTCCGGTGCAGATACCGCAGGCGAATACTCCCACCCCCAGCGAGAGAGCGCTGGAGGCCTGACTGATCAGTGCCAGGCCGCCGACGGCGAAACCACCCGACATCACCGCGGTGTAGCGGGCGCCGAGGCGATCGGCGGCGAAAGGCGCAACCAGCGTGGCCAGCAAGAAGCTGATGAGCGGCAACGCGCCAATGATGCCGATGGCATAAGGCGTCAGCTCCAGGTCGACGCGGATAGGAGGCACGAACAGCCCGAAGGCGAAGCGCGCGAGCCCGAAACTGATGGCCACGAGCGCTGCACCGAACAGTGCAAACCCCGTGCTCGAAAGAGACTTCATGCCGCCCCCGCCAGATAGACATCAAGAATCGCGGCCCGCCTAGGTCCTGGGCCAAGCCCCTTTCTCGCGATGACGCCCCGTTGATGCTCAAAGTCCGTAGTGGCGTTGATCACCGTGCAGCCCTCACGGCAAGGAGACAGGCAAGGAAGTTTGACGCAGACATGCCGCAACGCTTCGGCAACGGCATACCCGTCTGGAGAGGGGCAGGCTTTCCCCCTCGATGACCGTTGATTTCGCCCTTTGAAAACGCTCTCGCATGCCACAAACCAGACACTGACAGCGTAGGAGCCCTTTGCGCCGTACTCAAGCCGGATTGCGCCCATCCCGGTTCACGCATCACCGGAATCCCTTCTCACCCGGCGCGTGGTGAGCGCTGACCGGCCTGCCGGGCCAGGCCTTCGCCGGGGCACGAGTCCCTGGGCGAGGACTCAGTCCAGCTCGCTCTGCACGGCTTCCAACACCTCGCGATAAAGCCCCTGCAAGCGCTCTGCGGCGGCTCCATCCAGTTGCTCGAGCTGCAGGCGCTGAGCGAACACCTCCTCGGCGCTGAGTTCGTCCAGGGTCTCCCGGGCCATTGCGTTCAGCGCGGCACTGGCCGTGCCGCGCTCGCGGCGGATACGCAGCACCTCCACCGGCAGCCCCTCGCACAGCGCGGCGATGCGCTGCTGCAGGTCGCTCAGGTAGTCGTCGCCGCGCACCCGCACCTCCAGCCACACCGGCAGCTCGCGGCTGCCCTGGGCGGCCGCCTCGGCAATCGCCAGTTGCAGCTCCCCTAGCGAGCCCGCCACCGACAGCAACGGCTGGAAGCGCGGCACCGCCAGCGCGGTTACCTGGCGCAGGTCGCCGTCGCCCAGTTCGACCAACAGCACCTCCTTCTGCTGACGGGCCTCGTCGAAGCTCAGCGGGATCGGCGAGCCGCAGTAGCGGACGTGCTCCAGGCCGCCGACCTTCTGCGGCCGATGAATGTGCCCCAGGGCGATATAGGCGGCCGGCGGGAAGGCACTGGTGGGAAAGGCCTCCAGGCTGCCGACGTAGATCTCGCGCACCGACTCGCTGGCGCTGGCGCCGACGGTGGTCAGGTGCCCGGTGGCGATGATCGGCAGGGTGCCGCCCAGCTCGTCGCGCTTGGCCTCGGCCAGGGCATACAGCGCCTGGTAGTGCCGGGCGATCGCCTGCTGCAGGGACTGCTGCTTGTCCACGGCGCTCTGCCCGGCCTGACTCAGCAGCACATCGCGCGGGCGGATGAAGGGAATGCCGCAGAGGATCGCCCCGGGCCGGCCGTCGCGGCGCCCTAGCACCACCAGCTGCTCGGCCGGATCGGCGCACACGCCGGGAATCACCCGGGTGCCCAGCTGGGCCAGCAGGGTCTTGCTCTCGCCGAGCATGGCCACCGAGTCGTGGTTGCCGCCGAGCACCACCAATGCGCAACCAGTGGCGCTCAGCTCGACCACGAAACGGTTGTACTGCTCGCGGGCATAGCTGGGCGGCGCGCCGGTGTCGAACACGTCGCCGGCGATCACCAGGGCGTCGACCTCATGCGCGCGCACCTGCTCGACCAGCCAGGCGCAGAAGGCCCCATGCTCGGCCTGGCGGGTCTTACCCATGAAGTGCTGGCCCAGGTGCCAGTCGGAAGTGTGGAGGAGGCGCAGGCTCACATCGCCCACTCCTGCACCACCATATGGGTCTTGACCCGCTGCATCTGCGGGAAGCGCTCGATTTCGTCGCGGATCTCGCTGAGCCGCGCCATGGACGCCGCCTCCACGTAGACCAGCATGTCGGTCTCGCCGCTGATGCCGCAGCAGCGGCGTATCTCCGGGAAGGCGCGCATGCGCTCGACGTAGTCCTGGCAACGGCCATCCTTGTAGAAGAGTTCGAAGAACGCCTTGACCGCACCGCCCTCGGCCTCGGCGACCCGGGCGTGATAGCCCTGGATCACCCCGCTCTGTTCCAGGTGGCGGATGCGTTCGCCGACCGCCGACCGCGACAGGTTGACGTCGCGGGCGATCTGGCTGACAGGGGTGCGCGCGTCGCTGCGCAGCAGGGCGAGGATCTGGCGATCGAACTTGTCCACGGGGCTCAGGTATATCCGGCAGTTTGAAGGGCAATGGCGGCGATTCGCCGGTTAAAGCCGGCAGCTTGCGCCGGGCCGGCGGCTTAACATGGCGGCATTCATCGAAAGGACACGAGCATACCCCATGAGCCGTCTGAACAAGGAACTCGGCCTGCTGCAAGGCATCGCCCTGCTGAGCACTTCGCTGCTCGGCACCGGCATCTTCGTGGTGCCGGCACTGGCCGCCACCGCCGCCGGCACGGCGTCGCTGTGGGCCTGGCTGATCCTCATCGCCCTGGTGCTGCCGGTGGCCTTCACCTTCGCCCAACTGGGCCGGCGCTTTCCCCATGCCGGCGGCGCGCCGCATCTGATCGGCCGCGCCTTCGGCCCGCGCCTGGAACGCATCAGCGCCTGGCTGTTCCTCGCCGTATTGCCGGTCGGCCTGCCCGCGGCGCTGAACATCGCCAGCGGCTTCTGGCAGGCGCTGTTCGACCTGACACCGGCCCAGGCGCTGCTCATCCAGCTCGCCACCCTGCTCGCCATCCTGGTGCTCGGCCAGCGCCCGGCCAAGGCCTCCGGCCTGGTGCAAGGCGCCATCGCCCTGGCGATCATCGCCACCGTCGCGCTGATCTGGTGGCTCGGCGAGCTGCCGCTGGCCAACCAGCCGCTGCTGCCGCCCATCGCGGGAAGCTGGCAGCTGCTGCCGGCCGCACTGGGGGTGATGTTCTGGTGCTTCGTCGGCATCGAGGCCTTCACCCACCTGGGCGAGGAGTTCAAGCGTCCCGAGCGCGACTTTCCCCTGGCCCTGCTGCTCGGCGTACTGCTGGCCGGGCTGGTGTACTGGGCCTGTTCGGTGGCGGTGCTGAGCTTCGGCGTCTACGGCAACCTGGACTCGGACGCCGCCTCGCTGCCGCGTCTGCTCGACCTGCTGCTGGGCAGCGAGGCCCGCTGGCTCAGCGCGCTGGTCGGCTACCTGGCCTGTTTCGCCTCGATGAACGTCTATATCCAGGGTTTCGCCCGGCTGCTGTGGAGCCTGGCCGACGAAGGCAAGCTGCCCGGCGGCCTGGCCCGGCGCAACGAACACGGCGTGCCGGCCCGCGCCCTGCTGCTGGTGGTGCTGGGCTGCGCCCTGTGCGCGACCCTGGCCTGGAGCCTGTCGCTGTCGCTGGATCAGCTGATCCGCTACGCCAACGGCAACTTCGTGCTGATCTACCTGCTGAGCATGGCCGCAGGCGCGGTGCTGCTCGAGGGCCTGTGGCGCTGGCTGGCCGCCTTCAGCACCCTGCTCTGCAGCCTGGTGCTGGCGATGCTCGGCCTCGAGGCCTGGTATGCCCTGGGGCTGCTGGCCGCTCTCGCGGCGCTGGACGGCGCCCGCGGCCTGCACCTGCGCAAGCTCCCGGGCGGCACACGGCCCTCGGCCTGACCCAGGCCGGGGCGCCCCGCGGGGTGACCGCGCACGACACCTGGCTCTATGCTTGGGGCAGACCCGCCGAAAGGAAGCCCCATGCGCCGCGTGCTCAAAGACCTGAAGATCATCCTCCTGGCCAACCTGTGGATAGTGCCGGTGGTGGCCGGCCTGGTGGGGGCGCTGTTCTACTTCGTGGCACCACCACCGCCACTGCACGCGACCATGGCCACCGGCGTCGAGGGCGGTGGCTACCGGGCATTCGCCGAGCAACTCAGGGACGAGTTGGCCAAGCAGGGTTTCGAACTGACCCTGCAACCCAGCGCCGGCTCGCGGGACAATCTCGAACGCCTGCTGGCCGATGAGCCTCAGGTGCAGATCGCCCTGGTGCAGAGCGGCCTGGAGCGCCAGTTCGAGGCCGACGACCAGGCCCGCCTGGAGAGCCTCGGCGCGGTATACCAGGAGCCCCTGTGGCTGTTCCTGCGTCGGGATGTGCACTTCGAGTTACTATCCGACCTGCTGCCCCTGCGCCTGGCACTGGGCGGCGCCGGCAGCGGCACCCGCGCCGCCAGCGAGGCGGTTCTGGCGGTCAACGGCATCGCCGCCGAACAGTACCCGAGCCACTGGCAGACCCTGGGAGGCAGCAAGGCGGAACAGGCCCTGAACGCCGGCGAGCTGGACGCCGCCTTCTTCGTCAGCCCGGCGGGCAACGCGCGGATACAGCGCCTGGCCGCCAACCCCGACCTGGTTCTGGCACATTTCCGCCGTGCCGCGGCCTACCAGGCGCACCTGCCGTTCCTCAAACAACTCAGGATCGGCGAAGGCCTGCTCAACCTCGAGCTGAACACCCCGGCCCGGCCGACGGACATCCTCTCGCCGGTGGCCACCCTGGTGGTCAACCAGGATTTCCACCCCGGTCTGGCGCCACTGATCCTCGAGGCGGCCCGCGAGGTGATGAAGAGCGGTAGCCTGCTGGCCCCGGCCGGCAGCTTCCCCAGCGCCGAGCCGCGGACCTTCTCCCTGTCCCGCGACGCCGCGCACTACTACCAGAACGGCCTGCCCCTGCTGCAACGCTACCTGCCGTTTCGCATCGCCTCCCTGGCCGACCGCTACATCATCCTGCTGATCCCCCTGCTGATGGTGCTGATCCCCCTGTTCAAGGCGGTCGGCCCGCTCTACCGCTGGCGCATTCGCGCGCGCATCTACCGCTGGTACAAGTACCTGCGCGAGATCGACCGGCAGCTGGACGCCGGCACCCTGCCCGAACGTCTGGGCAGCGAGATCGCGCGTCTGGAGCAGTTGCAGGACGAGCTGGCCAAGGTCGAGGTGCCGCTGTCCTACTCCAACGAGCTGTACGAGTTGCATATGCACCTGCGCTACGTGATCGAGCGCCTGCAGACCCTGCAGCGGCGACGGGCGACCCAGGCCGAGTCGCTCGGGTAAACTGCGCGGCACTGTCGCGCCGCTGCCAACCGGCAGCGGCTAGCTCCACGCCCCGTTCACCGCCGAAGCTTGCCAAGAGAACCGCCATGCCGATCCGTCATTGCATCGTCCACCTGATCGACAAGAAGCCCGATGGCTCCCCCGCCGTGCTGCATGCCCGCGACACCGAGCTGGGTGCCTCCCAGGCCATCGAGAACCTGCTCGCCGACCTCAACGAGAGCTATAACGCCAAGCAGGGCAAGGCCTGGGGCCTGTTCCACGAAGAGTCCACGGCCTTTCCGTTCAGCGGCTGGCTGAAGGCCTACCTCGACGACAACCAGGACTTCACCGCCTTCAGCCGCCAGGCGGTCGAACACCTGCAGAAGCTGATGGAGGAGTCCAATCTATCGGCCGGCGGCCATGTGCTGTTCGCCCACTACCAGCAGGGCATGACCGAGTACCTGGCCATCGCCCTGCTGCACCACAGCGAGGGCGTGGCGGTGACCGAGAGCCTGGACGTGACCCCGGCCAAGCACCTGGACCTCGGCCAGCTGCACCTGGCGGCGCGTATCAACATTTCCGAGTGGCGCAACAACGCCAACTCCAAGCAGTACATCTCCTTTATCAAGGGCAAGAACGGCAAGAAGGTCTCGGAATACTTCCGCGACTTCATCGGCTGCCAGGAGGGCGTCGACGGCCCCGGCGAGACCCGCACCCTGCTCAAGGCCTTCAGCGACTTCGTGGAGAGCGAGGACCTGCCGGAAGAGTCGGCGCGGGAGAAGACCAAGGCCCTGGTCGACTACGCCAGCAGCCAGGCCAAGCAGGGCGAGCCGATGACCCTGCAGGAGCTCTCCGGGCTGATCGACGAGGAGCGTCCCCAGGCCTTCTACGAGCATATCCGCAACAAGGACTACGGCCTGTCGCCGGAGATTCCGCCGGACAAGCGCACCCTCAACCAGTTCCGCCGCTTCACCGGCCGCGCCGAGGGCCTGTCGATCAGCTTCGAGTCGCACCTGCTCGGCTCGAAGATCGAGTACGACGAGGCCCAGGACTGCCTGATCATCCGCCACCTGCCGACCCAGCTGACCGATCAGCTCAAGCGCCGCAAGGACTGAATGTCGCGAGGGCGCCCCCCCGCAAGGGGCCCCCATGCCGACGGCCATCGGCGCCCCAACTGCTAGAGTCAAACAGGCACCCACGCCGTTTTCCGAGGTGCCGATATGCGCGAACCCGACCGACCTGCTGGCGTCCGCCAGGGCGCCAACCTTACCCAGCCGCGGCACCATGGCCGCCTGGGCTGAGGCGCGGGCGCTGTGCCTGTGCGCCCTGGTACTGCTGCAGAGCGGCCCCAGCAGGGCGCAGAGCACGCCCCCGGCGGCGGCCCTGCACTCGAACGAGGCCCGCTTCGTCACCGCCAACGCCGAGTTCACCCTGTTGCACGAGATGGGCCATCTGCTGATCGCCGAACTGCAACTGCCGGTGCTCGGCCGCGAGGAAGACGCCGCCGACCAGCTGGGTTTCATCAGCCTGTTCCTCTCCTACGACCGCCACCACGACGCCGGCTTCTACGCCAAGCTGCTGGATATCGCCGACTACTGGCGCCTGGAATGGCAGCGGCCGAAACCGGCCTACGAAGAGGTACATGCCTGGGACAGCCACGGCCTGGATGCCCAGCGCTTCTATAACCTGGCGTGCCTGATCTATGGCAGCGATCCGGATGACCTGGAGTGGGTGCCGCACATCACCGGCCTGCCGGTGGAACGCGCGCTGTACTGCGACCAGGAGTATGCCCAGGTGCGCCGGGCCCTGGCCTGGGTCGCGCAGCAACACGGACGGCCGCCGGGCACGCCGCCGGAGCATCGCCTGAAGGTGCTCTACGACCCGCCCAGCCCGCGCCTCAAGGACGGCCCGCGGCTGCTCGAATGGGTGCGCGAGTCCGGGGTGGTAGAGGCCATCGCCGAGCGCGTCAGCCAGGCCTACCGCCTCCCCCGCCCGCTGACCCTGCGCCTGAGCAACTGCGGCGCCGCGGACGCCTGGTACAGTCGCAACGGCGCCGAGGTCGTGCTCTGCTACGAGAGCCTGGCGCATTTCCGCAGCCTGGCCAGGCAGCTGCCGCGCCTGCGCCAGGCCGAGCCGGACTAGCTAGCGCGTCTCGAGGCGAAAGCCCAGACGCGGGAAGTGCACATGCACGACGCCGGCACGCGGGTCTTCGCGGCGCAGGATCAGCTCCTCGGCGCCGCAGAACAGCAGCTCGCCCTCGACCGGATCGACGCCGTAATCCACGGCCGCGATCGCCACCCGCTGCCCGGGCGCAAAGCCGTTGGGATCGACGAAGGCCTCCTCCGGCAGCGCCGCCGGCGGCGCCTCGCGCGCCACCGCGATGGCCTCCTCGGCACTCATCTCGCTGAGCGAACCGTGGCCGAAGCCCAGCACCCGCGCCAGCCAGGCGGCGATCTCCGGGTAGTCGTCGACCAGCGGCGCGGTCACCGGCGTGCCGCGCAGGAACCACAGCGCATGGGCCAGGGCGAAGTCGGCCAGCGAGGGCTCGCCGAACAGGAAGTCGCCCTCCTCACGCGCCAATTGCTGCTGCAGGCGCGCCATCAGGGTCGGCCACTGGTGCTTGGCCTGCTCCAGCGGCAGGCGGGAGGCCTGGCCGCCGCTGAACAGCGCGCCGCGGTCGGCCATGAAGCTCTTGAGGAACTCCGGCGGCAGCGTGGCGAAGCGCACGGCGATGGACTCGGGTTGGAACACCAGGCTCACCGCGTGCTGAAACACTACGGAGTCGGCCCACTGGGCGAGACTCGCGACATTGAACTCCTGGCCCTCGGGGAACAGCGTCGGGGTGAGCTTCTCCGCCTCCAGGCGCCGGGCGATCAGCGCCGTATCGCAGTAGATGTCGGCGCCGACCTGCAACACCGGGGTCTTGCGGTAGCCGCCGGTCAGCGCGGTCAGGTCCGGCTTGGGCATCAGCGGCGGGATCATCACCGAACGCCAGGACAGCTGCTTGAAGCCCAGCATCAGGCGGGCCTTCTCGGCGAACGGCGAGGTCGGATAATGGTGCAGGATCAACTCGTGCATGACTGGCTCCGTGTCGCTAGGGGGAAGTAGCAAGCTTACCCGGCCGGCCGGCGCCGGCCTACCTGCCTAGCCTGATAGTACGCCATCAGGCGCACCGATAAGGCCGCCGGCGGCGACCAGGGCCTCCTTGGCCGCCTTGCCCAGGCGCTTGATCGCCCGCTCGCGGCGCAGGGCGTCGCCCTTGCCGGCACAGGCCTCGGTGTAGACCAGGGCCACCGCCGGGCTGGAATGGAAGAAGCGCGCGCCCTTGCCGCTGCGGTGCTGGACGAAGCGCCGCTGCGGGTCGTCGCTGATGCCGCAGTACAGCGCGCCGTTGCCGGCGCGCACCAGGTAGACGAACCAGACCTTGCCCCCCGCCTCACTCATCGGCGGAAAACCACTCCCGGGCCGAGCGCCACAGGCAGATGCCGACGAAATAGGCCGAGGCCGACAGCCAGATCGCCAGCAGCCAGATCGGCTGGCTGGGGTAGCGCAGGATCAGCGCCAGGCAGGCGAGCATCCACACCAGGGTCACGGCGATATTGAGCGGCATGAACTGGCGGACGCGGAAGGGGTGGAGGAACTTCATCCGCGTGAGGGTCAGCCCCGCGAGCAGGAGGATGGTGGCAAAACTCAGCCAGGGGACGAAATCCAGCAGGTAGAGGTAGACCACCACCACGTTCCACGCAGCCGGAAAGCCGACGAAGTAGTTGTCCTGGCTCTTCATGTTGACGTTGCAGAAGCAGAACAGCGACGACAGCAGGATCAGCCCGACCGCCGGCAACAGGGTGTAGTCGGGCAGTGGCACGAAGCGATAGACGAAGATCGCCGGAATGAACACATAGGTGAGGTAGTCGATCACCAGGTCCAGGGTCACTCCGTCGAAATGCGGCAACACGCCCTTGACGTCGAACTTGCGCGCCAGGGTGCCATCCAGGCCGTCCACCAGCAGGGCCAGGCCGAGCCACAGCAGGCAGGTTTGCGGCCGCCCGTCGAGCACCGCCAGCAACGCCAGCAGCGCGAGAATCACCCCGCTGGCGGTCACCGCGTGCACGGTCCAGGCCTTGGCCTTGTTCAACGATAGCAGCAGTTCACTCACGGTCGGGCTTCCTGAAAGGCGACGCTCATGGTCATCGGACAGCGCGGCTGTGCAGGCCGTCGCTATCTTGGATGAAAGCACGGGGCACAGAGATTACCACCGCCCCCGGTCACCTACCTAGGCAGCCGCACCAGGCGCCGCTAGCGCGTAGCCCTGAATTGCGCCAAGCCCTTGAGCGCCTGACGGCGGATGGCCTGCTGCACCGGCGGCGCCCAGCCCAGCACCCACCCCTTGAGCCCCAGGGCCTGACGAGACCAGCGCCACAGGTCGAAACTATCGTGGTGCTCGATGATCTTGCCGTCGCGGAACAGGAAGTGCGCCTCGATTGGGTTGACCACGCGCCGGCCGGTCTGGCCGAACCGATAACGGGCGACCCAGCGGGCACTGCCCTGGCGATCGTCCGCCTGCACCCGGTCGAAGGTCAGGGAAAAGTCCTGGGCCCGCGCCGTGAGCATGCGCCACATGTCCGCCGCTGCGGCACCGCGCAGATCCTCGAACACCGGATCGCCGAAACGCACGTCCTCGGCGTAGCAGGTGGCCATGGTTTCGGCGTCCAGTTGCTGGAAGGCCCGGTAGAACCGGCTGATCAGTTCGACATTGGGATGACGCATAGGCCCGGCTCCAAAGATATAAGCCCATGAGTATGGGTGCAGCTACGCCGCGACGCGATTGGCGTAATCGACAATCTTGTGTCAATAATCGCCATCCTCCTGTCGACTGCCTACCCCATGCTCCAGATCGCGCTGCATGTCTGCCCGCAAACCTTGTGCTCCAGCCTGAGCATGGCCCACGATGCCTTCGCCCTGGCCAACCGCCTGGCCGGACGGCCAGTGTTCAATCTGCAGCGCTTCAGCGCCGATGCCCGGCCGGTCGAACTGGAGTTCGCCTGCATCCGGGTCGACGGCGGCCTGGAGCTGGCAACCCGCGCCGAGCTGCTGATAGTGCCGGCGACCGGCAGCGCCATCGACAGCAACCTGACCGCGAATGCCGCGTTCCTGGCCTGGCTGGCGCAGCGCCCCGTCCACCAGCAGATCGCCAGCCTATGCAGCAGCGCCTTCCTGCTCGCCGCCGCCGGCTTGCTCGACGGTCGCCGGGCCACCACCCACTGGGCCCTGGCCGATGCGTTCCGCAGACGCTTCCCGCGGGTTGCGCTGGATGTCGAGCAGATGCTCTGCCACGACGGCAACCTGCTCAGCTCCGGCGGCGCCCATGCCGGCCTGGACCTGTGCCTGTACCTGATCGCCCGGCATGCAGGGGATGACCTGGCGCGGCAAGTTGCCAACGCCCTGGTGTTCGACAGCCCGCGCGGCCAGCAAGCGCGCTTCGCTCCGCTGCTCCCCCAGGACAGTCGCGACGACCCGCAGCTCGGCCCGCTGCTGCACTGGCTGCATCAGCATCACGCCGAACCGATCGACCTCAACCGCCTGGCCGCGCGGGCCAACTGCTCGCCACGCACCCTGCTGCGACGCTTCAAGGCCAGCACCGGGCTGACGCCCAACGACTATCTGCAGCGCCTGCGCATCACTGCCGCGCAGCGCGCCCTGAGCGACCCGACGCACTCTCTGGAGCAGATTGCCGAGCGGGTCGGCTACGGCGACCGCGCGACCTTCGCCAAACGCTTCAAGCAGCTGTGCGGAGAGTCTCCGGGCGCCTTCCGCCAGCGCCTGCGCCAAACGGCCTGAGCCGCGGCTGTGGCCCGGCAGGCCGAACACGGCCGCATAAAAAAGGGAGCCTCCTGGCTCCCCTTTTTATGCGGCACGTTACCGATGGGTCAGTGCAGGATCTGGCTGAGGAACAGCTGGGTGCGCTCGTTCTTCGGGTTGGTGAAGAAGGTGTCCGGGTCGGCCTCCTCGACGATCTCGCCCTTGTCGAGGAACAGCACCCGATTGGCCACGGTACGGGCGAAGCCCATCTCGTGGGTCACGCAGAGCATGGTCATGCCGTCTTCGGCCAGGCCGACCATGGTGTCCAGCACTTCCTTGACCATTTCCGGGTCGAGGGCCGAGGTCGGCTCGTCGAACAGCATGATCTTCGGTTTCATGCACAGCGCCCGGGCGATCGCCACGCGCTGCTGCTGGCCGCCGGACAGCTGCCCCGGATACTTGCCGGCCTGCTCCGGGATGCGCACGCGCTCCAGGTAATGCATGGCCACCTCCTCGGCCTCGCGCTTGGGCATCTTGCGTACCCACATCGGCGCCAGGGTGCAGTTCTGCAGCACGGTGAGGTGGGGGAACAGGTTGAAGTGCTGGAACACCATGCCGACCTCGCGGCGCACCGCCTCGATGTGCTTGAGGTCGTGGGTCAGCTCGGTGCCGTCGATGACGATGCGCCCCTGCTGATGTTCCTCCAGGCGGTTGAGGCAGCGGATGGCGGTGGACTTGCCCGAACCGGACGGGCCGCAGAGGACGATGCGCTCGCCCTGCTGCACGTTCAGGTTGATGTCCTTGAGCACATGGAACTGGCCGTACCACTTGTGCACGCCGTCCATCTGGATGATCCCCGGCGCGGCGCTGATCGACTGCTTGATAGCTTCACTCATGACATAACTCCTAACGCTTGTGGCCAGTGTCCAGCTTGCGCTCCAGGTGCATGGAGTAGCGGGACATACCAAAACAGAAAATCCAGAAAATCAGCGCCGCGAACACATAGCCCTCGGTGGCCATGCCCAGCCAGGCCGGGTCGGTGGTCGCCTGCTTGATGCTGTTGAGCAGGTCGAACAGGCCGATGATGATCACCAGGCTGGTGTCCTTGAACAGGGCGATGAAGGTGTTGACGATGCCGGGAATCACCAGTTTCAGGGCCTGCGGCAGGATCACCAGCCCCATCATCCGCCAATAGCCCAGGCCCATGGCCGCGGCCGCCTCGTACTGCCCCTTGGGGATGGCCTGCAGACCGCCACGCACCACCTCGGCGATATAGGCCGACTGGAACAGGATCACCCCGATCAAGGCGCGCATCAGTTTGTCGAAGCTGAGCCCTTCCGGCAGGAACAGCGGCAGCATCACCGAGGACATGAACAGCACGGTGATCAGCGGCACGCCGCGCCAGAACTCGATGAAGGTCACGCACAGCACGCGGATCGCCGGCATGTCCGAACGCCGACCGAGGGCCAGCACTATGCCCAATGGCAGGGCGCCGGCTATGCCCACCGAGGCGATCACCAGGGTCAGCATCAGACCGCCCCAGCGGCTGGTCGGCACGGTCGACAGACCGAAGAAGCCGCCGTGCAGCAACCAGTAGGCCAGCAGCGGATACAGCACCAGGAAGGCCAGGCCGTACACGGCCTTGCGCGGCATCTGCGGGATGAACAGCGGCGCCGCGCCGATGACCGCCATCCACAGGGTGAGGTCGACACGCCAGCGCAGGGTCTCCGGGTAGAAGCCGTACATGAACTGGCCGATACGCTGCTGCACGAACACCCAGCAGGCGCCGTCCTTGGTGCAGTCGGCCCGGGTGGTGCCGACCCAGTTGGCGTCGAGGAAGGCCCACTGGATGATCGGCGGGATGATCAGCCAGACCAGGTAGGCGGCGAACAGGGTCAGCAGGGTGTTGAACCAGTTGGAAAACAGGTTGGCACGCAGCCAGCCGAGCACGCCGACGCTCAGCACGGGTGGCGGCATGTCGGGTCTGAAGGTATGGGTTTGCATGGGCTGCTCCTTACCGCTCGATCAGCGCAATGCGCTTGTTGTACCAGTTCATCAGGATGGAAATGCTGATGCTGATGGCCAGGTAGACGCTCATGGTGATGGCGATCACCTCGATGGCCTGCCCCGTCTGGTTGAGCACGGTGCCGGCAAACAACGAGACCATGTCCGGATAGCCGATACCGGCCGCCAGGGAGGAGTTCTTCGCCAGGTTGAGGTACTGACTGGTGAGCGGCGGAATGATCACCCGCAGGGCTTGGGGAATGATCACCAGACGCAGGGTATAGCTTCCGCGCAGGCCCAGGGAGCGCGCCGCCTCGGTCTGCCCATGGCTGACCGCCATGATCCCGGAACGCACGTTCTCGGCGATAAAGGCCGCGGTGTAGATGGTCAGCGCCAGGGTCAGGGCGATCAACTCGGGGATCATCACCCAGCCGCCGCGGAAGTTGAAGCCGGCCAGCTCGGGCATGCTCCATTGCAGCGGATTACCCGCCACCGCGACTGCCAGGCCCGGCAGCCCGACTATCAGCGCCACTGCGGCGATCGACACGTGGAAGACCTTGCCGGTCGCTTCCCGGCGCGCCTTCGCCCAGCGCCCGATCAGCACGATGGCGACGACGGCGATCAACACCGCCCCGATAAAGGTGCCGAATGCGTCTGACGCGCTAGGCGCCGGCATGTACAGGCCGCGGCTGTTGAGGAAGAAGCTCTGCCCGACCTCCAGGCTCTGCCGAGGCCCGGGCAAGGACAGCATGACTGCGAAGTACCAGAAGAATATCTGCAGCAACGGCGGGATGTTACGGAAGGTCTCGATGTAGACGGTGGCCAGCCGGCTGATCAGCCAGTTATGCGAGAGCCGCGCGACGCCGAGGATGAAGCCCAGGATGGTCGCCAGCACTATGCCGATGACCGATACCAGCAGGGTGTTGAGCAGGCCGATGACGAACACCCGTCCGTAGGTGTCGCTCTCGCTGTAGTCGATCAGGTGCTGGGCGATGCCGAAGCCGGCGCTGTTGTTGAGGAAGGAGAAACCGGAGGTGATGCCGCGTTTCTCCAGGTTGGTCTGGGTGTTATCGAACAGGTACCAGCCGATCGCCATGACGGCGATGACGGCGAGAATCTGGAATATCCATGCGCGTACCTTGGGATCGGTCCAGACCGAGCCCTTGGGGTGCGAGGTATCTGCGGTATTTTGCATAGGAGCCCTCTTGGAACACCCTAGCCCGCGTCCGCGGGCCAGGGGTTCACGTCGTCAGAACGATGCCGGTGCCCCAGGACGGGACACCGGCAAGACGGTCAGCGCACCGGCGGTGCGTACTGCAGACCACCTTTGTTCCACAGGGCATTGAGGCCACGTTCGATCTTCAGCTCGCTGCCGGCACCGACGTTGCGATTGAAGCTTTCGCCGTAGTTACCCACTTGCTTGACGATCTGCACCGCCCAGTCTTTCGGCAGTTTCAGGTCCTTGCCGAACTCACCCTCGGCGCCCAGCAGGCGAGCGATGTCCGGGTTCTTGGTGGACTTGGCCATCTCCTCGACGTTCTTCGAGTCGATGCCCAGCTCTTCGGCGTTGAGCATGGCGAACAGCGACCAACGCACGATGTCGAACCACTCTTCGTCACCCTGGCGCACGACCGGGCCCAGCGGCTCCTTGGAGATCACTTCCGGCAGCACCACGTACTCTTCCGGCGCGGCCAACTTGATGCGCTGCGCGTACAGCTGCGACTGGTCGGAGGTCAACACGTCGCAACGGCCGGCTTCCACCGACTTGGCGCTCTCGTCGGAGGTATCGTAGGTGATGGGGGTGTACTTCATGCCGTTGGCACGGAAGTAGTCGGAGAGGTTCAGCTCAGTGGTGGTACCGGCCTGGATACAGACGGTGGCGCCATCGAGTTCCTTGGCGCTGGACACGCCGAGCTTCTTGTTCACCAGGAAGCCCTGACCGTCGTAGTAGTTCACGCCGGCGAAGTTCAGGCCCAGGCCGGAGTCGCGCGAGCTGGTCCAGGTGGTGTTACGCGACAGGATGTCGACCTCGCCGGACTGCAGCGCGGTGAAGCGCTCCTTGGCGGTCAGCGGGCTGTACTTGACCTTGGTTGCGTCGCCGAATACGGCGGCTGCCACGGCACGGCACACATCGACGTCGAGCCCCAGGTAATTGCCCTTCTCGTCCGCGTAGGAGAAGCCCGGCAGACCATCGCTGATACCGCACTGCACGAAACCTTTCTTCTGCACCGCGTCCAGGGTAGCGCCCGCCTGAGCGAAGCTGCTGACACCGAGAACGGCTGCGGTAGTCAGTACCGCCAGGGTGGATTTCACCATCTTCATTAAAACCTCCAGTTGCTTTTGTTGTGTTGGAGTCTCGGTCCTACCACCCTGCCCTTTTGGGGCTCGTCGGATGCGTCGGCAGCAACGCGTCAAACCGGCGGATCAGACCTCTTCGAGAGTCTAGTTGGCGAATCTTCCTTAAGCCAAAAAACTCTCGTGTACCCACTGGTCGAATGGGTCGGAGACGGATAGCCATTTACTCCTCGCCCGGCATGCAATGCTAGACGAACCTTTGGAAACCCCATCAAATCGGCTTCCCGTCTGTTCCGCTCCCGGCCTGGTACAGGTGTTACCGCACCGGGCAACGTCATCAGTCCTATTGGCCATAGCAAAGCCCATACCAGCACCTTGCCATTACCACCATACGGACAGGTCAAGCGTAAAACTTGTAATCTTGCGACATATTCTTCCCAGATTAGTCACTTAGCCAAAGCGCTGCCGCCCTCCTATAGACACGGCCGCACCAGACTGGAGCCCCGCCATGAGCGATCCTTTGATTCTTCACCCCACACCTCGCGCAGACGCCTGCGTCGTCTGGTTGCACGGCCTGGGCGCCGACCGCTATGACTTCCTGCCGGTGGCCGAAGCGCTGCAGGAGCGACTACCCAGCACCCGCTTCGTCCTGCCCCAGGCACCGACCCAGGCGGTGACCATCAATGGCGGCTGGGCCATGCCCAGCTGGTACGACATCCTGACCATGAGTCCAGCTCGCGCGATCAACCGCGAACAGCTGGAGGCATCGGCGCAACAGGTGCTAGCGCTGATCGAGGCCCAGCGCGACAGCGGCATAGACCCCCGGCGCATCTTCCTCGCCGGCTTCTCCCAGGGCGGTGCCGTGGCCCTGCATGCCGCGTTCCTGCGCTGGCAGGGGCCGCTCGGCGGAGTGCTGGCGCTGTCCACCTATGCACCGACCCTCGACGGCGACACGCAACTGGCCGATGACAAGAAGCAGTTACCCGTGCTCTGCCTGCACGGCACCTTCGATGATGTGGTACAGCCCACCCTGGGCCGCGCCGCCCATGATGCGCTTGCGGCCCAGGGGGTGGAGGTGCGCTGGCGCGAATACCCGATGGCCCACGAAGTCCTGCCGGAGGAGATTCGCGATATAGCCGACTGGCTGGAGGAGCGCTTGGGCGACAACGGGGCGGCATCCGGACAGGTGCCATGATGCCGGGCAAGGCGTAGGGGGCTCCTGCGTCATGGCCCTGCCGGTGGCGCCGAAACGTGACGAGCTAGTCAGATTCCTCAGCCACCGGTCGGGCAAGGCGCCTCGAGGATTGCCAGCCCCGGTTCGCCGGCATACTGTCGGGATTGGAGATCGCCTGACAACAGGGAGTGTTCGCGATGCCCGCCCCCCTTCACAGCCAGCGCCGCGCGCCTTCGCCATGAAAGAAGCGCATTGGCAAGTCGACCCGCAACGTATCCATCAACTGCGACTGTTCAACAACGTCGCCGCCAGCTGCGTGAACCAGGTGCTGAAGTCCTTCCGGGCCTGCGAGCTGGAAGCCGGCGAGATTCTGCTCTCGCCCTTCCAGCGCAACCAGCACCTGTATCTGCTGCTCAGTGGCCAGCTCAAGGTCTATCTCGGTTCACTGGACAACCAGCCGGTGAATACCCTGAACGTCGGCGACTGTGCAGGAGAGATCAGCTTCATCGACAACCAGGCGCCGTCGGCCTACGTGGTGGCGAGTACGCCCTGCAGCCTGCTACGCCTGCATCGTGAAGCCCTGATCAAGCTGTTTCAACAATCGCCGCAACTGATGCACAACCTGCTCAGCCTGCTCTGCGAACGGCTGCGCTCAGGCAACCGCATTCTCCTGGACAGCGAACAGAGCGCCAATATCGATGCCCTCACCGGCGCGTTCAACCGCCGCTGGCTCAAGCATGTATTCGAACGGGAAAGCACCCGCTGCGCGTTCAACAGCCAGCCGCTGTGCCTGCTGATGCTGGATGTCGACCACTTCAAGGCCTACAACGACCGGCACGGGCACCTGGCCGGCGACTATGCCTTGAGCATGGTCGCCCACACGCTGCGCGAGCAGTTGCGGCCCAAGGACAGCCTGATCCGCTACGGCGGCGAAGAGTTCGTCATCCTGCTGCCGGAGATCGGCGAGGACGATGGTCGGCGCATCGGCGAGCGCCTGCGCATGGCCCTGCAGCAGATCCCCTCCTTCTACGCGCCCAGCGGCGTGCTGCCGGGGGTAACGGTATCCATCGGCCTGGCCCTGATGCGCCAGAGGGATGAGCTATCAGACCTGATCGCCCGGGCCGACAGCGCGCTATACCGGGCCAAGCAACAGGGCCGCAACTGCCTGTACGGCTAGCGGCGACCTCTCGGTAGGTTGTTCCGCCGGTGGATTCCCGGCGTTCTGGGCGTGCAGCCAACCGAGGCCTCCAGTAGCCCCCGGATGAACCTGCCTCACCTTTGGCTAGGCTCATACCAGCGCCATGCCTTTGCTCGCCCCGCACTTCCGGAGACCCCATGCGCAAGCTCCTGCTTATCCTGCTGCTCGCCATGGGTGCTGGGGCGCTCTTTTTCAGCCTGCCTCAGCTGCTCGACCGCCTGCTCAACGGCGTCGCCCTCGGCCCGCCCTACTCGGCGAGCGAAGCGGCGCGACGTCTTCACCAGCAGCTGTTCATCGCCGACCTGCACGACGATGCGCTGCTCTGGCAGCGCGACCTCCTCGAACGCCACAATTACGGCCACTCCGACCTGCCGCGGCTGCTCGAAGGCGGTGTGGCGCTGCAGGTATTCTCCACCGTGACCAAGACCCCGCGCGGGCTCAACTACCAGCGCAACGCCGCCGACAGCGACAACATCACCCTGCTGGCGCTGGCCCAGCGCTGGCCAAGGACGACCTGGGACAGCCTGTTGCAACGGGCCCTGTACCAGGCCGCTAAACTCCGGCAGGCGGCGACCGCCAGCCAGGGTCGCCTGGTGCTGATCCGCAGCCGGAAAGACCTAGCGGCCTTTATCCAGGCCCGCCAGCAGGACCCACGGCGGGTCGCCGCGCTGCTCGCCACCGAGGGCCTGCATCCGCTCGAGGGCAACCTGGACAACCTCGAGCACCTGTATGACGCCGGTTTTCGCATCGCCGGCCTGACCCATTTCTTCGACAACGAAGTCGGCGGCTCCGCCCACGGCCTGGACAAGGGCGGCCTCACCCCATTCGGGCGCCGGGTGATCGCCCGTCTGGAAGACAAGGCCATGCTGATCGACCTGGCCCACGCCTCCGCCGCCCTGATCGACGACGTGCTGGCCATGGCCCGACGACCGCTGCTGGTATCCCACACCGGCGTCGCGGGCACCTGCCCCGGCCCGCGCAATCTCAGCGACCCGCAGCTGCGCGGCATCGCCGCCAGCGGCGGGCTGGTCGGCATCGGCTACTGGGACGCGGCCGTCTGCGCCACCTCGGTCGAGGCCATAGTACGGGCGATCCGCTACACCAGCGAGTTGATCGGCGTCGAACATGTGGCCCTCGGTTCGGACTTCAACGGCACCATCCGCGCGCCCTTCGATGTCAGCGGCCTGGCCCAGCTGACCGAGGGCCTACAGGCGGCCGGCTTCAGCCATGCCGAGATCGCCGCGATCATGGGCGGCAATGTCCAGCGCCTGCTGCTGGCGACCCTGCCGCCGGACTGACCGAGCAGTCAGGCAGCCCCTTGAGGAAAATGCCGCACAGGCATTGACAAGTCGCCCGAGCAGGGAGCTTCGCCGCGCCGACTTCTTGCTTTACACTGGCCGCCGTTCACTCCTTAACCAATTGACGAGATGACCGTGCTCAAAGCACTCAAGAAGATGTTCGGCAAAGCCGAGGGCGAGCAAGCCGATACGCTCACTGCGCCGGCAACCCCTCGCAGCCAAAACGCCCGAGACGAGAAGCCCAACCGCCCCGCCAAGCCCAAAGACGCCGGACGTGCGGCCACTGACAGTGCCGAGGCGCCAGACAATGCCGCAGCCAAACCGGCACGCGGCGGCAAGGGCAACGCCAGCAAGCCACGCCGCGAACGTGCGGCCAAGCCCGTCGACAACTGGAAGCTGGAAGACTTCGTGGTGGCACCTGCCGAAGGCAAGACCCGCTTCCACGACTTCGACCTCGATCCGCGGGTGATGCACGCCATCCACGACCTCGGCTTCCCTTATTGCACGCCGATCCAGGCCCAGGTCCTCGGCTACACCCTCAAGGGCCAGGACGCCATCGGCCGCGCCCAGACCGGCACCGGCAAGACCGCGGCCTTCCTCGTCTCGATCATCAGTCAGCTGCTGCAGACCCCGCCGCCGAAAGAGCGCTACATGGGCGAGCCGCGCGCACTGATCATCGCCCCGACCCGCGAGCTGGTGGTGCAGATCGCCAACGATGCCATCGGCCTGACCAAGTACAGCGGCCTGAACGTGATGAGCTTCGTCGGCGGCATGGACTTCGACAAGCAGCTCAAGCAACTGGAATCGCGCTTCTGCGACATCCTGGTCGCCACCCCGGGCCGCCTGCTGGACTTCAACCAGCGCGGCGAGGTGCACCTGGACATGGTCGAGGTGATGGTGCTCGACGAGGCCGACCGTATGCTCGACATGGGCTTCATCCCCCAGGTACGGCAGATCATCCGCCAGACCCCGATGAAGGGCGAACGCCAGACCCTGCTGTTCTCCGCCACCTTCACCGAAGACGTGATGAACCTGGCCAAGCAGTGGACGGTGAATCCGGCCATCGTCGAGATCGAGCCGGAGAACGTCGCCAGCGACACGGTCGAGCAGCACGTCTATGCGGTCGCCAGCGCCGACAAGTACAAGCTGCTGTACAACCTGATCACCCAGAACGACTGGAGCCGGGTGATGGTCTTCGCCAACCGCAAGGACGAGGTGCGGCGCATCGAGGAGCGCCTGACCCGCGACGGCGTCAGCGCCGTGCAGATGTCCGGCGACGTGCCCCAGCACAAGCGCATCCGCGCCCTGGAAGGCTTCCGCGAAGGCAAGATCCGCGTGATGGTGGCCACCGACGTGGCCGGCCGCGGCATCCATGTCGAAGGCATCAGCCATGTGATCAACTTCACCCTGCCGGAAGACCCGGACGACTACGTGCACCGCATCGGCCGCACCGGCCGCGCCGGCACCAGCGGCACCTCCATCAGCTTCGCCGGCGAGGACGACGCCTTCGCCCTGCCGCCGATCGAGGCGCTGCTGGGGCGCAAGATCAACTGCGAGATGCCGCCGGACGCGCTGCTCAAGCCGGTGCCGCGCAAGCACTGAGGCGACAAAAAAGGCGCAGCCCCGGCTTCGCCTTTTTTATGCTCGCCCCTGGCCCGAGCGCAGTGGGCGAGCCATTCGCGAGGTCGCGCCGCAACGTCAAATGACAACGGCCCACGACCGTTCGACGAGCCGGTCAGGATTATGGGCCGACCGGACAAAACCGAGACAATCGAGGACACCAGGGCAGAAGCATGGATAGCATCTTGTCGGTAAGGTTACCGCTCCCCAGTTCTACCCCCCCAATGGCGAGCGCCGGATGAACCGGACCCGTTGGCCCTGGGGGCTGGTGCGAACGCTCATCTATATTGGCGGCCTCCTCTGCGCCTTGATCCTGGCCCTATTCAGCCTACTGCTAGCAGGCGCCGACGAGCTCTGGGGCAGCCTGCTCAGCGGCGCCGCCTGGCTGGGCTGCCTGGGGCTGATTGCGGCGCTGGTGTGGCCCCCCAGCCGCGAGGCCCCAGGCTGCACCCAGGCGATCTGCGCCCTGCTGCTCTGCGGCCTGACAGCCAGCCTCCCCCTGCTGATCATGCTGGCACAGAACCCGGACACGCTGCGCAGCGCCCCCTCGCTGAGCGCGGCCATCCTCGCCCCGGCCGGGGTGGCACTGCACTACCTATGGCGCGCCCTGCGGCTGTTCAGCGCCGCACAGCGGCTCGGCCTCGGCCTGGTGCTGCTGCTCGCTGGCGCCACCCTCGGCCTGGTGTACCTGCTGCAGCCGCGCCCACCGTTGCAGGTCATCCACGCCACCGCGCCTACCGACGAAATCACCCTGATCATCGAAGAGGGCACGCCGGGGCTAACAGCGAGCATGGGCCTGAGCTATGCCAGCAAGCTTCCCTATGCCGCCATTCACCACCAGGGCCGCACCTACCGACCGCTACCGGCGCAGGCGCGCACCTCCATCCCCTGGGACGGCACAGGCTCGCGCTATGTGGTCAAGGAAAGCCTGCTGGCCAATCCCCACAGCGAGCGCTGGCCGCAGCGGGTGGTCTGGACCCTGCACGACCGACAAACCGGACAACTGATGGCCCGTCGCGAGCTATGGCGACGCGGCATCAGCGAATGGTCGAGGGACACCCCCTCCGGTTGGCAGGGCGAGCATGCCGCGGACTTTATCCGCCAGGTGCTCAGGCCCAACGCAGCCCGCCGGCTCAGCGGCGGTTACCCACGGGCCCACGTGCGCGTAGAAGAATGGCGCGATCGACAGCCGCTGAGCCGGGAGGCGGTGGAGCGGCGCGTGGTCGGCTGCGCCGCCGGCATCGGGCTGATCCACGACGGACCGCGCACCTACCTGCAATCCAGCACGCCCAATTGGCGCTTCGAGAACCTCTACCCCATGGGACAGGTGTTCTGTCTCGGCACTGACATTTACGTGATCTCACAGCTGCTGGCGCAGGAGCTCTACATCGACCGGCTGGATGTCACCGGCCGCCTGCTCGGCCAATGGCACGCCAGCGCATCGCGGGCACTCGATCGCGAGCACCTGCCCATCCTGCACATCGCATCTCTAGGCGTGGAGGGGCATGTCATGCGCCTGCGCTTGGCCTGGTTCGAGGAACTGCCCGAGACGGGCAGCCTCCGCCTACCGGAGAAGAGCGCCCTGCTACGCCTGGATATGACGCCCCGTCACGCGAGTGACCGAGGCGCCGCGAACAGCCCCTAACTTCAGTCGCTGCGCCAGCGCTCCGCCGCGGCCTGGTCGCTGGCCCGTCCCTCGACCCAGCGCGGACCGTCGCAGGTGTCTTCCTTCTTCCAGAACGGCGCGCGGGTCTTGAGGTAGTCCATGACGAAGGCGCAGGCGTCGAACGCGGCCTGGCGGTGGGCGCTGCTGGTGCCGACGAAGACGATCGGCTCGCCCGGCTCCAGGCGGCCGATGCGGTGGATGATCTGGATATTGAGCAGCGGCCAGCGCCGCCCGGCCTCCTCGGCGATCTTGCCCAGGGCCTTCTCGGTCATGCCGGGGAAGTGCTCGAGGAACATGCCGCCGACCTCGCGGCCCTCGTTGAAGTCGCGCACGTAGCCGACGAAGCTGACCGCCGCGCCGACGCCGACATTGGCCGCGTGCAGCGCATTGGTTTCGGCGCCCGGATCGAACGGCTCGTGCTGAACGCGAATGGCCATGCTCAGCCCCCGGTCACGGTGGGGAAGAAGGCCACCTCGTCGCCCTCGGCCAGGGGCTCGTCGAGGCTGCACAGTTCCTGGTTGCGCGCGCACATCAAGTTCTGCTCGGCCAGCACCTCCCACACCCCGCCACGGGCCAGCAGGTGGCGGCGCAGGTCGTCGAGGGTGGCGAAGCCCTGGCTGTCGCGCAGCTGCTCGCCGTCCAGGCCCAGGGTTTCGCGGTAGCGGGCGAAGTACTGCACGCGGATCATTGCTCGTCCCCGGCCTTGTAGTGGCCACTCTTGCCGCCGAGCTTCTCCAGCAGGCGCACGCTCTCGATGATCATGCCGCGGTCCACCGCCTTGCACATGTCGTAGATGGTCAGCGCGGCGACACTGGCGGCGGTCAGCGCCTCCATCTCCACGCCGGTCTGCCCGGAGAGCTTGCAGCGCGCGCGGATGCGCACGGCGTCATCGCCCTCGGCCGTAAGTTCGACCTTGACGCTGCTGAGCATCAGCGGATGACACAGGGGGATCAGGTCGGCGGTCTTCTTCGCCGCCTGGATGCCGGCGATGCGCGCCACGGCGAACACGTCGCCCTTGGGGTGCTCGCCCTCGACGATCATCTGCAGGGTCTGCGGGCGCATGCGCACCCGGGCTTCGGCCACGGCCTCACGGACGGTCAGGGCCTTGTCGCTGACGTCGACCATATTGGCGCGACCTTGGGAATCGAGATGGGTCAACACAGGTTTGCTCCAGGCGGGTATCGGCCGATTGTAAACCCGCGGGTCAGCTTTCGGCACCTGTGAATGCCATGGAATCGGATGGTCAGTCGCCCCCGCCTGCGCCGGGCGCAGGCCCGACGCGGCGGATAGGACGGGAGGGTGGGGTTACATATGGCTCTCGGCGAACTCGGCGAGGATCGAGCGCGGCACCCCTTGCAGGGTGATGTGCACGCCGTGTTCGAAGTCCTTGAAGCGTTCGGTGAGGTAGGTCAGACCCGAGCTGGGCGCCGACAGGTAGGGCGTATCGATCTGCGCCAGGTTACCCAGACAGACCACCTTGGAGCCGCTGCCGGCGCGGGTGATGATGGTCTTCATCTGGTGCGGGGTGAGGTTCTGGCACTCGTCGATGAGGATCAGGCTCTGCTGGAAGCTGCGCCCACGGATGTAGTTCAGCGATTTGAACTGCAGCGGCACCTTCTGCAGGATGTAGTCGACGCTGCCGTGGGTGTTCTCGTCCTCCATGTGCAGCGCTTCCAGGTTGTCGGTAATGGCGCCGAGCCAGGGCTCCATCTTCTCCGCCTCGGTGCCGGGCAAAAAGCCGATCTCCTGATCCAGGCCCTGCACGCTGCGGGTGGCGATGATGCGCCGGTAACGCTTGCTGACCATGGTCTGCTCGATGGCCGCGGCCAGGGCCAGGATGGTCTTGCCCGAACCGGCGGCGCCGGACAGGTTGACCAGGTGGATGTCCGGGTCGAGCAGGGCATAGAGCGCCAGGGCCTGGTAGATGTCGCGCGGGCGCAGGCCCCAGGCCTCCTGGTGCATCAGGGGTTCCTGGTGCAGGTCGAGGATCACCAGCTCATTGGCCTCGATACCCTTGATCCAGCCGACGAAGCCCTGCCCGTCGACGATGAACTCGTTGACGTGCACCGCCGGCAGGTTGTCGATCAGCTGCACCCGGTGCCAGGTGCGACCATGATCCTGACGGGTTTCCACGGTGCTGACGCGGTCCCAGAACGAGCCCTCCATGCTGTGGTAACCCTGGGACAGCAGGGACACGTCGTCGACCAGCTGGTCGGTGTGGTAGTCCTCCGAGTCGATGCCGCAGGCGCGCGCCTTCAGGCGCATGTTGATGTCCTTGGTCACCAGCACCACGGCCACCCCGGGACGCCGCGACTTGAGCTCGACCAACTGGTTGATGATCTTGTTGTCGTTGAGGTCTTCCGGCAGCCAGGTGATCGGCGAGGCGCTCTTGCTCATGAGAATCGACAGGAACCCGCAGGGCCCGCTCTTCTCCCGCTGAATGGGTACGCCCAGCTCGACTTCGTCGGGCGCGGCACTGCCGAGAATCTTGTCGATCAGGCGAATGGCCTGCCGGCATTCGGCGGCGACGCCGGCCTTTCCGGTTTTCAGCTTGTCCAGTTCCTCCAGCACGGTCATCGGGATGGCAACGTGGTGTTCCTGAAAGTTCAGCAACGCATTGGGATCGTGGATCAGGACATTGGTGTCGAGAGCGTAGAGGGTCGGAGCGGTGGGCGTGGAGCGTCCATGGTCATCCATACTCGGTCACCTTCTTCTAGTAGCCATGCGACGGAATGCCACAGCAGCGCTCCGCCGCGGGAGGCCGCCGACGACTCAGGCGGGGCTGAGAAGGTGCAAGCAGGATGAGGGCCGATGGCCGCCACCTGTCTGCAGGATTCGGCGGTCTTGCTTTTTAATTACTCCAAAAAACATGACAGGCAAACGTTCTTTTCAACTTTTTGAACTTTATTTTGCCTATCGACGAATAACCCTTGGCGATCCCCCCCCAGCCCGTTACAGTCAAAAGTCCTACCGGCGCGATTGACGCCATTTTCCCGCCTCTTCTCTGCCGCCTTACTCGGTGTGCCCATTCTCGGCGCAGCGGTTGACCTCGACCGTCACGTGCACCAGTTCGCCGAACCCTTGCAGGCGCGCCTTGTAGCGATCCGCCGAGCCATTGCCATGGGTCACCACACTGGCGATGCAGGCGAACTGCGCCCGCCCGACACGCCACAGGTGCAGGTCCGCCAGTTCGGTGTCCGGCTCCGCGACCAGGGCGCTGCGTACCCGCGCCACCAGCGGGCTGTCCATCTCCCGGTCGAGCAGCACCTTGCCGGTCTCCAGCAACAGGCCCTTGGCCCAGACCGCGATGATCACCGCGCCGATCACGCCCATCAGCGGATCGAGCCAGGTCCAGCCCAGCCACCAGCCGCCGAGCAGGGCGATGATCGCCGCCACCGAGGTCAGCGCATCGGCCAGCACGTGGACGAAGGCCGCGTGGCGATTGAGGTCGCGTCCGCCGCTCGGTCCGTGGTCGTGGTGAGCATGGCCGTGATCGTGGCTGTGCTCGCCGCCGAGCATCCAGGCCGATGCCAGGTTGACCAGCAGACCGACCACGGCGATCAGCAGGGCCATGTCGAAGGCGATCTGCTGCGGTTGCCACAGGCGCCACAACGACTCGAAGGCGAGCATGGCGATGACCACGAGCAGCAGGATGGAACTGGCGAAGCCCGCCAGCACCTCGATCTTCCAGGTGCCGAAGGCGAAACGCCGGTCGTTGGCATAGCGCCGGGCCAGCAGGTAGGCCAGCGCGGTCAGGCCGATGGCGAGCATATGCGAGGCCATGTGCCAGCCGTCGGCCAGCAGGGCCATGGAGTTGAAGGCATAGCCGGCGGCGATCTCCACCAGCATGGTCGCCCCGGTCAGGGCGGTGACGCGCCAGGCCTGGCGCTCGGCACGGCTTTCCAGTGGGCGGTAATCGTGGGAGGGTTCCCAGCGCGAGTGGTTGCAGGCGGTCATAACGACTCCTTGTTGGCCATGGGTACCTGCCCACACTAAAAGACCGGGGCGGCCCCCGGGTCAAGCCTCGCCCGGACGCTACCGCCGGGCACTCAATCGCCGCGATAGGTAGAGCCAGGGCCGCTGCTCGGCCTAGAATCGCCGCCAGGACTTTCAGGAGCAGCCCCTATGCTGATGGTGATTTCCCCCGCCAAGACCCTCGACTACCAGACGCCGCCGGCGACCCAGCGCTACAGCCAGCCCGAACACCTCGACCACGCCCAGGCCCTGATCAGCCAGCTGCGCGACCTCAGCCCCGTGCAGATCGCCGAACTGATGCACCTGTCGGACAAGCTCGCCGGGCTCAACGCGGCGCGCTTCGCCAGCTGGACGCCGCACTTCACCCCGGACAACGCCAAGCAGGCGCTGCTGGCGTTCAAGGGCGACGTCTACACCGGCCTGCATGCCGAGGACTTCGACGAGGACGACTTCGACTTCGCCCAGACGCATCTGCGCATGCTCTCCGGCCTGTACGGCGTGCTGCGCCCCCTGGACCTGATGCAGCCCTACCGCCTGGAGATGGGCACCAAGCTGGCCAACCCGCGTGGCAAGGACCTCTATGCCTTCTGGGGCGAGCGCATCAGCGGCTGGTTGAACGAGGCCCTGGCGGCCCAGGGCGACCGGGTGCTGCTCAATCTGGCCTCCACCGAGTATTTCGGCGCGGTCAAACGCAAGGCCCTGGACGCGCGCATCATCGACACCGAGTTCAAGGACCTGAAGAACGGCCAGTACAAGATCATCAGCTTCTACGCCAAGAAGGCCCGTGGCCTGATGGCCCGCTATGTGATCAAGCACCGCCTGACCGATTCCGAGGCCCTCAAGAACTTCGACGCCCAGGGCTATCGCTACTCGGCCGAGCACTCCACGGCCGACAAGCTGGTGTTCCTGCGCGACCAGCCGCTGGACTGAACTCGCCCCGGCGGCGGGACTAGCCTGCCGCCCCCATGCCCGTCGCCCCGGCCTTGTGTAGGATGGCAAGGTGTCCATCCGCCAAGGCCATCGCCATGCTAATCGGCGCCTTCCTGCTGCTGACCTGGTTCATCCTGCTGATCCGCTATCCGGGCAAGGCCCTGCCGATCTCCATGGCCGCCCTGCTCGGCCTGGGCCTGGTGGCCAGCTGGGTGCTCTGGCAGGAGAGCCGGGAAAGCCGCCACCTGGCCCACCTGCAACTGCGCCTGGAGTACGCCCCGCAGCGCTGCCCGGACAACCGCCCGCTGGCGCTGGAGCTGACCAACGGCAGCGACGCCGTCCTGCGGGAGCTGCATTGGCAGATCGCCGCCTACCGCCCCGGCGAGACGGTCAACCTGGCCCGCCGGCTGTACGAGTCGCCGCGCTACAGCGGCCCCGGCGACCTGCTGCCCGGCGCCAGCTGGCAGGACTGCCTGCCGCTGCCGACCCTGCGCAGCGGCTACCGCGCCAGCACCCTGGAGTTCCGCGCCGAACGCCTGCAGGGCAGCTTCGCCGATTGAATCCAGACTGCCCGGATACCCCCGTCCACCCGAACCAGAGAAAGGAAGCCCCATGACCCCGCCCAGCGTTCTGATCACCGGTTGTTCCAGCGGCATCGGCCGCGCCCTGGCCGACGCCTTCCAGGCCGCCGGCTACCGGGTCTGGGCCTGCGCGCGCAAGGCCGAGGACCTCGCCGCCCTGGAAGCCGCCGGTTTTGCCGCGGTGCCGCTGGATGTCAACGACGGCGCCGCGCTCGAGCAACTGGCCGAGCGCCTGCAACGGGAGAGCGGCGGTCTCGATGTGCTGATCAACAACGCCGGCTACGGCGCCATGGGCCCGCTGCTGGACGGCGGCGTGGAGGCCCTGCGCCGGCAGTTCGAGACCAACGTGTTCGCCCTGGTCGGCGTCACCCGCGCGCTGTTCCCGCTGCTGCGCCGCAGCCGCGGCCTGGTGGTGAACATCGGCAGCGTCTCCGGCGTCCTCGCCACCCCCTTCGCCGGCGCCTACTGCGCCTCCAAGGCCGCGGTGCACGCCCTCTCCGACGCCCTGCGCCTGGAACTGGCACCCTTCGCAATCGAGCTGATGGAGGTGCAGCCCGGGGCCATCGCCTCCAGCTTCGGCGCCAACGCCAGCCGCGAGGCCGAACAGCTGCTCGGCGAGGGCTCGCCCTGGTGGCCGCTGCGCGAAGGCATCCGCGCCCGCGCCAAGGCCTCCCAGGACAACCCGACCCCGACCGCACAGTTCGCCGCCGAGCTGCTGGCCGCGGTGCAGCGGCGCAAGCGTCCGCAGCTGCTGCGCCTGGGCAACGGCAGCCGCGCCATGCCGCTGATGGCCGCGCTACTGCCCAGGCCCTGGCTGAGCGCGCTGTTGCGAAAGCGCTTCGGCCTCAACGTGCAACTCTGAGACGGCTCCGTCCGCCGACGCGGGCCGCGCACCACCGAACGGGAGACTCGCCATGCCCCAGCCATTCGACGCCACCGCGAACCGCCAGGCCGAACGCCTGGCCCTGACCTTTCTCGACCGGGTCTGGCAGCCGCCCCATGACCTGGATGCCATCGACGAGCTGATGACCGAAGACTATGTCATCACCTCCGGCGGCCAGACCATTCGCGGCCGCGACGCCTTCAAGGCCTGGGTCAAGGCGTTCCAGGAACTGCTGCTGGACGCGCGCACCGACAACCTGGAGGTCTTCGCCAACCCCGCCGGCGACCGGGTGGTGTCGCGCTGGCGCTGCTCGGGGCGCAACAACGGCATGCTCGGCACCCCCGCCGACGGCCGGCCGATCGCCTTCAGCGGCGTGGCCATCTGGACCGTGCGCGACGGCCGCCTGGCCGAGTGCTGGGTCGAGCGCAGTGCCTGGGAACTCTACCAACAGCTGACCACCCTGCCCTGATGCCGCCGCAGCGCGTGGCCATGCTGCGCTACGCCCTCGGCGGGGTGGCCGCCGTGGTCCTGCTCAACCTGCTGCTGCGCAGCCTGGTGAAGCTCGGCGGCCTGCCGGCCACCCTGTTGATCGCCGTTACGGTCGCCGCCGCCATGGCCCTGTGCTTTGCCGCCAAGGCCCGCCGCGCGCCCCAGCCGCAGGAGCGCCGGCGCCTGCTCTGGCTCTATGGCGGGTTGCTCGCGCTGCTCTATCTGGCGCTGCTGGGGATGATGAGCCTGCAGGACAGCCCAGGCCCCATGGGCGTGCTGATCTTCGCCCTGCACTACCTGTGCTACCCGGCGAGCGCCGCGCTGCTGTTCTCCAAGCGGACCTTCTCGTGGCTCGCCCCGCCGCGTCCGTAGGACCAGGGGCTTCCGCCCGTCCTGCCGGTGGAACCGGGCTCGCAAGCGGCGGCTCTATATGCCACCTAGGCCCTGCATGGGTTGGAGGCCAGCCATGCCAGAACCAGACCCCGCCAGTCAGGAACACCAGTACCTCACCCGCGCGCTGCGCACCCTCAGCGGCTGCAACCGGGCGCTGTTGCGCGCCGGCGACGAAGCCACCCTGCTGCAGGAGATCTGCCGGGTCATAGTCGAGCAATGCGGTTATCGCATGGCCTGGGTCGGCCGCGCCGAACAGGACGCGGCGAAGACCGTCACGCCGATGGCTTTCGCCGGGGTCGAACGCAGCTACATCGAATCGCTGCACATCAGCTGGGCGGATAACGAACGCGGCCGCGGTCCCAGCGGCCGGGCGATCCGCACCGGCCAACCGAGCCTGTCGCGCAACCTGCTGACCGATCCGAACACCGCGCTTTGGCGCGAGGGCGCGATCCGCCACGAGATCGCCTCGGTGCTGTCACTGCCGCTGCGGGTCGGCGGCGACATCTTCGGTGTCCTGGCCATCGGCGCCCCGGAGGCGGATGCCTTCGGCCCCCAGGAACTGGACCTGCTCGGCGAGGCCGCCGAGGACCTGGCCTTCGGCCTCCAGGCCCTGCGCATCAAGGCCCGGCGCAACCAGGCGGAAGTGGAAATCCAGCGCCTCAATCGCGCCCTGGCGACGCGGGTCGCGGTCAACCATGCGCTGATCCATGCCAGCGACGAGCCGGCCCTGCTCGAGGACATCTGCCGGGTGCTGGTACAGGACTGCGGCTACCGCCTGGCCTGCGTCGCCTATCGCCAGGACCAGGCGCCGCAACGCTTTCGCCCCGAGGCCCATGCCGGGCTCGACCGAGGCTTCCTGATGCTGGGCGACGCCTGGGGCGCCAGCACCGAAGGCCTGGCCTTCATCCACAGGCTGGAGGCGACGATGGAGACGGGGCGGCCGTTCGTCCTGCGTGACATCCTCAGCCATGCCAACCCTCCGCTGCGCGATGAGGCCCGCGCCCGAGGCTTCGCCGCGGCCATCGTGCTGCCGCTGCGGCTCGAGGGCGAGCTGATCGGCATGCTGGTCATCATGGCGGCGGAAGCCGACGCCTTCGATGCTCGCGAGGTCGAGTTGCTGGGTGCCACGGCCAAGGACCTGGGCTTCGGTATCAGTACCCTGCGCACCCGGGTCCGGGCCGCTCAGGCCGAGGCCACCATCCGGCGCATGGCCTACACCGACGGCCTCACCGAGCTGCCCAACCGTCTGCACCTGTGCGAACTGCTGGAGGACGCCATCGCCCGCGCCCGGCAGGAGCATCGCCCGCTGGGCCTGCTGCAGCTGGAAGTCGGCAGCAACCAGGAAATCAACGATACCCTCGGCTACCGCGAAGGCGATCGCCTGCAGCAGGCCATCGCCGCCCGTCTGGTGCAGGCGGTCGGGCCGCGGATGCCGGTGGCGCGGATCGGCGAGAAGGAATACGCCGTGCTGATGCCCAGCGGCGGCGCCGAACAGGCCACCCAGCTGGCGCAGCAGATACTCGAGGCGCTGTACGAGCCGATCGACCTGTCCGGCCTGTACCTCGATGCCCGCGCCAGCATCGGCATCGCCCTCTATCCCGGCCACGGCACCGAGACCGACGCCCTGCTGCGCCGAGCCGGCAGCGCCCTGGACCGGGCCAAGCGCTCCGGGGCCGGCTATGCCCTGTTCCACGATGAACAGGAGCGCGCCTGCGCCCAGCACCTGACCCTGATGAGCGACCTGCGCCGGGCGATCGACGCCAACCAGCTGCGCCTGCACTACCAGCCGCAGCTGCAGATCGCCACCAACAAGGTGTGCGGCACCGAGGCCCTGCTGCGCTGGCAGCACCCGCAGCGCGGCCTGCTGGCGCCCAACCAGTTCATCCAGCTGGCGGAAAGCTCGGGGCTGATCACCCCGCTCACCTACTGGGTGCTCGACAATGCGCTGAGCCAGGGCTATGCCTGGCGCGAGGAAGGCGACTCGCGGCCGATCTCGGTCAACCTCTCGGCCCGCGACCTGCGCGACCCCAAGCTGGTCGAGCGCATCCGCGGCGCCTTCGCCACCTGGGGCGCCGCACCCGACTGGATCGAGTTCGAACTGACCGAGAGCGCGCTGATGGATGACCCGAGCACGGCCCTGGAAACCCTGGTGCAGCTGAAGAAGTTCGACACCCGCCTGACCATCGACGACTTCGGCACCGGCTATTCCTCCCTGGCCTACCTGCAGCGGCTGCCGGTGGACGCGCTGAAGATCGACCAGTCCTTCGTCGCCGGCATGCTCAGCGACGATGACGACTCGGCGAAGATCGTCCGCTCCATCGTCGAACTGGCCCACAACCTCGACCTCGAGGTGGTCGCCGAGGGCGTGGAGGACCAGGAGACCCTGACCCGTCTGGGCAACTTCGGCTGCGACATCGCCCAGGGCTTCAGGATCTGCCGGCCACTGCCGGGCAACCGCGTCCTCGCCTGGGAGGCCCGTTCGGCCTGGCAATGAGCGCCGCGCGCCGGCTCAGCCGGCCTTGCCGCCCAGCGCCTGGGCCAGCGGCAGCAGCGGCTTGGGCTTGCTGAACACCAGCACGTTGCCGAGCATCACCAGGACCAGACCCAGCAGCGCCGGGGCGCTCCACTGGTAGCCCTCGGCGAACACCGAGATATTCAGCGCCACCACCGGGAACAGCACGGTGCAGTAGGCCGCGCGCTCCGGGCCGAGACGCCCGACCAGAGTCAGGTAGGCGGTGAAGCCGATCACCGAGCCGGGAATCGCCAGGTACAGCAGCGAGCCGACATAGCGCGTGCTCCACTCGAAGGCGAAGGGCGTGCCGCTGACCAGGCAGATCGCCGCCAGCATCACGGCGCCATAGAGCATGCCCCAGGCATTGCTGGTCAGTGGCTTGAGGCCGGCCTTCTGCTGCAGGCTGGAGAGCATATTGCCGGCGGAGAAACACAGGGTGCCGAGCAGCGCCAGGCCGATGCCCAGCAGGGACTCGCGGCTGGCCGGGTGGTCGGCCACCTGCGGCCAGAACAGCAACAGCAGCCCGCCCAGGCCCAGGGCGCCGCCGGCCAGCACCTTGGCGGCGATCCGCTGCTTGAAGAACAACCGTGCATTGAGCGCGTTCCACAGCGTCGCGGTGGAGAAGATCACCGCCACCAGACCGCTGGGGATCCACTGGCTGGCGGTGTAGAAGCACAGGAAGTTGAGGCAGAACAGGCACAGCCCCTGGGCCAGGCAGATCAGCTGACCGCGGCCGTCGACTCGTTGCAGCCGACCGCTGAGCAGCAGGACGGCGAACAGCACCGCGGCGGCCAGGGCGAAGCGGTAGGCGATGGACGCGGCGACCGCCACCTCGCCCACCTGCAGCTTGATGGCGATCCAGGTGGTGCCCCAGATCAGGACGGTCAACAGATACAACGACAGGCTCATCGCACGGCTCCCAGTGATTGGCCTCCAGTCTGGGTCCCGCCTGCGCCGGGCGCTTGCGCAAAGTTGCGCTTTTTCCGCGCCTTGAGCCTGGCCGACCAGCGCCCATACTGAGCCTATGGCCAGCTCCAGCGGCACCACAGCCCCGGTGTTCCACGCCGCCGGCATCACCAAGGTCTACGGCACGGGCCCCGGCGCCGTGCGCGCGTTGCGCGGCGTCGACCTGGAGCTGCCCAGCGGCGAACTGGTGGTGCTGCTCGGCGCCTCCGGCAGCGGCAAGTCGACCCTGCTGAATATCCTCGGCGGCCTGGACCGGGCCAGCAGCGGCAGCCTGCACTTCTACGACCAGGAGCTGACGAGCCTGAGCGACAGCCAGCTCACCCAGTACCGCCGGCGGCATGTCGGCTTCGTGTTCCAGTCCTACAACCTGATGCCCAGCCTCACCGCCGAGGAGAACGTCGAGCTGGTCACCGAGATCGCCGAGCAGCCGCTGGCGCCACTCGAAGCCCTGGAGCTGGTCGGCCTGCGGCCACGTCGCGAGCATTTCCCGGCGCAGCTCTCCGGCGGCGAGCAGCAGCGCGTGGCCATCGCCCGGGCCATCGCCAAGCGGCCCACCGTGCTGTTCTGCGACGAGCCCACCGGCGCCCTCGACAGCGACACCGGGCGCACCGTGCTGCGGGTGCTGCAGGACATCAACCAGGACCTCGGCACCAGCGTGCTGATCATCACCCATGCCGCCGCCACCGCGGCCATGGCCGACCGCGTCCTGCACTTCGCCGACGGGCGCATCCGCGAGGTGACGCTCAACGCCAGCAAGCGCCCGGCCGAAGAGATCGTCTGGTGACGAGCCGGCGCCGCCCATGAGCCCCCTGGACCATAAACTGCTGCGCGACCTCAGGCGGGTGCGCGGCCAGGCCCTGGCCATCGCCGTGGTCATCGCCCTCGGCGTGCTGTTGCTGGTGATGATGGATGGCCTGGTCAACTCCCTGGAGGAGAGCAAACGCGCCTACTACCAGCGCTATCGCCTGGCCGAGGTGTTCGCCCCGGTCAAGCGGGCGCCGCGCCAACTGCTCGCGCAGATCGCCGCGCTGCCCGGGGTCGCCGCCGTCGAGGGACGCGTCAACGGCGCCGCCCTGATCGACCTGCCGGAAGAGGCGGTGCCGATCCGCGCCCAGGCCGTGTCGCTGCCGGATCATCGGCGGCCACGGCTCAACGCCGTGCACCTGGTCGAGGGCCGCCGCCTCGCGGCCGGGCAGCACGACGAGATCCTCCTGCTGCAGGGCTTCGCCGCGGCCCGGGGCCTGGCCCCCGGCGACCGTCTGAGGGTCAACCTCAATGGCGCCCGGCGCACCCTGCGCATCGTCGGCCTGGCCCAGGCCCCGGAGTTTCTCTATAGCGTGGCGCCGGGCGAACTGGCCCCGGACGACGCCCGCTTCGCCGTGCTGTGGATGAACGAGGAGGCCCTGGCCGCCGCCTTCGACCTGGACGGCGCGTTCAACCAGGCGCTGCTGGCGCTGGGCCGCGACGCCCGCCTGGCACAGGTGCTCGAAGACCTGGAGCGGCTGCTCGCGCCCTATGGCAGCACCGGGGCCTTCGGCCTGGCCGACCAGCTCTCCAACCGTTTCATCTCCGAGGAAATCGCCGGTCTCAGGGCCTCCAGCCGCGTGGTGCCGCCGATCTTCCTCGGCGTCGCCGCCTTCCTGCTGTACATCGTCATCTCGCGCATGATCCAGGCCGAACGCGAGCAGATCGGCCTGCTCAAGGCCTTCGGCTACTCCGGCGCCGCGGTCGCCGCCCACTACGGCAAGTTCGTCCTGGCCATCGCCGTGGCCGGCGCCCTGCTCGGCTGCCTGCTCGGCGTGCTGGCCGGGCGCAGCCTGGTCGGGGTCTACCTGACCTACTACAAGTTCCCCTTCCTGCTGTTCCGGGTCGACCCCGGGGTGTTCCTCACCGGCCTCGCCGTGAGCATCCTGGTCGCCTCGGCCGGCGGCCTGCTGGTGCTGCGCCAGGTGTTCGCCCTGAACCCGGCGGTGGCCATGCGCCCGCCGGCGCCCCCCGACTACAGCCGCTCGGCACGCCTGGGGCGGCTGCTCAGGCGCCTGCTCGACCCGCCCAGCCGCATGGTCGTGCGCCGCCTGCTGCGCCAGCCCGGGCGCACCCTCAGCGCAGCCGGCGGAATAGGCGCCGGCATGGCCCTGACGGTGGCCATGCTCAGCGTGATGAGCGCCTTCGAGCGCAGCCTGGAGCTGAGCTTCGGCGTCATCGACCGCAGCGACGCGACCCTCAGCTTCATCGAACCGCTGTCGGACAAGACCCTCCTCGAGCTGGGGCGCATGGCCGGGGTGATCGAGGTCGAGCCCTTTCGTCAGGTGGCGGTGATGCTGCGCCACGGCCGCCACAGCTACCGCGGCGCGATCAGCGGCCTGGTCGGCCGGCCACGCCTGAACCGCCCGGTGGATAAGCACATGCAGGGCCTGTTCATCCGCGCCGATGGCCTGATCCTCGGTGAGTCCCTGGCGCAGATCCTCCGGGTCCAGCCCGGCCAGAGCCTGAGCGTCGAGGTGCGCGAGGGCCGCCGGCCGCGCCTGCAACTGCCGGTGGCCGGCGTCGCCGAGACCCTGCTCGGCGCCCCCGCCTACCTGGAACTGGGCGCCCTGAACCGGGCGCTGCAGGAGCCCAACCGGGTTTCCGGCGCCTACCTGCGCGTCGACAGCGCCCAGGGCGAGGCGCTCTACCGCACGCTCAAGGAGATGCCGGCGGTGGCCGGCGTCAGCCTGCGCAGCGAGGCGCGGAGCGCCTTGCGCAAGCTGCTGGACAGCGGCGCCGGGGCGATCCGCTACGTGATGGCGGCCATCGCCGCGATCATCACCTTCGGCATCGTCTACAACAGCGCGCGCATCGCCTTCGCCGAGCGCGCCCGCGACCTCGCCAGCCTGCGGGTGCTCGGCTTCACCCGAGGCGAGGCGGCGTTCGTCCTGCTCGGCGAACTGGCGCTGATCACCCTGCTGGCCCTGCCGCTCGGCGCGCTACTCGGCTACTACTTAACCGAGGCGGTGGCGACCGGCTTCAGCACCGATCTGTACCGCGTGCCGCTGCTGTTGGTGCCCAGCAGCTACGGCATCGCGGCCCTGGCGGTGCTGGCGGCGGCGACGCTGTCCGGCTGGCTGGTCAAGCGCGACCTCGACCGCCTCGCGCCGATTGACGCACTGAAGACACAGGAGTGAGCCTTGGCCCACAGCCGATCACGCCTCTGGATCACCCTCGGCCTCGCGGCCCTGCTCGCCGCCGCCCTGGCCTTCGCCTTCTGGCCACGGCCGCTGCTGGTGGACCTCGGCACCGTGCAGCGCGGGCCCATGCAGCTGAGCATCGACGAGGAAGGCCGCACCCGGGTGCGCGACCCCTATGTGCTCTCCGCGCCGGTGGCCGGCCGGCTGCTGCGCGTCGAGGCGGAGCCGGGCGACCGCGTCGTGGGCGGCCAGAGCGTGGTCGCGCGCATGCTGCCGGGCCTGCCCACGCCCCTGGACCGCCGCGCCCATGCGCAGGCCCGCGCCCAGGTCGAGTCCCGCGCGGCGGCGCTGCGGGTAGCGCGAGCCGAGCAGGCCGGCGCCGGCGCCGAACAGCGCCTGGCCAGCCTGGAGCTGCGCCGCACCCGCGCCCTGCATGCCCGCGACGCCGTGGCCCAGGCCGAGCTGGACCGCAGCGAACGCACCGCCGGCATCGCCCAGGCGGCGCTGGAGCGGGCACAGGCGGCCGTGGTCCAGGCCGAGGCGGAACTGGCCAACGCCCGCGCCGGCCTGCTCGGCCTCGCCGACGATGGCACTCCGGCCGCGCCGCTGGCGCTGGCGCTGGTCGCTCCCCTCTCGGGACAGATTCTGCGGCTGATGCAGGAGAGCGAGACCAGCCTGGCCGCCGGCACGCCGATCCTCGAGATCGGCGATATCGCCGGCGACCTGGAGGTGCTGGTCGAGCTGCTGTCCAGCGATGCCGTGCAGGTCGCCCCCGGCGACACGGTGCTGATCGACAACTGGGGCGGCCCCCAGGTGCTGAATGGCGTGGTCGATCGCATCGAGCCGGCCGGCTTCACCAAGTTCTCGGCCCTGGGGGTGGAGGAGCAGCGGGTCAACACCCTGATCCGCCTGAGCGACCCGCCCGAGCGCCGCCCGGGCCTGGGTCATGGCTTTCGCGTACTGGCGCGCATCCTCGTCTGGCAGAGCGCCGAGACCCTCTACCTGCCGTCCAGCGCCCTGTTCCGCCAGGGTAGCGACTGGGCCGTGTTCGCCGTAGAGGCCGGGCGGGCGCGCCGGGTGGCGGTGCAGATCGGCGCCAACAACGGTCACCAGGCGCAGCTACTCGCGGGGCTCGAAGCCGGCGAGCGCGTCGTCCTGTTCCCCAGCGCCGAGCTGAGCGATGGCGCGCGGGTACGGCCGCGCCAACTCACGCCGCGGCGCTGACGGCGGGTGGCGCGCGCCGGCCGCTCGCCAGCGGCGTGCTAAGGTGCCAGTCGATAACCGCCCCGAGGTTGCCCCGCCATGCCGAAGATCGAGTCCCTGCTGCTCACCGCGGCGCGCATCTGCACCTACGACGGCCAGCACCAGCTGACCAACGCCAGCGGCTTCTTCTTCGCCCGCGGCGAACGCCTGTTCCTGGTGACCAGCCGCCACGTGATGATCGACGAGCCGAGCAAGCACTTTCCCGATCGCATCGTCATCGAGGTGCATACCGCCGAGGCCAACATGGCCAGCTCCACCGGCTTCTCCATTCCGCTGTACCGCGACGGCAAGAGTCTCTGGCGCCAGGGCCTGGACAGCGCCGGCGAGATCGACGTGGCGGCCATCGAGCTGGACCGCGGCGCCCTGCCCGAGGCCATGGTCTACAGCGCCTTCACCCCCGAGCACCTGCCGGGTTCGGAGGAGCCGGTCGAGGTCGGCGCGTCGCTGCTGGTTGTGGGCTTCCCCCTCGGTTTCCACGACACCCTGCACCACATGCCGGTGGTGCGCCACGCGGTGCTCGCCTCCTCCTTCGGCCTGCGCTTCCAGGGCCAGGGTTACTTCCTCACCGACGGCCGCACCCACCGCGGCACCAGCGGCGCCCCGGTGGTGCTGCGCCTGCCCGAGCGGCAAGGCGCAGCGGACGAGCTTCCCTGGCGCCTGCTGGGCGTGCACTCGGCACGCCTCGACCTGGGCACCCGCGACCTGCAGCTGGACGAGGCCCTCGGCCTGAACTGCACCTGGTACGCGGACATCCTGCTGACGCTGACGCAATAGCCGCCGAACGGCAAAAAACCGTCCCGATCCGACGGGGCGATTGCCGCCCGGTCAGCTCACAGGCCCAGCTCGCTGAGGCCCGGATGGTCGTCGGGACGGCGCCCCTGGGGCCAGCGGAACAGGCGCTGGCTTTCCTCGATCGGCAGGTCGTTGATGCTGGCGTGGCGCTCGCGCATCAGGCCCTGTTCGTCGAACGCCCAGTTCTCGTTGCCATAGGAGCGGTACCACTGGCCGTCGGCATCCTGCCACTCGTAGGCGAAGCGCACGGCGATCCGGTCGTTGTCGTGGGCCCAGAGCTCCTTGATCAGGCGGTACTCCCGCTCACGCTGCCACTTGGCGGCGAGGAAGGCGCGGATCTGCTCGCGGCCGACCGGAAACTCGCTGCGGTTGCGCCAGCGGCTATCCGGCGTATAGGCCAGGGCCACGCGCTCGGGGTCCCGGCTGTTCCAGCCGTCCTCGGCCATGCGCACTTTCTGCGCGGCCGTTTCGCGGCTGAAGGGCGGAAAGGGTGGGCGGCTTTCATGGGTCATGCTGATGTCCTCCTGATGGGGGTGAAAGGTTAGTTCGGCGAGCGCCCGCTCAGCGAATGCTCAGGGCGTCTCAGGCAGTCGCCAGCGCAGGGCCAGCGCCGCCGGCCGCCGCACCAGCTGCTCGACATCCAGGTGCCAGAGCCGCTCGGCGCCCGGAAAGGCGCGGATCGCCTCGCCCTCCAGGGTCAACTCGGTGCGCCCGCTGAGCTGCAACAGCGTCCCGCTGGCGAAGTCGATAAACAGCAGGCCGGCACGGGGGTTGAGCAGCAGGTTGCCCAGGGTGTTGAAGTGCAGGTTGCCGGCGAAGTCCGGAATGCTCAGGCGATTGCCCGCCACCCGCACGAAACCGGCCGGGCCGCCGCGGTGCGAGACGTCCACGGCCGGGCGGCCGTCGGCCTGTACCACGTAGCTGGCGACGAAGCAGGTGTCCGCCGCCTCGATCATGGCCGCGGCGCGGGCATCGAGGTGATCGCGGCGTTCGGCGGGCTGGCCGGTGTCCACCGCCGCCGGCCGGGGCTCGAGCTGGCGCGGCTGGATGTAGCGCGGGCAATTACCGAAGCTCTGCTCGACCCGAATGTCGAGGCGCTCGGGCTGGCAGCGGCTGACCCGGCCGTTGAGGCGATTGCGCCGACGGCTGTGCAGCTCGATGCCGAGCAGGCCGATGGCCGCGCCCTCGCCCAGGGCCCGGGCAGCGGGGTCGCGCGGGTCGCGGCGGCCGTGCAGTTGCAGGCTGTCCGGCGTCGGCGCCCGGGCGAATCCCGGCTGGCCCTCGAGCAGCCCCGCCCAGGGGCGTCCCCGCTCGTCCACCGCGCCGATCAGCACGAAAGGCAGCTGGCGGTAGAAGTCGCGGTGTTGGTCGGGCAGGTAATCGCGAATCACCTTGCGGCCGACCGCCTCCATCCGCTCGGCCACGCCGGCGCGGGCCTGCAGGTGCTGCTCCCCGGCGTGCCAGGGTGAGGAAGGGCTGGAGACTGTATGCATGGCGACGGCTCCTCGATCGAAGAAAGGGCGGCGGCGCACCGCTTGCACGGTGCGGCGGGCGCCGCGCGCTCAGGCGGTCTGCAGGCCGACGGCGCTGCGCGGCATCGGCACGAAACCCGGCAGGGCCTCGATGCGCGCCAGCCAGGCACGCACATTGGGATAGTCGTCCAGGGACACATTGCCCTCCGGGGCATGGGCGATGTAGCTGTAGCCGGCCACGTCGGCGATGGTCGGCGCGTTGCCGGCTAGGAACGGGCTGCCGGCCAGCTCCTGATCGATGACCCCGAGCAGGGCGTGGGAGCTGGCGATGGTCGCCTCGGCATCGTAGGGCGCCGCGAAAACGGTGATCAGCCGCGCCCTGGCCGGCCCCGAGGCAAGGGGCCCGGCCGCCACCGAGAGCCAGCGCTGCACCCGGGCGGCGGCCACCGGCTCGTCCGGCAGCCAGCGACCGCTGCTGTCGTACTGCTTGGCGAGGTACACCAGGATGGCGTTGGAGTCGCTGAGCACCGTGCCGTTGTCGTCGATCACCGGCACCTGGCCGAAGGGATTCATCGCGAGGAACTCCGGGTGCTTGTGGGCGCCCTTGGCCAGGTCGACGAAGACCGCTTCGGTCGGCAGACCGAGCAGCGAGAGCATCAGCTCTACGCGGTGTGCATGGCCGGACAGCGGGTGACGGAAGAGTTTGATGGCATGGGACATGATGAACTCCGCATTCGGGTGAGTGGCTCAGGCGGTGGCGTTGCCGGGCCGGTCCGCGCTGATGTGGGGTCATCTTGTCCGGCAAAGACGCAAGACAGAATCACCAGAACCGGCAATCCTTTCTTTCACTCAGCGAAATAAAGCGGGGATCGTTCAGCCCAGGGCCGGATGCTCGCGCAGCCGCCTGACGGCGAAGTCGACGAAGCTGCGCACCCGCGCCGCGGCGCGCCGGCCCTCGCGATAGACCAGCTGTACCGGCAGCTCGGGCGGCTCGAAGTCGCTCAGCACGCGGCGCAGCTGCCCCTGTTGCAGCAGCCCGTGGACCTGATAACTCATGCAGCGGGTCAGGCCCGCGCCACCGCAGGCGGCGGCGATGGCCGCCTGGTCGGTGGCGCAACTCAGGCGCGGGACGAAGCCCAGGGTGCGCCAGCGCCCCTGTTCGACAAAGCGCCATTCCGGCAGACGCGAATCCGCGCTGGAGTGGATGAGGCGATGATCCGTCAACTCCGCGGGCTGCCGCGGCTCGCCCTGCTCGGCCAGGTAAGCCGGGCTGGCGCAGACGATCCGGCGAACCGCGCCGACCCGGCGGGCGAACAGCGACGAATCCGCCAACGCACCGACCGCGATGGCCACATCCACGCCCTCCTCCTGCAGGTTGGGCACTCCATCCCGGTACTGGGCGAAGATCTGCACCTCGGGGTAGGCGCCCAGGTAATCGAGCAGGATCGGCGTCAGCACCTGCTGGCCGAACAGCAGCGGCACGACCAGATGGAGTCGGCCGCGGGCCTCCACGTGCAGGCCGCAGGCCGAGGCTTCGGCCTCGGCGACCTGGGCGAGGATGCGCCGGCAGTCGACGAGAAAGCCCTCGCCGGCCTCGGTCAGCGTCACGCCACGGGGACCGCGCGCCAGCAGTGCGACGCCGAGGCGGCCCTCCAGCGCGCCTATGGCCCGCGTCACCGTCGGCGCAGAGAGCCCCAGGCGGCGCGCGGCGGCAGCCAGGCCGCGGGCCTCGGCCACGGCCTCGAATACCCGCAGTTCCTGGTAGCGGTCCACGCTCAGCCCTGCCGCTGCGGGTTCAACGCGGCATTGGCGCCGAGGCCGGCGGCGCAGAAGTCGACGAAGGTGCGCACCTTCGCCGCGACCTTGCGCCCCCCCAGGTGGACCACATGGACCGGCAGCGCCGGCAGTTCGTAATCGGCCAGGACGATCTCCAGCTCGCCGGCGGCGACCTGGCGGGCAACCTGATAGGACAGGGCCCGCGTCGGCCCCCAGCCGAGGCAGGCGGCATTGATGGCCGCCTGGTTGGCGGTGACCACCAGGCGCGGCTGCGACCGCACGCTGAGCGGGCCGCCGGGGCCACTGAACTGCCAGTCGCTGACCAGGCTGCTGCTGGCGGCGACCACCGCATCCTCCAAGCGCAGGTCCTGCGGACACCTCGGGCGGCCGTGCTCGGCCAGGTAGGCCGGCGCCGCGCAGATCACCTGGCGCACCTCGCCGACCTTGACCGTGTGCAGGCCGCTGTCGGGCAGGTTGCCGATGCGCACCGCCACATCGACGCCCTCGTCGACCATGCTCACCACGCGGTCCACCAGCAGGGCCTTGATCTGTACCGCCGGATGACGCTTCAGGTAATCCACCAGCAGCGGCGTGACGAACAGCTCGCCGAACAGCACCGGCGCGGTGACGGTAAGCTGGCCACGGGCGACGGCGTGGCTGCCGGCGGCCGACTCCTCGGCCTCCTCCAGCTCGGCGAGGATGCGCCGACAGTCCTCCCCATAGCGCTGGCCGGCCTCGGTAAGGCGCACGCTGCGGGTGGTGCGGGCCAGCAACAGGGTGCCGATGCGCGCCTCCAGGGCGGCCACGGCGCGGGTCACGCTGGGCGGCGACATGTTCAGGCGGCGCGCGGCCGCAGCAAAACCCTGCGCCTCGGCCACGGCCAGAAACACCTGCATTTCCTGGAAACGATCCATTAGCGGCTCCTGTGCGAATGCCGGCAGTGTCGGCGAGTTGTTTCACCGTGCGCAACAGTGCGCACGGAGGGCCGCTTATTTCCTCGATCCTTGTTAGGAGCCCAGCGCTGCCAGGCCAACACGCCCGCGCTGCAACGCCGGGCCACGCAGACAGTGGCGCCCATCGGCCACAACGAGGCGACGGCCCTCGCCAACCAACTGGTGCGGGTTGGCTGGCCGCGGTGGTGCCATGCGCGGCGCTTCAGCGGCGATTGGCACAGCGCCAGGCCCGCCTGACGGCGGGGGTAATCAGGATGGGGTGAAGGTTTTCATGGGGTTGTGTTGAGCAGCAGCACTGTCGGAACAGGCGAGTCCTGCAGCGGAACAAGGCCGATAACAATCATGATCTGAGGGATCGATTGAACGCTTGGCCCCCGCTGCGCGAACTACAGAATGGCCAGGGCGGCAATGCCCACAACAGGCCGGATATACGCATGCAACCGCACTGACGACAGGGTTGGAAAAGCTATTCCTCATCTACTTGCGGGGAGAGTCCATATACGCATTGTTATATGACTCCCACTGTTACTTTCCGTCTCTTTGCTTAATATGCTCTTGGGTTTCGTCAGGTATAATGCCGCTGTAGAGCTGGTCTAGCTCTCTTGGTTTTGTTATTACTTCGTCAGCAATGAAGTTGAGTATGCTGAATAGTTTGGTGGCAATTTCGCTGTTGTCGTCCAGGTTTATTTGACCAGGGTGGACGGCGTTATTGCCTACTACTCTTAGTATATCTAGTGCCTGTTGGATTTTTGGGCTCAAGCCTTCTGCTACTAGCTCTTTTATATCGTTGTTTATGTTTTTACCGCTTTTCCCTACTTGCTTTAATAGTTTTTGTAGGGCGAGGCGAAGTAGCGCCGTAGCTCCTTTGGGTGAGTCAACGAATATGGTTGCTGCTTCTTGGTATATTTCTTTAATGTCTTCATCCATGTCGCCATTTGGAGGTGGGAGATTGGTTTTTCTTGGGTAAACCAATTTTTGGTCAACCCATAATGAAATGTCTTTGCAAGATATGCAGGTTGAAACAGAGAAGTTTTTTGGTATGGCGCTATGAATGTTTCTTTAAAAATATCTGTTGATTGTTTCGATGAATGAAGAAACAGCATTCTGCTGGTAATCTTTGATTCCAGTTATATAGTCGTAATAAATATGGCTTATAGTTTCTCTGATGATGCTTCCTGCATTGATTGCATTGAACCAATCTTGTTGTGCTGTAACCTTGCAGTGTGGGCATTGAAACTTACTGCTTCCAAAGGATGGCGATTTTTCCAATTTGATTTCTCCTTCGGTCAGAGATCATATAACGCTCCGCTAAACGGCGAGCGTTAGCGAGTCCGGTGGAGGCCACGTTTTTTTTGTGGCCGGAACGAATTTGAGCGGCTTGTTACATTCTGACGTACTAAAGATCAGAATAGCCTTTTGCAAACTCTCTATCTATTTCATTAGTAGACTGATATTTGGAGACTGCTATCGAAACCGAAAGATTTGCAAGCTTATTTAGCTTTTTTTCATACTCTTCTTTCTGTTCAAGTGTTTCTTCTAGCTTTGTTCCCAAGTCAATTTTTGGCTGAGCCATTTTCTTTTCAAGCATATATTCTGAGGAACTTGTGCAACGATCAATTATTCTTTGGTGCAAATCTATTTGCTGTGCAATTACCGACAATATAGTTTGCTTATAGGAGTTCACTTTTTCGTGCTCATAAGAAGATTTAGCGCTGGAAAGCTGCTCTTCTTGGGAGTTGAGAGTTTTGACTTGTAATTCATGCAGTTTTGAAAACTCGGCAACTTGGGTTTCTAAAAACTTTTTTGCAGCCTTATGGTGACAATAATGGCTACCAGTGTCACAAAAGAAACTACTGGCGCAAACACTCCACCAAAGAAAGAGCCTAATGCTGACCAGTCAGCCGAAGCACTTGATATTTCACCCGAAAATGTACTTTTGTAAAAGTATACAGCTACTAACAAGCCTGAGAGCAAACCGAATATGGAGAAATAAAGAACCAACTCTAAAGGGTCTTTCTTATTATTTTTCATAGAATCACGCAACCCTGACAAAGAATGCAACTAAAATTAGACGTCAAGTGATGTGCATAAACGCGTCATTTGACGGATAACATTCCCTGCCATTATCAGCGCAGCCTCTCTAGCTTGAGGCTTCCGGCCTGTGGCGGGGGTCTTGTGGGGTGTTATGCACCTGAGGTGGCGCATCGGCAACCCTGGGTAAGCATTGGCGTACCATTTTTGCATCGGCGAATTACTCAGTTAAAACAGTCGATGCAAGCAGGGGAAAGCTATTCGGCGTCCTGCCTGCGGGGTGCGTCATTGCGTGGGCTGAAACTACCCGAATGCGGAGTGCCGTCACAAGTTGTTGTGGCGAAGCGCCCTCCATTTCATCGGACTTGCCCTGCCCATTGCACCGGGCTAGAGTGCGCCGGTCACGGTCAATCCCGTGGCCGGGCGTGACAACCCGAAATCAACCAAGGCGCGGTAGCGCCATAGCTGAGTAGCCGGCGCTTTTTTTGTGCCCGGCTATCGCATTTCTATGGTGGGCCGTGCGGGGCAGGCTTCGGCCTGGCCGGTTTCCTTGGTTGCCGGTTTGTCACCCCCGTACGGTCCGCCACCCAAACCGCGTGACAACGGTGGGTGACGGCTCCTTAATCAAACCAGGGAGCATAAGGAATGCGCTATCCACCTTTTACCCAAGGGCTCCACCTTGGGCTGTTTGTCTTGTCGTTCGCCTCCTGCCTGGAGGTGCGTTATGGCTAGATTCCACGCTGTTGTCGTTCCCTTCCCCAGGCGTTACGAACCACTCGATTGCCTCGATGGCCAGGGCTGGCATTTCCAGGCGGCGGCCGAGTTGCGGGTGGCGATGCTGCATAAGCTGTTCGACATCCTGGCGCGCATGGAGGCGTCCAGCCCCGGCGCAGGGCCGCTGCATGAGGCCTGCGACAGCGCCCGCGCGCTGTTGAGCGACGTGTTGGTGCTGTACCGCCGGGCGTTGGCCCAGGCGCAAGGGAGGGCCGGCGATGAATAGACCCTGCACCAGCCACCTGCCCCCCCATGACGGTCATCGCGGCGCGATCATCAAGTGGCCGGTGAACTGCCATGAGGCCTTCGACCGGGGCGTGGCCAGCGCCCAGGCCTGGTTGAGCAACGACGACAGCGGCTGGCTGTGGGCCAACCTGATCATCGAGCGCGACGCGCTGCCCCCCGGGGCGCAGCGCCGGGCATTCGAGATCGGCTTCCTCAGCCGGGTGCACCAGCGCTTGTGTTCGCCGTTCGGCGGCAACCACCAGGCGAGGAAGACCTGCCTGCAGCTGTAAGCCGGCTGTCGACCTCGCCACAGACAGCCCGCCGGGAGTTCCGACGGGCTACCCTTCAAGCCCCAATCACCGACGGTCCGCCGGGGGTGTCGATCACAGCCCACCGGCTCTGCGGGAAGGCGTAGCGAGTTCGCCCGAGCAACCGCTGGTGAAACCGCTTCGTGGTTTCCACGGGGCGAGCATCCAGGGCGAGCCCTGCCACTGTGTCGGGTGCTTTCCCCTGCACGGCACTTGCCCAATCTTGCGCTTTTCTCGCCCCATGGGCTGGCAGCCGCACCGCAGCGGCGTAGCATGGCTGGGTTGGAGAAAACAGCTATGGCGCAGTTCGATCAGTTACAGGTCTTCCAGAGCATGAGCCGCTCGCCCCACGCCCGCTTGCAGGGCAGCGCCGAGCTGGGCGACGGTTTGAGCGCGGCGCGGTGGAGCAACCGCGACGACCGTCGCGATTACCAGGCGCCGAGCCACCACACCCTGTCCTGCTACCTGGCCGGCGGCACCGGCACCTTTCACCGCGGGCGCCCGGGCAGCAAGGGCGCGCCGGACAAGCTGTGCATCCTGCCGGCCGGGCACCAGTCGGCCTGGGTGATCGACGGCGAGATCCAGCTGGCGCATCTGTACGTCAGCCAGGAGCAGTTCGCCCTCGGCGCGGTGCGCCTCCTCGACCGCGAGCCGAGGGAGCTGGAGCTGCGCGAGAGCATCTTCCTCGACGACCCGCAGCAGGCCCTGCGCTTTCGCCAGCTGTGCCGGCTGGACTGGCAGGAGCCCGGCGAGCGCCTGCTGACCAGTAGCCTGGCCCACGCGTTGCTCGACCACGCGCTGCTGTCCCAGGTCGGCCGCCGCGAGGGCCTGCGCCTGACCGGCGGCCTGGCTCCGATACAGCGCCGGCGGCTGCGCGAGTTCATCGACAGCCAGTTGGCCGAGCCGTTGAGCCTGGGGCAGCTGGCCGGCCTCTGCGCGTTGTCCGAATACCATTTCGCGCGCATGTTCCAGCTGAGCTTCGGCCTGCCGCCGCACCGCTACCTGCTCAACCGGCGCCTGGCCCGCGCCCAGGAACTGCTGCGCCAGACCCAGTTGCCCCTCGGTGAGGTCGCCCTGGCCTGCGGTTTCGCCAGCGCCAGCCATTTCAGCAACCGCTTCCGCCAGGCCTTCGCCGCCACGCCGGGCCAGTACCGCAGCGCATTCGCCGGCTGAGCCCCGCAAGCCCCCGCGGCTGTGTCAAAATTATTGGCTGTTCCGCGTTCGGCGCCGCCATGCCCAGTCTCGACTCGCCACACCCGGGGCTCAGATCATGAGCCTGGATATCCTGCATCTGCACCAGGCCGACTGGCGGGCCGCCGTCGGCGCGGGCGATTTCCAGCGCGGCGTCGGCTATGCCGAACAGGGCCGCAGCCGCCTGCTCAGCCTCAAGGACCATACCCTGTTGGCCAGCTGCCGCGGTTCCGGCGCGCAGAGCTACCGCCAGCGCATCAGCCTGCACCCCCACGGCCAGCACTGGGACGTCACCGGTCACTGCGACTGCCCGGTGGGCTTCAACTGCAAGCATGTGGTCGCCGCCCTGCTGACCCTGGAGCGCCAGCAACGCGCCGGCATCGACCTGAGCCCGCTGATCGTGCCGAGCAAGGACGCCGCCGAGCAGCGCCTCGAAGGCGTGGCGCCCCGGCCGGTGCTGACCCTGGGCAGCCACGTGCGGGTGCACTACGACGCGCGCAAGGGACGCATGCACGAGCAGACCCAGCACCGCGCGGCACTGGCCTTCGACTACCAGGGCCACCCGGCCTACGGCAAGGCCGCCAAGGATGTGCTGGTACGCCAGAGCGCCAGCCTGAACCTGCGCATCGTCCGCGACGCCGCCGCCGAGGCCGCCCTGCGCCAGCGCCTGGAAGGCACCGGCCTGCAGGTCGCCCTGCGCCAGAGCGAAGCCCTGGCCGAGCACCCCGGCGAACACTTCGAGCTGGCCAGCGAGGCGGCCTGGCTGACCTTCGTCCAGCAGCAACTGCCACGGCTGCAGGCGGAAGGCTGGCAGGTGCGCATGCAACCGGACTTCCACTACGACCTGGCGCAGGTGGACGACTGGTATGCCGAAGTCGAGGATGCCCCCGAGCACGACTGGTTCGACCTGGAGCTGGGCATCGAGGTCGAGGGGCAGCGCATCAGCCTGCTGCCGATCCTGTTGCAGGCGATCCGCCAGAAGCCCTGGCTGCTCACCGGCGAGGCCCTGGCCCAGCGCGCCGATGAGGAGCTGCTGCTGGTCAGCCTGCCCCACGGCAACCGGCGCATCGCCCTGCCCTTCGCCCGCCTCAAGCCGCTGCTGGCCACCCTGGGCGAACTGTTCTTCCGCGACCCCGACGAACTCGGCCCGCGCCTGCGCCTGGGCCGCGCCGACGCCGCGCGCCTGAGCGGCCTGGAGCAGGGCCCGGCACTGAACTGGCAAGGCGGCGAGCGCCTGCGCGGCTTCGCCCAGCGCCTGCAGGCGCTGCCGAACAGGCCCGCCAAGGCGCCGGCCGGCCTGCAGGCCAAGCTGCGCCCCTACCAGTTGCAGGGTCTGGCCTGGATGCAGGCGCTGGCCGAACTGGAGGTGGGCGGCGTGCTGGCCGACGACATGGGCCTGGGCAAGACCCTGCAGACCCTGGCGCATATCCTCGGCGAGAAGCAGGCCGGGCGCCTGCAGCGGCCGGCACTGATCGTCATGCCCACCAGCCTGATCCCCAACTGGCAGGACGAAGCCGCGCGCTTCACCCCGCAACTCCGGGTGCTGGCCCTGCACGGAGCCAAGCGCCGGGCGCAGTTTCCGCTGATCGCCGAGCACGACCTGATCCTCACCACTTACGCCCTGCTGCCCCGCGACCTCAAGGTGCTGGCGGCGCAGCCCTACCGCCTGCTGATCCTCGACGAGGCGCAGAACATCAAGAACCCGCGCAGCAAGGCGGCCGTGGCCGCGGGCCAGCTGCAGGCGGCGCAGCGCCTGTGCCTGACCGGCACGCCGCTGGAGAACCACCTGGGCGAGCTGTGGTCGCTGTTCAACTGCCTGATGCCCGGCTGGCTCGGCGACAGCAAGAGCTTCACCCGCGACTACCGCACGCCCATCGAGAAGCAGGCCAACGGGCAACGCCTGGCCCACCTGCACGGGCGCATCAAGCCCTTCCTGCTGCGCCGCACCAAGGAGCAGGTGGCCCGCGAGCTGCCGCCCAAGACCGAGATCACCCACTGGGTCGAACTGAGCGACGCCCAGCGCGACCGCTACGAGACCCTGCGCCTGGCCATGGACAAGAAGGTGCGCGCCGAGATCGCCCGCCAGGGCCTGGCGCGCAGCCAGATCGTCATCCTCGAGGCGCTGCTGCGCCTGCGCCAGGCCTGTTGCGACCTGCGCCTGCTCGGCGAGGAAGGGGACACCGGCCTGCACAGCGGCGACTCGGGCAAGCTCAGCGCCCTGCTGGAGATGCTCGCGGAGCTGGTCGAGGAAGGTCGGCGGGTGCTGCTGTTCTCCCAGTTCACCTCGATGCTGAGCCTGATCGAGGCCGAGCTGCAGGCCCGGCGGATCGGCTACGCCAAGCTCACCGGCAGCACCCAGGACCGCCGCACCCCGGTGCAGCAGTTCCAGGCCGGGCAGTTCCCGGTGTTTCTGATCAGCCTCAAGGCCGGCGGCGCCGGCCTCAACCTGACCGCCGCCGACACGGTGATCCACTTCGACCCCTGGTGGAACCCGGCGGCCGAGGCCCAGGCCAGCGACCGCGCCTACCGTATCGGCCAGGACAAGCCGGTGTTCGTCTACAAGCTGATCGCCCGCGGCAGCGTCGAGGAGAAGATCCAGCAGCTGCAGCAGGCCAAGGCCAACCTGGCCCAGGGCGTGCTGGAGGGCGGCAGCCAGGCGCAGTGGCAGATGACCGAGGACGACCTGGCCGCCTTGTTCGCGCCACTGGAGTGAGGCGGGCGAACGCTCACCCTCGAGCGCCCCGCCGAACGGAACCACGCAGCAGGCTTGCGGATATTGCTCCACCGACTCGCGGGCCCGCATGCCGCCCGCACATCATCTATCCAGAACATTGTCCCCGACCACATCCCCGGTCGCGTCGATCGCCTTGCTGGAGGGAAACTTGTAAGACGCGAACCTGACCGCCAAGACCGAAAGCGACAGAAAGAATATCCCGCCGCACAAGTAAAGCAGGCCGATATCCGGCGCCTTGTGGTGAGACACGTCACCGATCAAGTAGCGCGTCAACGCGGTTATCGCGATGTACAGCAGGAAGCGGATGGGCAGATGGTTGGTCTTGAAATAGATGCCGACCATCGCCCCCAGCTCCAGGTAAATGAACAGCAAGAGGATGTCGTCTACGCTCGCCTGCCCTTTATCGAGCATGGCCATGAACGCCATCACCGAGGCCCAGGCGGTGACCGCCCCGATGGCGAACAAACCCAGGTAGTGAAACCCCTCGACCAGCAGATTCCCGATGGAATTTGCCCCATCATGCATACGCTTGCGGCTGCTTACGGCCCACTTCATCCTCGATTACCTCAAATCAGTCCAGAAACCATGACAGCTGGGCTTGCCGGCCAGACGCGTACCCGGCGGCTCCCCCGCAGGGCGCTGCGCGCCTTGCCGCCCCGCGCTCCAACTGGCCCGCGATGATCGGCCACCCAGGTGACAATTGCCCCATGCAGCAACGGGGCCAGCCCCGCCGCCGCACGGGTCGGCTAACGCGAAGAGATACTACGTGGATGCAGCACAGCGCCGCTGCGGCGCATAGCCGCAGAGCACGAGAGGCACGGCGCCCTTAGTAGGACGCCGCCTGGGTCGGAGTCACTCGCTGATGGCGCCGCATTGGGCGCTCGGCATGAGCTTGAGGAACTGCTTGGAGCTCATGTGCACCAGCCCCTCGTGGTCGCCGGACTCGAAGTACAGGTCCTTGACGTCCTTGAGCGAGTCGTCGATGACGGTGTCCATGTCGAAGGCGCTGCCCACCGGCGGTATCGCACCGTTGGCGCAGTCGCTGAAGCGCGGGGTGAACTCGTTTTCCCGCGCCAGGCGCCAGTGGCGCTTGGTGAGCTTGCGCACCTTGTTGAGGTTGACCTGACGGGTCGCCGGGACCACCGCCATCAGCCAGTGGCCCTGGAAGTCGTCGAGGATCACCGACTTGGCCATCAGGTGCGGCGGCACGCCGGCACGCCGGGCCGCTTCGCGCGAGGTCATCGAGGGGTCGTGCTGGAGCATGTCGTAACGCGAGTGATGCTCCGACAGGTAGCTTTGCAAACGGTTGGCCATGGTCATGATGCACCTCCTGCCGTTGGCCTGAGGATCGACGCCGGCCCCATCGTCCCGATGAAACCCGCGAGTGCCGGCGCCCTGGCGACCGGCCCTGGCGCGCTGCGCCGGCAGCACGCCGTCGGGAGCCTCCCTGCCTCCGCCGCAGACCGGGCGCGAACGCCCCGGCCTGCTCTATCAGTTTAGTGCATGGCCCTGTGGCCGCGCCGCCGCGGGGCTGGACGGCGGCCCTCCTAGCGGCGCTGCAGGTAGTGCACGCTGAACAGCCGCTGGCGGTCGGTCCACACCGCCTGCGCCTCGAAGCCGGCCCGGGCGGCCAGTGCGACGAAGCCGTCCAGGCTGTACTTGTAGGAGTTTTCCGTGTGCAGGGTCTCGCCGGCGGCGAAGGCGAAGTGCGCGTCCTCGATGCGCACCAGCTGCGCCTCGGGGCTGCGCAGGTGCATTTCGATGCGCGACTCGGCCTCGTTGAAGAAGGCCTGGTGCTCGAAGCGGCCCGGGTCGATGTCGCAGTCCAGCTCGCCGCGCAGGCGCTCCAGCAGGTTGAGGTTGAAGGCCGCCGTCACCCCGGCCTGGTCGTTGTAGGCGGCCTCCAGTATCTCGATGTCCTTGATCAGGTCCACGCCGATCAGCAGCCCGGCGCCATCCGGCAGCAGGCGATACAGGTTGCGCAGGAAGGCCTGGGCCTCCTGCGGGTCGAAATTGCCGATGCTCGAGCCCGGAAAGAAGGCCAGGGGCTGCTCGCCCAGGGCATCCTCGGGCAGGCTCATGGGCTGGCTGAAGTCGGCGCAGGCCGCATGCACCTCGAGCCAGGGATAGTCGGCGGCCAGGCGCCGGGCGCTGCTGAGCAGGAAGTCGCGGGAGATGTCGATGCCCAGATAGCTGCTCGGGTGCAGGGCCTCCAGCAGCAGACGCACCTTGCGGCTGGCGCCGCTGCCCAGCTCCACCAGGTTGGCGTTGTGTCCGGCGATTTCGGCGATCTCGCCGGCCGCCCGGCGCAGGATCAGCTCCTCGGTGCGGGTGGGGTAATACTCCGGCTGGCGGCAGATCTGCTCGAACAGCTCGGAGCCGCGATGGTCGTAGAAGAATTTCGGCGAGATGGCCTTGGGCGTGCGGGCGAACCCCAGCAGGCTCTCCTCGCGCAGGGAGTCGCTGTGGGTCTGTGGATGCTGGTCGTGGAAGTGAATCGCCGTCGCCATGCTCATGCCCCCCTGGCCAGGCGTAGCCCGGAAAACTGCCAGCGCATGGCCGGGTAGAAGAAGTTGCGGTAACTGCCGCGGATATGCGCTTGCGGGGTGGCACAGCAGCCGCCGCGCAGCACCATCTGCCCGCACATGAATTTGCCGTTGTATTCCCCCAGGCTGCCTTCCAGGGCGCGGAAGCCCGGGTAGGGGCGAAAGGCGCTGCCGGTCCACTCCCAGACATCGCCGAACAGCTGCGCCGGGCCGCTCTTCTGGGCCGCTGCGGCCATCGGCTGCAGCCAGTCCTGCTCGAGGAAGTTGCCCGTCATCGGCTCACTCTGGGCCGCCAACTCCCACTCGGCCTCGCTCGGCAGCCGCGCCTCGGCCCAGGCGGCGAAGGCCTCGGCCTCGTAGTAGCTCAGGTGGCACACCGGCGCCTGCGGGTCCAGCTCGCGCAGGCCGCCGAGGGTCATCTCCTGCCAGGCGCCGTCGGCCTGCCGCCAGTACAGCGGGGCCTGCCAGCCGGCCCGCTGCAGCAGGTCCCAGCCATCGGCCAGCCACCAGTCGCTGCGCCTATAGCCGCCATCGGCGATGAAGGCGGCGTACTCGGCATTGCTCACCGGCCGGCTGGCCAGCTGGAAGTCCTCGACGAACACCCGGTGGCGCGGCCGTTCGCAATCGAAGGCGAAGCCCGCGTCGCCATGGCCGATATGGCCGATGCCGCCGGGATAGCGGTGCCAGCGCAGCGGCTCGGCCGAGCGCACAACCGCGGCGCGCAGGTCGCTGCGGTAGGCCGGCAGCAGCGGGTTCTGCGCGAGGATGTGCTTGATGTCCATCAGCAGCAGCTCCTGGTGCTGCTGCTCGTGCTGCAGGCCCAGCTCGACACGGCGGGCGATTTCCGCCGCCTGCTCGGCCGGCGACTGCGCCAACAGCCGGTCCATGGCCTGGTCGACATGGGCCCGGTAGCGGTACACCTCGGCCACGCTGGGCCGCGACAGCAGGCCGCGCTGGGCGCGGGGAAAGGGCGTGCCGTGGGTCTGGTAGTAGGAGTTGAACAGGTGGTCGTAGCGCTCGTCCAGCACCCGGTAGCCGGCCAGGTAGGGCCGCAGCAGGAAGGCCTCGAAGAACCAGCTGACATGGGCCAGGTGCCATTTCGGCGGGCTCACGTCCGCCATGCTCTGGACGCCGTAGTCCTCCACCAGCAGAGGCTGGCAGAGCCGCTCGCTCTGGGCGCGCACCAAGCGGTAGCGGGCACGCAGGGACGCCCATTCGCCCTCTGCCGAATCTGCCGCCTGGGCCTGTCTGGTCATCGCCACGCTCCTCTGCGGGCAGCCGAGCGCGATCGCTTGATCGGCGGCTGCGCCCTTCAAAGCCTAGATGACACCCGGACGGCTGCCGATCAGCGACGACAGACGGCCCGGCTGGATCGCCGCAAGTAGGCCGGTGCTATCTGCCGACAACTGACCCATGCCCGGCGGCGGCGTAACAGGCACAATAGCGCCCCCGATTCCGCGCCGCCGAACCGCCATGCCCGAATTCACCACCGATCTGGACCTCGCCTGCGCCCACCTGCGCGCCGGCCAACTGCTCGCCCTGCCCACCGAGACCGTCTACGGCCTGGCCGCCGATGCGCGCAATGCCGAGGCGGTGGCGCGGGTGTTCGCCCTCAAGGGCCGGCCCAGCAGCAATCCGCTGATTGTCCACCTGGCCGAGGCGAGCCAGGCCGCCGACTGGGCCGCGAGCATCGGGCCGGATGCCCAGCGCCTGATGGCACGCTTCTGGCCCGGCCCCCTGACCCTGGTGCTGCCCGCTGCCGATTGGGTGCCGCGCAGCATCACCGCCGGCCAGGACAGCGTGGCCCTGCGGGTGCCGGCCCATCCTCTGGCGCGCCGGCTGCTGGAGCGTTTCGCCGGCGCCCTGGTGGCGCCCTCGGCCAACCGCTACATGTCCATCAGCCCCACGTGCAGCGCCCACGTGGCCCAGCAGTTCGCCGAAACCGACCTGTTGATCCTCGAGGGTGGCGAATGCCGGGTGGGGCTGGAGTCGACCATCGTCAGCCTGCTGCCGGGCCAGGCGCCGCGGCTGCTGCGCGAAGGCATGCTGGCGGCCGGCGAGATCGAAGCACTGCTCGGCCAGCCCCTGAACCGGGGCAGCGAAGGTGCCGTGCGGGCGCCCGGCCAGCATCACCGGCATTACGCCCCGGGCACCCCGAGCTGGCGCTTTCGCCAGCTGCCGCAAGAGGCCCTGGACGACCCCGCCTGCGGCTGGCTCTGGTGCGGCCAGGCACGCCCCAGCGCCGGCCCGGCCCTGGACCTGGGCGCGGACCCGGCCGACTATGCCCAGGGCCTGTATGCCGCGCTCTACCGCCTGGACGCGCTGGGCCTGCAGCGCCTGCTGATCCAGAGCCCACCGGCGGACGAGGCCTGGGCGGCGGTGAGCGACCGCCTGGCCCGGGCCAGCACGCCGCTCGACTGAGGCGGCCGCATCAGGCCGGCCGCGCCGGGCACAGTTCGGCGCCCTCGGTGAGCCCCCCGCCGCTGCCACATGACCCCGCTGCAATACCGCGTGACGCAGCGCGGCTGACGCCGCGCCCGGGGCCGCTACAGGAGTGCGAGGCGCGCCGCGTCGAACTGCTCCGGCCAGTCGCGGCGGGTGAACACCTGGCCCTGCTCGCGCACCCGGCACACCCCGTCCAGGTCCAGGTCGCAGAGCAGCCATTGGCTTTGCGTCGGGCACAGTTCGGCGCTCTCGGCGAGCACGCCGCCGGCCGGCAGGCCGTAGTCCGGCGGCAGGTAGAGCGCGGCGCGGCCGATGTTCTCGTCCAGCGCCGGCGACCAGGGCGCCAGGCCCACGGTGGGGGCTTGCAGCACGGCGATCTGGTTCTCCAGGGCGCGGGCCTGGGCGCCGATGCGCACGCGGTGGAAACCCGCCTCGGTGTCGGTGCAGCTGGGCGCCAGGATCAGGTCGGCGCCGGCCTCAGCCAGGCGCCGGGCGAGCAGGGGAAACTCGTTGTCATAGCAGATCAGGATGCCCAGCTTGCCCAGGGCGGTGTCGAACACCCGCAGCCCCTCGCCGCCCTCGATCCGCCACTGCTCGCGCTCGAAGCGGGTCATGATCAGCTTGTCCTGGCTGCCCAGATTGCCCTCGGGGCCGAACAGCCAGGCGCGGTTGCGGTAGCGGCCGTCGGCGTCCAGCACCGGCAGCGAACCGGGTTGCAGGTAGACGCCGAGGCGCCGCGCCAGGTCTTCGCACAGGTCCAGCCAGGCCGGCAGCAATGGCTGGATGCCGGCAATGGAACCCTGCAGCTCGCCACGCTGGGCGGCCGGCAGCTGGCCGCTGAGCACCAACCCGGCGTATTCGGGCAGCAGCAGCAGCTGGGCGCCCTGCCCCGCCGCGTCTTCGCACAGCGCGCTGAGGTGGGCAGCGTAGGCCTCCCAGCTCTCCAGCAGGTCGATGTGGTATTGGCAGGCGGCGACGCGGATCACGGGCGGATCTCCTTCAGCCAGAACGACAGGGGCTTGGCCGACTCCTGGCTTTCGTCCAGGTCCTGCCAGACGTACTCGGTGCGCAGCTCCGGATGATGCTGGTAGCCACGCCGCGCCCAAAACGCGTTCAGCGGCTGATAGTCGGCCGGCCGGCGGGGGTGATCGTCCGGCCGCTCGACCGCGCAGAAGGCGCACCAGTCGAAGCGCCCCAGGCGCCGGGCGAAGCCTTCGCGCTTGGCGAAGAAGCCCACGCCCAGGCCCTGGCCGCGGTAGTCCGGGAGCAGCAGCGACTCGCCGAAGTAGAAGATGCGCTCGGTGTCCCAGCCCTGCTCGAGGAAGGGCCGCTGGAACTCGGCGGTCTCGTCGGCCAGGGGCAGGCCGGTGGAGGCACCGACCACCCGTTCATGATCGAGCACCAGCACGCACAGGCTGTCGGCCGATTGCGCGTAGGTCTTCAGGTAGTCGGCCTCGTAGGCCAGGGAACCGTCGTAGAGATAGGGAAACTCGCGAAATACGGCGATGCGCAGGCGGGCGAGGTCCTCGATGTAGGGCGCGATGGCGGCGCCATGCAGCAGGCGGATGTCCATGGTCAGGTCGTTCCGTCGCAGGGAGGTGACGCAGGCAGCTAAGCCGGCATGAGTGCCCGAAACTATCATGTCGACCCGTTTCTACTTTCCCCATTGCGACTGGAGCATTGCCATGACCGCTACCGAACTGGTGCAGGCCTACTACGCCGCCTTCAATGCCGGCGACATGCCGGCCTTCCTCGCCCTGCTCGACGAGGAGGTGGTGCACGACATCAACCAGGGCGAGCGGCAGACCGGCAAGGTCGCCTTCGCCGCCTTCATGGACAAGATGAACCGCTGCTACCGCGAGCGCCTGAGCGACATCGTGGTCATGCAGAACCAAGACGGCAACCGCGCCGCCGCCGAGTTCGTGGTGCACGGCGAGTACCTGGCCGACGACGAGGGCCTGCCGCCCGCCCAGGGCCAGACCTACGTGCTGCCGGCCGGCGCCTTCTTCGAGATCGACGGCGGCAAGATCAAGCGCATCAGCAACTACTACAACCTCAACGACTGGATCGCCCAGGTCGCTTGAGCCGAGCGCCCAGCCCCCTGCTACCTGCCGGCGCACGGCCCCTGGACGGCTGGCGCCGCCCCCGCCTGCGGCAGGCCAAGGGCCTCGGCGCGCCCGGCGGATTGCAGGGAAGGGTGGATGCCTCAGAGCGGCCCGCGCAGGCCGCGCAGATAACGGTACAGCTGGCGCGCCACGGGCACCGGCAGGCGGATGCTGCGGGTGCCGCTCTGCAGGGCATGGTCGATCTGCCGGCGCACCCGCCAGGCGGCGTAGACCGAAAAATCGCAGCGCGAGTCGAGGTCGTAGGCCTGCACGGCCTGCCACAAGCCGAGGCTGCCCTCCTCGATCAACGCGGACAAGGGCAGACCGCGGCCCTGGCAATCCGCCGCGAGCCGCGCCACCAGTTGCCGATGCAGCTCGGCCAGGGGCTCGCTGGCCTCCGGATCGCCTGCGCGGGCCTGGGTGATGAAGCGCCGCACATCCTGGGGCGTGTGCGTCGAGCTGTAGCCAATCGACTCGAGATAACGCCCGATGGCTGCGGCGGCCGGTACGCTGGCCAGCGGGTCCGGATAGGCCCAGCAGCCACCCCGCGCCTCCAGCGCCTGGAGTTCGGCCCCGAGCTCGAACAGTCTGTCGTGCATGTTGACCACCCTGGGATCGCCACGAACAGTACCAGGCTAGACGAGCACGGCTGCCGCCCTGTTGATCCGCATCAAGATCGGCACTCCCCGCAGGCCCTGCGCCGACCAATGGTCGGCAGCCCAGGACCTGTACGCAAAGCGCCTGCACCCGGTGATGCCGCGCTCGACGACCTCCCGTACAGCGCCTAGGACGCGGCGCGCCCCGCCAACTGGATCGGCCCGCCGCCCCGCTCGCGCCGCTGCGCCAGATAACGACTGCAACTGACGCGCAGGAAGGAGGCGAAGTTGACCACCTCGCCACGGTAGTCCATGACCTCCTCGTACAGCTTGCCGATCAGCTGGTTGGTGGTCATGCCGTCGACCTCGGCGATCTCCTGCAGGATGTCCCAGAACTGGTTCTCCAGGCGCAGGGTGGTCACCACCCCGCCGATGCGCAACGAGCGCGAGCGGGACTCGTAGAGAATCGGGTCGGCTTTGACATAGAGCTCGCACATGGCCGCAGGCCTCCTCGGGGTCGGGCGGCCAGCTTACAGGCTGATCCTGGTGCCCAGCAGCCCCAGGAAGGCGGCCAGCCAGGCCGGATGCGCCGGCCAGGCCGGGGCGGTGACCAGGTTGCCCTGGACGTGGGCATGGTCCACGGCGATGTCCATGTAGCGACCGCCGGCCAGGCGCACCTCCGGCGCACAGGCCGGGTAGGCGCTGCACTCGCGCCCTTCGAGCACGCCGGCCGCGGCCAGCAGCTGGGCGCCGTGACAGACCGCGGCGATCGGCTTGGCGTCCTTGGCGAAGGCCTGTACCAGCTCCAGCACCCGGGGGTTCAGGCGCAGGTATTCCGGGGCGCGACCGCCGGGAATCAGCAGGGCGTCGTAATGCTCGGCCTGCACCTCGGCGAAGTCGAAGTTCAGGGCGAAGTGATGCCCGGGCTTCTCGCTGTAGGTCTGCTCGCCTTCGAAGTCATGGATGGCCGTGCGCACCGATTGCCCCGCGGTCTTGTCCGGGCACACCGCATGCACGCAGTGACCGACCATCTGCAGGGCCTGGAACGGCACCATGACCTCGTAGTCTTCCACGTAGTCGCCGACGAGCATCAGAATCTTTTTCGCTGCCATGGGGTTCTCCTGAACAAGGTTACGGGCGAAAGGAGTATCCGCCGCCTAAGGAGTAGACAGGTAATAGCCCGGAACTACGCCCGCCTAGCGGCGGCGATCGAGCAGGTTCACCGCCAGGCGGTCCAGCCAGCCCCACAGGCGTTGCTGCACCCGCTGCCACCAGGGCTGGGCCCGCCAGGCGTCCAGGCTGATCTCCAGGCTGTCGGCGAAATCCGTGCGGAAGCTGGCCAGCACCGCCTCGGTCAGCTGGGGGTCGAGGGCCTCCAGGTTGGCATCGAGGTTGAAGCGCAGGTTCCAGTGGTCGAAGTTGCAGGAACCGACGCTGACCCAGTCGTCCACCAGCACCATCTTCAGGTGCAAAAAGCGCGGCTGGTACTCGAAGACCCGCACCCCGGCCTTGAGCAGCTTGGGGTAGTAACGCTCACCGGCGAAGCGTACCGGTGGATGGTCGCTATGCCGGCCACTGGTCAGCAGGCATACCTCGACCCCCCGGGCGGCGGCCTTGCGCAGGGCGCGGCGGACCTTCCAGGTGGGCAGAAAGTAGGGCGTGGCCAGCCAGATGCGCCGCTCGGCGCCGCACAGGGCGCGCACCAGGGCCTGCAGGATATCGCGGTGCTGGCGCGCATCGGCATAGGCCAGCCGCCCCCAGCCCGTGCCTTCGCCGGGAGACGAGGGCAGTCGCTTGACCGCCGAAAAGCCCCGGGGGCGCCAGGCCTGACGGGTAGCACAGGCCTGCCACTGATGGACGAACAGCTGCTGCCAGTCCGCGACCAGGGGGCCGGCGATCTCCACCATCACCTCGTGCCAGAGGCTCGGCGCCACGCCGGGCTGCCAGAACTCGTCGGTCGAGCCGGTGCCGCCGACGAAGGCCAGGCGCTCATCGACCAGCAGCAGCTTGCGATGGTCGCGGTAGAAATTGCGCATGCCGTGTTTCCAGCGCAGCGGGTTGTACCAGCGCAGCTGCACCCCGGCCAGGCTCAGCCGGAGCCTGTCGGCCTGGCGCAGGCCCTGGGAACCGTAAGCATCGAACAGGCAACGCACCTCGACGCCGCGCTGCGCCGCCTTGCACAGCGCCAGCACCAAGGCGCCGCTGCAGGCGCCGCTCTCGATCAGGTACAACTCCAGCTCGACCTGCCGCTCGGCGCCTTCGATCGCCGCGAGCATGCGCGGGAAGAAGGTCGAGCCGTCGCGCAGCAGGGCGAACCTGTTGCCGCTGCGCCAGGGGAAGATCGTCCCGGGCATCAGCAGGCGGTCAAGGGCGGTGGAGTGGAACGCCATGGGGCGTGCGGCTGGCGCATAGAACCTCGGCAGGAAGGCGACGCTGGCGCCACCATAGCCGCCCGCGCGTGCCCGAGCAAACCGCCGCGCCGGCCCGGCTCGCGGCCGGCGCCCGGCGCGCGCTGCTAGGGCAGTGGCGCGGCCTGCGGCAGCAGGCGGCAGCCCTGCCTCGGCCCCAGCCATTGCGCGCTTTGCGTGCTGCCCAGGCCACGGGCGGTCACCCGCCGCGCGGACGGCTCGTCGACCAAGGCGCTGAGCGGCAGGTACTGCTCGACATAGGCGGTGCAATACGCGGCCGGGTTGCCGACCACGTAGCGGCAGGAGCAGTACTCCTTGGCCGAATAGGCGCCGAGAATGGCGGGGAAGGCTTGCAGATCGACACGGTTGTGCCAGGCCAGCAGGGCCAGCAGCAACGCGACCGGCAGCAGCACGCTACGCAGCGGGCGGCGGATCATGGCTGCGCCGCCTCGCCGAAGGCGGCGCGCACCCGCTTGAGCAGCTGGTTATGGCGGTAGCTGCCGTCGCGATCGTCGGCGTAGCGCACCACCACCAGGCGCTCGCTGGGCAGCACATAGAGCGCCTGGCCCCAATGGCCGAGGGCGGCGAAGGTATCGGCCGGGGCATCCGGCCAGGGCCTGGGGGCGCCGGGCAGCTCGGCGTTCAACCACCAGTGCCCGCCCGGCACCGCCTCGCCGGGCTGGTCGGGCTGCGGCCGGTAATGGGCGAAGGGCGTGCGGTTGAATTCGACCCAGGTCGCCGGCAGCAGCTGGCGCTCACGCCAGCGCCCGCCACGCTGCAGCAGCAGGCCGACGCGGGCCAGGTCGCGGGCGGTCATGTAGGCATAGGAGGAGCCGACGAAGGTGCCGGCGGCGTCGGTCTCCCACACCGCCGAACGGATGCCCAGGGGCTCGAACAGCGCGGTCCAGGGATAGTCGGCATAGGCCGCGGCACCGACCATGCCCTTGAGCGCGGCGGCCAGCACATTGCTGTCGCCGCTGGAGTAGCGGAAGCGCGCCCCCGGCTCGGCCGCGCCTTCGTGAGCGGCGGCGAAGGCGGCCATGTCGGCGCGGCCACGGGTATAGAGCATGGCCACCACCGAGGACTTGAGCGGCGCATATTCGTAGTCCTCCTGCCAGTCCAGACCCGAGGCCCAGTTGAGCAGGTGGCCGACCTCGATCCGGGGATGCGCGGCGAAGGGCGGGTAGTATTGCGCCACCGGCGCCTCCAGGCGCAAACGCCCCTGGCCATAGGCGACCCCGAGCACGCTGGCCAGCAGGCTCTTGCTCACCGACCAGGTCAGGTGCGCGGTGTCGGCGTGGGTCGGCGCCGCATAGCGCTCGTAGACCAGGCGACCGTCACGGATCACCAGCAGGGCGTCGGTGCGCACCCCGCTGCGGCTGGCGTCGTCGCGCGGGGGGAAGGCGTAGGCGGTCAGCGCGTCGATGGCCGGGCCGGGCGTCACCTCGGCAACCGGCCATGCGCTGTCGGGCCAGACCTCGCCCAGGGCCGGGCCGGGCAGCAGGACTGCCGCCAGCAGCAGGAACAGCCGGCGCAACGGAGCAACAGACATGGGGCGGCCTCGGCAACGAACCAGGCTGCACCCTAGCACGGGTAGATGACAGCCTGACGGCGCCAGTCAGGGGCACGCCGCGGGTTCAGCCCAGGGCCGCCAGGGCCTTGTTCAGGCGCTTGCCGCGGGCGGTTTCGGCGATTTCCAGCAGGCCCTTGTCGCGCCGCCACATGCCCGCCCAATGCTCCGGCCCGGCGGCGCAGGCCTTGTCCAACTCGGCGGCCATGGCGGCGAACTGGGCGAACAGCCCACCCAGCAGCAGGTGGCTGGCGGCGCTGGTGAGGTTCTGCCGCGCCACCTCGGCACAGCCGGCCAGCAGGCCGAGCAGGCGTAACTGCAAGTCCTGCGGCCAGTTCGATTCACGCCCCACGCCGTGCAGCCAGGCGCAGACGGCGGTCAACACATGCAGGTCCTCGATGCTGCGGAACGGCTTGACGTAGTCGTCCCAGCCATCGCCGGCCAGGCGCTCGCAGTGCGCCGCCTCCAGGTGCAGGCGGGCATGGCCGATATCCGGCATCAGCGGCATGGCCCGCAGGGGCTCGACGCGCACCCCCGGCGCGCCGTTGCGCACGACGCCGAGGGCCAGGCGCGGCGCCTCGCCCTTGGCCTCTTCGCGGGCGGCGACCAGCAGCCAGTCGGCGGCATCGGCGGCGGTGACGAAGTCCTTGCGTCCGCTCAGCGCCAGGCCGCTGAGACGGGTGCTCAGGTCCGCCGGGCGCAGGCTGTTGTTCTCGGTCACGCACAGCGCCCCCAGGGACCAGGGCGCCGAAGGCCAGAGCACACGCAGGGCGCCCTGGTAACCGGCGAGAAAGGCCAGCCCGGGGGTGGCCGCCAGGCGGCCGCCGAGCAACGCCAGCTCGAACGACGTCGGTTTGACCAGACGCTCCAGCAGCGCCGCGTACCAGTCGTCCAGGCTGGCGGCGGGCAGGCGCTCGTGGGGTTGCAGCAGGCGTTGCCAGGGCATGGGAAATCCTCAGCCGATGAAGGGGGTGCTGTCACACAAGCATCACCGAATATTCACGGGGGTGACACCGGTGCTGCCTAGCCTGAGCTTGCCCAACAAGATCGACCGGCCGCAAGTGGCAAGCCGGCTTATGGAGGCTAGGCATGACCCAGATCGCCCTCAATCAGGACCGCACCACCGCAGCACGTCGCCTGCAAGCCGAACGCCTGATCGGCCCGGCCGCCCTGCGTGAAGCCCAGGCGCTGCGCTATCGGGTATTCAGCGCCGAATTCGACGCCAAGCTCAAGGGCGCCGAGCAGGGCCTGGACATGGATGACTACGACAGCCACTGCAGCCACATCGGTGTGCGCGACCTGAGCAGCGGCGAACTGGTCGCCACCACCCGCCTGCTCGACCACCAGGCCGCCGCCGGCTTGGGCCGCTTCTACAGCGAGGAGGAGTTCAGCCTGCACGGCCTGCGCCACCTCGAGGGGCCGGTGCTGGAGATCGGTCGCACCTGCGTGGCCCCGGCCTACCGCAACGGCGCGACCATCGCGGTGCTCTGGAGCGAATTGGCCGAGGTGCTCAACCAGGGTGGCTACCGCTACCTGATGGGCTGCGCCAGCATCCCCATGCAGGACGGCGGCATGCAGGCCCAGGCGATCATGCAGCGCCTGCGCGAGCGTCACCTGTGCACCGAGCACCTGCGCGCCGAACCCAAGACCCCGCTGCCGGTACTGGAAGTACCGGGCAACGTCATCGCGCAGATGCCGCCGCTGCTCAAGGCCTACATGCGCCTGGGCGCGAAGGTCTGCGGCGAACCCTGCTGGGACCGCGACTTCCAGGTCGCCGACGTGTTCATCCTGCTCAAGCGCGACGAACTCTGCCCGCGCTACGCCCGGCACTTCAAGGCGGCGGTCTGAACGACCGCTGCCGGGGCGCCACACTAGGGCGCAGTTGCACGAGTCGCCGGCAGGCTGTAGACAGTGCCGGCATTCTTGCCCTTGTTCGCTGGAGTAGCCGATGAAGAAACTGCGTGTGTGCTGGCGCCTGCTGCGCCTGGCGGCCGTGCTCGCCCTGGGCACCCTGCTGGGGGCCGCCGTGGGCCTGCTCGAGCGCCTGGTGCGGCACGACCTGATGGCCACCCGGCAACGCCTGACCCGCTGGTTCCTCGCCCGCCTCGCCGGCGCTCTGCCGTTCCGCCTGCGGGTAGCCGGCGAGTTGCCGCGCGAGCCGATGCTGTGGGTCAGCAATCACGTGTCCTGGACCGATATCCCGCTGCTGGGCATGCTCACGCCGCTGTCCTTCCTGTCCAAGGCCGAGGTGCGCAGCTGGCCCCTGGCCGGCTGGCTGGCACACAAGGCCGGCACCCTGTTCATCCGCCGCGGCTCGGGCGACAGCGGCCTGCTCGGCCAGCAGCTCGGCCGCCACCTGCGCCGTGGCCGCCCGCTGCTGATCTTCCCCGAGGGCACCACCACCGACGGCCTGGGCGTGCGCACCTTCCATGGCCGCCTGCTGAGCAGCGCCATCGACAGCGGCGTGGCGCTGCAACCGGTGGCCATCCGCTACCTGCGTGGCGGCGAGCCCTGTGCCATCGCCCCGTTCATCGGCGACGACGACATGCTCTCGCACCTGCTGCGCCTGCTGGCCAGCGAGGTGGCCGAGGTGGAAGTGCAGCTGCTGACGCCCATCGCCAGCGACGCGCTGAGCCGCAACGAACTGGCCCGCCGCGCCCAGGCGGCGGTAAGCGACGCGCTGTGCGGCACGCCGCTGGCGCAAAGAGAGGCGGCTTAGGCCCCTTCAGTCGCCGCCCCGCTGAGCGGCGGCGAAGCGCAGCAGTTGCGGATAAAACAGGCGGAAGTCCTCGCTCAGCGGCTCATACAGCCGCTCCAGCTCGGCCATGGCGCCATCCAGCCCCTCGGGGCGCGACAGGCGCCGCTGCATGGCGGCGAGCACCTGCTCCAGCACGGCGAACTCGCGGTAACTGCCCAGCCAGTCCTGGGCGGCCATGCGCGGCGCGATCAGCGCCAGGCGACCGGGCAGTGCCGCCTCGCCAGCCAGCAGGCGGTAGACCCGGGCCGTGAACTCGTCCAGCGGCTGCTCGGCATAGTCACTCCAGTGCAACGCCAGACAGTGGTCGAAGAACAGGTCCAGGAGGATGCCGGCATAGCGCCGCCGCGCGGCGGGGAAGCGCGCCCGCGAGCGGGCCTGCAACGGATGTGCGTCGGTGAAGGCATCGATGCGTCGGTGCAGGCGGATCGCCGCCTCGATGTCGCCCGGCCACTGTCCGGCCAAGGGGCCCTTGACGAAGTCGCCATACAGGCTGCCGAGCAGCTGCGCCGGCGCATCGCCGCCCAGGTGCAGATGTGCGAGGTAGTTCATACCCGCGAGCTTACACATCTGGGCGGTCGATGTTCACTATCGCCACGAACGATCTGTATATCGTAATTACTCGATATAAAGTTCGTTCCATCGCGATAGAGCAATACCGTCATTCGAGGAAGAACGCAGATGGCCATCGATATAGACGAGGTGATCAAGGCCCTGGCCCATCCGGTGCGCCGCGACATCCTGCACTGGCTGAAGACCCCCGAGGCCTATTTCGCCGATCAGGAGCACTCGCTGGAGTTCGGCGTGTGCGCCGGCAAGATCGACCAACGCACCGGGCTGTCGCAGTCGACCGTATCGGCGCACCTGGCGACGCTGCAACGCGCCGGGCTGGTGACCAGCAAGAAGGTCGGCCAATGGCACTTCTTCAAACGTAACGAAGCCAACATCCAGGCGTTCCTGCGGCATATCAGCCACGAACTGTAGCGCGACGCCCCTCGTTCACCCCTTTCTCCAGGAGCTGGCTCAATGCCACATGCGCTTCTCGTCCTCGCTTTGTCCGCGTTCGCCATCGGCACCACGGAGTTCGTCATCATGGGCCTGCTGCCTGAGGTGGCCGGAGACCTCGGCGTCTCGATTCCCGGGGCCGGCTGGCTGGTCACCGGCTATGCCCTGGGCGTGGCCATCGGCGCGCCGTTCATGGCCCTGGTCACCGCCAGCTGGCCACGGCGGGCCGCGCTGCTGGCGCTGATGGGCATCTTCATCGGTGGCAACCTGTTCTGCGCCCTGGCCGGCGACTACCAGATGCTGATGCTGGCCCGGGTGATCACCGCCCTGTGCCACGGCGCCTTCTTCGGCATCGGCTCGGTGGTCGCCGCCAGCCTGGTGCCGGCCAACCGGCGTGCCTCGGCGGTCGCCCTCATGTTCACCGGCCTGACCCTGGCCAATGTGCTCGGCGTGCCCCTGGGCACGGCCCTGGGCCAATACGCCGGCTGGCGCTCGACCTTCTGGGCGGTGACGCTGATCGGCATAGTCACGCTGGTCGGCCTGTGGCGCGTGCTGCCGAAGGCGGAACCTGCAGGCAAACCCGACCTGCGCGGCGAAATCCGCGCCCTGGGCAGCGCCGGCCTGTGGTTGGCCCTGAGCAGCACCGTGCTGTTCTCCGCCTCGATGTTTGCCCTGTTCACCTATATCGCCCCGCTGCTCGGCGAGGTCACCGGCCTCTCACCGGGCGGCATCACCTGGACCCTGCTGCTGATCGGCCTCGGCCTGACCCTGGGCAACGTGCTCGGCGGGCGCCTGGCCGACTGGCACCTGAGGACCACCCTGCTCGGCGTGTTCGCCGCCATGGCCCTGGTCTCCACCCTGTTCGCCTGGACCAGCCGGGCACCGATCCCGGCCGAGCTCACCCTGTTTCTCTGGGCCACCGCCACCTTCGCCGCCGTGCCGGCGCTGCAGGTCAATGTGGTGGCCTTCGGCCGCAGCGCACCGAACCTGGTCTCGACCCTGAACATCGGCGCCTTCAACCTCGGCAACGCCCTCGGCGCCTGGATCGGCGGCCTGGTCATCGCCGAAGGCTTCGGCCTCACCCGCGTGCCGCTGGCGGCCGCCGTGCTGGCCGTGCTGGCACTGCTCGCCACCCTGCTGACCTTCAGCACCCACAACCCCGAACCCGCTCTCGTGTTGAACGACTGACCCCACCCGGAGGAAATCCCCATGCCTACGCTTTTCGACCCGATCAAGATCGGCGAGCTGGAACTCGCCAACCGCATCATCATGGCGCCGCTGACCCGCACCCGCGCCGACGCCGGACGCGTGCCCAACGCGCTGATGGCCGAGTACTACGTGCAGCGCGCCTCGGCCGGACTGATCATCAGCGAGGCCACCGCGGTCACGCCGATGGGCGTCGGCTACCCGGACACCCCCGGCATCTGGTCGGACGAGCAGGTGCGCGGCTGGAGCAACATCACCAAGGCGGTACACGCCCACGGCGGCAAGATCGTCCTGCAGCTGTGGCACGTCGGACGCATCTCCGATCCGCTCTACCTGGGCGGCGAGCTGCCGGTGGCGCCCAGCGCCATCGCCGCCAAGGGCCACGTCAGCCTGGTGCGCCCGCTGAAGGACTACGTCACCCCGCGCGCCCTGGAGACCGAGGAAATCGCCGACATCGTCGAGGCCTATCGCCTGGGCGCGGAGAACGCCAAGGCCGCCGGTTTCGACGGCGTGGAAATCCACGGGGCCAACGGCTACCTGCTCGACCAGTTCCTCCAGAACAGCACCAATAAGCGCAGCGACCGCTACGGCGGCTCCATCGAGAACCGCGCCCGCCTGCTGCTGGAGGTGACCGACGCGGCCATCGACGTCTGGGGAGCCGGCCGGGTCGGCGTGCACCTGTCGCCACGGGCCGATGCCCACGACATGGGCGACAGCAATCGCGCCGAGACCTTCGGCTACGTCGCCCGCGAACTGGGCAAGCGCGGCATCGCCTTCATCTTCGCCCGCGAGCAGGAGGCCGACGACAGCCTGGCGCCAAGCCTGAAAGAGGCCTTCGGCGGCGTGTTCATCGCCAACGAGCGCTTCAGCAAGGAACAAGCCAACGCCTGGCTGGCCGCGGGCAAGGCCGACGCCGTAGGCTTCGGCATCCCCTTTATCGCCAACCCCGACCTGCCGGCGCGCCTGGAGCAGGATGCGCCGCTCAACGAGGCGCAACCGCAGACCTTCTACGGCGCCGGACCGGTCGGCTACATCGACTACCCGCGGTTGTAACGGCCGGTCGATTCGACAGGCAGAAAAAAGCCCGCAGCGATGCGGGCTTCTGCGTTGCAGCGCCGATCAGCGGGCGTCGATCTGCGCCTGCAGGTTCTGGATCTGCGCCTGCAGGGTGCTGATGTTGCGGGTCATCTGCGCGCGGAAGGCATCGAACTCGGCGGTGTTGCTCTTCGGCGCCGGACGGTTCTCCAGGTCGCTCTTGAGCACCAGGATGTCCTGCTCCAGGCGAGCGATGGCCTGGTTCGGGTTGCCGATCTTCTTCAGCGCGGCGACCTCCTCATTGAGGCTCTTGAGCTGGCCTTCGAGCTTGCCCAGGCCATTCTGGGCGCCTTTGAGGGACGCCAGCTCGGCCTTCAGCGCCGCCTGTTCACCGCCGAGCTTCTTCAACGCGGCATCGTACTGGCCGGTTGCGCCCTGCTGGCTCTTCAGCTCGGCGGCCAGCTGCTCCAGGCGCTTGTCCTGGCCACTGGACTGGCCGGCGACGCCCTGCTGCTGCTTGTTCAGCTCGGCCAGGCGGCTCTCCAACTGCTTGACCTGCAGCTTCAGCGCCTCGCTGCCGGTGGTCACGGTCGACTCGGTGGCCACCACCTTGCCGGAGATGTCCTGGATGCGCCCGGCCGCCTCCTCGCTGATGCGGGCGAAGCTTTCCTGGGTGGCCACCAGCTGCTGCTCCATCAGGTTGATCTGCTGGAAGCTCCACCAGGCGAGTCCGCCCAGGGCTATGGTCAGCGCGCCGACCAGGGCCCACAACGGCCCGGTGCTGCCACCCTTGGCGGGGGCCGCCGCGGCGCCGCGGCCATAGGCCGGCGTGCGCGCCGGCTCGGAGTGATCGGCCTCGAATTCATCGCGATCCCGCTCGGGGGTCAGGCTGGGCACATGATCGAGTTCGTCGTGAGCATCGTTACGCATGGGTAAACCTTCAAGAAACGCGGGAAGCGAAGTGCCGCGCAGTATAACGTTTCGCACGCCCGGCTTCAGCGTCGCGCCTTGCCGGTGCAGCGCGCACCACTTGGGCGCGTGCCTTCGTCCACCCGCTGCCTGCCCGGCCCGCAGTGACGCCACGCGGTGACCTGGTACGCCGCTTGCTCGGTCCCGAGAGCGACCGGCACGACAAAGGGCATTCCGCCCAGCGTCAATCGACAGGAAACCGAGCATGGAACTCAACCGAGAGATACTGGACTGCATGAAGAGCCTGCGCCGCCGCCTGCGCGAGGAGCTGGCGCTGGACATCCGCCTGAGCCAGGCCGATGCGGTCGGCGCCATGCTCGCCGCCTGCCTCGGCTCGAACGATGAGGACACCCGCCGACTCGGCCAGCGCCTGGCACGCTACAGCGACCAGCCCTTCACCCCAGGCGCCGGGCAGGCGGCGCAAGCCGCCCAGGACGGCGCCGCGACCGAGCGTCCGTCCCGCGCCTCGCAGCGCATCTATCGCGGCCAGCGCATCCACGCCTGAGCGTCCCTCAGCCGGGGTGGTGGGCCTTCCACCACTGGCAGAACTCATCCAGCGCCGTCCACAGGCTGACCTGGGGGTCGTAGTCGAGGTATTCGCGAGCGCGCCCTATATCCAGGGAGAAGTCCTTGGCCATCATCGCCACGCCCAGGCGGAACAGGGTCGGCTCGGGACGCCCGGGCAGCAGTCGGCAGGCGCCCTCGTTGAGCGCCGCCGCGCCATAGGCCAGGGCATAGGGCAGGTGCCGGCTCACCGGCGGCAGGCCGAGGCCGCGCAGCACATAGTTGACCGCATCCCACAGCGGCACCGGCGCACCGTTGCTGATGTTGTAGGCCCGCCCCAAGGCCGGGCCGGCGGCCAGCAGGGCGGCGAACAGGGCGTCGTTGAGATTGTGCACGCTGGTGAAGTCGACCTTGTTCAGGCCGTTGCCGATGATCGCCAGGCGCCCCTTGCGCTGCATGTTGATCAGCCGTGGGAAGATGCTGGTGTCGCCGGCCCCGGTGACCGAGCGCGGCCGTAGCGCCAGCACCTCCAGGCCGAACTCCTGGGCGCCGAACACCCGCTGCTCGGCCAGGTACTTGGTCTTGCCGTAATGGTCGAAGAAGCGCTTGGGCACCTGCTCTTCCCGGATCGCCACATGGGACCGGCCGTCGAAGTAGATGGACGGCGACGACAGGTGCACCAGGCGCCGCACCTGCTGTTTCAGGCAGGCCTCGACGATATTCTCGGTCACCTGCACATTGGCCCGGTGGAAATCCTCATAGCGCCCCCACACGCCCACCGCGCCGGCGCAGTGCACCACCGCCTCGACGTCGTGGCACAGCCGCCGAGCCAGTTCGGCATCGCCCAGATCGCCCTGGACGAACTCGGCACCACGCTTGACCAGGTGCTCCACGCCTTCGGCCCGGCGCCCGTTGACCCGCACCGCGAGGCCCTGCTCCAGGGCGAACCGGGCGAAACGGCCGCCGATGAAACCGCTTGCCCCGGTAACCAGAATCTTCATTGCCCCGCCCCCTGCTGTCGTCCAGAGGCGCACTCTAGCAGCGCCGTGGCGGGTGCGCCCTGTCGGAGCCGGCCAGAACGGCGGCCCTGCGCCCCCCGGCCGGCAATTGCGGCTGCTGCGGCGATAGCGGCTACGCTATTAGCCATTGCCCGCGACAGGAGCCCCGCATGGCCACACGACCCTGGATGATCTACGGCGCCAATGGCTACACCGGCCACCTGCTGGCCCGCGAGGCACAGCGCCAGGGGCTCAAGCCGATACTGGCCGGACGCAACCCGGCGGCGGTGCATGCCCTGGGCAGCCGGCTCGGTCTGGAGTGCCGGATCTTCGACCTGCAGCACCCCGAACGGGCGCACGAGGCGCTGGCCGACGTCGCGGTGGTCGCCCACTGCGCCGGCCCCTTCTCCACCACCAGCCTGCCCATGCTCGCGGCCTGCCTGGCCAGCGGCAGCCACTACCTGGACATCACCGGCGAAATCGACGTATTCGAGACGGCCCATGGTTTCGACCAGAAGGCCCGCGAGCAAGGCCTGGTGATCTGCCCCGGGGTCGGCTTCGACGTGCTCCCCAGCGACTGCCTGGCCGTCTGCCTGCAGCAGGCGCTGCCGGATGCCGAGCAGCTGACGCTGGGCTTCGACACGGGCGGGGGACTGTCGCCGGGCACCGCCAGGACCCTGCTCCAGGGGCTCCCCCTGGGCGGCCGGGTGCGCCGCGACGGTTTCATCACCCCGGTACCGCTGGGCTTCAAGCGCCGTCGTATCGATTTCGGCCGCGGTCCCAAGCCGGCCGTGACCATCCCCTGGGGCGACGTGGCGACCGCCTACTTTTCCACCGGCATCGGCAATGTCGAGGTCTACCTGCCGGCGCCGACAGCCCTGGCCGTCGGCATGCGCCTGCTCGATCCCTTGCGCCCGCTGCTCGGGCAGCCACGCCTGCAGGACTGGCTCGCCCGCCTGCTCGAACGGCGCGTCCGCGGGCCCGACCTGCCCCGCCGCGAGCGTCACCGCAGCTGGCTCTGGGGCGAGGTGCGCAACGCCGACGGCCAGGTCAGGAGCGCCCGCCTGGAGACGGCCAACGGCTACACGGTGACGGTGCATGGCGTGCTCCTGGCCCTGCGTCACCTGCTCGGCTACCGGGGCCCCGGCGGCTATTTCACCCCCTCGCAACTGCTGGGCGCACGCTGCGTCGAGCGCCTGCCCGACTCGGGGCAGATCCTCGTTTCCTGAGCCGCACCAACTCCGGCCCACCCCGGGCCGGCGTTACCCAACCGCGCCGAGCGACGGCACGAACGGGCTGTCCGCTGCCCCTGAACCCGCCATCTCGCCCCCCTGACCACGCCCGGTTACCGGGCCGCGCGGCGCTTCTGACGCACCCGCGCTCGTTTTTATTGACGCTCGTAAATTACTTCGCACGCTTCTTGCAGAATATTCAACATCACGCCCCCTCTGTCACCCTTCTACCCGCGGAGTTCCAGGACATGCCCCTACGCCTCAAACTCGTGCTCAGCTACCTGGCAATCGGCCTGATACCGGTGCTGCTCATGGCCTTCATGGCCTACCAGCAGGCCAGCCAGACACTCAGGGAGCAAACGCTGAACACCCTGGAGGCCGTAGCGAATATCAAACAACGCCAGTTACTGGACGGCTGGCAGTCCCGCCACAACCAGCTCAGCAGCCTGGCCGCCAACCTCGCCGGCAACTACCAGGGCCTCGACCGCAACGCGCTGATCAGCGCAGCCAACTACGACCGGCCGATCTTCGAGAACTTCATCGAGACCTTCGGCTTCCGCGACCTCAAGCTGATCGCCGGCGATGGTCAGCAGATCTTCGGCGTGCAGCGCGACGCCGACGCCGGACGCGACTCGCCCCTGGCGCATCTGGTGCAGGCCAGCCTGAACGAACGCCGGGCACTCATCGGCGACCTGGCGGTCAACCCGCAAACCGGCGAGCCGAGCCAGTTCCTGGTCGCCCCCATCATCACTGAGCACGAGGTCATAGCCCTGCTGGCCCTGGAGCTGCCGCTCGCCCCGTTGAACGAGGTGATGCAGACGCGCCAGGGCCTCGGTGACGCCGGAGAAACCTATCTGGTGGGCGGCGACCTACGCCTGCGTTCCGACTCGGTGCGCGTCGAGGGGCAGCGAGTCGAGCGCGCCGCGCACCCGGCCGCGCCGCTCGCCGGCGCCGCCATCGTCCGCGCGCTGCAGGGCGAACAGGGGCGCCTGAGCGAAGCCGGCCTGGACGGCCGCCCGGCGCTCAAGGCCTTCGTCCCCCTGGCCTTCGCCGGGCAACGCTGGGCCCTGATCGCCGAGATGGACCAGGACCAGGCCTTCGCCCCGGTACGCGCCCTGCTGTGGCAACTGCTAACCCTCGCCCTGCTGACCATCGCCGCAGTGGCCCTGGCCACCTGGCTGATCAGCCGCAGCGTGATGCGCCCGCTGGGCGGCGAGCCGAGCAGCATGGCCGCCCTGGCGCGGCGCCTGGCGGCCGGCGAGCTGCAGCTGGCGGGCGACGGCGCCGCCCACGGCGGCCTGATGCAGGCCCTGCAGGACATGGCCACGGCCTGGCGCGAGGTGATCGCGCGGCTGCGTCAGGCCAGCCAGGCGGTGGGCGCGGCCAGTGGCGACATCCTCGGCGCCGCCGGGCAGACCAGCAGCCGCCTGGACCAGCAGCAGGAAGCCCTGGAGCTGGTGGTCAGCGCGGTCGACCAGATGGCCGCCACCGTGCAGGAGATCGCCGCCAACGCCAGCCAGAGCGCCGACGGCAGTGCCGCCGCCCGCGAAGCCTTCGCCGCCATGCAGGCCACCCTGCAGCACATGATCGGCCGCCAGGACCAGCTGCTCGACGGCCTGCGCCAAGCCGACCGGGTGGTGCATACCCTGGCCGGCAACAGCCAGCAGATCGGCGCGGTGCTCGCGGTGATTCGCGGCATCGCCGAGCAGACCAATCTGCTCGCCCTCAATGCCGCCATCGAGGCCGCCCGCGCCGGCGAGCAGGGCCGCGGCTTCGCCGTGGTGGCCGACGAGGTCCGTCACCTGGCCCTGCGTACCCGCAGCGCCACCGAGGAGATAGTGCCGATCATCGACGCCCTCGGCGACTCCGCCAGCCAGGCGTTGACCCGCATGCAGGGCGCCAGCGCACAGGCCCAGGGCCTGGAGGACGAGACCCAGGCGGTGCTCGGCTCGCTCGGGCGTCTGGATGACTCGCTGCAGGGCGTGCACGCCCTGGCCTTCCAGATCGCCGCGGCCGCCGAGCAACAGGCGGCGACCACCGCCGAGGTCAACCAGCACATGCACCAGCTGCACGAGATGACCGGGGAAAACCGCCAAACCGCCGCCCACACCCGCGACTGCGGCGAACAGCTGCGCACGCTAGCCGGCAGCCAGGAGCAGTTGGTGGCGCACTTCCGTCTCTAGTCGACCGGGCGCACCAGGCGGGCGCGGGTCGCCCGCTCCAGGTGGCGGGTGAGCGTCGCCAGGAGCTCACCGCCATTGCGCCAGTGATGCCAGTACAGCGGCACATCCAGCGGCCGTTCGGGCAGGACCTCCACCAGCGTCCCCGCGGCCAGCTCGCGCTCGACCTGCAGCTCCGGCACCAACCCCCAGCCGAACCCGGCGCAGGCCAGGCGCACGAAGCCCTCGGAGGACGGACAGAGGTGGTGGACGAAGCTCCCCTCCACGCCGAGGCTGGCCAGGTAGCGATGCTGCAGCAGGTCGTCCGGGCCGAAGACGATGGCCGGCACCCGCGCCAGGCGCTGCGCCTGGACGCCGTCCGGGAAGTGCCGGGCGAGAAACCCCGGACTGGCCAGCGCCCGGTAGCGCATGCCCCCCAGCGGCAGGGAGCGGGCCCCGGCCACCGGGCGCTCGGCGGCGCACACGCAGGCGGCCACCTCGCCGGCGCGCATGCGCTTGAGGCCGACGTCCTGGTCCTCCACCACCAGGTCCAGCAACACCCCCTGCTCGGCACAGAACTCGCTCACCGCGCCGCCCCACCAGGTGGCCAGGCTGTCGGCGTTGAGGGCGATGCGCAGGCGCTCCGGCAGGCCGCCCTCGTCCAAGGCCGGCACCTGGCCCTGCAGGTCGCGCTCGAGCAGACGCACCTGCTGCACATGGTTGAGCAGGCGCCGACCGATCTCGGTGGGCGCCGGCGGCGTGGCGCGCACCAGCACCGGCTGGCCGACCCGCGCCTCGAGCAGCTTGATCCGCTGCGACACCGCCGACTGCGACAACCCGAGCACCTGGGCAGCCCGCTCGAAGCCGGCCTGCTCCACCACCGCCGCCAGGGCGGCCAGCAACTTGTAGTCGAACAAATCAGTTTTCCTAATGAGACATCAGCATCATGTATTTTCCTTATACAACCGAAGGCTCCAGACTGGCCACACCCCACCGCTGTCCGAGGAGCCCGTCATGTCCGGCGAAACCGATCTATACCGCCTGCTGCAAAGCATGGAACCGCAACTGAACCCTGGCCAATACGTCTTCTGCAGCCTGCCCCAGGGCGCCGATTGCCAGGGACTGGAACCGGTCGCCAGCATGCGCGAGGGCGAAGGCCTGACCCTGGTGCTCCCCCGTGCCCAGGCCGACGCCCGGGGCCTGGGCTACGACTACGTCGCGGCCTGGATCACCCTGCGCGTGCACTCCTCCCTGGCCGCGGTGGGCCTGACCGCTTCCTTCTCCGCGGCCCTGGCCCGCGCCGGGGTGAGCTGCAACGTGGTGGCCGGCTATTACCACGACCACCTGTTCGTGCCCGTCGAACGGGCCGAGCGTGCCCTGTCCACCCTCCTGGCCCTGGCGGCTACGGCGACCCCGGAGTGACCGGCATGTGGCAGAGCTACAGCAACGGCCTGCTGGTGGCCCTCGGCCTGATCATGGCGATCGGCACGCAGAACGTCTTCGTCCTGGCCCAGAGCCTGCGCCGCGAGCACCATGTGCCAGTGGCCCTGCTGTGCATCCTCTGCGATGCCCTGCTGGTCAGCGCCGGAGTGTTCGGCCTGGCCGCGGCGCTGAGCCAGAGTCCGCTGCTGCTGGGCATCGCCCGCTGGGGCGGCGCCGCCTTCCTGCTCTGGTACGGCGCCCAGGCACTGCGCCGCGCCTGGAACCCGCAGGCCCTGGACGCCAGCGGCCAGGGCGTCCCGCGTTCGCGGCGCCGGGTACTGCTGGCGGCCCTGGCCGTGACCCTGCTCAACCCCCACGTGTACCTGGACACCGTGCTGCTGATCGGCTCCCTCGGTGCCCAGCAGCCGATGCCCGGCGCCTATGCCCTGGGAGCGGCCAGCGCCTCGCTGCTCTGGTTCCTCGGCCTGGCCCTCGGCGCGGCCTGGCTCGCCCCCTGGCTGGCGCGCCCGGCGACCTGGCGGCTGATCGAACTGGGTGTTGCGGCGATGATGTTCGCCATCGCCGCGCAGCTGCTGTTCGCCCGCTGAGTCAGGCAGCCCTCCCGCATGCCGGGGCCGTACCGGCACAAGGCCCTGGCGCGAGCTTTTCCACACAGTTGCTGCGTGGTTATGCCCCGCCCCCGGTGCTATGATCCCGGGTCTGCGGCGCCAAGGAGTAGAAACTCACGCCGCTTGTCCGGCCGCCCGTGAACGGCCTCGCGCACACCGCACCTGACCTGAGTAGGAGATAGACCATGGCTTTCGAATTGCCGCCGCTGCCGTACGAGAAGAACGCCCTCGAACCGCACATTTCCGCCGAGACCCTGGAATACCACCACGGCAAGCACCACAACGCCTACGTGGTGAACCTGAACAACCTGGTGCCGGGCACCGAGTTCGAAGGCAAGACCCTGGAAGAGATCGTCAAGACCTCCTCGGGCGGCATCTTCAACAACGCCGCGCAGATCTGGAACCACACCTTCTACTGGAACTGCATGACCCCGAACGGCGGCGGCCAGCCGACCGGCGCCCTGGCCGACGCGATCAACGCGGCCTTCGGTTCCTTCGACAAGTTCAAGGAAGAGTTCAGCAAGGTCTCCATCGGCACCTTCGGCTCCGGCTGGGGCTGGCTGGTGAAGAAGGCCGACGGCTCCCTGGCCCTGGCCAGCACCATCGGCGCCGGCTGCCCGCTGACCAGCGGCGACACCCCGCTGCTGACCTGCGACGTGTGGGAGCACGCCTACTACATCGACTACCGCAATCTGCGTCCGAAGTATGTCGAGGCGTTCTGGAACCTGGTCAACTGGGACTTCGTAGCCAAGAACTACGCTGCCTAAGACCGCGCCCGCGCGCACAAAAAACCCGGCCGAATGCCGGGTTTTTTGCGTTCTATGGAATGCCCCGGCCGGACTTCCGCACCGACGCCAACGATCCACTCGGCCCATCCACCCGAGTGCGCCGAATCCCTCAGCGGCTCGATAGATGCGCACGCCCCAGCCCCTGCAACTATCGACTAATCGAGATGACGCAATGGCGCGGCTGTGGCACCGTTGCCCCTCAAGTTCTCCCGTCATCGCACCGACACAATACAAGAACACAACAAGGCAAGCCTGCGGCCGCGGCATCGCCCGACTGCGAGCGACTCGTGATAATGGCCCTTTGACGGCCAACCCGAGTTTGCCAATACTCACACCGGTCTGACGCCTCGCGCATCGCACAAGGAATCGCCATTTGAAGCTGGAACTCCGGAACAGCCTGTCATTGAAGCTGCTGCGCGTGGTGCTGCTCTCGGCCCTGGCCGTAGGCGTGGTATTGAGCTGCGCACAGATCGTCTTCGACGTGTACAAAGCGCGCCAGGCCGTGGCCAACGATGCCCAGCGGATTCTCGGCATGTTCCGCGACCCCTCGACCCAGGCGGTCTACAGCCTGGACCGCGAGATGGGCTTGCAGGTCGTCGAGGGCCTGTTCCAGCACGACTCGGTGCGCATGGCGGCCATCGGCCACCCGGACGAACCGATGCTCGCGGAACGCGAGCGCGAGCCCCTGGCCCTGCCGACCCGCTGGCTGACCGACCCGATCCTCGGCGAGGAGCAGAGCTTCACCACCCGCCTGGTCGGTCGTGCGCCCTACAGCGAGTATTACGGCGACCTCAAGATCACCCTCGACACCGCGCTCTATGGCCAGAACTTCATCACCAGCTCGGTGATCATCTTCATCTCCGGCGTCTTGCGCGCCCTGGCCATGGGCCTGGTGCTGTACCTGGTCTATCACCTGCTGCTGACCAAGCCCCTGTCGAAGATCATCGACCACCTGAGCCGCATCAACCCCGATCGCCCCAGCGAACACAAGCTGCCCATGCTCAAGGGCAACGAGAAGAACGAGCTGGGGCTGTGGATCAGCACCGCCAACCAGCTGCTGGAATCCATCGAGCGCAACACCCACCTGCGCCGCGAGGCGGAAGACAGCCTGTTGCGCATGGCCCAGCACGACTTCCTCACCGGCCTGCCCAACCGCCAGCAGCTGCAGCAGCAGCTCGACCAGATCCTCGAGGAGGCCGGCCGTCGGCAGCGCCGCGTGGCCGTGCTGTGCGTCGGCCTGGATGACTTCAAGGGGGTCAATGAACAGTTCAGCTACCAGACCGGCGACCAGCTGCTGCTGGCCCTGTCCGACCGCCTGCGCAGCCACAGCGGCCGCCTCGGTGCCCTGGCCCGCCTGGGCGGCGATCAGTTCGCCCTGGTCCAGGCCGACATCGAGCAGCCCTATGAAGCCGCCGAGCTGGCGCAGAGCGTGCTGGACAATCTGGAGGCCCCGTTCCATTTCGATGAGCAGGAGGTGCGCCTGCGGGCCACCATCGGCATCACCCTGTTCCCGGAAGACGGCGACAACACCGAGAAGCTGCTGCAAAAAGCCGAACAGACCATGACCCTGGCCAAGACCCGTTCGCGCAATCGCTACCAGTTCTACATCGCCAGCGTCGACAGCGAGATGCGGCGGCGCCGGGAGCTGGAAAAGGACCTGCGCGAAGCCTTGACCCTGCAGCAGTTCAGCCTGGTCTACCAACCCCAGGTGGATTACCGCGACCACCGGGTGGTCGGCGTCGAGGCCCTGTTGCGCTGGCTGCATCCGCAACACGGCCTGATCCCGCCGGACCTGTTCATTCCCCTGGCGGAACAGAACGGCACCATCATCGCGATCGGCGAATGGGTGCTCGACCAGGCCTGCCGCCAGCTGCGCGAGTGGCACGACCTGGGCTTCAACGAGCTGCGCATGGCCGTCAACCTGTCCACCGTGCAACTGCACCACGCCGAACTACCACGGGTGGTCAACAACCTGATGCAGGTCTATCGCCTGCCCTCGCGCAGCCTCGAGCTGGAGGTCACCGAGACTGGCCTGATGGAAGACATCACCACCGCCGCCCAGCACCTGCTGAGCCTGCGCCGCTCCGGCGCGCTGATCGCCATCGACGACTTCGGTACCGGCTACTCCTCGCTGAGCTACCTCAAGAGCCTGCCACTGGACAAGATGAAGATCGACAAGAGCTTCGTGCAGGACCTGATGGACGACGAAGACGACGCCACCATAGTGCGCGCCATCATCCAGCTCGGCACCAGCCTGGGCATGCAGGTGATCGCCGAAGGGGTGGAAACCACCGAGCAGGAGAGCTACATCATCGCCCAGGGCTGCCATGAGGGGCAGGGCTACCTGTACAGCAAGCCCCTGCCCTCCCGCGAGCTGACCCAGTTCCTCAAGCAGTCCCGCCGCCTCGCGACCGTGGCCAACCCCGCCACGCTCTGACTGCCGCCCGGCGGGCTCGTTCGCGTCCACGCGCGATGCACCAGCGCCGCCCTGCCCCGGGTGCCCCAGGCCGTTCGCTCAGGCCAGGGTGCCGCCCAGCAACCAGGCGGTTGCCAACGCGCCGGCCAGGCACAGCAGTGCGCCTCCCGTAGCCTGCCAGTAGAACTGCCGCGCCAGCTCGTCTTCCCCGGCACTAGCGAGAATGAAGGGCTGCGCCTCCCGCGGCTTGCCCATGTGATGCTGTGCCGGCCGCTGGCTGGTCTGCCGATGGCGATCCTCGGCCTCCAGCTGCGCAGCCAGGCGCACGCGGTTCCACTCCTGCTCGTCCAGCCGACCGTTGCGATCACTATCGAAGCGCTGCAGCAGGCCGGCGAAGTCGCCCTTCCATTCGCGGATCACCGCCCCCTGTGCCGCGTCCAGGTCGAGGCCCTGGCGGCCGCCGCCACTGCTGCGGAATTCACCGATGGCGTACAGCGGCTGGCCGCTGTGCAGGCGTTCCTCGGTGTAGCGGTAGCTCTTGCCGCCGTCCAGCCAGGCCATCCAGCCGCCCTTGGCCACGCCGCGCGGGTGGCGCAGGTTGCCGCGCCAGACCTCGCGGGTCGAGGGCCGCACCTCGGCGCCCCGCGGATCGATCAGGCACTGGCCGGTGCCGTCGCCCAGCAGCAGCCAGCCCTCGCTGCGACCGCTCTCGACCACCCGCCAACTGCGGCTCTTGCCGCTGGACTGGTATTCCTCGATCTTGAAGCGCCACCACAGACAGGGCTTGCCGGTCAGGGGGGCGACTATCACGGTATCGGCCTGCTCCTGCAGCACGCCGTAGAACTCGACGTAGCCCTGGGCCGCCGAGCGGATCTTCGAGGTCGGCGTGTCCAGCAGGTGGCGCGCCTGGCTCAGGCGGCGCAGGCCCCACCAGGCACCGCCGACACTCGCGGCCAGGCTCAGGGCCAGGCCGAACAGCAATTCCTCGATCGCCACGGCTCAGCCGAACAGGGTCTTGAGGTCGACGTCGGCCTTCTCCGCCTCGCTGAACTGCAACAGCTCGGCACTCTTGAAGGCGAAGAAACGGGCGAGCAGCACGTCGGGGAACTGCTCGATGCGCACGTTGTTCAGGTTGACTGCCTCGTTGTACAGCTCGCGGCGATCGGCGATGCCGTTCTCCAGGCCGCTGATGCGCTGCTGCAGGTGCTGGAAACTGTCGTTGGCCTTGAGGTCCGGATAGTTCTCGGCCAGGGCGAACAGCTGGCCCAGGCCGGCGCGCAGGCCACTCTCGGCCTTGCCCAGGGCGCCCACGTCATGCTGTTCGCGGGCGCTGGCCACGGCGCTGCGGGCGGCGATCACCCGCTCCAGGGTGGTGCGCTCGTGCTGCATGTATTGCTTGCAGGTCTCCACCAGCTTGGGCAACTCCTCATGGCGCTGCTTGAGCAGCACATCGATATTGGCCCAGGCCTTGCCGACCCCGTGCTTGAGGCGCACCAGGCCGTTGTAGAGGATCACCGCATAGGCGGCGGCCAGGATCAGGATGACGAGAGTAGCGACGCTGCTGAGGCTCATGGGGTTGTTCTCCATAACGACGGGCCGTGATGATCGACAAAGGATGCGAGCCGGCATTCTACCGGCATCCCGGGCGGCAGGCGCAGACGCGGCGCACGGCTTTTGTGCCGGCGCAGCGCAATATTCCTTTGCGCTTAATGCAAATCTTTCGCATTATGTTGCGACTTCTCTGAGCGCAATCGCTCATGTCTCTCACTTATTACGCAAAGGATGTCGTCATGATTCGTATGCCCCTGGCTTCCGCCAGCCTGCTGGCCATCGCCATTTCCCTCGCCGGTTGCGGCGAAGACCAGGCCCCTGCCACGCAAGCTGCCGTCCCCGCCGCCACCGCGGCGGTAGCCAAGGTCGGCACGATCGACGAAGCCGCCGGCAAGGCCGTGGTCAGCCACTACGCCGACCTGGCGCTGGCCGTGTTCAGCGACGCGGCGAGCACCGGCAAGGCCCTGCAGGTCGCCATCGACGCACTGCTGGCCGCCCCGACCCCGGCCACCCTGCAGGCGGCTCGCGAGGCCTGGCTGGCCGCCCGCGTGCCCTACATGCAGAGCGAGGTGTTCCGTTTCGGCAATGCCGTGGTCGACGACTGGGAAGGCCAGCTCAACGCCTGGCCGCTGGACGAAGGCCTGATCGACTACGTCGCCGCCGATTACCAGCACGCCCTGGGCAACCCGGGCGCGGCCGCCAATATCATCGCCAACAGCCAGATCCAGCTGGGCGAAGACCAGCTCGACGTAGCCGAAATCACCCCGGAACTGCTCGCCAGCCTGAACGAGCTGGGCGGCTCGGAAGCCAACGTCGCCACCGGCTACCATGCCGTCGAGTTCCTCCTCTGGGGCCAGGACCTCAACGGCAGCAACCCGGGGGCCGGTGAGCGTCCGGCCAGCGACTTCCTGGTCGGCGAAGGCGCCACCGGCGGCCACAACGAGCGTCGCCGCGCCTACCTGAAGGCCGCCACCGAACTGCTGGTCGCCGACCTGGACGAGATGGTCGGCCAGTGGCAGCCGGGCGTGGCCGACAACTACCGCGCCAGCCTGGAGGCCGAGTCGCCCGAGAACGGCCTGCGCAAGATGCTGTTCGGCATGGGCAGCCTGTCTCTCGGCGAACTGGCCGGCGAGCGCATGAAGGTCGCCCTGGAGGCCAACTCCACCGAGGACGAGCACGACTGCTTCAGCGACAACACCCACAACTCGCACTTCTACAACGCCAAGGGCATCCGCAACGTCTACCTCGGCGAGTACCGCAAGGTCGACGGCAGCACCCTGAGCGGCCCGAGCCTGTCCGCCCTGCTCGCCAAGGTCGACGCCCAGGCCGACAGCACCCTGCAGAGCGACCTGCAAACCACCGAGGCCAAGCTGCAGGCCCTGGTCGACAGCGCCGAGAAAAACGACCAGCACTTCGACCAGCTGATCGCCGCCGACAACGCCGCCGGCCAGCAGATCGTGCGCGACGCCATCGCCGCCCTGGTGGCGCAGACCGGCGCCATCGAGCAGGCCGCCGGCAAGCTGGGCATCAGCGACCTCAACCCGGACACCGCCGACCACCAGTTCTAAGCCGGCGCGGCAACACCAAGCCGATGCGTCTCCGGGCGCATCGGCTTTTTTCGTCCGCGGTTGCCTCAGCAGGGCATCATCGCGGCTGGTCCGCTTATGGGGTGCGACCATTCGCCCGCACAACAAACGCAAATCGCTCTTATTTAACACGGGCCGGGCTGTTAAGATTGCCCGCCCGATTCTGCTGCCGCGGACCCGTTCGATGCGTGCCCCCCTGCCCCGCCTGCCCGCCCTACCGTGCATCCTGCTCGCCTGTGCCCTGACGGCCTGCGACCAGGCGCCCCGCTTCACCCAGGCCGAGCCCGGCGAGGCCCTCTCCGGCGGCAGCGCCACGGTGTTCAAGACCGACCACAATGCCTACTCCCTGCCTGCGGCCAATCTCTCGCCATCACGGCGCCTGGACTTCAGCGTGGGCAACAGCTTCTTCCGTAACCCCTGGGTGACGGCCCCCGCGACCACCACCGCGCGCGACGGCCTGGGCCCGCTGTTCAATACCAACGCCTGCCAGAATTGCCACATCAAGGACGGCCGTGGTCATCCCCCCGAAGCCGATGCCCTCAGCGCCACCTCACTGCTGGTGCGCCTGTCGTTGCCGGCCGGTGCCGAGCATGCCGAAACGCTGAAGCGCCTGGGCGTGCTGCCCGAGCCGACCTACGGCGGCCAGCTGCAGGATATGGCCAACCCCGGGGTCGCCGCCGAGGGCAAGGTACGCGTGAGCTACAGCCCGCAGACAGTCAAGTTCGCCGACGGCCACGAGGTCGAACTGCGCCGCCCCAGCCTGCAGATCAGCCAGCTCGGCTACGGCCCGCTGCACCCGGATACGCAGTTCTCCCCACGCATCGCCCCGCCGATGATCGGCCTCGGACTGCTCGAGGCCATTCCGGAGGCCGCACTGCTGGCCAACGCCGACCCCGAGGACGCAGACGGCGACGGCATTTCCGGCCGGCCCAACCGGGTCTGGGACGACGCCCTGCAGCGCACCGTGCTCGGCCGCTTCGGCTGGAAGGCCGGGCAGCCCAACCTCAACCAGCAGAACGCCCACGCCTTCGCCGGCGACATGGGCCTGACCAGCGCCCTGGTGCCCGCCGATGACTGCAGCGAGCGGCAGGCCGACTGTCGCGCCGCCCCCGACGGTGGCGCGCCGGAGGTCAGCGACAGCATCCTCGCCAGCGTGCTGTTCTACAGCCGCAACCTGGGCGTGCCGGCGCGGCGCCGGGTCGAGGATGCCCAGGTGCTGGCCGGCAAGGGGCTGTTTTTCCAGGCCGGTTGCCAGCGCTGCCACACCCCGAAGTTCACCACCGCGGCGGACGCCGCCGAACCCGAGTTGGCCAACCAGACCATCCGCCCCTATAGCGACCTGCTGCTGCACGACATGGGTAGCGGCCTGGCCGACGAGCGCAACGAGTTCCTCGCCTCGGGCCGCGAGTGGCGCACGCCACCGCTATGGGGCATCGGCCTGACCGAAACGGTCAACGGCCATACCCAGTTCCTCCACGACGGCCGCGCCCGCAACCTGCTGGAGGCCATCCTCTGGCACGGCGGCGAGGCCGAGGCCGCGCGGCAACAGGTCCTCACCTTCGACGCCGAGCAGCGCACCGCGCTGCTGGCCTTCCTGAACTCGCTGTAAGGAGCCGTTCATGATCCGCTCGTCCTTCACTCTCGCCCTGCTGAGCCTGGCACTGGCGGCATGCTCACCCAGCGACCCGCAGCAGCGGGTCAGCGTCGCGCTGACCGACGGCGTGCTGCTGCCGGCCTACGGCAGCTGGGCCGAAACCGACCGCCAGCTGGCCGCCAGCGCCCAGGCCTTCTGCAGCGGTCAGCAGGGCCTCGGCGATGCCCGCCAGGCCTTCCTCGCCGCCCAGAGCGCCTGGGCCGGACTGCAACCCATGCTGATCGGCCCCCTGGCCGAGGGCAACCGTGCCTGGCAGGTGCAGTTCTGGCCGGACAAGAAGAACCTGGTGGCGCGCCAAGTGGGCGCTTTGCTCGAGCGCAAGCCACAGCTGAGCCCCGCCGACCTGGACAAGTCCAGTGTGGTGGTCCAGGGCCTGACGGCCTACGAATACCTGCTGTTCGATGCCGCCATCGACCTCGACGATGCCCAGCAACGCGCGCGCTACTGCCCGCTGCTCACCGCCGTCGGCCAGCACCAGCAGAACCTGGCGGCAGACATGCTGGCGCAGTGGCAGGCCGCCGACGGCATGGCCGCACAGCTGCGCGAGTTCCCCAACGATCGCTTCGCCGACGCCGGCGAGGCCGTGGCCGAGTTGCTGCGCACCCAGGTCAGCGCCCTCGATGGCCTGAAGAAGAAGCTCGGCACCCCGCTCGGCCGGCAGACCAAGGGCCAGCCTCAGCCCTACCAGGCCGAGGCCTGGCGCAGCAATGCCAGCCTGGCCAGCCTGGCCGCCACCCTCGCCGGCGCCGAGCGTCTCTGGCGAGGCGTCGAGAACGATGGCCTGCAGCAGCTGCTCGCCGGCAAGCACCAGGCCCTCGGCCAGCGCATCGACGACGCCTATGCCGACACCCGCCAGCGCATCGCCGCCCAGCAGCGCCCGCTCGGCGAACTGCTCGCCGATGACGCCGGCCGCGCCGAGCTGAACGCGCTGTACGACAGCCTGGACAGCCTGCATCGCCTGCACGAGGCGGAGCTGGCCAAGGCCCTGGGCATCCAGCTGGGCTTCAACGCCCACGACGGCGACTGAGGCCATCACGCCATGCAACGCAGAACCTTCCTCGGCCTCGGCGCCGCGGCCCTGGCCGCCGGCGCCCTCGGCGGCTGGCGGCTGATCGGCAACGGCCACCCGCCCCTGCTGCTGTCCGCCCGCGACGACGGCGACGGCCGCCACTATGCCGTCGGCTATCGCCTGGACGGCAGCCGGGCCTTCGCCACCGAGGTCGGCGAGCGCTGCCACGACGTGGTGCCCCACCCGCAGCGGCCCCTGGCGCTGTTCGTCGGCCGCCGGCCGAGCACCCAGAGCTACCTGATCGACACCCGCGACGGGCGCCTGCTGCAGACCCTGAACGCACCGGCGCAGCGGCACTTCTACGGTCACGCGGTGTTCCACAGGGACGGCGAGTGGTTGTATGCCACCGAGAACGACACCGGCGAGCCCGGCCGCGGGGTGATAGGCCGCTACCGCCTGCAGGACGGCCAGCTGCAGCGCAACGGCGAGTTGTCCAGCCACGGCGTCGGCCCGCATCAGCTGCTGTGGCTGCCCGACGGCGAGACCCTGGTGGTGGCCAATGGCGGCATCCGCACCGAGGCCGACAGCCGGGTGGAGATGAACCTCGATGCCATGGCGTCCAGCCTGGTACTGCTGGCGCGCGACGGTAGCCTGCTGAGCAAGGAGCAACTGTCCGAACGGCAGAACAGCGTGCGCCACCTCGCGGTGGCCAGCGACGGCACCATCGTCAGTGGCCAGCAGTACATGGGGGCGGCCGACGACAACGCCCCCCTGCTGGCGATCAAGCGACCGGGCCAGGCCTTCCAGGCCTTTCCCCTGGGCGAGCCCCAGCGCCTGGCCATGAACCAGTACACCGCCAGCCTGGCGATCCACAGCGAACTGCGCCTGCTGGCCCTGACCGCCCCGCGCGGCAACCGCTTCTTCATCTGGGACCTGGACAGCGGCGCCCTGCGCCTGGACACCCCCCTGCCCGACTGCGCCGGCGTCGGCGCGGTGGCCGAGGGCTTCGTGGTCAGCTCCGGGGTCGCCCGCTGCCGCCTGTTCGATTGCCGAACGGCCCACATCGCCAGCCGCCCGCTGCAGCTACCGGCCGGTCTGTGGGACAACCACCTGCGCCTGGCCTAGGTGCCGCCCGGGATTCCGCAGCAAAACCACTCAAGCCTGGCCGCGACCTGCCGATAGCCAGACGCAGGTCCCGCACCTCGTTCTACGTCACATGGATGTCATGTTTCCCCGCTAGCCTGGACGCCGCGGCTACCGACCTCCATCCGCTGACTCGAGACCCCGACCCATGCCCTTGCAACGCTCCCTGCGCGCCCAGTTCCTCACCCTGCTCGGCGGCAGCCTGCTGCTGATCCTGCTGATCGCCCTGGCCTGCTTCTCCTTCCTCTCCAGCGGCGTGCAGTCCTACCGCGAGCTGGTCGGCGGCACCCTGCACGCCTCGCGTCTGGTGGACGGCGCCAACCTCGAGTTCAAGGTACAGGTGCAGGAGTGGAAGAACGTCCTGCTGCGTGGCAAGAACCCCGCCGACCTGGACAAGTACTGGCGCCAGTTCCAGGCCCAGGAAGGCAAGGTGCAGGAGATCCTCGGCGAGCTGCTGCAGGTCGCCGGCGAACAACAGGACCCCGAGCTGAAGAACCAGGTCGAACGCCTGCGCAGCGAGCACCGCAGCATGGGTGAGGCCTACCGCCAGGGCCATGCCGCCTTCGTCGCCGCCGGCGCCGACGCGGCGGTCGGCGATGCCGCGGTCAAGGGCATCGACCGCGGCGCCAGCGAGCAGATGAGCGCCCTGGTCGAGCGGCTCAGCCAACGCGGCCTGAGCCAGTCAGCGGCCATCAGCAACGCGGCCGCGCGCACGACACAACTCGGCCTGGCGGTGCTGCTGCTGTCGAGCCTGCTGATCGGCCTGTTCAGCCTGTGGCTGGTCAATCGCAACCTGGTCGAGCCGATTCGCAGGCTGATCGAGCACATCGGCCAGCTCAGCCGCGGCAACCTGGGTCAACGGGTCGACGCCAGCCGCCAGGATGAGCTCGGCCACCTGGCCGGCGCCGCCAACACCCTGCGCGACTTTCTCGCCGACACCTTTGCCCAGTTGCAGCGCGGCAGCGCCGACCTGGACGGCGCCAGCGGCGAGCTCAACGCCATCGCCACGCTGATGTCCCAGGGCTCGCGCGAGCAGTTCTCGCGCACCGATCAGGTCGCCACGGCGATGCACGAGATGTCCGCCACCGCCCAGGAAGTGGCCCGCCATGCCGCCGAAGCGGCCCACGCCGCGGACGATGCCGACCACTCCGCCCAGCAGGGCGAGCAGGTGATGCGTGCCACCATCGAGACCATCACCGGCATGCGCGGCGAGATCGCCAATACCGCCGAGGTGATCCGCCGCCTGGAAGCCGATAGCGGGCGCATCGGCAAGGTCCTGGAGGTGATCCGCGGTATCGCCGAGCAGACCAACCTGCTGGCCCTCAACGCCGCCATCGAAGCCGCCCGGGCCGGCGAACAGGGCCGCGGCTTCGCCGTGGTCGCCGACGAGGTGCGCACCCTGGCCCAGCGCACCGCCGAGTCCACCGCGGAGATCCACCAGATCATCGACACGGTGCAGAGCGGCGCGGTGAACGCGGTACGCGCCATCGAAAGCGGACAGAACCGCAGCGAGGAAGGCGTCACCCAGGTCACCGAGGCCGGCGCCATGCTGCAGCGCATCACCGCCGCGGTGGAGGCGATCCGCGACATGAACCGGCAGATAGCCACCGCCGCCGAGGAACAGACCTCGGTGGCCGAAGACATCTCGCGCAACCTCACCGAGATCACCGCGATCGCCACCACCAACCAGGAGAACGTCCAGCGCACCGAGGCCGCCAGCCAGCACCTGCACAGCCTGTCCGCCCAGCTCGGCGAGGTGACCCAGCGCCTCCAGTCCTGACTGCCGGCGCCGCTGCGGCCCGCAGCGGCGCCCCCTCCCCTCCGCCGGTGCCCACCGCGCAGCAAAATGCCACTATCGACCGGCAATTGCGTCGATAGCTCGAACACTCCGTTGCCAGAACAGGCGCTCGCAATCTTTTGCAAATGCGCCCTTTTGACTTGCCCGCGCCTTGGGTCTATGGTCGCTCTCTTGCCTATTCCCAGGCCCAATCAGCCCTGCCAAGGAACCGGAATATGTTGCTGCGCCGCATGCTCATCATGCTGGGCGTCGTCGCCCTCGTGGTGCTCGCCCTCGCCGCCTACAAAGGCTTCACCATCTACCAACAAATCCAGCAATTCTCGGCGCCGCAGCCGGCCATCGGCGTGTCGGCCACCACCGCCGCAGCACGCCCCTGGCAGAGCCGTCTGCCGGCCATCGGCACACTCAAGGCCTTCCAGGGCGTCGACCTGACCGTGGAAGTCGGCGGCACCGTGCGCGAGGTGCTGTTCCGCTCCGGCGAGAAGGTCGCGCGGGACCAGGCGCTGATCCAGATGGACAGCGAGGTCGAGCGCGCCAGCCTGGCCACCGCCGAGGCCGAGCTGGGCCTGGCGCGGGTCGAGTTCGAACGCGGCCGCAGCCTGGTCAGCCGCTCGAACATCTCCAAGAGCGAGTTCGACCGTCTCTCCGCCGAGCTGCAGAAGGCCAACGCCAGCGTCGCCCAGCTGCGCGCGCAGCTGGCGAAGAAGCGCATCCTCGCGCCCTTCTCCGGCACCATCGGCATCCGCCAGGTGGATGTCGGCGACTACCTGTCGCCCGGCGCCACCATCGCCACCCTGCAGGACCTGTCGACCCTGTTCGTCGACTTCTTCCTGCCCGAGCAGGCCGTGCCCAGGCTGGCCCTCGGCGAGCGCGTGCGCTTCAGTGTCGCCGCCTACCCGGGCGAGGTGTTCGAGGGCCGGATCGACGCGATCAACCCCAAGGTCGAAGCCAGCACCCGCAACGTGCAGGTACGCGCCACCCTGGACAACACGGACGACAAACTGCTGCCGGGTATGTTCGCCAACCTGGAAGTGCTGCTGCCCGGTGAGCCGCAGCATATTCTGGTACCGGAAACCGCCATCACCTACACCCTGTACGGCAACTCGGTGTACGTGATCGGCGAGCGCAAGGGCGAAGACGGCGAGGTGCTGAAGGACGACCAAGGCCAACCCCAATTGGCGGTGCAACGGCGCTTCGTCGAGACCGGCGAGCGCCGTGACGGTCAGGTGGTGATCCTCGAGGGCCTCGAGGCCGGCGAACAGGTGGTCACCGCCGGCCAGTTGAAACTGGACAACGGCGCCCACGTCGCCATCGTCGCCGACCCGGCCCTCGCAACGAACAGCCAGACCGGCGGCGCGCAGTAGCCGACGCCGGCGCAAAGGAACTGAATCATGGCTTTTACCGATCCCTTTATCCGTCGCCCGGTGCTGGCGACCGTGGTTAGCCTGCTGATCATCCTGCTCGGCCTGCAGGCGTTCAACAAGCTGACCATCCGCCAGTACCCGCAGCTGGAAAACGCCCTGATCACGGTGACCACCGCCTACCCCGGGGCCAACGCCGAGACCATCCAGGGCTATATCACCCAGCCCTTGCAGCAGAGCCTGGCCAGCGCCGACGGCATCGACTACATGACCTCGGTCAGCCGGCAGAACCTGTCGGTCGTGTCGATCTACGCGCGCATCGGCGCCGACAGCGACCGCCTGTTCACCGAGCTGCTGGCCAAGGCCAACGAGGTGAAGAACCAGTTGCCCCAGGACGCCGAGGACCCGGTGCTGAGCAAGGAGGCGGCCGACTCCACGGCGCTGATGTACATCAGCTTCTACAGCGACGAACTGTCCAACCCGCAGATCACCGACTACCTCTCGCGGGTCATCCAGCCCAAGCTGGCCACCCTGCCGGGCATGGCCGAGGCGGAGATTCTCGGCAACCAGGTCTTCGCCATGCGCCTGTGGCTCGATCCGGTGAAGATGGCCGCCTATGGCGTCACCGCCGCCGACGTCAACGACGCGGTGCGCCAGTACAACTTCCTCGCCGCTGCCGGCGAAGTGAAGGGCCAGTACGTGGTCACCAGCCTCAACGCCGAGACCGACCTGAAGACCCCCGAGGCCTTCGCCGCCATCCCGCTGAAGACCGCCGGCGACAGCCGGGTGCTGATCCGCGATGTGGCGCGGGTGGAGATGGGCGCGGAGAACTACGACTCGCTCAGTTCCTTCGACGGCATCCCCTCCGTCTACATCGCCATCAAGGGCACGCCCAGCGCCAATCCGCTGGACGTGATCAAGGAGGTGCGCGGCGTCATGCCCGAGCTGGAGGCCCAGTTGCCGCCGAGCCTCAAGGTGGCCATCGCCTACGACGCCACCCGCTTCATCCAGGCCTCGATCGACGAGGTGGTGAAGACCCTGGGCGAGGCGGTGCTGATCGTCATCGTGGTGGTGTTCCTGTTCCTCGGCGCGTTCCGCTCGGTGCTGATCCCGGTGATCACCATCCCCCTGTCGATGATCGGCGTGCTGTTCTTCATGCAGCTGATGGGCTACTCGATCAACCTGCTGACCCTGCTGGCCATGGTCCTGGCCATCGGCCTGGTGGTGGACGACGCCATCGTCGTGGTGGAGAACATCCACCGCCATATCGAAGAGGGCAAGACGCCCTTCGACGCGGCCCTGGAGGGTGCCCGCGAGATCGCCGTGCCGGTGGTGTCGATGACCATCACCCTGGCCGCGGTCTATGCGCCGATCGGCTTCCTCGAGGGCCTGACCGGGGCGCTGTTCAAGGAATTTGCCCTGACCCTGGCCGGCGCGGTGATCATCTCCGGCATCGTCGCCCTGACCCTGTCGCCGATGATGTGCGCCAAGCTGTTGCGCCACGAGGAGAACCCCAGCGGCCTGGCGCACCGCCTGGATGTGCTGTTCGAGCGCCTCAAGCAGCGTTATCAGCGCGCCCTGCACGGCACCCTGGAGACCCGCCCGGTGGTGCTGGTGTTCGCCCTCATCGTGCTGTGCCTGATCCCGGCGCTGCTCAAGTTCACCGAGAGCGAGCTGGCGCCGGAGGAGGACCAGGGCATCGTGTTCATCATGGCCAACGCGCCGCAACCGACCAACCTGGAGTACATGAACCGCTACACCGACCAGTTCGTGACCATCTTCAAGGAGTTCCCCGAGTACTACTCGTCCTTCCAGATCAACGGCTTCAACGGCGTGCAGTCGGGCATCGGCGGCTTCCTCCTGACCCCCTGGGACGAGCGCGAGCGCACCCAGATGGAACTGCTGCCCGAGGTGCAGGGGCGCCTGGCGCAGATTCCCGGGCTGCAGATCTTCGGCTTCAACCTGCCATCCCTGCCGGGTACCGGCGAGGGCCTGCCGTTCCAGTTCGTGATCAACACCCCGAACGACTACGAGTCGCTGCTGCAGGTGGCCGAGCGGGTCAAGCAACGCGCCGAACAGTCCGGCAAGTTCGCCTTCCTCGACATCGACCTGGCCTTCGACAAGCCGGAAGTGGTGGTGGAGATCGACCGGCAGAAGGCCGCGCAGATGGGCGTGTCCATGCAGGACCTGGGGCTGACCCTGGCCAGCCTGCTCGGCGAGGGCGAGATCAACCGCTTCACCATCGACGGCCGCAGCTACAAGGTGATCGCCCAGGTCGAGCGCGCCTACCGCGACAACCCGGGCTGGCTCGGCAGCTACTACGTCAAGAGCGAGAGCGGGGAGATGCTGCCGCTGTCGACCCTGGTCAAGGTCAGCGACCGCGCCCGGCCGACCCAGCTCAACCAGTTCCAGCAGCTCAACTCGGCGATCATCCAGGGCGTGCCGATCGTCAGCATGGGCGAGGCCATCGACACGGTGCGGCAGATCATGCTCGAGGAGGCCCCGGCCGGCTTCGCCGCCGACTACGCCGGCGCCGCGCGCCAGTACGTGCAGGAAGGCAGCGCGCTGTACGTCACCTTCGGCCTGGCCCTGGCGCTGATCTTCCTGGTGCTGGCCGCGCAGTTCGAGAGCTTCCGCGACCCGCTGGTGATCCTGGTGACCGTGCCGCTGTCGATCTGCGGCGCCCTGGTGCCGCTGTTCCTCGGCTTCTCCAGCATGAACATCTACACCCAGGTAGGCCTGGTGACCCTGATCGGCCTGATCACCAAGCACGGCATCCTGATCGTCGAGTTCGCCAACCAGCTGCGCCGCGAGCAGGGCCTGTCGCGCCGCGCCGCGGTGGAGCAGGCCGCGGCGATCCGCCTGCGCCCGGTGCTGATGACCACCGCGGCCATGGTCTTCGGCATGGTGCCGCTGATCCTCGCCAGCGGCGCCGGGGCGGTGAGCCGCTTCGACATCGGCCTGGTGATCGCCACCGGCATGTCGGTGGGCACCCTGTTCACCCTGTTCGTGCTGCCTTGCGTGTACAGCCTGCTGGCCCGTCCCGACCCTGTGCCGAGCGCCGAGCCTGTCGGCGCACGTTGAGCCGCGCCACTAAAAAGCCCCGCCGATGCGGGGCTTTTTAGTGGACGCTCCGGTGCCGCCGGACCAGGCCTCAACCCCGCGAGCCCATGCCCTGGCTCAGGCCGAAGATAAACAGCAGCAGATCCCGATCCGGGCTGACCTCGGCTGTCGGCCGCGGCTGGGGCGGCAGCGGGCAGTAGCCCAGACCATTGCGGGTGATCACCTCGGGGCCCGGTTCCTGCCAAGCCGCCACCGCCAGGGAGGCCACGCCGAGCGAGGCGGCGAGGAACAGACTTCGAGCTATTTCTAGTTTCATCACTGCAACCTCTTGATAGCGCTGCCAAACGCTGTTCGCTAACCCTAGCCCAGCCCTCGCCGCTTCGTCGGCCGCCACGACAAACGGTCACCCGTTCATGACTGGGCCACGGTCGAGCTGAAGCCGAGTAACACCCCTGGAGTCACCTTAGTGCCCACGCCCACGCTTTCAGGCCGCGCGCGCCGAAACCTGCTGCCGGCACGGGGCCAGGCGCGGACCACCACCCGCCCCGCGCAAACACCCGGAGCAGAGCACTTCCATCTGAGTGAACACGAAGGAGCCGAGGCCTGTGCGGTGCACCCCGGTCATGCGACGTCCCCAATCCGGTGGCGCGAGGAGAAAACACGCAATTGACGTACCGCCTTGCCCGGCGCCCGTCGGATGGCGAAACAATGCCTGCGCCGAAAAAAGAAAACCCCGCGACAAGCGCGGGGTTTTCGTTACAGCTCAGGGTGCCGGGTGGCTTACATCATGCCGCCCATACCGCCCATGCCGCCCATGCCGCCCATGTCCGGCATGGCCGGAGCGGCCTTGTCGTCGACCACTTCGGCGATCATCGCTTCGGTGGTGATCATCAGGCTGCCGATGGAGGCGGCGGCCTGCAGGGCCGAACGGGTGACCTTGGCCGGATCGAGGATACCCATCTCGATCATGTCGCCGTACACGCCGGTGGCGGCGTTGTAGCCGTAGTTGCCTTCGCCCTGCTTGACCTTGTCGACCACCACGCTCGGCTCGTCGCCGGCGTTGGCGACGATCTGGCGCAGCGGCGCTTCGACGGCGCGGCGCAGCAGCGCGATACCGACGTTTTGGTCGTCGTTCTCGCCCTTCAGCTCGCTGATGGCCTGCAGTGCGCGCACCAGGGCCACGCCACCGCCAGGCACCACGCCTTCTTCGACGGCTGCACGGGTGGCGTGCAGGGCGTCTTCGACGCGGGCCTTCTTCTCTTTCATCTCGACTTCGGTGCCGGCACCGACCTTGATCACGGCAACACCGCCGGCCAGCTTGGCCAGACGCTCTTGCAGCTTCTCCTTGTCGTAGTCGGAAGTGGTGTCTTCGACCTGCTTGCGGATCTGCGCCACGCGGGCTTCGATGTCGGCTTGCTGGCCGGCACCGTCGATGATGGTGGTGTTTTCCTTGCTCAGTACCACGCGCTTGGCGTTACCCAGGTGCTCCAGGGTGGCGCCTTCCAGGCTCAGGCCGACTTCTTCGGAGATGACGGTACCGCCGGTGAGGATGGCGATGTCCTGCAGCATGGCCTTGCGACGATCGCCGAAGCCCGGCGCCTTGACCGCGGCGACCTTGACGATGCCGCGCATGTTGTTGACCACCAGGGTGGCCAGAGCTTCGCCCTCGACGTCTTCGGCAACGATCAGCAGTGGCTTGCCGGCTTTGGCCACGGCTTCCAGTACCGGCAGCATTTCGCGGATGTTGGAGATCTTCTTGTCGACCAGCAGCAACAGCGGGCTATCCAGCTCGGCCACCATGGTGTCCGGCTTGTTGATGAAGTAGGGCGACAGGTAGCCGCGGTCGAACTGCATGCCTTCGACGACGGACAGTTCGTTCTCCAGACCCGAACCTTCCTCGACGGTGATCACGCCTTCCTTGCCGACCTTCTCCATGGCCTGGGCGATGATGTCGCCGATGGAGCTGTCGGAGTTGGCAGAGATGGTGCCGACCTGGGCGATGGCCTTGGTGTCGGCGCACGGTTTGGACAGCTCCTTGAGCTCCTTGACGATGGCGATGGTGGCCTTGTCGATACCGCGCTTCAGATCCATCGGGTTCATGCCGGCAGCGACGGCCTTGAGGCCTTCGTTGACGATGGCCTGAGCCAGGACGGTAGCGGTGGTGGTGCCGTCACCGGCCTCGTCGTTGGCCTTGGAGGCGACGTCCTTGACCAGCTGGGCGCCCATGTTCTCGAAGCGGTCCTTCAGCTCGATTTCCTTGGCCACGGACACGCCGTCCTTGGTGATGGTCGGAGCGCCGAAGCTCTTCTCCAGCACCACGTTGCGGCCTTTCGGGCCGAGGGTGGCCTTGACCGCGTCGGCCAGGACGTTGACGCCGGAGAGCATCTTCTTGCGGGCGGAGTCGCCGAATTTGACTTCTTTAGCTGCCATGGTGATTGATCCTCAATTCTTGACGGTTAGACGGAGATTCGCGGGACTCAGGCTTCGATGACGGCGAGGATTTCGTTCTCGCCCATCACCAGCAGGTCTTCGCCGTCGACCTTGACGGTGTTGCTGCCGGAGTAAGGGCCGAACACCACCTTGTCGCCGACCTTGACGGCCAGCGGACGGACTTCGCCGTTGTCCAGCACGCGACCGGTGCCGACGGCGACGATCTCGCCCTGGTTCGGCTTCTCGGCAGCGGAACCCGGCAGCACGATGCCGCCCGCGGTTTTGGTTTCTTCTTCGCTGCGACGGATCACGACGCGGTCATGCAGAGGACGAAGCTTCATTGTCGATCTCTCCCAACTAGGTTGTTTTCATCGGCCGGTGTCTTCACCGGCGGGTTAGCAAAGTCCGGCGGTGCCGGTTGCGCTGTGCCTGGCACAACGCGAAAGTCTGTTCTGCCGAAGCCGACAGAAAACCTTGCGGTGACCGCTACATAAGGGCGTACCAGGGGAATTCAAGGGCAGCGCAGAAAATTTTTGCCGCCTGCGCCCTCGCGGATAGCGCCGGGCCCAGGGGCAGAAGGCGGGCGACTAGTCGCGGCGCTCGTATTCGCCCTCCAGCACATTCGGCCGGGCCGCGTTCGACTGCTTGGCACCCGGCCGAGCGGGTCCGGAACGTGCGGCCAGGTCGTCGGCGAAGGCGCGCTGACGCATGGCCTGCTCGGCGGCGCGCTGGCGCAGCTTGGCGACCAGCAGGCGACGGGTGAAGGGAATCAGGCAGAACAGGCCGAAGATGTCGCTGATAAAGCCCGGTAGCAGCAACAGCCCCCCGCCCACGGCGATCAGCAGGCCTTCGAGCATTTCCTGCTCGGGCAGCTCGCCGCGGGCCAGCTTCTCGCGGGCGCGCCAGGCGGTGGCGACGCCGGCCACGCGCAACAGCACGCTGCCGAGAATGGCCGTGGCGATCACCAGCAACAGGGTCGGCAACACGCCGATGGCGCCCCCCACCTTGATCAGCACGGCCAGTTCGAGGATCGGGAACAGCAGGAACAACAACAGGAAAACGCGCATCGAGGGTCCTTAAACGGAAGAACTGCTTCCAGTACTACTGAGATAGGGGGCCTTGCCGGCAATTCAAGGCGCAGCGACACCGTCGGTCGGCCAGACCGCGGCACGGGCCAGTTGCACCAGCGCCTGGCGCACCGCCCCCGGGCTGTCGCAGGGCACCGGGAAGGGCAGCCAGTGCAGGGCCTGGCCGATACGCAGGTGGAACCCCTCGCCATCGATGCCGACCAATTCGGCCGGGGCGTGGCGCGGCAGACCGCCCAGCTCGACGTAATGGGCGATGGCCGCGGCGTGATCGCGGTTCATGTGCTCGAGCATGTCGACCTCGACGTCCCCGGCGAAGGGGTTGGCCAGGGCCACCTGCTCCAGCCAGTGGATGGCACCGAAGCCGCCGATATAGCGCCAACGCACCGGTTCCAGGCGCCAGAAATCGAAGTCGTGGACGCGGTGATAGTCCTGCGACTCGGGAAAGAAACGGTAATAGCGCGTCGCCGCCGCTTCGATGGCCGCCTCGTCACACAACTGTCGCGCTTCGGCGAGCAGAGTGAGACGGCCGACCGCCTGCACATCTTCGGCGCCGCGCTCGCCGACCAACAGTGAGCACTTGGCGTCCTGCCCGAGGTTATGGGTGTGCTGGGCGATGCGGCTGATCAGGATCAGCGGCCAGCCCTGGGCATCCAGGCAGTAGGGCACCACCGATCCGAATGGAAAGCCCGGCATGGCTTTCGAATGGGTGGACAGCACCCCCCGGTATTCCTTGAGCAGCAATTCTCGGGCATGCTTGCCGGCTTTCACGCTCACCTCATGACTCCTCGCAAAGAATCCGTCACAAACGGACAGGCGCCCTAGAATAGCGGTTCGCGTGCGCCAGCGGGGCAAAAGCAGCACCTTTAGGGGATACAGCGATGCAACTCAAAGACAAAGTCATCATCATCACCGGCGGCTGCCAGGGCCTGGGCCGGGCCATGGGCGAGTACCTGGCGGCCAAGGGCGCCAAACTGGCCCTGGTCGACCTGAACCAGGACAAGCTCGACGAGGCCGTGGCCGCCTGCAAGGCCGCCGGCGGCGAGGCCCGCAGCTATATCTGCAACGTCGCCGACGAGGAGCAGGTGACCCACATGGTCGCCCAGGTCGCCGCCGACTTCGGCGCGATCAACGGCCTGGTGAACAACGCCGGGATCCTGCGCGACGGCCTGACCCTCAAGGTCAAGGACGGCGAGATCAGCAAGATGAGCCTGGCCCAGTGGCAGGCGGTGATCGACGTCAACCTGACCGGCGTGTTCCTCTGCACCCGCGAAGTGGCGGCGAAGATGATCGAGCTGCAGAACCAGGGCGCCATCGTCAACATCTCCTCGATCTCCCGGGCCGGCAACATGGGCCAGGCCAACTACTCCGCCGCCAAGGCCGGCGTCGCCGCCGACACCGTAGTCTGGGCCAAGGAACTGGCGCGCTACGGCATTCGCGTCGCCGGCGTGGCGCCGGGCTTCATCGAGACCGAGATGACCCTGGGCATGAAGCCCGAGGCCCTGGACAAGATGACCGCCGGCATTCCGCTGCGGCGCATGGGCAAGCCCGCCGAGATCGCCCACTCGGTGGCCTACATCCTGGAGAACGACTACTACACCGGGCGCATCCTGGAGCTGGATGGCGGCCTGCGCCTGTAGGCCTCTCCTCGCGGCATGAAAAGCCCCGCCTAGGCGGGGCTTTCGGTTTCCGGCTCGCTGTCCTTCACCAGCCGACGCCGAAGCCCAGGCTGTAATGGGTCTCGTCCAGCTCGCCGTCGGCGCCGCTGACCAGGTCCTTCTCCGCCTTCATGTTCAGCGAGGCCCAGCTGTTGACCTTGTAGCGCAGGCCGACCTCGGCATCCAGGGTGTAGTCGGCGACGCTGGCCAGCGGCTTACCGACCTCGCCGCTGCTGAACAGCTCGATGCTCTTGCCGACCAGGTAGCGGTTGTAGTCCCACTTGGTGCTCAGGGCGTAGAAGTTCTCCTTCTGGCCGTCGGCGAACAGGTAGTCGCTGCGGTTGAGCAGCCCGGTGACCGAGAAGGCGCCCAACTCGTTGTCCCAGAACTGGTAACCCGGCCCGGTACCCAGGGTGCGCTGGCGCTCCAACTCCTCGATCTGGTCATGCTTGTATTCCAGGCGCCCCTGCCAGAACCAGTGTTCGTCGAGGAAACGGTCCAGGGCGTACTCGGCATTCCAATTGTCGCTGGCCACTACGCCATCCTGGTACTGGCGGTTGTAGCCGGCTTCGGCGCCATGCCGCCACAGACCATGGCGAGCCTGGGTCTTCAGGTCGATGTCATAGTCATCGGTGGCGGACTCGCCGCGCTTGTAGTCCAGCGCCGCATCGACATTGCCCTTCCAGGTCAGATCCTCGACCAGTGGCTTGGGCTTCATGATCTGCTGGATGCTGGCCAATTCGACGGTGCGCGGCGTCTCGCCGTTGGCCAGGATGACCCTGCCCGGCTCGGCGGCATGCAGACTCTTGGCGCGCTCGCCGCTCACCGCGTCTTCCTTGATCAGCAGTTCCTGATCGCTCTCCAGGGTGGCGACCTTCTTCCAGTCCAGGGTGATAGCGCCACCGTAGTCGGTTTGCAGCAACAACTTGCCGCCGTCGAAGAACTTGATCTTGCCGGTCAGGCGATCGCCGTTCTTCAACCAGACGGTATCGGCCAGCAGCGGAGAAGCGGCCAGGGTAAGGGCCAGGCACAGCAGGGATCGGGAATACATGGGAAGAACCGCAGGACTGCTCGGATTCGTGGAAGGCCGGGCATTATCCGCAGGCCCGACGACAGAGCAAGAACTGACCGACGGAAGCCACGGGAGTTCCGGGACGGCGACCGACGCACCGCTACCAGCCGACGCCCAGACCGATCAGGTAGTGGCGCTCGGACGTGCTCTGGCCGAAGCCACGTATCTGCTCCAGTTCGTACAGCAGCGACAGGCGCGCCCAGCTGTTCAGGCGATAGCGCAGGCCGAACTCGCTGTCGAACACGTAGTCGACCGCCTCGATCTCCGGCACCTGCAACTCGGCGTTGCTGAAGAGTTCCAGACGGGTCCCCCACAACAGGCGCTTGTAGTCCCACTCCAGAGAAAGGGAATTGAACGCCAAATCGCCGCCCTGGAACCACAACTGCACCCGATTGAACTGGCCGATCAGGTCGAAGCGCCCCAGTTCGTCGTCCCAGAAACGGTGACCCGGTCCACTGCCGACTATGCGCTGGCGGCTGAAGAACTCGAAGCCGTCTTCCTGCTGCTCGACCCCGGTACGCCAGAACCAGTGCTGGCTGAAGAATCGGTCGAGGTCGTACTCCAGCCGCCAGTTATCGTCGACCACGCTGCCATTCTTGGTTTCCCGTTCCAGCTCGCCGGCCAGCACATGGCGCCAGCGCCCGTGCTCGAAGCGGCTGCTGCCCTTGACCTGCCACTCGTCGCTGGCATTCTCGTTGCGCTCCATATCCAGCTTGGCGTCGAGGTTGCCCTCCCACACCCGATCCCGCAGCAGCGGACGCGGCGGCACCAGCCGGGTGATGCTGGCCAAAGGCACGGTTTCGGTCTTCTCCCCGAGCACCCGCACCATGCCGCTGCCGGCCGCAGCCAACTGTTGGCTGTGTTGGCTGTCCAACCCTTGACGGCGCAGCAGCAGGGGTTTGTCCGAACGCAGGGTGTCGATATCCTGCCAGTCGATGAGCACCTGCCCGGCATAGCGGGTCTTCAGGGCCAGCTTGCCGCCGTCGAGCAGCACGATCTCGCCGCTCAGACGGTCACCATTGGCCAACCATACGGTGTCGGCCCACAACGGCGCGGCCAGGGTGAGCAGAACGGGAAACAACAGGATGCGCAGCAGCATGAGCAATCGACCACTTGAGGAACAGAGGCAAGCCGGCAAGCATGCCGCCTCGTCGCTCTCGACGGCAAGCCAGCAGGCGCGGCGCGAGGCGCTCTATCTGGCACTGGCTCAGGTGCCCAGCGGCAAGGTGGTGAGTTACGGCCAGCTGGCCGAACTGGCGGGCCTCGGCCGGGCGGCGCGCTGGGTCGGGCGCACCCTCGGCCAGCTGCCGGAAGGCAGCAGCCTGCCCTGGCACCGGGTGATCGCCGCCGGCGGGCGCCTGAGCCTGCCGGCGGGCAGCCCGTCCGGCGCCGAACAGCGGGCACGCCTGCGGGCCGAAGGGGTAGCGATCCGCCAGGAACGGGTGGATATCCGACGGCACGGCTGGCGCCCGATGGAGCACAGCGGTTAGAGTGCGGCCTTTGTCAGATCATCCCCAGGCCGAAAAACGCCCAATGCCTCGTAAAAGCTGGCGCGATGCCATCGCCGCCTACTCCAGCCCAGCCACGCTGGTTCTCCTGCTGCTCGGCTTCGCCGCCGGCCTGCCCTACATGCTGGTGTTCTCGACGCTGTCGGTGTGGTTGCGCGAGGCGGGCGTGGCCCGCGAGACCATCGGCTTCGCCAGCCTGATCGGCCTGGCCTACGCCTTCAAGTGGGTCTGGGCGCCGATGCTCGACCAGTGGCGCCTGCCGCTGCTCGGCCGGATGGGTCGCCGCCGCTCCTGGCTGGTGCTGTCCCAGATGCTGATCGCCACCGGTCTGGCCGGCATGGCCCTGTGCGATCCGCAGACCCACCTGACCTGGCTGATCGCCCTGGCGGTGCTGGTGGCCTTTTCCTCCGCCACCCAGGACATCGCCATCGACGCCTACCGCCTGGAGATCGTCGACAACAGCCGCCAGGCCGCCCTGGCCGCCAGCTACATGGCCGGCTACCGTATCGCCGCGCTGCTGGCCACCGCCGGCGCGCTGTATTTCGCCGAGGGTTTCGGCTCCACCGTGCTGAGCTACCAGCACGGTGCCTGGGCCGGCACCTACCTGGTGTTCGCCCTGCTGATGCTGCCGGCCCTGCTGACCAGCCTGTGGATGCGCGAGCCGCCGGTGCCGCTCAAGACCCAGCTGGCGGCAGCCAAGTACGGCTTCAGCCACCAGATCGTCTCGGTGCTGGTGCTGATCGTCCTGCTGGTCTCGGTGCCGGCGATGTTCACCCAGCTCTACCACACCGACTTCGCCAGCCTGGTGCGCGGCGAGGCCAGCCTGCTCGACCTGCTGCTGGAGGACCGCGCCTTCCTGCGCGCCCTGCTCTACACCCTCCTCACCGGCCTGTGCCTGTCGACCATGGGCCGCCGCGGCCTGGCGCCGGTGCTGACCCCGGTCAACGACTTCATCGTCCGCTACCGCTGGCAGGCCCTGCTGCTGCTCGGGCTGATCGCCACCTACCGCATGTCCGACACCGTCATGGGGGTGATGGCCAACGTCTTCTACATCGACCAGGGCTTCACCAAGGACCAGATCGCCAGCGTCAGCAAGCTGTTCGGCCTGGTCATGACCCTGCTCGGCGCCGGCGTCGGCGGCCTGCTGATCGTGCGTTTCGGCATCCTGCCGATCCTGTTCATCGGCGGCGTCGCCTCGGCCGCCACCAACCTGCTGTTCCTCGTGCTCGCCGGCATGGGCCCGCACCTGCAGATGCTGGTCCTGACCATCAGCGCCGACAATTTCAGCGGCGGCCTGGCCACCGCGGCCTTCGTCGCCTACCTGTCGAGCCTGACCAACCTGAAGTTCTCCGCCACCCAGTACGCCCTGCTCAGCTCCATCATGCTGCTGCTGCCACGGCTGATCGGCGGCTACTCCGGGGTGATGGTGGAGAAGCTCGGCTACGCCCAGTTCTTCCTCGCCACCGCCCTGCTCGGCATTCCCACGCTGATCCTGATCATCCTCCAATGGCGCCGCGAAGGCCCCCAGGCCAACGGCTCGGCACCGGTTGCGCGCCCCGAGCAGGCATGACGGGAAGCCCTGTGTTGCACCTACCAGGCCCTGCGGGGCGGGAACGGACATTGCAGGCAAGCCCTGGTCGTGACGCCCGAGCGTCCCAGCCGATGGCGGGCCCTGCACCTCTTCATCTATCCCCAGCCGCTCTGAGCTGAGGCTTGCGGGACTGGTGCATGCCGAGCCGGCGGCATTGGGCGGCGCGCGGGCACATGGCCGATACGGCACCAGCGGCGCGGCTGCTGGGCACTATGGTAACCCCCGCCGTTACCGAACCGCGGCCACGCGCCGCCCATCGAGAGGTCGCACAGAGGCCGCCCTAGCGGTCGACTCGCCTGAACTCCTCAACATAAGGCAGCTTATGAACGCAGACACAGATTCAGCCACGATGGCCAGGGACGGCATCCTCGACAGCTGGTGGCAACGCCAGGGCGACTGGGTAGAACCCCCCAACGAGCGCCGTGGCGGCGCCAGCGGCGTGCAGCGCATCCGCGACGACCAGGGCCGCCTGCTCTATGCCAAGCGCCAGACCGGCCACCTCTACCGCAGCCTGCGCCACCCCTTCGGCCGTCCCACCGTGCTGCGCGAGCACGATGCCCTGCTCGGTGCCCGTCGGGCCGGCGTGCGCGTGCCGGAGATCGTCTACTGTGCGGCCGAACAGGGCCATGAAGGTTGGCGCGCCCTCCTGGTCACCGCCGCGCTGGAGGGTTTCCAGCCGATCGAAGACTGGTACGCCGCAGGCGGGCGCGAGCGCCACGGCGAGGCGCTGCACAGCCGTCTGCTGCAACAGGTGGCCGGCAACCTGGCCCAGTTGCACCGGGCTCGCTGGCAGCACGGCTGCCTGTACATCAAGCACGTCTTCGTGAGAGTCAGTGGCGAGGGCGAGGACGCCCTGGCGGAAGCCGCGCTACTCGACCTGGAGAAATGCCGCCGGCGCCTGACCGCCTCCCAGGCCTCACTGCACGATATGCAGCAGCTCAGACGCCACTCCTCGTGGAACGATAGCGACTGGCAACTGCTGCTCGACGCCTACCGCGCCGCCTTTGGCCGCGACCTCAAGGGTTTGCCGAGCTAGGCCGGGCTCGCCCCGAGGTCATCCGCATGCGGGCGCTCAGCTCGCCTGCACCAGGTGCACCACCCGCTGCGGGAACGGAATGCCGATGCCGGCCTGGTCCAGGCGCTCCTTGACCAGCTCGGTAAACTCGAAGGTCACCGGCCAGAAATCCGCCGTCTCCACCCACACCCGCAGCGCCAGGTCGACCGAGCTATCGCCCAGACCGACCACATAGACCACCGGCGCCGGGTCCTTGAGCACCCGGGCATCCTCGGCGATCTGCAACAGCACCTCGCGGGCTCGCTTGATATCGCTGGCGTAATCGATGCCCACCTTGATTTCCGCGCGGCGCTTGGGCTCACGGGAGTAGTTGGTGATGTGACCGTTGGACAGGCTGCCGTTGGGCACTATCACCACCTTGTTGTCGGCGGTCTTCAGCGTGGTATGGAAGATCTGGATGCTGTCGACGCTGCCGGACACGCCCTGGGCCTCGATCCAGTCGCCGGCGCGGAACGGCCGGAACAGCAAGATCAGCACGCCGCCGGCGAAATTCGCCAGGCTGCCCTGCAGGGCCAGGCCGATGGCCAGGCCGGCGGCACCTATGGCCGCGATGAACGAGGTGGTCTCCACCCCCACCATCGACGCCACACTGACCAGCAGCAACACCTTGAGGACGATACCGGCCAGGCTGCCGATGAAGCCGTGCAGGGCACGGTCGACGTTGCGCCGCTCCATCAGGCCGCCGACCTTGCGGGTCAGGGCGTTGATCAGCCACCAACCGATCAGCAGGGTGAGCAGCGCCAGGGTCAGCTTGCCGCCGTAGTTCAGCACCACCGGCAGCCAGGTCTCCGACATCTTCACCAGTTGCTCGACGCTCATTTCCATCCTTCGCTCCTTCTTGGTCTTTCGCCCACCAGGGGTTTCCAATGCATGAAACGCAACCGCCATGGCGAGCCATGGCGGTCAAAGTGCTATCACCCTTGCTGCGACGCCATCGCCGCGCAGAGGTTCAATCATTCGCGATCAGTCGCGGAAGTTGTTGAACTGCAGCGGCATGCCGAAGTCCTTGGCGCGCAGGCTGGCGATGCACTCCTGCAGGTCGTCGCGCTTCTTGCCGGTGATGCGCACCTGCTCGCCCTGGATCGCGGCCTGCACCTTGAGCTTGCTGTCCTTGATGTGGGCGACGATCTTCTTCGCCAGGTCCTTGTCGATGCCTTCGCGCAGGATCACCTCCTGCTTGACGCTCTTGCCCGAGGGATAGGCGTCCTTGAACTCCAGGCACTGCACGTCGACCTTGCGCTTGACCAGGCACAGCTTGAGAATCTCCAGCATCTGTTCCAGCTGGAAGTCGGCGTCGGCGGTCAGGTTGACCGTCAGCTCCTTCAACTCGAAGCTGCCTTTGCCACGCAGGTCGTAGCGACGCTCCAGTTCCTTGATGGCATTGTCCACGGCGTTGGTGACTTCGTGCTTGTCCAGTTCGGACACCACGTCGAATGAAGGCATGGGCTTCCTCCTGATAAACGGCGCGACCCAAATCACGGACCGGGTACGCCTGGCTTGACGGTGAAAAAACCGAGCCAGTATATATCCTTAGCCATACACACTGCCCGGCGATGTACCGGGTCAACACGACCGCCCTGCGAGCCTGCCACCATGCCCAACCCCCATCTCAGCATTCTGGTGGTGGACGACGCCAAGTTCTCCAGCGCCATGATCGGCCGCGCCCTTAGACAGGCGGGCTATCAGGATCTGCGCTTCGCCAGCAGCGCCGCCGAAGCCATCGGCCAGCTCGAGCAGCGTCCCGCCAGCGTACTCCTGGCCGACTGGCTGATGCCTGAGATGGACGGCCTCGAGCTGACCGGACGCGTGCGCCAGCTGGACGAGATGACCGAGCACTACACCTACGTCATGCTGCTGACCGGCAAGGAAGGCGAAAACGTCCTGGGCGAGGCCTTCGATCGCGGCGTGGACGACTTCATCAACAAGGCGGCGATGAACGAACAGCTGGTACCGCGGGTGTTCGCCGCCGACCGCCTGTGCAACACCCTGCAGCGCCTGCTCCAGGAAAATCGCCTGCTGACCCAGAACATCTCCAGCCTGGAACAACGCAACCTGGTCGATACCCTGACCGGCCTGGGCAACTCGCGCTACCTGCGCCAGAAGCTGCAGGACAGCCTGCGTCAGATCGAAGCCCGCGGCGGCGCGCTGTGCTACCTGCTGATCGGCCTGCAGGAAGCCGGCGAGCTGTTGCAGCAGCACGGTCAGAATCTCTACAACGAGCTTCTGCACGGCGCCGCCCGGCGTCTGCAGCAGCTGGTACGGCCACTGGACGTGCTGGTACGTCTGGACGACCACCACTTCGCCCTGCTCACCCTGCCCGAAGACCTGCACGAGTGTTCGCCCAACAGCTTCCGCCGCCTGTACGAAGGCCTGAACCTCAAGGCGTTCAAGACCAGCGAGGGCTTTATCGGCCTCAAGGCCGGCATCAGCCTGGTCAGCCTCGACGCCAAGAGCCTGCCGCTCGACCCGGACAGCCTGATCGAGCGGGCCGCTGGCCTGCTGCCCGAGTCCTATGCCAGTGGCCGGATCGCCGCCATGCGCCTCCCTGCACGGCAATAAGAGGAGTCCCCGGCGCCCGCCGCGATAGACTTGCCGCCCATGAGCGATAGCAACGCAACGACCTGGCACATACTCGGCGCCGGCAGCCTCGGCAGCCTGTGGGCCGTGCGCCTGGCCCGCGCCGGGGTGCCGGTGCGGCTGATCCTGCGCACCCCGCAGCGCCTGGCGGCCTACCGCCGTGCCGGCGGCCTGAGCCTGGTCGAGCAGGGCCAGGCCCGGCGCTACTCGCTGGACGCCGAGACCGCCGCCGCCCCCGCGCCCATCCGGCGTCTGCTGCTGGCCTGCAAGGCCTATGACGCCGAGGATGCCGTCGCCAGCCTGGCGCCGCGCCTGGCAGGTGGCGCCGAGGTGATCCTGCTGCAGAACGGCCTGGGCAGCCAGGACGCGGTCGCGGCCCGGGTGCCGCAGGCCCGCTGCATCCTCGCCTCCAGCACCGAGGGCGCCTTCCGTGACGGCGCCTGGCGCGTGGTCTTCGCCGGTCACGGCCACACCTGGCTCGGCGACCCGCTGGACCTCGCCGCGCCCGCCTGGCTGGCGGACCTGCAGCGCGCCGGCATCGCCCACGACTGGAGCCTGGACATCCTCGCCCGGCTGTGGCGCAAGCTGGCGCTGAACTGTGCGATCAACCCGCTGACGGTGCTCTACGACTGCCGCAACGGCGGCCTGCTGCAACATCCGGCGGAGGTCGCCACGCTCTGCGGCGAACTCGCCGAGTTGCTGCGCTGCTGCGGCCAGCCCGACGCCGCCAGCGCGCTGCACGACGAGGTGCAACGGGTGATCCAGGCCACCGCGGCAAACTATTCGTCGATGCACCAGGACGTCGCCCTGGGCCGCCGCACCGAGATCGCCTACCTGCTGGGCCATGCCTGCGCCACCGCACGGCGTCACCGCCTGCTGCTGCCGCACCTGGAGGCCCTGCACCAGCGCCTGCTCAGGCACCTGGCCGAACGCGGATTGCCCCGCCACTAAGGCCCGCGTTAACCTGCCCGCACTTCCGCCACCGCGACACGCCCATGTCCCTGCGCCAGCGCCTCGAAAACCTGCCGGTCGGCCGCAAACTGCTCGCCGCGCTCCTGGTCTTGCTGGCGGCCGTGCTGCTGGCGGCCAACCTGGCCTTTATCAGCGCCGCCTACTGGATCTCCCAGCAGAGCGTCGCCCCCCAGGCCCTGCACACCCTCGGCCGGTTGATCGCCAGCCCGCCGCTGAGCCACGAGGCGCTGAGCTCGGCAGGCGCCGCCGAACGCCTGCTGGCCCGCCTGGACGACTACCCGCCCCTGCGCGCCGCGGTGCTCTATGACGGAGACGGGGTCAGCCTGGCGCAACTGCAACGCGGCGAGGAGCTGCAGCTGCCGCAGCGCATCGAGGAACTGGAGGCCTGGCGCAAGCAGGAATTCCGCACCACCCACCTGGTCGAGCTGGCGCAGCCGGGCCGACGCCCCGGCTACCTGCTGCTGATCGCCTCGGGCGAGCTGCCCGGCGCCTTCTACACCGGCACCCTGACCGCCAGCGGCGCGATCCTCGCCTTCAGCGTGCTGCTCTGGCTGATCGTCGCCCGGCAGATCCGCCGACTGGTGACCAAGCCGATCCGCAAGCTGGAGGAGCTGTCGCGCCAGGTCACCCGCGAAGAAAACTACGCCCTGCGCGCCCGCCGCGGCAATCGCGACGAGATCGGCAGCCTGGCCGAGGCCTTCAACACCATGCTGATGCGCATGGAGGCCCGCGAACAACAGCTCAAGCGCGCCCGCGACGACGCCCAGGCGGCCTTCGACCAGGCCCACAGCCTGGCCGAGGAGACCCGCCACTCCAATCGCAAGCTGGAGCTGGAAGTGCAGGTGCGCAGCAAGATCGAGAAGAAACTCACCGGCTTTCAGAACTACCTCAACAGCATCATCGATTCCATGCCCTCGGCGCTGATCGCCCTGGACGAACAGCTCTACGTCACCCAGTGGAACCAGGAGGCCAGCGTCCTGTCCGGCACCTCCCTGAGCGAGGCGCTGAACCAGCCGGTGTTCCTCGCCTTCCCGCCGCTCAAGCCGTTTCTCGCCCAGCTCAGGCGTACCGCCGAGGAACACCGGGTGGAGAAGATCGAGCGGGTGACCTGGAGCAAGGACGAGGAACCGCGTCACTACGCCCTGACCTTCTACCCGCTGATGGGCGGCGCCGGCCGCGGCGTGGTGATCCGCATCGACGACATCACCCAGCGCCTGAGCCTGGAGGAGATGATGGTGCAGTCGGAGAAGATGCTCTCGGTCGGCAGCCTGGCCGCCGGCATGGCCCATGAGATCAACAACCCCCTGGGCGCCATCCTGCACAACGTGCAGAACATCCGCCGGCGCCTGTCGCCGGAGCTGGAGAAGAACCGCGAGCAGGCCGAGCAACTGGGCCTGTGCCTGGAAGCCATCGACCAGTACCTGCAAGCCCGCAAGATTCCGCCGCTGCTCGACGGCATCCAGCAGGCCGGCACCCGCGCCGCACGCATCGTCAGCCACATGCTCAGCTTCAGCCGCCGCAGCACTCGCCAGCTGGCACCCTGCTTGCTGCCGGCGCTGATCGACCAGGCCCTGGAGATCGCCAGCAACGACTTCGACCTGACCGATCGCTTCGACTTCAAGAGCCTGCTCATCCAGCGCGAATTCGACCCCGAGCTGGGGCCGGTGCCCTGCACCGCCAACGAACTGGAACAGGTGCTGCTCAACCTGCTGAAGAACGCCGCCCAGGCCATCCACCAGCGCACCGATGCCGATGCCCCCGGGCAGATCACCCTGCGCACCCGCCTGGCACCGCCCTGGGCGGAGATCCAGGTGGAGGACAACGGTGTCGGCATGCCCGATGCGGTGCGCAAGCGCGTCTTCGAGCCCTTCTTCACCACCAAGGAGGTCGGCCAGGGCACCGGACTGGGCCTGTCGGTCTCCTATTTCATCGTCACCAACAACCACAAGGGGCAGATGGAGGTGCACTCCAAGCGCGGCCAAGGCACCTGCTTCACCCTGCGCCTGCCCCTGACTGCCGCCGCCGAACATACGGGTTCCTGAACATGGGCAATCGACTGTCGAAGATCTACACACGCACCGGCGACGCCGGCGAGACCGGCCTGGGCGACGGCCGTCGGGTGCCCAAGGACCATCCGCGGGTGGAGGCCATGGGCGAGTTGGACAGCCTCAACAGCCAGCTCGGCCTGCTGTTGGCCCTGCTCGGCGAACAGGTCGGCGCCTGCCCGGCCCTGCACGAGGTGATCGAGGTGCTCGCGCCCTGCCAGCATCGCCTGTTCGACCTCGGCGGCGAACTGGCGATGCCGGCCTACCAGGCCCTGCAAGCGGCCGAGGTGGTGCGCCTGGAGGCGGCCATCGACCGCTGGAACGCCGAGCTCGGCCCGCTGCAGAACTTCATCCTCCCCGGCGGCTCGCGGCTGGTGGCCCAGGCCCATGTCTGTCGCAGCCTGGCGCGCACGGCCGAACGCCGCTGCCAGCAGCTCAACGCCCTGGAGCCGCTGCGCGGTGTCGCTCTGGCCTATGTCAACCGCCTGTCCGACCTGCTGTTCGTCGCCGCCCGACTGATCGCCCGGCGCCAGCAGGTCGATGAAGTGCTCTGGCAGGAGGCCGCCAAGCCGCAGGCCTAGCTAGGGGAGCAGGCTGAGCCGGCTCTCGAAGCGGCGCGACTGGCCGCCGAGCGGATCGACGAACGCCAGCCCCCGGGCCAGCAGCTTGAGCGGCCTGGCATAGTCGTCCGCGGCATCGGCCGCGTCGCTCACCTCGGGATAGAAGGGATCGTTGCAGATCGGCGCGCCGAGGGCAGCCAGGTGCACGCGCAGCTGGTGCTTCTTGCCGGTGATCGGATAGAGCGCGTAACGCCACAGCTCGCCCAGCCTCTCGGCGACCTCGATGCGCGTCTCGCTGTTGCCAGCGCCGGCCTCCTCGCGCATGCGGAAGAACGGCTCACCGGCCACCAACCGGGTGCGCCGCAGCAAGGGAAACGCCAGCTGCGGCAGCGCCGGGGCCAGGGCCTCGTAACACTTGTCGATGCGCCGCTCGCGAAACAGCGCCTGATAGCGGCCGCGGCTCTCGGGATTGGTGGAGAACAGCACCAGGCCGGCGGTATGCCGGTCGATGCGGTGCAGCGGCACCAGGTCGGCATTGCCCAGGCGCTTGGCCAGACGCGCCAGCAGGGTCTGCTCGACATACTCGCCAGCCGGCATCACCGGCAGGAAGTGCGGCTTGTCGGCCACCAGCAGGTGCTCGTCGAGATGCAGCACGGTCGCCTCGAAGGGTATCGGCGTCTCGACCGCCACCTCACGAAAGTAATGCACCCGCAACCCGACCCGGTAGGGCTGCTGCGGGTCGATCGGCGCGCCCTGGGCATCCAGCACCCGCCCCCGGGCCATGCGCTGCAGCCACTGTTCGCGACCGATCGCCGGAAAATGCGCCGCCAGGCAGTCGAGCACCGTGGCCCAGTCGCCCGGGGGCAGATGCAGGGTGCTCGGGCGCAGGCTGGACGGGGAACGGGCGGTTACGGACATGATGCGATTCGGCGGACGGCGGCGGGCGGGCCCGCTATTAGGCCGCAGCCCGACGCCTGGCGTCAAAGACACTCGTCGGCGCCGGCAGCCTCGTGGCCCAGGCCCGGCGTCCGGCTCCGGGGTCATCCCCCGCTGCCGATGGCCCTAGTCACCCGCCTCGGCGGCCGGCAGCGGGTCGCTCTCCAGAGAGCGACGGTACAGGGCCGCCACCAGGTCGGTCTGGGTGACGATGCCCAGCAGCACGCCGTCCTCATCCAGCACCGGCACCTTGTGCACCTCGCCGCTGGACAGGCGTTGCACCAGGCGGATGCTCGGCCACTGCGGGCCGCAGCTCGGCACCTGGGTGCGCATCAAGGCCCGCACCGGCTCCTCGCCACTGGCGTCCTCGGCCTGCAGCAAGTCATGCAGGTAGAGCATGCCTTGCAGCTGGCGCTGCGCGTTGACCACCGGCATGACCGTGAAGCGATGCGCCTGCATCTTGGCCCAGGCTTCGGCCCGACTGGTCTCGGGCGCCAGGCACAACACGTCGCGGGACATGATGTCGGCGCAGGATATTTCGCCGAAACGCCTGCGGTAGGCGCGCTCCTCGGTCTGGCGGAGGATCTGCACCAAGTCCGCGCGGGAGATATCGAGCAGTTCGTCGCGTGCCGCCAGCACCTCGTCCAGGTCGGCGGCGGTGAAGCCCAGGCGGTCGCGCGGCGGCAGATCGCGGGTCTTGTGCGGGTTGCCCGCCCGGGGCGCGCGATGCGGATAACGCCGGCGGAAAGCGTTGTTGAACACCAGGGCGATGACCAACAGACCCAGGCTGTTGAGCGCCACCGGGTACAGGGCGAAATAGTAGCCGAGGCGGGCGACCTCCTCGCCGCCGAGCACGGCGGTCAGGGCGATGGCACCGCCCGGGGGATGCAGGCAGCGCAGCAGGAACATCGCCACCAAGGCAGCGGCCGCTGCCAGAGCGGCGGCCACCAGGCCATGCCCCAGCCAATGGGCGCAGGCAACGCCGACCAGAGCGGCAACCAGGTTGCCGCCCAACACCGACCAGGGCTGAGCCAGCGGGCTGGATGGCACGGCGAACAGCAGCACGGCACAGGCGCCCATGGGAGCCACCAGCCACAGCGCGACATCGCCCAGCACCTGACGCGCGAGCCAACCACTGAACAGCAGCCCCAGCAGGGTACCCAGGCTGCTCAGCAGCTGCTCGCCGTGGCTCAGCGCCATCGGCTCCGGCCAGAACGTCCGCAACCAGCCTTTGAAACTATTCACCGCCGGAACTTCCGTCTTTCGCGCACCATTTCGGGGCAGGCACTATACAGCGTCCGCCGCGCTCCGGGTCAAGGCCGTGCTCCGCCGGGCCAGAAGGCGCGAATGCCGGCCACCCCCTGCGCCCCAGCCTGCCAGGCGCGCTCGACGTCCGCGGGACCGACGCCGCCGAGCAGGTAGGCCGGCCGATCGAAGCCCTGCAGCAGCTCCCGCGCCCGCGCCCAGCCCAGGGGCGGCGCCTCGGGATGGCTGGCGGTGGCCTGCAGCGGCGACAGGGTGACGAAGTCCACCTCCAGCTGCGCGGCCAGGGCCAGTTCCTCGGCGCCGTGGCAGGAGGCCGCCAGCCAGCGCTGCGCCGGCAGCGGCCGCCCGGCCGCCGCCAGCTGGCGCAGCTGGGCAGAGGTCACGTGCCAGCCGGCGGCGGGAAAATCGCCGAGCCACTCCAGCGGCCCCTTGAGCATCAACTGGGCGCGTCCGGCGCACAGTCCCTGGACATCCACCGCCAAGTCGCGGTACTGGGCATCGAACATGGCCGGTGCGCGCAGCTGCAGCAGGCGGATGCCGTTGTCCAGCGCGGCCCGCACGCCGCGCAGCAGCTCCGACGGCTGCAGGCCATCGGGGGTGATCAGGTAGCGCTCGGGCAGCCGCGCCGCGGCGACTATCGGCCGATTGGCCGCGGGAAATTCGTAGTCGTCCAGCTGCCGCGGCGCGACCCAGGCCAGCGGCTGACCCTCGGCGCCGTGGGGCTCGCCGGCGAAGGCCGAGACCTCCCAGACGTCCAGCAGCACCTGCTTGTCCGGGTAGTCGTGACGCACCTGGATCAGCGGCCGCGCCGCCGTCGGACGGATGCCCAGCTCTTCCTCCAGCTCCCGGGCCAAGGCCGTCTGCACCGCCTCGCCGGCCTCCACCTTGCCGCCGGGGAACTCCCACAGGCCGCCCTGATGCTGATCCTCGCCACGCCTGGCGAGCAACACCCGACCGTCCGCGGCGCGGATCACCGCCGCCGCCACATGCACGCGCTTCACCGCCAACGCTCCTCCTGCGCCGCCTGGTACCAGCGCTGGAATGCCGGCCACTGGTAGAGGGTCTCGACATAGGCCGCCGCCACTTCGGGCAGCTCGACCCGGTAACCGCGCAGACGCGCCGCCACCGGGGCGAAGAAGGCATCCGCCAGGCTGGCATGGCCGAACAGGAAGGGGCCGTCCTGGCCGAAACGCGCGCGGCACTGCGCCCACAGCGCGCAGATGCGCTCGATGTCGGCCTGGGCCTCGGCCGGCATCGCGTCCAGCGCCTGGTCACGCTTGAGGTCCATGGGCAGATGGCTGCGCAGGGCCGCGAAGCCGCTGTGCATCTCCGCACACAGGCTGCGGGCCAGGGCCCGGGCATACTCGCCACGGGGCCACAGGTGGGCCTCCGGGAAACGCTCGGCGAGGTACTCGGCGATCGCCAGGGAGTCCCACACCGGACCGGCCTCGGTCTTCAGCAACGGCACCTTGCCGCTGGGCGAGTGCTCGAGGATGCGCGCCTTGCTGTCCGGGCGATCCAGCGGGATCAACACTTCCGTGTAGGGCGCCTCGGCCAATTCCAGGGCCAGGGCCGCGCGCAGCGACCAGGACGAGTAGGTTTTATCGCCGATGACCAGGGTCAGGGACATGGGGTCGCTCCTTGCGTGACTGGATGGGGAAAGCTCGAACGACGGTAAAAGGCGGCCCTGCGAATAGCAAATTCCCGTTATTCATGGGGGCATGAATAACGGGAATAGGGAGGCTAACGGCAGACAGAGGACGCGATCAGGTGCGGTATTCGGCGTTGATCTTGACGTACTCGTGGGACAGGTCGGTGGTCCAGATGGTCTCGCTGCAGGCGCCGCGCCCCAGCTCGATGCGGATGCCGATTTCCTCCTGGGCCATCACCGCCGCCCCCTGCTCCTCGGTGTAGCTGGTCGCGCGGCAGCCGCGGCTGGCGATGCACACATCGCCGAGGAACACATCGATCTTGCTCACGTCCAGCTGCGCCACGCCGGCACGACCGACCGCGGCGAGGATGCGCCCCCAGTTGGGGTCGGAGGCGAACAGCGCGGTCTTGATCAGCGGCGAATGGGCCACGGCATAGCCGACGTCCAGGCACTCCTGGTGGGTGGCGCCGCCGTTGACCTGCACGGTGACGAACTTGGTCGCGCCCTCGCCGTCGCGGACGATGGCCTGGGCCACCTCCATGCACACCGCGAACACCGCCTCCTTGAGCTTGGCGAACAGCGCGCCGCTGGCCTGGCCGATCTCCGCCAGCGGCGCCTGGCCGGTGGCGATCAACATGCAGCAGTCGTTGGTCGAGGTGTCGCCGTCGATGGTGATGCGGTTGAACGACTTGTTCGCCGCGTCGCGCAGCAGGTCCTGCAGCACGCCCTGGGCGACCTTGGCGTCGGTGGCGATGTAGCCGAGCATGGTCGCCATGTTCGGCTTGATCATGCCGGCGCCCTTGCTGATACCGGTGACGGTGACGGTGACGCCGTCGTGCTCGAACTGGCGGCTGGCGCCCTTGGGCAGGGTGTCGGTGGTCATGATGCCGGTGGCGGCCTCGGCCCAGTTGTCCTCCGCCAGGTCGTCCAGGGCGGCCTGCAGGGCGGCCTCGATCTTCTCCACCGGCAGCGGCTCGCCGATCACCCCGGTGGAGAACGGCAGCACCGCCTGCTCGTCGACCCCGGCCAGGCGCGCCAGGGTGGCGCAGGTGCGAGCGGCGTTCTGCAGGCCCGGCTCGCCGGTGCCGGCGTTGGCGTTGCCGGTGTTGGTCAGCAGGTAGCGCACGGCGCCCGATACGCGCTGCTTGGCCAGCAGCACCGGCGCGGCGCAGAAGGCATTGAGGGTGAACACCCCGGCGACGCTGGAGCCTTCGGCGCAGCGCATCACCACCACATCCTTGCGCCCAGGACGCTTGATGCCGGCCGAGGCGATGCCCAGCTCGAAACCTGGAACCGGGTGCAGGGTAGACAGCGGGCCAAGACCAACAGCCATGAAAGTGCTCCTTGAGTGTGCGGATCAACGCGTCGAATACACCGGGGCTCGCCCGGCATCAACGCCCTGTGGATAGAGGACCTGCCAGGGGACAGGACCGGATTCGATGGTAAAACGCCGCGAGCGGTGTCAACCGTTCGCGGCGTTGCAAGCCTGGACCAAGCATAGCCGAGGCCTGCCGGGCGATGCCCGGCGGGGCCTTAGCTGACCTGGCCGTGGCAGTGTTTGTACTTCTTGCCGGAGCCGCAGGGGCAAGGCTCGTTGCGGCCGATCTTCTGCTCGGCGCGCACCGGCGCCGCAGCCACCGCCACATCGCCGTCCTCGGCCACGGCCTCGGGCTGAGCCAGGGCGGACGCCTGGGCATGCTGGAACTGCATGCGCTCGGCCAGCGCCTCGGCCTCGCGGCGCAGGCGGGCTTCTTCCTCGGCCGGGTCCTCGCGGCGCACTTGGACATGAGACAGCACGCGGATGGTGTCGCGCTTGATGGAATCGAGCAGTTCCTGGAACAGGGTGAAGGATTCGCGCTTGTACTCCTGCTTGGGGTTCTTCTGCGCATAGCCGCGCAGGTGAATGCCGTGACGCAGGTGATCCATGGTCGACAGGTGGTCCTTCCACAGGTCGTCCAGCACCCGCAGCAGGATCTGCTTCTCGAAGGTACGCAGGGCCTCGGCGCTGGCCAGCTCTTCCTTCTCGTTGTAGGCGGCGACCAGCTCCTGGAGGATGCGCTCGCGCAGGGTTTCCTCGTACAGCTTGGCGTCCTCGTCGAGCCACTGCTGGACTGGCAGTTTCGCGCCGAAGCCGCTGTGCAGCGCCTCCTCCAGGCCGGGAATGTCCCACTGCTCGGGCATCGACTGCGGCGGAATGTGGGCGCTGATGGTGCCGTCCAGCACCTCGCGGCGGAACTCGGCGATGGTCTCGCCGATGTCGTCGGCGGCCAGCAGGGTGTTGCGCATGTGATAGATCACCTTGCGCTGCTCGTTGGCCACGTCGTCGAATTCCAGCAACTGCTTGCGCATGTCGAAGTTGCGCCCCTCGACCTTGCGCTGGGCCTTCTCGATGGCGTTGGTCACCATGCGGTGCTCGATGGCCTCGCCGGACTGCATGCCCAGGGCCTTCATGAAGTTCTTCACCCGGTCGGAGGCGAAGATGCGCATCAGGCTGTCTTCCAGCGACAGATAGAAGCGGCTGGAACCCGGGTCGCCCTGACGGCCGGCGCGGCCGCGCAGCTGGTTGTCGATGCGCCGCGACTCGTGACGCTCGGAGGCGATCACGTGCAGGCCACCGGCCTCGATCACCTGCTGATGACGCTTCTGCCAGTCGGCCTTGATCTGCGCCACCTGCTCGGCGGTGGGGCTCTCCAGCGCCGCTACCTCGACCTCCCAGTTGCCGCCCAGGAGGATGTCGGTGCCGCGGCCGGCCATGTTGGTGGCGATGGTCAGGGCGCCCGGTCGACCGGCCTGGGCGATGATCTCGGCTTCCTTCTCGTGGAACTTGGCGTTGAGCACCTTGTGCTCGATGCCTTCCTTGTTCAGCAGCGCCGAGACGTACTCGGAGGTCTCGATCGAGGCGGTACCGACCAGGATCGGCCGGCCCTGGGCCTGGCACTCCTTGATGTCGGTGATGATGGCCGCGTACTTCTCTTCCTGGGTCAGGTAGACCAGGTCGTTGAAGTCCTTGCGCGCCAGCGGCCGGTTGGTCGGAATCACCACCACGGCCAGGCCGTAGATCTGGTGGAACTCGAAGGCCTCGGTGTCGGCGGTGCCGGTCATGCCGGACAGCTTGGCGTACAGGCGGAAGTAGTTCTGGAAGGTGGTCGAAGCCAGAGTCTGGCTCTCGGCCTGGATCGGCAGCCCTTCCTTGGCCTCGATGGCCTGGTGCAGGCCCTCGGACAGACGCCGCCCCGGCATGGTGCGGCCGGTGTGCTCGTCGATCAGCAGCACCTGGTTGTTCTGCACGATGTACTCGACGTTGCGCTGGAACAGGGTGTGGGCACGCAGGCCGGCATAGACATGGGTCAACAGGCCCAGGTTGTGCGCCGAGTAGAGGCTCTCGCCCTCGGCCAGCAGGCCGGCCTGGGTCAGCATGTCCTCGACGAACTGGTGGCCGGCCTCGTTCAGCTCGACCTGGCGGGTCTTCTCGTCGACCTTGTAGTGGCCTTCCTGGGTGACCACGCCCTCCTCTTCCTCAATGTGCCGCTTGAGGCGCGGAATCAGCCGGTTGACCTCGGTGTACAGCTTGGAGCTGTCCTCGGCCTGGCCGGAGATGATCAGCGGGGTGCGCGCCTCGTCGATGAGGATCGAGTCGACTTCGTCGATCACCGCGAAGTTCAGCTCGCGCTGGAACTTCTCGTCCAGGCTGAAGGCCATGTTGTCGCGCAGGTAGTCGAAGCCGAATTCGTTGTTGGTGCCGTAGGTGATGTCGGCGGCATAGGCCGCGCGCTTCTCTTCCGGCGGCATGAAGGGCGTGACGATGCCCACCGACAGGCCGAGGAACTCGTACAGCGGGCGCATCCAGTTGGCGTCGCGGCGGGCCAGGTAGTCGTTGACCGTGACCACGTGCACGCCCTTGCCGGACAACGCATTGAGGTAGACCGCCAGGGTCGCCACCAGGGTCTTGCCCTCGCCGGTACGCATCTCGGCGATCTTGCCTTCGTGCAGGGTCATGCCGCCGATCAGCTGCACGTCGAAATGGCGCATGCCCATGACCCGCTTGCCCGCCTCGCGGGCCACGGCGAAGGCTTCGGCCAACAGTTGATCGAGGGTTTCGCCTTGCGCCAGGCGGGTCTTGAACTCGTCGGTCTTGGCGCGCAGTTGCTCGTCCGAGAGCGCGAGCATCTGCTCCTCGAAGGCATTGATGGTCTGCACCACCTTGAGCATGCGTTTGACCTCACGCTCATTCTTGCTTCCAAAGAGTTTCTTCAACAAAGGCGCAAACATATCGACAGGATCTTCCAGGCGTATGGATGGAGGGCGGCCCGCAGACGGCCCATGGCAGCCCTCATGGCTGCGTGCGAAGGGGGCATTCTACCCGGAAACGGGGATGAGGAAAGCGGCGTTATTCCACGCCGCTGACCCGCGCGATGAAGCTGGTGGGGTTGACCACCCGGCCATTTTTGCTGACTTCGAAGTGCACGTGGTAGCCGGTCGAGCGCCCAGTGCTGCCGACCTCGGCGATGGTCTGACCACGCTGAACCAGGTCACCGACCTGCACCAGGTTTCGCCGATTGTGCGCGTAGAGGGTGACATAGCCGTCGGCATGACTGATCTCCACCGTGTTGCCGTAACCGGAGCGCCGACCGGAGGCCGTGACCACCCCGGCGGCCACGGCCACCACGGCGCTGCCGGCCTTGGCGGCGAAGTCCACGCCCTTGTGCACGCTCGGCCGACCACTCAGCGGGTCGGTGCGGCGGCCGAACGGCGAGGAGACGTAGCCCTGTAGCACCGGCCGCCCGGCCAGGTATTCGGCCTCGTCGAGACGACGCTCGGCCAGCAGCTGCTCCAGCACTTCGAGCTGCTGCTCGCGGCTGTCCAGGCGCAGGGCCAGTTCGTCCAGGGTGCTGATAAAGGGTGGCGGTGCATAGGCGGCGCCGTCGAGGATCTCCTCCGGACCGCCCTGACCGACATCCAGGGAGAAGTCGAACTCGCTGGAATCCAGCTCGGCCAGTTCGGTCAGGCGCTCGCCCAGGGCATCCAGGCGGGTCAGCCGCGCCTGCAGCTCGGCGACATGGGCGGCGAAGGCGTCCAGCTGACGCTGGGCATCGACACGCACCGCACCGACCTCGGCGCGCTGGCGATCCAGAGCCTCGGTGATCTGCGCATTGTCCTGCAGGCTGGGCGACTGCGGTGCCCACCAGGCGCCCACCGCCACCCCACTGCCGAGCGCGATGGCGACCAGCGCCGCCAGCGTCAGCAGCAGCCAGCGCAACTCCAGGCTGAGCGAGCGCGCGGCGCCGTGGCGCCGACTGAGTAAGATGATCTGCATGGCTTCCCCTATAAGGTGGAGCCCAAGGCGGCGGCAGGGTTTCTGCTACCATGGCGGCTCCACAATTTCAGGCGTCCTGCCATGACCTTTCGTCCCTTGCCGGCTCGAGCCCCCGCCGCGCTGTTGCGCGAAGCGAAGCCCCTGAAAGCACTGTTCAATCAGGCGCAACGCCTCGATCATCTGCAGCGCTTGCTGGAGAGCCAGCTGCAACCTGCGGCCCGCGAGCACTGCCATGTAGCGTCGTGGCGCGAGGGTTGCCTGCTTCTTATCGTCACCGATGGCCACTGGGCCACCCGTTTGCGTTACCAGCAACGGCGCCTGCTCAGGCAGTTGCAGGCACTCGAAGAGTTCGCGACCTTAGCGAAAATCCTCTTCAAGGTGCAACCGCCGACTGCCGAAAGGCGTGCACCCGGTCGCACTATCGGCCTGTCCGACAGCGCCGCCGAGAACATTCAGGCCACCGCCGAGGGCATCAGCGATCCCAAACTGCGCGCCGCCCTGGAGCGTCTGGCCAAGCACCGCGGCGCCGACTGAGCGCCAGGCTCGAGCGCAACACCCGAAAAAAAGAGGCCACCCCGGGGGTGGCCTCGACTCAACAACGGAAGGAGGTGTCGCTTACACGGCCGCAACCGGGCGCATGTAGGAGATCGGCGCGGACGTGGCGTCCTCGAAAGTCACCATTTCCCAGGCATCGGTCTGCTCGATCAGGGTGCGCAGCAGGCGGTTGTTCAGCGCATGCCCCGACTTGAAGCCCTTGAACTCGCCGATCAGGCTGTTGCCCAGCAGGTAGAGATCGCCGATGGCATCGAGAATCTTGTGCTTGACGAATTCGTCCTCGTAACGCAGGCCGTCCTCGTTGAGCACGCGGTACTCGTCCACCACGATGGCGTTGTCCACGCTGCCACCGAGCGCCAGGTTCTGCGAACGGAGGAACTCGATGTCGCGCATGAAGCCGAAGGTGCGCGCCCGGCTGACTTCCTTGACGAAGGAGGTGCTGGAGAAGTCAACGCTGGCCGACTGGGTGCGGTTGCGGAATACCGGGTGATCGAAGTCGATCTCGAAGGTCACCTTGAAACCATCGAAAGGCACGAAGGTGGCGCGCTTGTCGCCCTCCTCCACCGTGACCTCGCGGATGATGCGGATGAACTTCTTCGCCGCCTCCTGCTCCTGCAGGCCGGCGGATTGAATCAGGAATACGAAGGGACCGGCGCTGCCATCCATGATCGGCACTTCGGACGCGGAGAGTTCGACGTAGGCGTTATCGATGCCCAGGCCTGCCATGGCCGAAAGCAGGTGCTCTACCGTATCCACCTTGACGTCACCATTGACCAGGGTGGTCGACATGGTGGTTTCACCGACATTGCTCGCCCGCGCGGCGATTTCCACCACGGGGTCGAGATCGGTACGACGGAACACGATCCCGGTGTCCACAGGTGCCGGCTTCAGGGTCAGGTATACCTTCTCCCCGGAATGCAGGCCGACGCCGGTGGCGCGGATAATGTTCTTCAGGGTGCGTTGTCTGATCATGGCTCTGGCCGCTATAGCACTAGTTGCGAATTGTTTTCAACAATGGCCGGCGATAATAGCAGAACCGGCCTTTGCTGAACACCAATCACCCTAATACTCCTGATACATTCCATCAATCGGCCTGGCGACGCAGGAAGGCCGGGATATCCAGGTAATCCAGGTCGTCCTGTGGGTTCATCTTGGCCGCCGTGGCAGCACCGGAATGGCTCTGGCGCTGCACGGTAGGCCGCTCGTAGTCCTTGTAGTTGACGCTCTGCTCGGCACGCGCCGGGGCTGCCGGAGCCGCCGCGGTGGCGTTGACCTGCACGGTGTTGTCGACCACCTTGACCGGCTTCTCGATGCGGGCGCCCAGACCGGTGGCGACCACGGTGACGTGCAGCTCGTCGCGCATGTCCGGATCGATCACGGTGCCCACCTTGACGGTGGCGTGCTCGGAGGCGAACTGCTCGATGATGTTGCCCACGTCCGAGTATTCGCCCAGGGACAGGTCCGGACCGGCGGTGATGTTCACCAGGATGCCGCGGGCGCCCTGCAGATTGACGTCCTCCAGCAGCGGGTTGCGGATCGCCGCCTCGGTGGCTTCGCGGGCGCGGTTCGGACCGCTGGCACAGCCGGTGCCCATCATCGCCATGCCCATCTCGCTCATCACCGTCTTCACGTCGGCGAAGTCGACGTTGATCATGCCCGGACGCTTGATGATGTCGGAGATGCCGCGCACGGCGCCGGCCAGCACGTCGTCCGCCTTGGCAAAGGCCGACAGCAGGCTGGCGTCCTTGCCGAGGATGGTCAGCAGCTTCTCGTTGGGAATGGTGATCAACGAGTCGACGCTCTCGGCCAGGGCGCGGATGCCTTCGTCGGCGATCTGCATGCGCTTGCGGCCCTCGAAGGGGAACGGCCGGGTGACCACCGCCACGGTGAGAATGCCCAGCTCCTTGGCCACCTCGGCGATCACCGGGGCGGCGCCGGTGCCGGTGCCGCCGCCCATGCCGGTGGTGATGAACACCATATCGGTGCCCTGCAGCACTTCGGCGATACGCTCGCGATCCTCCAGCGCGGCCTGACGACCGACTTCCGGGTTGGCGCCGGCGCCCAGACCCTTGGTCACGCCCGGGCCGAGTTGCAGCACGGTACGCGCGCCGATGTTCTTCAGCGCCTGGGCATCGGTGTTGGCGCAGATGAACTCGACGCCCTCGATGTTGTTTTTCGCCATGTGGTTGACCGCGTTGCCACCGCCGCCGCCCACGCCTATTACCTTGATGACCGCGCTTTGCGGAACATTGTCTACTAGTTCGAACATAATCCCTCTCCTTCCTGTTCTAGTTGTAACGCCTACTGCACACGCCGCTGTACATCAGAAATTGCCCTGGACCCAGCGTTTCAGCCGCTCCAGTACCGGTGCCCTGGGTTCATCGCCATAGCCGCCGAGCGACGACATGGAGATGCCGTCGGCCTGCTTCTGCAGGCCATAGAGCAGCAGGCCCACGCTGGTGGAATAAATCGGGTTGCGCACCACGTCGGCCAGGCCCTTGACGCTGTGGGGTACGCCCAAACGCACCGGCATATGGAAGATCTCCTCGGCCAGTTCGACCGCGCCTTCCATCTTCGCCGTGCCGCCGGTGAGCACGATGCCCGCCGGGATCAGGTCCTCGTAACCGCTGCGCCGCAGCTCGGCCTGGATCAGGGTGAACAGCTCGTCGTAGCGCGGCTCGACCACCTCGGCCAGGGACTGGCGCGACAGGTCCCGCGGCGGCCGATCGCCGACGCTGGGCACCTTGATGGTCTCGCCGGCGCCGGCCAGCTTGGCCAGGGCGCAGGCGTAGCGGATCTTGATCTCCTCGGCGTACTGGGTCGGGGTACGCAGGGCCATGGCGATGTCGTTGGTGACCTGATCGCCGGCGATCGGGATCACCGCGGTGTGGCGGATCGCCCCCTCGGTGAAGATGCAGATGTCGGTGGTGCCGCCGCCGATGTCGACCAGGCATACACCCAGCTCCTTCTCGTCCTCGGTGAGCACGGCATAGGCCGAGGCCAGCTGCTCGAGGATGATGTCGTCGACCTCCAGGCCGCAGCGGCGCACGCACTTCTCGACATTCTGCGCCGCGTTCACCGCGCAGGTGACCACGTGCACCTTGGCCTCCAGACGCACGCCGGACATGCCCAGGGGCTCGCGCACGCCCTCCTGGTTGTCGATCACGTAGTCCTGCGGCAGGGTGTGCAGCACCCGCTGGTCGGCCGGAATGGCCACGGCCTGGGCCGCGTCCAGCACCCGCTCGAGGTCGGCCGGGCTGACCTCGCGGTCGCGGATGGCGACGATGCCGTGGCTGTTGAGGCTACGGATATGGTTGCCGGCCACGCCGACGAAGGCCGAGTGGATGCGGCAGCCGGCCATCAGCTGCGCCTCCTCCACCGCCCGCTGGATCGACTGCACGGTGGATTCGATGTTCACCACCACGCCCTTCTTCAGGCCGCGCGAGGGGTGGGTACCGATGCCGACGATCTCCAGCTGGCCGTCGGCCGTCACCTCGCCCACCAGCGCCACCACCTTGGAGGTGCCGATGTCCAGGCCGACGATCATCTTGCCGCTCTGCACGTTTGCCATTTGTCCTGTCTTCTCCTGATTCACTGCACGGCCACCTTGTCGGCCGCCGCCGGCGCGACCGGCTCGCGCCACGCCACGGCCAGGCCGTTGGCGTAACGCAGGTCGATGCGCGCGATGTTCGTCTGTTGCGCCTTCAGCGCCTTGTCGTAGATGGCACTGAAACGGCGGATCTTCTCCACCACGTGGTCCCGCCCCAGGAGCAGCTCGATGCCCTGGGCGGTGGACAGGAACCAGCTGCCGCGCTCGCGCAGCTCCAGACGCGCCACCGAGAAACCCATCGGTCGCAGCATCTGGCTGAGCACCTGGTACTGCTGCATCACCTGCTGCTGCGCGCGCTTGGGCCCATACAGCTGCGGCAGGTGCTCGTAGTGCGCCAGCTCCCGCGGGGCGAAAGCCTGGCCCTGGTTGTTGAGCAGCGCCTCGTCGCCCCAGCGGGCGATCGGCAATTGTTCCTCCAGACGCACCAGCACCTGGTCCGGCCAGACCCGGCGCACCTCGGCGCTGGCGATCCAGGGCATCCGCTCCAGCTCGTGGCGCATGCCCAGCAGGTCGACGCTGAAGAAACTGGCGCTGACGAAGGGCGCGATGCGCTGCTGCACCGCCTGCTGGCTGATGTAGCTCAGATCGCCCTCGACGCTGATCTTGGCGATCGGCCGGTCGGCATAAGGCAACAGGCGCTGGGCCAGTTCATAGGCGCCGACACCCAGCACCAATAACAGCAACGGCCAGGTGATGCGCTTGAGCAGACCGAAGCTGGGCTTGGGCAGGCGCGCGCCGATCGGCTCCTTGGCCACCAGGCGGCTGGCACCGCGCGGCACAGCCTTGCTGCGCACGGGAATGCGCGGCGAATCTGGCTGATGACGAAGGATGGCGCCCATGGCTTAACCCCGTGCCTCGAGACTGTCGGCGAGAATCGCCAGCACCAGCTGCTGGAAATCCAGGCCGGCGGCCTGGGCGGCCATCGGCACCAGGCTGTGGTCGGTCATGCCCGGCACGGTGTTGACCTCCAGCAGCCAGAACTGGCCGGCGGCGTCCTGCATCACGTCGACCCGCGCCCAGCCCTGGGTGCCGACCGCCTCGCAGGCGCGCACGGTCAGCTCCTTCAACTCATTCTCCTGGGCCGCCGCCAGGCCGCAGGGAATGCGGTACTGGGTGTCACTGGCCAGGTACTTGGCGTGGTAGTCGTAGAAGCTGTGCGGCGTGCCCAGGGCGATCGGCGGCAGCACCTGGCCGCGCAGCACGGCGACGGTGAACTCGGGACCGCTGATCCACTGTTCCACCAGCACCTGCGAGTCGTACTGGCTGGCGTCCTGCCAGGCGGCGATCAGCTCGTCCAGCGACTGCACCTTGGCCATGCCGATGCTCGAGCCCTCGTGGGCCGGCTTGACGATCAGCGGGAAGCCCAGCTCCGCGGCGGCCGCACGGCAGTCCTCGACGCTGGCCAACGCCGCGTGGCGCGGAGTCGGCAGGCCCAGGCTCTGCCACACCTGCTTGGTGCGCAGCTTGTCCATGGCCAGGGCCGAGGCGAGGATGCCGCTGCCGGTGTAGGGAATCCCGGCGCACTCGAGCAGGCCCTGCATGCTGCCGTCCTCGCCGCCGCGGCCGTGCAGCACGATAAAGGCCCGGTCGATTTTTTCCGCCAAAAGACACGACAGGAAGTCGTCACCGACATCGATGCCGAAGGCGTCCACCCCGGCGTCCTGCAGGGCGCGCAACACGGCATTGCCGGACTTCAGCGACACCTCGCGCTCGGCGCTCTTGCCGCCGAACAGCACGGCGACGCGGCCGAAGGCCGCCACCGGCACTTGCGATTTCAGGTTCTCGGCGCTCATTTCGACTCACCTTGGCCCGCGGCGAACAGCGGGCTCTGCAGCAGTTGCGGGGCCAGACCGCCGATGTCGCCGGCGCCCTGGCAGAGGAGGATGTCGCCGGCGCGCAGCAGCGGCTTGATCAGCGGCGCCAGCTCGATGCCACGCTCGATATAGATGGGGTCCAGCTGGCCACGCTGGCGGATGCTGTGGCACAGCTGGCGGCTGTCGGCGCCGGGAATCGGCTCCTCGCCGGCCGGGTAGACCTCCATCAGCAGCAGCACGTTGGCATCGGCCAGCACCTGAACGAAGTCGTCGTACAGGTCGCGGGTGCGGCTGAAGCGGTGCGGCTGGTAGACCATCACCAGGCGCCGCTCCGGCCAACCGCCGCGCACGGCCTTGATCACCGCGGCGACCTCGCGCGGGTGGTGGCCGTAGTCGTCGACCAGCATCACGCTGCCGTTCTCGACCGGCAGCTCGCCGTACACCTGGAAGCGCCGGCCGACGCCCTGGAAGCCGGACAGACCCTGGACGATGGCCGCGTCGCTGATGCCCTCGTCGGTGGCGATGGCGATGGTCGCCAGGGCATTGAGCACGTTGTGGTTGCCCGGCATGTTGACCGACACCTCCAGCGGCTCGCGCTCGCGACGCAGCACGGTGAAGTGGGTCTGCATGCCCTGCTGGCGCACGTTGATCGCACGCACGTCGGCGTCCTCGCCGAAGCCGTAGGTGACGGTCGGCCGCGCCACCTGCGGCAGGATTTCGCGCACCACCGGGTCGTCCACGCAGACCACCGCCAGGCCGTAGAACGGCAGGTTGTGGAGGAACTCGACGAAGGTTTTCTTCAACTTGTTGAAGTCGCCCTCGTAGGTGCTCATGTGGTCCATGTCGATGTTGGTGACCACCGCGACCATCGGCTGCAGGTGCAGGAAGCTGGCGTCGCTCTCGTCCGCCTCGGCGATCAGGTAGCGGCTGGTGCCGAGCTGGGCGTTGGTGCCGGCGGCGTTCAGCCGGCCGCCGATGACGAAGGTCGGGTCCAGGCCGCCTGCGGCGAACACCGAGGCCAGCAGGCTGGTGGTGGTGGTCTTGCCGTGGGTGCCGGCCACCGCCACGCCGTGGCGGTAGCGCATCAGCTCGGCGAGCATCTCGGCCCGCGGCACCACCGGGATGCGCCGCTCCAGGGCGGTGGCGACTTCCGGGTTGGCGGTATTGATGGCGCTGGAGACCACCAGCACGTCGGCGCTCTCGGCGTTCTCGGCGCGGTGGCCGATGAAGATCTGCGCGCCGAACTGCTCCAGGCGCTCGGTCACCGCCGAACCCTTGAGGTCGGAGCCGGACACCTGGTAGCCCAGGTTAAGCAGTACCTCGGCGATGCCGCACATGCCGGCGCCGCCGATGCCGACGAAGTGGATACGGCGGATGCGGCGCATTTCCGGTTGCGGCATGGCTTTGCGACTCTCAACCACGGGCCACCTCCAGGCAGATCTCGACCACGTTGCGGGTGGCGTCGGGTTTGGCCAGGCGGCGCGCGGTACGCGCCATGTCGTTCAATCGTTCGGGGTGCATCAGAACCTCGGTCAGCTGCGCGGCCAGCGTGGCGGCGTCAGTGGAGCGTTGCGGCAGCAGCACGGCGGCGCCTTCACGGGCGAGGTAGCCGGCGTTCTGCGTCTGGTGATCGTCGATGGCGTGGGGCAGCGGCAGCAGGAACGACGGCAGCCCGGCGGCGGCCAGCTCGCTGACGGTCAGGGCGCCGGCCCGGCACACCACCAGGTCGGCCCAGGCGTAGGCCCGCGCCATGTCGCCGATGAAGGGCGCGACCTGCGCTTCGACGCCGGCGGCGCGATAACGTTCGCCGGTCACCTCGGCATGTTGCTTGCCCGCCTGGTGGAAAACCTCCGGGCGCAGCTCGGCGGACACCCGGGCCAGGGCCTCGGGCAGCAGTTTGTTGAGCGGTTCGGCGCCCAGGCTGCCGCCGAGGATCAGCAGACGCGGGCGGCGATTGCGCAAGGCCTCGCGCGGGGTCTCGAGGAACAGCTCCTCGCGCACCGGGTTGCCGGTGGTGCGGCGCTTGGCGCTGCTGGCGAAGGTCTCCGGGAAGGCCTCGCAGACGCGGCTGGCGAACGGCAGCAGGCTGCGGTTGGCGGTGCCGGCCACGGCGTTCTGCTCGTGGATGACCAGCGGCGCGCCGCAGAGCCGAGCCGCCAGGCCGCCCGGGCCGGTGACGTAACCGCCCATGCCGAGCACGCAGACCGGCTGCAGTTCGTGGACGATCTTGCGCGCCTGCCACAGGGCCTTGAGCAATTGAAAGGGTGCCTTGAGCAGCGACAGCTTGCCCTTGCCGCGCAGGCCGGAAACCTGGATCAGGTGCAGCGGCAGACCGGCCGCCGGCACCAGCTCATTCTCGATGCCCCGCGGCGTGCCCAGCCAGTGCACGCGGTAGCCGCGCGCCTGGAACTCGCGGGCGCAGGCCAGCGCCGGGAACACGTGGCCGCCGGTGCCGCCGGCCATGATCAGCACGTTACCGGGCATGGGCCACCTCCTCGGCGTGACCGTCTTCGGCGAAGTCCGCCTCGACGAACTCGACCTCCGCGCTGCCCAGCTGGGTGCGTCGCTCCCACTCGATGCGCAGCAGCAGCGCCAGGCTGACGCAGCAGATCACCAGGGAGCTGCCGCCGTAGCTGAGGAACGGCAGGGTCAGGCCCTTGGTCGGCAGCAGGCCGACGTTCACGCCGATGTTGATCAGCACCTGACCGATCCACAGGAATGCCAGGCCATAGGCCACATAGGCCGAGAAGAACTGCTTGGCCTTCTCCGCCCACAGGCCGATATACAAGGCGCGCACGCTGACGAAGACGAACAGGGCGACGGTGGCCAGGGCACCGAGCATGCCCAGCTCCTCGGCGAGCACGGCGAAGACGAAGTCGGTGTGCGCCTCCGGCAGGTAGAACTGCTTCTGGATGCTGTTGCCCAGGCCGACGCCGAACCATTCGCCGCGACCGAAGGCGATCAGCGCCTGGCTCAGCTGGTAACCGGCGCCGTACTGGTCGGCCCAGGGGTCGATGAAGTTGGTCAGGCGCTCCAGGCGATAGGCCTGACTGGTCATCACCAGCCCGCCCACGGCCAGCACGCCGGCCGCCAGGGGGATGAAGCGCAGCAGGTTGACCCCGCCGAGGAACAGCATGGCGATGGACGCGCCGACCAGCACCACGGTGGCGCCGAAGTCCGGCTCGGCCAGCAGCAGCATGGCCATGGGCCCGAGCACCAGCAGCGGCTTGAGGAAGCCGGTGAGCTTCTCGCGCACCTCGGCCTGGCGGCGCACCAGGTAGGCGGCGATAAACATCACGGTGAACAGCTTGGCCAGCTCGGACGGCTGCAGGTTGAACAGGCCGAAGCCGATCCAGCGCTTGGCGCCATTGACCTCGCGGCCGATGCCCGGCAACAGCACCAGGACCAGCAGGACGAAGGCCGCCAGCAGCAGGACACCGCTCAGGCGCTGCCACAGGGCCATGGGAATGCTCAGGGTGATGAGGGCCGCGGTCACCCCGATCGCCAGGTAGATCAGGTGGCGCACCATGTAGTACAGCGGGTTGCCGGACAGCGCCGCCGCCACTTCGGTGGACGCCGAGACGATCATCACCAACCCCAGGCCGAGCAGCGCCAGGCAACCGGCCAGCAGCGGGAAGTCCAGGTCGATGCCGCGCCGCGTGCGCAGCGGCGAGGGTGCGGCGAGCAGTTGCCCGAGCATCACTGCAGCCCCTCCACGGCCTGGGCGAACAGGCGTCCGCGCTCTTCGAAGTTCTTGAACATGTCCAGGCTGGCGCAGGCCGGCGACAGCAGCACGGCATCGCCGGGCTCGGCCAGTTCGGCGCAGCGCTGCACCGCCTCGTCCAGACTGGCGACACGAATCAGCGGCACGCCATCGCCCAGGGCGGCAGCCAGGCGCTCGGCATCGCGGCCGAGCAGCAGCACGGCGCGGCAGAAACGCGCAACGGGCGCCTTGAGGGCGGAGAAGTCGGCGCCCTTGCCGTCGCCGCCGGCGACCAGCAGCAGCTGGCCGGCGATATCCGCGCCGAGCCCCTCGATGGCGGCCAGGGCGGCGCCGACGTTGGTGGCCTTGGAGTCGTCGTAGTAATTCACCTGGCGCAGCTCGCGCAGCCACTGGCAACGGTGCGGCAGGCCGGCGAACGCCTTCAGGGCCTGCAGCATCGGCGCCTGCGGCAGGCCGACCGCATGGCCCAGGGCCAGAGCCGCCAGGGCGTTGGACTGGTTGTGGGCACCGCGGATCTTCAGCTCGGCGGTCGGCAGCAGGCGCTCGAACTGGTAACCCAGGTATTTTTCGCCGCCCTCCTCGATCAGGCCGAAGCGCTTGAAGTCGGGCTTGCCCAGGCCGAAGCTCCAGCACGGCACCTGGTCGGCGATCAGCGGCCGCGACAGCGGATCGTCGCGATTGACCACCACCTGGCGGGCGCCGCGGAAGATGCGGTGCTTGGCCAGGTGGTAGTGCTGCAGATCGGCGTAGCGATCCATGTGGTCTTCGCTGATGTTCAGGCAGGTGGCTACCTCGGCATTGAGCTGCTCGGTGGTCTCCAGCTGGAAGCTGGACAGCTCCAGCACGTACAGCTCGACCTCATCGCTGAGCAGGTCGAGGGCCGGGGTGCCCAGGTTGCCGCCGACCGCGACGCGCTTGCCGGCCGCCGCGGCCATCTCGCCGACCAGGGTGGTCACGGTGCTCTTGGCGTTGGAGCCGGTGATGGCGACGATCGGTGCCTTGGCGTGCCGGGCGAACAGGTCGATGTCGCCGGACAGCTTCACCCCGCGGGCCGCAGCCGCCTGCAGCGCCGGGGTGGCGACGGCCAGACCGGGGCTGACCAGCAGTTCGCTGGCGCGGCAGAGGAACTCCACGTCCAGCTCGCCGCAGCGCACTTCCACCTGCGGGAACTGCTCACGCAGGGTGGCCAGCTCCGGCGGGTTCGCCCGCGTATCGACCACGGCGAAGCGCACACCCTGCTGCGCCAGGAAGCGCACCAGGGACATGCCGCTCTTGCCGAGGCCGACAACGATGCGGAACTGGTCGGAAGCGATCAACGACACTCTCTATTACCTCAGTTTCAGGGTGGCCAGGCCGATCAGCACGAGAATCACGGTGATGATCCAGAAACGCACGATCACCCGCGGCTCGGGCCAGCCCTTGAGTTCGAAGTGGTGGTGAATCGGCGCCATGCGAAACACCCGCTTGCCGGTCAGCTTGAAGGACGCCACCTGGATGATCACCGACAGGGTCTCCATGACGAACACCCCGCCCATGATGAACAGCACCACCTCCTGGCGGACGATCACGGCGATGGTGCCGAGCGCGGCCCCCAGGGCCAGCGCGCCGACGTCGCCCATGAACACCTGGGCCGGGTAGGTGTTGAACCAGAGAAAGCCCAGGCCGGCGCCGACCAGCGCGGCGCAGAACACGATCAGCTCGCCGGCGCCCGGCACGTAGGGGATGAACAGGTACTCGGCGAACTTCACGTTGCCCGACAGGTAGCAGAAGATGCCCAGGGCACCGCCGACCATCACGGTGGGCAGGATCGCCAGGCCGTCCAGGCCGTCGGTGAGGTTGACCGCGTTGCTCGAACCAACGATGACCAGGTAGGTCAGCACCACGAAACCCGCGCCCAGCGGAATGCTGACGTCCTTGAGCAGCGGCAGGATCAGGGTGGTTTCCACCGGGCTCTGCGCGGTCAGATAGAGGAAGACGGCCGCGCCGAGGCCGAACACCGACTGCCAGAAATACTTCCAGCGGCTCGGCAGGCCGCGGGAATTCTTCTCGATCACCTTGCGGTAGTCGTCGACCCAGCCGATGGCACCGAACAGCAGGGTGACGGCCAGCACCACCCACACGTAGCGGTTGGACAGGTCGGCCCACAGCAGGGTGCTGATGGCGATGGCGGAGAGGATCAAGGCACCGCCCATGGTCGGCGTGCCCTTCTTCGACAGGTGCGACTGCGGGCCGTCATGGCGCACCGCCTGGCCGATCTGGCGGATCTGCAGGGTGCGGATCATCCAGGGCCCCAGCCACAGCGCCAGCGCCAGGGCGGTCAAGACGCCGAGGATGCCGCGCAGCGTCAGGTACTGGAACACGGCGAAACCCTTGTGGAACTGTTGCAGGTACTCGGCCAGCAGCAGCAGCATTTAGTGACTCTCCCCCGATGTGCCACAGAGCGCCGCGACGATGTTCTCCATCGCGGCACTGCGTGAACCCTTGATTAGAATGGTGGTATCGCCCTGCTCGGCGCCAAGCGCCTCGATGCCGAGCGCCTCGATCAGGCTGGCTTGATCGGCGAAATGCCGGCCATTTGTTCCGAACTCCTCGACCGCATAGGCCATCAGCGGTCCCACCGCGTAGAGCGCATCCACCTTGCCGGCGGCATAGCGGCCCACCTCGCGATGCCCCTGTTCGGCCCACGCGCCCAATTCCCCGATGTCCCCGAGCACCAGGACGGTGCGCCCGGAGAAGCCGGCGAGTATATCAATGGCGGCACAGATCGAAGCAGGGTTGGCGTTGTAGCTGTCGTCGATCACCCGCATGCCGTTCGTCGCCAGCTGCGCTACCGCGCGGCCCTTGACCGGTTGCAGCTTTTCCAGCCCGGCCTTGATATCGACCAACGGTACGCTCAAGGCATGGGCGGCAGCGGCGGCGGCCAGGGCGTTGGCCACGTTGTGCTCGCCCAGCAGGTTGAGCTGGATACGCGCCTGCCCCGCGGCGCAGCGCAGGGTGAAGGCCGGACAGCCACGGGCGTCGCGGGCCAGGTCGGCCGCGTGATAATCCGCCGCCGGGTTGGTCAGGGCGAAGCTCAGCACCCGACGGCCCTTGGCCCGGCGCTGCCAGATGGCGAAGGCCTTGTCGTCCAGGTTGAGCACGGCGATACCGTCCTCGCCCAGGCCCTCGATGATCTCGCCCTTGGCCTCGACTATCTTCTCCGGTCCGCCGAACTCGCCGACGTGGGCGCTGCCGGCGTTGGTGAGGATGGCAACCCGGGGCCGGGTCAGGCCGACCGTGTAGGCGATCTCGCCGACATGGTTGGCGCCCAGCTCGATCACCGCCCCCCGATGTTCGGGCGCCAACTCCAGCAGGGTCAGGGGCGCGCCGAGGTCGTTGTTGAGGTTGCCGCGGGTGGCCAGCACGGCGCCGCCCAACCCCTCGCGCAGGATGCTGGCGAGCATCTCCTTGACCGTGGTCTTGCCGCTGGAGCCGGTGACCGCCGCCAGCGGGCCGTCGTAGGCCTGGCGGTTCAGGGCGCCGAGGCGCCCCAGGGCCAGGCGGGTGTCGGCCACCAGCAGCTGCGGCAGCGGCGCGTCCGCCACCTCGCGCTGCACCAGCGCCGCCGCGGCGCCCTTGGCGGCCACCTCGGCCAGGTAGTCGTGGCCATCGAAACGCGGCCCGACCAGGGCGACGAACAGCTGTCCCGAACGAATCGCCCGGCTGTCGCTGCCGACCGAGTCGAACGCCACATCCGCGCCGATCAGACGGCCGCCCAGGGCGTCCGCCACTTCACTCAAGCGCAACGCCTTAAGCATGGGCGGCCTCCCAGGCGACCAGGGCCTTGGCCGCCTCGTCCAGATCGGAGAACGGCTGGCGCTCGCCGCTGATCTCCTGATAGTCCTCGTGCCCCTTGCCCGCCAGCACCAGCACGTCGTCCGCGCCGGCCTCGGCGATCAATCGGGCGATGGCCTGGCCACGGCCATGCACGAAGCGCACGCGTGCGGGGTCAACGAAGCCCGCACGAATGTCCGCGAAGATCTGCTCCGGCGCCTCGCTGCGCGGGTTGTCATCGGTGACCAGCACGGCATCGGCCAGACGCTCGGCCGCCGCTGCCATCAGCGGACGCTTGCCGCGGTCGCGATCGCCACCGCAGCCGAACAGGCACAGCAGGCGCCCCTTCACATGGGGACGCAATGCCTCGAGCACCTTCTCCAGGGCATCCGGGGTATGGGCGTAATCGACCACCACCAGCGGCTGCTTCACGCCACCCAGGCGCTGCATGCGCCCGGCCGGCCCCTGCAGGCGCGGCAATACCTTGAGAATCTCGTCCAGTGCATAGTCCATGGCGAGCAGCGCGCCGACCACGGCCAGCAGGTTGCTCAGATTGAAGCGGCCGAGCAGCGTGCTGCGCAGCATGCCCTCGCCACGGGGGGTGACCAGGCGGGCACGCACACCCTGATCATCGAACTGGGCGTCGCGGCAGTACAGGTAGGCGCCGGCATCCTCCAGGCTGTAGCTGATCAGGCGGGACTCGCGCTCATCTAGGGCCAGCTTGCGCCCGGCGGCATCGTCCAGATTGAGCACCCGGCAACGCAGGCCCGGCAGACTGAACAGCATGGCCTTGGCCTCGGCGTAGGCCTCCATGGTGCCGTGGTAATCCAGATGGTCGCGCGACAGGTTGGTGAACACCGCCACGTCGAACGCCAGGGCCGCCACCCGCCCCTGGTGCAGACCGTGGGAGGAGACCTCCATGGCCACCGCACGGGCGCCGGCCTTCTTCAGGTCGGCCAGGGTCGCCTGCACGCCGATCGGGTCGGGCGTGGTGTGACGCCCCTGGGCCAGGGCGCTGTAGAAACCGTTGCCGAGGGTCCCGACTATGCCGCAGGGCTGGCCGAGCAGATCCAGCGCCTGGGCCAGCAGCTGGGTCACGCTGGTCTTGCCATTGGTGCCGGTGACGCCGACCAGGTGCAGGCCACGGCTCGGCTCGCCATAGAAGCGCCCGGCAATCGCCGACAACTGCCCAGCCAGCCCCTTGATCGCCACCAGTTCGGCGGCGCCGGCATCGATGGCCGGCGCCCCCTCGGCCTCGTAGGCCACCGCGGCGGCGCCGCGGGCGATGGCGTCGGCGATATGCAGACGACCATCCTGCTGCCCCCCCGGCACGGCGAGGAACAGGTCCCCCGGACGCACCTTGCGGCTGTCCAGGGTCAGTTCACGGATCAGCAGGCTGCTGCCCGCCTGCGGCAATAGCTGATTAAGAGGCATGGGCATCAGAGGCGCCCTCCTGTGCCGGTGTTCACTGCCAATTCCTGGGATTCGACGGGCGGCAGGTCGTCGGGAACGATGTTCATCAGGCGCAACGCACCGGCCATCACCTTGCCGAACACCGGCGCCGAAACCAGGCCGCCGTAATAGCCGCCCTCGCTCGGCTCATCGATCACCACCGCGACGGCGATGCGCGGATCGCTCATCGGCCCGAAGCCGGCGAACAGCGAGCGGTAGGCATTCTCCGTGTAGCCCTTCGAGCCCACGCTGGCCTTGCGCGCGGTGCCGCTCTTGCCGGCGACGTGATAGCCCGGCACCTTGGCCCGGTGCACGCCGCCCGGGGCCTCGACCACCTGTTGCAGCATGCCCTGCATGATCTTGGCCACGTCCTCCGGAATCACCTGCACGCCGTCGGGGGCGTGGTCGACCCGGGTCAGCGACAGCGGCACATTGCGGCCGTTGTTGGCCAGCGCCGCATAGGCATGCACCAGCTGCACGGCCGTCACCGACAGGCCGTAGCCGTAGGACAGCGTGGCGGTCTCGGCCTTGCGCCAGTTGCGGTGGTTGGGCAGGTTGCCGACCCGCTCGCCGGGGAAGCCCAGGCCGGTGTCCTGGCCCAGGCCGACCTGCTGCATCAGGTTGAAGATGGACTCGCCGCCGATATCGAAGGCGATCTTGCTCATGCCGACGTTGCTCGACTTGATCAGGATGCCGGTGAGGTCCAGCGGCCCCGTGGCACGCGAGACGTCGCGAATGGTGTAGCGGCCGATGCGCAGGGAACCCGGGTAGACATCCACCGTGTCGGTCGGCTTCCAGCGCCCGCTCTCCAGGGCCGCGACCATGGACAGCGGCTTCATGGTCGAACCCGGCTCGAACACGTCGATCATCGCCCGGTTGCGCATGGCCGCCGGCTGCAGGCTGCGGCGGTTGTTCGGGTTGTAGGTCGGCTGATTGACCATGGCCAACACTTCGCCGCTCTTCACGTCGATCATCACCAGGCTGCCGGCCTTGGCGCCGAACTCCACCAGGGCGTTGCGCAGCTCGCGATGGGCCAGGTACTGCAGGCGCAGGTCGATCGACAGCGCCAGGGCCTTGCCGGCCTTGGCGTTCTGCGCGACCTGAACGTCCTTGATCAGCCGGCCGCGGCGATCCTTGAGCACCTGACGCTTGCCCGGCACCCCGGCCAGCCACTCGTCGAACGCCAGCTCCATGCCCTCGCGCCCGCGGTCGTCGACGTCGGTGAAGCCGACCACATGGGCGGTCACCTCGCCGGCCGGGTAGAAGCGACGGAACTCCTCGATGGCGTACACCCCGGGCACCTTGAGGTCGAGCACGCGCTGGCCCTGCTCCGGAGTCAGGCCCCGCACCAGGTACATGAATTCGCGCTCGGCACTGGCCCGCACGCGCGCGGCGAAGGCCTTCGGCTCCTGGCCCAGGGCCGCCGCCAGCGCCGGCCACTGCGCCGCGGCGCCCTGCAACTCCCGGCCGTTGGCCCACAGGGTGGTCACCGGGGTGCTGACCGCCAGCGGCTCGCCGTTGCGGTCGGTCATCAGGCCGCGGTGCGCCGGAATCGGGATATGCCGCACGCTACGCGCGTCCCCGTGGGCCTGAAGGAAGTCGCGGTCGATCAGCTGCAGATCGACGATGCGCCAGACGATGGCACCGACCATCAGCGCCAGGAGCAGCAGCACCAGGCGGAAACGCCAGGGGTAGAGTGCGCCCTCGAGCCGGATCATGGCGACACCAGGCGCACTTCGGCGGCATCGGGAATGCGCATCTTCAGCCGCTCACTGGCCAGGGTCTCGATGCGGTTGTGGGCCGTCCAGGTGCTCTGCTCGAGGATCAGCCGGCCCCATTCGGCCTGTGCCTTGTCGCGCACGCTCAGCTCGGCATACAGGCCGTTGAGCAGCTGACGGTTCCAGTGGGCGCAGAGGGACACCGCCAGCGCCGATCCCAGCACCGCCAGAAACAGCACCAGCAGCAACAGGCTACCGGCCGGCATGGGCTTGGCGAATACGCGACTCATCGCACCTTCTCCGCGATGCGCATCACCGCGCTGCGCGAGCGAGGATTGGCCTTGAGCTCGGCATCCGAGGCGTACTGCGGCTTGCCGATCAGCTTCAGGCGCGGCTCGAAGGCCTTGGGAATGATCGGCAGGTCACGCGGCAGCTTGTCCTGCTCGCCCTTGGCATGGCGGCGCATGAACTGCTTGACGATGCGGTCCTCGAGGGAATGGAAGCTGATCACCACCAGCCGCCCCCCCACCTCGAGGGCCTCCAGGGCCGCATCCAGGCCCTGCTCGAGATCGCCCAGCTCGTTGTTGATATGGATACGCAGCCCCTGGAAGGCCCGAGTCGCCGGGTGCTTGCCCTTCTCCCAGGCCGGATTGGCGTCGGTCAGCACCTGGGCCAGGTCGGCGGTGCGCTCGAAGGGGCGCTCGGCGCGCCGCTGCACCACGGCACGGGCCATGCGCTTGGCGAAACGCTCCTCGCCGTATTCCTTGAACACCCGGGCGATCTCGTCCTCGGCGGCGCTGGCGATCCACTGCGCGGCACTGACACCGCGGGTCGGGTCCATGCGCATGTCCAGCGGGCCGTCGTTGAGGAAGCTGAAACCGCGCGCGGCATCGTCCAGCTGCGGCGAGGAGACCCCCAGGTCCAGCAGGACCCCGGCCACCTTGCCGGCCAGCCCGCGGACAGCAACTTCCTCGCCGAGTTCCGCAAAACTGCGCTGCACAACGACAAAGCGGCCGTCTTCGGCCGCCAGCGCATTCCCCGTCGCGATCGCCAGGGGGTCTTTATCGAACCCCAACAGATGGCCATCCGGGCCGAGCTTCTCGAGAATCAGCCGGCTATGCCCGCCGCGCCCGAAGGTACCATCCAGGTAGCAGCCATCGGCACGCACGGCGAGCCCTGCGACGGCTTCGTCGAGCAGGACGGTGATATGGCGGAGGCTATCGGTCATGGTCACAGGATCAGGTCACGTAGTTCGTCGGACAGGGCGCCGGGTTGCTTGATGGCGGCCAGATCGGCGTCCGCCACGGCATTCCAGGCATCCTCGTCCCACAGTTGAAATTTGTTCAGCTGGCCGACCAGCATCGCGCGCTTGTCCAGCTTGGCGTACTCGCGCAGACGGGGCGGCACCAGGAAACGGCCGCTGGCGTCCAATTCGAGATCGACGGCGTTACCGATCAGCAGGCGCTGCAAGCGGCGGTTTTCCTCGCGAAAGGAAGCCAGCTCGCGCAGCTTGTTCTCGATCAACTCCCATTCCGACAACGGATAGACGCAGAGGCAAGGGTCAATGGCATCGATGGTCACGATGAGCTGGCCGGAGCAGCGCGACACGAGCTCGTCCCGATACCGACTTGGCATCGCGAGTCGCCCTTTGGCGTCGAGACTGATGGCGTTGGCTCCGCGAAACACGGCTGCGCTCCCCCGTAATTAGCTATCCATGCCCAAAAAAACCCACTTCATGCCACTTCTTACCACCTGGGCACACTATAGGAACGCGCCCACCCCACCGTCAAGGCGCGCCAGAGGGGAAAAATCCTTACAGGACGGTAATTTAGCGAATCTAAGGGGAGGCACTCGGAGCTTGGCAGAGAGCCGGCCAGGATAAAAATCAGCCTGAGCAATAGGCTCAATCACAAACTTAAAGTGATTTATGAAGAGTAAGATTTTTTAAGCATGAAAACGCGAGGGAAACAGCAAAGCAGCTAGAAGGAAAAGGTGGAGAGTCGATCTATAAGCCGGGTTCTGTCGAGGACAGTCATTCCTCTACGACGTACATCACTGCACGCCTTTAGCAACCTACCCGGTTCCAGCGCGGGCCACGCCAATGGAACCCTATTTGGTCTTGCTCCGAGTGGGGTTTACCTAGCCACGGACTGTTGCCAGCCGTGCGGTGCGCTCTTACCGCACCTTTTCACCCTTACCGGCGCCGAAACGCTTAGGCGGTTATTTTCTGTGGCACTTTCCGTAGGCTCACGCCCCCCAGGCATTACCTGGCACTCCGCCCTATGGAGCCCGGACTTTCCTCCCCCGCATCTCGCAGAACGAAACACGGCAGCGACTGTCCGATCGACTCTCCGCTGCCAAGGGTAACGGCGTGCCCGCCATAGAACAAGGATTAGTCGCGCGACTGGCGCTCCAGCGCGGCCTGATAGAGCAAATTCTTGCGCACCCCGGTGATTTCCGCCGCCAACGCCGCCGCACGCTTGAGCGGCATCTCCCCGAGCAGCAGGTCGAGCACCCGCAACGCCTCGGCGCTGATCGCCTCTTCGCCTTCCGGCGCCTGCCAGCCTGCCACCAGCACCACGCATTCGCCGCGCTGCTGATTGCTGTCGGCCGCCACCCAGGCGCACAGCTCGCCCAGCGGCAGCCCCTTGAGAGTCTCGAAGGTCTTGGTCAGCTCCCGGGCCAGCAGCGCCGGGCGCTCATCGCCGAACACCGCCCGCATGTCTTGCAGGCACTCGAGGATGCGATGGGGCGCCTCGTAGAAGATCAGGGTGCGCGACTCCTCCCGCACCTGCTCAAGACGCGCGCGACGCCCCCCCGCCTTGGCCGGCAGAAACCCTTCGAAGATGAAGCGATCGGAGGGCAGCCCGGCCGCCGACAGCGCCGCGATCAGGGCACAGGCGCCCGGTACCGGCACCACCGGCACTCCCACCGCCCGCGCCTGGCGCACCAGGTGGTAGCCCGGGTCGGAGATCAGCGGCGTGCCGGCGTCGGAAATCAGCGCCACGTCCTCACCCGCCTGCAAGCGGGCGAGGAAGCGCCCGCCCTGGTCGCGCTCGTTGTGCTCATGACAGGCCGCCAAGGGGGTCGCGATGCCGAAGTGCTGCAGCAGCCGCGCCGAGTGCCGGGTATCCTCCGCTGCAATCAGGGCCACCTCGCCGAGCACCCTGAGCGCCCGCGCGCCGATGTCGTCCAGATTGCCAATGGGCGTGGCCACCACATAAAGGGTGCCAGGGGCGGGGGTCGTACCACCGGGTGCAGTCACAGCACGTGCCTCTTCATATCGCGAAAGCGCGCATTGTAGCCCGTTTCACGGCATCGACATCGCACCGCCGCCGGGGCTTGGGTACAATTCGCCGCTCATTTGCTCAAGTATCGGGAAGGCCTACATGATCGCTTGCCTGCGTCCGCTCTACGCCCTCAGCCTCGCCGGCCTGCTGGTCGCCTGCGCCAGCTCGCCCACCTCCAACCTTGGCGAGTTGCCGCGCACCCCTCAAGCCAGCATCGAGCAGCTGCTGCAGCAGGCCGGCGACAGCCAGTCCGAACAGGCCAACCTGCTGCGCCTGTCGGCCGCCGACCTGGCCTACCAGCAGAAGAAGTTCGCCCGCGCCGCCGCCATTCTCGAGCAGGTGAGCCTTGCCGACCTCAAGCCGGCCCAGCAGGTCTACGCCAGCACCCTGAATGCCGAGTTGGCCCTGAGCCGCGACAACCCCAAGGCCGCCCTCAAGGCGCTTGGTCACCCCAGCCTCGCCCGCCTGGGCGAATTGCCGGTCGAGCAACAGGTGCGCACCCAGCTGGCCCGCGCCAAGGCCTTACAGGCGAACGGCCAGATCCTCGCCGCCACCCGCGAACGCATCTTTATCGCCCCCCTGCTCGACGCCGAGGCGGCCGAGCGCAACCATGAGTCCATCTGGGAGCTGGTCGCCAGCCTGCCCGTCGAGCAGCTCACGGCCAACGGCGACGCCGATCTTAGCGGCTGGCTGAGCCTGGCCCAGGCGGCCAAGGCCCTAGGCCCCCTGCAAGCCCAACAAGCGGCCATCGACGACTGGCGCGCACAACACCCCCAGCACCCCGCCGCCCTGCGCCTGCCCGCACCTTTGCGCGAACTGCAGGAACTGTCCAGCCAGCCACTCAGCGAAATCGCCCTGCTGCTGCCGCAGGACGGCCAGCTGGCCTCGGTCGCCCGCGCCCTGCGCGATGGCTTCCTCGCCGCCCACTACCAGGCTCAGCAGAGCGGACAGAACCCGCCCAACATACGCTTCTACGACAGCGCCCAACTGCGCTCCATGGACGACTTCTACCGGCAGGCCCAGGCCGCCGGCGTGCAGCTGGTCGTCGGTCCCCTGGAAAAGCACCTGGTGACTCAGCTCAGCAGCCAGGAGCAGCTGCCGATCACCACCCTGGCACTGAACTACAGCGAATCCGCCCAGGAAGGCCCGGCCCAGCTGTTCCAGTTCGGCCTGGCCGCCGAGGACGAGGCCCGCGAGGTCGCCCGCCGCGCCTGGGCCGACGGCATGCGCCGGGCCGTCGCCCTGGTGCCGCGCGGAGACTGGGGTGACCGGGTTCTGGCCGCCTTCCGCGACAGCTGGCAAGCCGCCGGCGGCACCCTGATCGCCGCCGAACACGTCGACCAGCCGGTGAAGCTGGCGCAACAGATCGCCGACCTGTTCCAGTTGCGCCAGAGCGAAGCGCGCGCTCGGCGCCTGCGCAACACCCTGGGCGCGGCCATCGCCGCACAGCCCTCGCGGCGCCAGGATGTCGACTTCATCTTCCTCGCCGCCACCCCGCAGCAGGCCCAACAGATCAAGCCGACCCTGGCCTTCCAGTACGCCGGCGACGTTCCGGTCTACGCCACCTCCCACCTGTATACCGGCAACCACAGCCAGGCCCAGTACCTGGACCTGAATGGCATCCGCTTCTGCGAAACGCCCTGGCTGCTGAACGCCGACGCGCCCCTGCGCCAGCAGGTCAGCAGCCAATGGCCCCAGGCCGGCGGCAGCCTCGGCCGCCTCTATGCCATGGGTATCGACGCCTACCGCCTGACGCCGCGTCTGAACCAGCTCAAGGCCCTGCCTGACAGCCGGCTCGACGGCCTGTCCGGCAGCCTCAGCCTGAACCCGGCACAGCGCATCGAGCGCCAGCTGCCCTGGGCCGAGTTCCGCGACGGCCAGATCCAAACACTGCCCGACAGCCTCAATTGAGCGAGCCAGAGCACAACAGCGGCCAGATCGCCGAACACCTGGCCCGCCAACACCTCGAACGCCACGGCCTGCAGCTGCTGGCGCAGAACTGGCGCTGCCGCCGCGGCGAGCTCGATCTGGTCATGCTCGACGCCGATACAGTAGTATTCGTCGAGGTCCGCTACCGGCGGCACGCCGCCTGGGGCGGCGCCGCGGCCAGTGTCGATGCACGCAAGCGCGACAAGCTGGCCACTGCCGCCCTGCACTTTCTCCAGCGGGAGACCCGCTGGGCGAAACACCCTTGCCGCTTCGACGTGGTCGCCATCGACGCCCACGGCAGTGCAGCCCCGCGACTGGACTGGATTCGAAACGCCTTTGATACCTGAGCAGACACCCCACTGAAGGTTATATCTCCGATGGACATGCAAGCCCGTATTCGCCAGCTGTTCCAAGCCAGCATCGAAACCAAGCAACAGGCCATGGAAGTCCTCGCACCCTTTATCGAGCAGGGCAGCCAGGTCATGGTTCAGGCACTGCTCAGCGAGGGCAAGATCCTCACCTGCGGCAACGGCGGCTCGGCCGGCGATGCCCAGCACTTTTCCTCCGAGCTGCTCAACCGCTTCGAGCGCGAGCGCCCCAGCCTGCCGGCGATCGCCCTGACCACCGACAGCTCGACCATCACCTCGATCGCCAACGACTACAGCTACAACGAGGTGTTTTCCAAGCAAATCCGCGCACTCGGCCAACCGGGCGACGTGCTCCTGGCCATCTCCACCAGCGGCAACTCGGCCAACGTGATCCAGGCCATCCAGGCCGCCCACGACCGCGAGATGACAGTAGTCGCCCTGACCGGCCGTGACGGCGGCGGCATGGCCTCGCTGCTGCTGCCGGAGGATGTGGAGATCCGCGTGCCTTCGCGCATCACCGCACGCATTCAGGAAGTACACCTGCTGACCATCCACTGCCTGTGCGACCTGATCGACAGCCAACTGTTCGGGAGTGAAGAATGACCCGCAACCCACTGCTCCTCGCCGCCCTGGCCCTCACCCTTGCTCTGGCGGGCTGCGGCAGCCGCAGCATCGGCAACAAGATCGATGACCAGTTCATCGCCCCCGCAGTCGAGAACAACATCGCCCGCGCCCATGTCGACCTGACCAGCCCCACCTCGCACATAGTGGTCACCAGCTACAACGGCGTGGTCCTGCTCGCCGGCCAGACCCCGCGCAGCGACCTCAAGGGCATGGCCGAACAGGCCGCGCGCCGGGTCCAGGGCGTGAGCAAGGTGCATAACGAACTGCAGGTGCTGCAGCCAACCTCGTTGCTGGCACGCAGTAACGACACCCTGCTGACCAGCAAGATCAAGACCCAGATGCTCGCGGACGCCAGCGTTCCCGGCTCGCGCATCAAGGTGATCACCGAGAACGGCATCGTCTATCTGCTGGGCCTGGTCTCGCGCCAGGAGGCCAATCAGGCCACCGCCCTGGTACAGGGCGTGTCCGGGGTGCAGAAGATCGTCAAGCTGTTCCAGTACACCAACTGACCGCCATCTGCCCCACGAAAAAGGCGATCCTCGGATCGCCTTTTTCGTTTACTTGACCACCTTCAGGCTGGGCCGCCCGCTCGGCCGCGGCGGCTCGCCATCCGGCGGGCCCTGATCGTCGGGCCCGTCACCGTCCTCGTCATCCGGCACCGGCGGCTCCAGATCGAAGACCATGCCCTGGCCGTTTTCCCGGGCATAGATCGCCATAACGGCCGCGGAGGGGATGTACAGGCTGTGCGCCACCCCACCGAAACGCCCCTCGAAGCTCACCGCCTCGTTGTCCATATGCAGATGGCGCACCGCCCCGGGGGACACGTTCAGCACGATCTGGCCGTCACTGGCGAAACCCGGCGGCACTTGTACGCCGGCGAAATCGGCATCGACCAGCAGATGGGGGGTGCAGTCGTTGTCGACGATCCACTCGTAGAGGGCACGAACCAAATAGGGACGACTGGAGTTCATCGGAACCTCCTCAGGTATTAACGCATCTCGCGCTCGGCAGCGGACAGACTGGCCCGAAAGCCCTCCCGGGCGAACTGACGCTCCATATAATCGAGCAACGGCTTGGCCGGCTTCGGCAACTCGATGCCCAGCAACGGCAGGCGCCAGAGAATCGGCAGCAGGCAGCAGTCCACCAGACTCAACTCCTCGCTGAGGAAGTACGGCTTGTCGGCGAACAGCGGCGAGACGCCCGTCAGGCTCTCGCGCAGCTCCTTGCGCGCCTGAACCCGAGCCGTCTCCTTGCTGCGCGGATCGAGAATCAGATCCACCAGGGCGCACCAGTCGCGCTGGATGCGGTGGATCAGCAGGCGGCTGTTGGCCCTAGCCACCGGATACACCGGCAGTAGCGGCGGATGGGGGTAGCGCTCATCCAGATACTCCATCACCACCGTCGACTCGTACAACGCCAGATCGCGATCGACCAGGGTCGGCAGGCTGGCATAGGGGTTGACCTCGAGCAGTTGAGGCGGGCAGCGGCCCGGCTCGACACTGATGATCTCGGCGCCGACACCCTTCTCGGCGAGCACGATACGCACACGGTGGGAGTAGTGGTCGGCGGGGTCGGAATAACAGGCCAACCTATTGGTCACGCCCATGGCGATCCTCCTCGCTTATAAGGTTATCTGAAGCAGAAAGACCTGCGCGCCCAAGGGGGCGCGCAGGTCTGGGACGGAACGGCGACGATTTTAATGCACGTCCTTCCAGTATTCACGCTTGAGCAAATAGGCGAATACGAAGAAGAACGCCAGGTACAGCAGCACGTAGGTGCCGATACGCTGACTTTCCAGCTTCACCGGGTTGGCCGAATAGGCCAGGAAGGTCACCAGATTCTTGACCTTCTCGTCGAACTGCTCCTCGGTCAACTCACCGGTCTTCGGCTCGATGGTGAGTTGATCGCAGGCCTCGTGCGTGATGGGCGTGCCGGTCAGCGGATCGAACTGCTTCTTGCCGTCCTCGACCACCTGCACCTGCTTGCAACCGATGTACTGGCGCCCCTGCAGCTCAGCCAGCACGTTCGGCATGCCGACGTTCGGGAAGACCTTGTTATTCGCCCCCAGCGGACGGCTCGGATCTTCGTAGAAGGTGCGCAGGTAGGTATACAGCCAGTCGGTGCCACGCACGCGAGCGACCAGGGTCAGATCCGGCGGCGCCGCGCCGAACCAGGCCTTGGCGTCCTCGGGCTTCATGCCGATCTTCATGTGGTCGCCGATCTTGGCGTCGTTGAACACCAGATTGTCCAGCATCAGCTCATGGGGAATGCCGAGGTCATCGGCAACCCGCTCGTAGCGCTGGAACTTGGCCGCATGGCAGCCCATGCAGTAGTTGGCGAAGGTACGCAGACCGTCCTGCATGGCCGCCTTGTCGGTCAGATCGATATCGACCTTGTCCAGCGGATAGTTGCCACCCGCCCCCAGAGCCAGGGCAGGCATTGCAGCGAAAATCAGTGCAGCGAATAGCTTCTTCATCAGCCCGTCACCCTTTCCGGAACCGGTTTGGTTTTTTCCATCCTGGTGTAGAACGGCATCAGGATGAAGTACGCGAAGTACAGGAAGGTACATACCTGCGACAGCAGGGTGCGGCCCGGAGTCGGCGCCAGCACACCCAGCACACCCAGGATGACGAAGGACACGCAGAACACCAGCAACCAGATCTTGCTCAACCAGCCCTTGTAGCGCATCGACTTGACCGGACTACGGTCCAGCCAGGGCAGCACGAACAGCACGGCGATGGCCGCACCCATGGCGATGACGCCCAGCAGCTTGTCCGGCACGGCACGCAGGATCGCGTAGAACGGGGTGAAGTACCACACCGGCGCGATGTGCTCGGGAGTCTTGAACGGGTTGGCCTGCTCGAAGTTCGGCTTCTCCAGGAAGTAACCGCCCATTTCCGGGAAGAAGAACACCACGAAGCAGAAGATGAACAGGAACACCACCACACCGACGATGTCCTTCACGGTGTAATAAGGGTGGAAGGCAATACCATCGAGCGGAACGCCGTTCGCATCCTTCTTCTTCTTGATGTCGACGCCGTCCGGGTTGTTCGAACCCACCTCATGCAGCGCCAGGATGTGCAGCACCACCAGGCCGAGGATCACGATCGGCAGGGCCACCACATGCAGGGCGAAGAAGCGGTTCAGGGTGATGCCGGAAATCAGGTAGTCACCGCGAATCCACTGGGTCAGGTCGTCGCCGATCACCGGAATGGCACCGAACAGCGAGATGATCACCTGGGCGCCCCAGTAGGACATCTGGCCCCAGGGCAGCAGGTAGCCCATGAAGGCTTCCGCCATCAGCAGCAGGTAGATCAGCATGCCGAAGATCCACACCAGCTCGCGCGGCTTCTGGTAGGAGCCGTAGAGCAGGCCGCGGAACATGTGCAGGTAGACCACGACGAAGAACGCCGAGGCGCCGGTCGAGTGCAGGTAACGCAGGATCCAGCCGTACTCCACATCGCGCATGATGTACTCGACCGAGGCGAACGCCTCCTCGGCCGACGGGGTGAAGCTCATGGTCAGCCAGATACCGGTGACGATCTGGTTGACCAGCACCAGCAGGGCCAGCGAGCCGAAGAAGTAGAAGAAGTTGAAGTTCTTCGGCGCGTAATACTTGCTCAGATGGTCTTCCCACATCTTGGTCGCGGGGAAGCGCGCATCCATCCACTCCATGAATTTGCTCATCATGCTTGCTCCTGATCCACACCGATGACGATCACATCATCCGACTCGTACATGTGCGGTGGCACCGGCAGGTTCAAGGGGGCTGGCTGGGCCTTGTAGACACGGCCGGCGAGGTCGTAGCGCGAGCCGTGGCACGGGCAGAAGTAGCCCCCCACCCACTCGGCACCGAGGTCCGCCGGCGCCACTTCCGGGCGGAAGGACGGCGAGCAGCCCAGGTGGGTGCACAGCCCGACTAGCAGCAGCACTTCCGGCTTGATCGAGCGGGTCTTCGGGTCGACATAGGTCGGCTGCACCGAGGCCTGGGACTCGACGTCGGCCAACTGCCCCTCGAGCTTGCCCAGGTTGCTCAAGATCTCCTCGGTACGGCGCACGATGAACACCGGCTGCCCCCGCCACTCGGCAACCATCTGCTGGCCCGGCTCGATCTTGCTGACGTTCACCTTCACAGGTGCACCGGCAGCTTTAGCCTTGGCGCTCGGGAACCATGACCCCACGAACGGGACCGCGGCACCCACCGCTCCAGCAGCACCCACCACGGAGGTGGCCGCCACCAAGAAGCGACGCCGGCCTGCATTCACGCCGTCATTGCTCATTCAGTCGTCTCCCATCAGCTTTGTGGCCTGTTGTTCAGGCCTCTACTAGGTAAAAATCGGGTAGCGCAAAAAATTCGCCAAATGGTAAAGAAAAGCCCCTTTTCTGACAAGGTAATTACCCCGCCGGAAGCCTCTCAACACCTTGCAGGACGCGGCCTCCAGGACTGCGGCATGATGTCGCACAGCAGCCGGACGCCCATAAAAAACGCCCAGCTCCGAAAGGAAACTGGGCGCTTTTGAAGGCAGATAGCGAATTAACGCTTGGAGTACTGCGGACGCTTACGCGCCTTGCGCAGACCGACCTTCTTACGCTCGACTTCACGCGCGTCGCGAGTCACGAAACCGGCCTTGCGCAGCGAGCTACGCAGGGTTTCGTCGTACTCGATCAGGGCACGGGTGATGCCGTGACGGATCGCACCGGCCTGACCACTCACACCACCACCGATCACGGTAACGAACACATCGAACTTCTCGGTGGTTTCGGTCAGCTCCAGCGGCTGGCGAACGACCATGCGCGCGGTTTCGCGGCCGAAGAAGGTGTCCAGGGTGCGATTGTTGATGGAGATGCTGCCAGTGCCCGGACGCAGGAATACGCGAGCGGTTGCAGTCTTGCGACGGCCAGTGCCGTAGTTTTGAGTCGCCGACATAATGAACTATTCCGTTAAATCTTCAGTTCTTGGGGCTGCTGGGCAGTGTGCGGGTGAGCGGCACCCTTGTACACCTTCAGCTTACGATACATGTCGCGACCCAGCGGGTTCTTCGGCAGCATGCCTTTTACCGCGGTCTCGATCACACGCTCAGGCGCCTTGGCGATCAGCTTCTCGAAGTTGATCGACTTGATGCCGCCCGGGAAACCGGAGTGAGAGTAGTACATCTTGTCGGTGGTCTTGGCACCGGTCACACGCACCTGCTCAGCATTGATCACGACGATGTAGTCGCCGGTATCAACGTGCGGAGTGTACTCGGGCTTGTGCTTGCCACGCAGACGGGTGGCAATTTCGGTAGCCAGACGACCCAGGGTCTGACCAGCAGCGTCGACGACGAACCAGTCGCGCTTTACTGTTTCCGGTTTAGCAGTAAAAGTCTTCATTCTTTATAGCCTCAGGGGCCGCCCTGATAAATAAGACGGCGGATCTTACTGAATAGTGCGTACTTTGACAAGTCAAAGGCAGCCGAACACAGACGCTGTCGGGGGCTCGGGTCAGCGCGTCCGTAGCACGGCAAGATTCTTCGGCAGGCGGCGCATCACTTCCACTGCTGAAAGAGGTGCGCAATTATGCAGATTGCGCAGATAAATTCAACCATGCCTGCATGGGCATTTCACGATAAAGAGCAGCCTATGAACTATCGCCAGCTGGGCCGAACGGATTTGCATGTCAGCGCCCTGTGCCTGGGCACCATGACCTGGGGCGAGCAGAACGACGCCGACGAGGCCTTCGCCCAAATTGCCCGAGCCAAGGCCTACGGGGTGAACTTCATCGATACCGCCGAGATGTACCCGGTGCCGCCACGGGCCGCGACCTATGGCACGACCGAGCGGATCCTCGGCGACTACTTTCAGCGGCACGGCGGCCGCGGCGACTGGATACTGGCCAGCAAGATCGCCGGCCCCGGCAACGGCATCGACTACATCCGCGACGGCCGGCTCAAGCACGACCGCCCCAATATCCAGGCCGCCGTCGAAGCCAGCCTCAAGCGCCTGCGCACCGACTGGATCGACCTGTACCAGCTGCACTGGCCGGAACGGCCGACCAACTACTTCGGCCAGCTCGGCTATCGCCATCAGGACAGCGTCTTCACCCCACTGGAAGACACCCTGGAAGCGCTGGACGAGCAGGTCAAGACCGGCAAGATCCGTCATATCGGCCTCTCCAATGAAACACCCTGGGGGACCATGAGGCTTCTGCAATTGGCCGAGAGTCGCGGCTGGCCGCGGGCGGTATCGATTCAGAACCCCTACAACCTGCTCAACCGCAGCTTCGAGGTCGGCCTGGCGGAAGTCGCCATGCGCGAGCAGTGCGGCCTTCTGGCCTACTCGCCCCTGGCCTTCGGCATGCTGTCGGGCAAGTACGAAGGCGGCGCACGCCCGGCCAACGCCAGGCTCAGCCTGTTCAACCGCTTCACCCGCTACACCAACCCGCAGGCGCAAGCCGCCTGCTCGCGCTACGTCGCACTGGCTCAGGAACAGGGCCTGGACCCGGCACAGATGGCCCTGGCCTTCGTCACGGCCCGCCCCTTCGTGACCAGCACCATCATCGGCGCCACCACCCTGGAGCAGCTGGAAGCCGACCTGGGCAGCAGCGAGCTGAGGCTCGGCGACGAGGTGCTGACCGGCATCGAGGCCATTCACCAGACGCAACCGAACCCAGCACCCTGAAACCGGTCGACCGGCCGGAATACGCCCGGACAATGCCGGGCCTTTCCGCGCCAGACGCCGCCCTACAAGGCGCGGGCGATGATCTCCTTCATGATCTCGTTGGTGCCGGCATAGATGCGCTGCACCCGGGCATCGGCCCAGGCCCGCGCCACCGGGTACTCCCACATGAAGCCGTAACCGCCATGCAGCTGCACGCATTCATCCAGCACCTTGCACTGCAGGTCGGTGCCCCAGTACTTGAGCATGGCCGCGGTCGGCACATCCAACTTGCCCTGCAGGTGCAGCTCCAGGCAACGATCGACAAACACCCGACCGACCTGAATCTCGGTGGCCATCTCGGCCAGCTTGAAGCGGGTGTTCTGGAAATCCGCGATGGCCTTGCCGAACGCCTTGCGCTCGCGGGTATAGTCCAGGGTCCACTGCAGCGCCGCTTCGGCCGAGGCCAGGGCGCTGATGCCGACGGTCAGGCGCTCCTGAGGCAGCTCCTGCATCAGGTAGGCGAAGCCCATGCCGGCCTGGCCCAACAGGTTCTCCCTGGGCACCCGCACGTCCTGGAAGAACAGCTCGGAGGTGTCCTGGGCCTTCATGCCGACCTTCTCCAGCCGCTTGCCCTTGGCGAACCCCGGCATATCGGCCTCGACCAGGAACAGGCTGGTGCCCTTGGCGCCCGCCTGCGGGTCGGTCTTGGCCACCACTATCACCAGGTCGGCCAGGTAACCGTTGGTGATGAAGGTCTTGGAGCCGTTGATCACGTACTCGTCGCCCTCCAGCACGGCCGTGGTCTTGACCCCCTGCAGGTCGGAGCCGGCCCCCGGCTCGGTCATGGCGATGGCGGTGACCAGCTCACCGGACACCAGCCGGGGCAGGTACTTGTGCTTCAGGGCCTCGGAGCCGTAGTGCAGGATGTAGGGCGCAACGATGTCCGAATGCAGGGAGAAGCCGATGCCGCTCAGCCCCAGCCGGGCGACCTCCTCGATCACCACCGTGCTGTAGAGGAAATCGGCCCCCATGCCGCCGTACTCCTCGGGAATATGGGAGCAGAGCAACCCCGCCTCCCCCGCCTTGTTCCACAGCCCGCGGTCGACGTGGCCGTCCTTCTCCCACTGCTGATGGAAGGGCACGGCCTCCTGCTCGAGGAACTTGCGCACGCTGTCGCGAAACAACTCATGATCGGAACTGAACAGGGTTCTGGGAATCATCACGGCACCTGGCATAGAAGGTAGGTTTGGGTGACTCCGACTCTAGCCAAGCAAACGCTTGGTCGCACTGGACACAAGCGCCAATAAATAAGACGATCCAGCCGTTACTTGACCACTTAGCCCTAATAAGAATCAGCCTATGCCCAGCCAATCGCCCGAGCCGCTCAAGCGCGTCAGCATCCTCGCCACCGAAGGCGTCTTCGCCTCCACATTGATGCAGGCCAAGGACTTCTTCCATATGGCCAGCCTGCGCTACGGCAAGCAGCTGGGCCTGGGCCTGACCCCGGCCTTCGAGATCCACCTGGTCAGCCCGGACGGCCAGCCGGTGCGCAGCTTCAGCGATGTGCTGATCCCGGTGGACGGGCCATTGGAAAGCGCCGACGTGATCATTCTGCCGGCCTTCTGGGACGACTTCGACGCCCTCTGCCAGCGCCATCCCCAGGTACTCAGCTGGCTCAGGACGCGCCACGCCGCGGGCACCGCGATCTGCGGCGAAGCCACCGGGGTGTTCTGGATGGCCCAGGCCGGCCTGCTCGACGGCAAGGAGGCGACCACCTACTGGCGCTTCTTCGGCGAGTTCGCCGAGCGCTTTCCCAGGGTGCTGCTCAATCAGGACAAGCACCTGTCCGATGCCGACAACCTCTACTGCGCCGGCGGCGTCACCTCGGCCTGCGACCTGTACATCTACCTGATCGAGCGCTTCTGTGGCGCCGGCGTGGCCCAGGGCGTCGCCCGCGACATCCTCTACGAGGTGCAACGCAGCTACACACCCGGACGCATCGGCTTCGGCGGGCAGAAACTGCACCACGACCTGACCATCCTGCAGATCCAGCAGTGGCTGGAGGAGCACTTCTGCGACAAGTTCCGCTTCGAGGACGTGGCCCGCGAGCACGGCATGAGCATCCGCAACTTCATGCGCCGCTTTCAGGCCGCCACCGGCGATAAGCCGCTGCACTACCTGCAGCGGCTGCGCATCGAAACGGCCAAGGGCCTGCTCAGCGCCACGCGCAAGAGCATCAAGACCATCAGCTACGAAGTCGGCTACGACGACGCCAGCTTCTTCGCCCGGCTGTTCCGCCAGCACACCACGCTGTCGCCCAACCAGTACCGCCGGCAGTTCCAGCACAAGGACACGCACGCCTAGCGCCGGCGCCGGGTCGATAGCGCCAGGGTTTCGCCCACAAAAAAGGCTGCCCTCTGGCAGCCTTTGGGCCGGCTCGACGGATCAGGGCTTGTGCGGCCGCGCCAGGAACTCGTGGGACTGCATCTCCAGCAGACGGCTGAGGGTGCGCTGGAACTCGAAGGTCAGGCGCCCACCGGTGTAGAGATCCTTGAGCTCGACCTCAGCGGAGATGATCAGCTTGACGTTGCGGTCGTAGAACTCGTCCACCAGGTTGATGAAGCGCCGCGCCATGTCGTCCTTGGCCACGCCCATCTGCTCGACATTGGCCAACAGCACGGCGTGGAAGATCTTGCCCAGCTCGATGTAGTCGTTCTGGCTGCGCGGGCCGTCGCACAGCTCGCGGAACTCGAACCAGGCCACGTCGTCGCCGACCTTGCGCGCGGTGATGGCACGGTTCTCGATCATCAGCGCCTCGTTCTCCTGCACCGCGCAATGCTCGGGCAACAGGCTGCTGAAGCTCTTCTGCAGGCTCTCCTCGGCCGCCGCATCCAGCGGCCAGTGGAACAGCTCGGCCTGCTCCAGGGCGCGCAGGCGGTAGTCGACGCCGCTGTCGACGTTGACGATCTCGGTGTGTTCCTTGAGCAGGGCGATGGCCGGCAGGAAGCGGGCGCGCTGCAGGCCGTCCTTGTACAGGCCGTCCGGCACTATGTTGGAGGTCGCCACCAGGCTCACGCCGTTCTTGAACAACTCCTCGAGCAGGGTGGCGAGGATCATCGCATCGGTGATGTCGGAGACGAAGAACTCGTCGAAGCAGATCACCCGCGCCTCGTCGGCAAAGCGCTTGCCGATGATGGTCAGCGGGTTCTTCTCGCCCTTGAGGGTCTTCATTTCCTCATGCACCCGCTTCATGAAGCGGTGGAAGTGGGTGCGCATCTTCTGCTCGAACGGCAGCGCATCGAAGAAGGTGTCGACCAGGTAGGTCTTGCCGCGGCCGACCCCGCCCCAGAAGTACAGGCCCTTGACCGGCCCCTGGGGCTTGCGGGCGAACAGCTTGCCGAACAGCCCGGGCTTGCTCGCCTCGCCGGCGATCAGGTCGTCGTACAGGCGCTGCAGATGGCGCACCGCAGTTTCCTGGGCCGCGTCATGGAAGAAGTCGGGGCGTTTGAGGTCTGCCTGGTAGCGCTCTAGGGGTGTCATATTCGTTAGCTGGGCAACAAAAATGGGGCCGACACTTTAGCGACGCCCTCCGCGCTTGGCAATCGAGAGCCGCTGTTTGCACGGCCTCGCCGCGTCGACCCGACGACGCGGCGAAACCCGAGGCACTAGCCGGCCAGGCCGGCGATGGCGTCGCGCAGGCGCAGCATGGCGGCGTCCAGCTCCTCCGGGTCGGGGTAGGCCGGGCTGTCTGCCAGGCACTCGCCGTCCAGCCAGAGGGTGAACTGGTCGCCCTCGTCCTCGCGCAGCTCCAGGGCATCGGGACCCTGGGCGATCAGCCGCTGACTGATGGCGCCGACCAGCTTGGGGTCGGCGAAGGGACGCGAGAGCAGCAGCTCATCGCCCTCGGCCGAGAGGAAACGGAAGCGGAAGCTGCCGTCCGGCTCGCGGAAGCTGACGAAGCGCGCGTTCTTGGCCGCCTTTTTCTTGCCGCTGGTGGAGGCCTGCACCTGCTCGCGGAACGAGCGCAGGCCCACCGCCTCGCGCAGCTCGCCGAGGAAGGGCGTGGCGATCCGCCGGGCCTTGGCCGCGCCGGCCTGCAGCACCTCCTCCAGGTCGCCGGGCCTGGCGATCAGCGCCTGATAACGCTCGCGGGCCTCGCCCAGTTCGCCGTCGAGCAGCTGGAACAGGCGCTGCTTGGCCTCGCCCCAGGCCAGGCCGTCCAACAGCTCGGCGCGGAACGCGGTCTGCTGTGCCGGCGTGGCGAAGGCCTGGTAGAGGGTGAACAGGTGGGCGCTGTCCGGGTCCTTGGCCTCGCCCGGGGCGCGCGAGTCGGTGACGATGCGGGCGATGGCGTCCTTGAGCTGCTTGGCGCTGCCGAACAGCGGGATGGTGTTGTCGTAGCTCTTGCTCATCTTGCGCCCGTCGAGGCCCGGCAGGGTCGCCACGTCTTCCTCGATCACCGCCTCGGGCAGGGTGAACAGCTCCTTGCCGGCGCCGAACAGGTGGTTGAAGCGCTGGGCGATGTCGCGGGCCATCTCCACGTGCTGGATCTGGTCGCGGCCGACCGGCACCTTGTGCGCGTTGAACATCAGGATGTCCGCCGCCATCAGCACCGGGTAGCTGAACAGCCCCATGGTCACGCCGGCATCCGGGTCCTCGCCGGCCTCGACGTTCTTGTCCACCGAGGCCTTGTAGGCGTGGGCGCGGTTGAGCAGGCCCTTGCCGGCGACGCAGGTGAGCAGCCAGCACAGCTCGGGGATCTCGGGGATGTCGGACTGGCGATAGAAGGTCGCCTTGTCGACGTCCAGGCCGCAGGCCAGCCAGGTGGCGGCGATCTCCAGCCGCGAACGCTGGATGCGCGCCGGATCGTCGCACTTGATCAGCGCATGGTAGTCGGCCAGGAAGTAGAAGGAATCGGCATCCGCGGCGCGGCTGGCGACTATGGCCGGACGGATGGCGCCGGCGTAGTTGCCCAGATGGGGGGTGCCGGTGGTGGTGATGCCGGTGAGGATACGAGTGGTCATGGCGTTCGCTTATTGGATGAGGCGCCTGGCAGGCGGCAATCGAAAATCAGAGTCGCGGGGCAAGCAGCTCCTTGAGGTCGGTCAGCTTGCCGTGAAAAAAGTGCCCGCATTCTGCCACTTTCAGCAGTTCATGGGGACGCGGCAGCGCCGCCGACCAGTCGTACACGGCCTGCGGCTCGATCACCTCGTCGTCCTCCGGCTGGATCAGGGTCAGCGGGCAACGCGCGGCCGCCGGATACTCGGCGCTCAGGCGCTGCACCGCCGGCGCCACCATGAACAGGTGCGCCGGCTCGACCCCCTGCCCCTCCAGGCGGGCGCCCAGGCTGGCGGCGACGAAGCCGCCGAAGGAGAAGCCCAGCAGGGTCAGGGGCAACTGCGGATACTGGGCGCGCAACCAGCGGGCCGCGGCCTCGGCGTCGTCGATCTCGCCGCCGCCCATGTCATGGCTGCCGGCGCTGGCACCGACGCCCCGGTAGTTGAAGCGCAGCGTGGCCAGGCCGGCGTCGCGGGCGGTACGCTGCAGGGTCGAGACCACCTTGTTGAGCATGGTGCCGCCCTGCACCGGATTGGGGTGGCAGATCAACGCCACGCCACGGGCGTCGGGCACGGCGAGGGACAGGGCTTCCAGTTGGCCGCAGGGGCCATCGATGAATAGAGGGGTTTCGCGGCTGAGCAACGGTTAACTCCGTGACCCCAAACGGGGTCGACACGTCTAGCTGACAGCCTGCGCCGCACAGCATTGCATGGCGGTATACAGCGCAGGTTCGAGCCGTTAACGTAAAGCAAAGCCGTTTAGAGAGGAAGGACTCGTGGAACAGACACTCACAGCCTGGCTGGTGCCGGCCCTCACCCTGGTAGTCGGTGTCGCCATCGGCTTCCTGATCGCCCGCCTGGCACCCAATGCGGCGCCGAACCGCACGCAGCGTCGGCTGGACGAAATCCAGTCGCGTTTCGACGCCTACCAGAGCGAGGTGGTGACCCACTTCAACACCACGGCCAGCCTGGTGAAGAAACTCAGCCAGAGCCAGCAGGAGGTGCAGCAACACCTGTCCGAGGGGGCCAACCGCCTGGCCCTGGACGAGCTGACCCGGCAGCGCCTGCTGGCCACCCTGCTCGCCGGCGAAGGCGGCGAGAAACGCGAACGCCTGAAGGCCCCGGCGCACCAGGAGATGCCCAAGGACTACGCGCCGAAAAGCGCCGACGTACCGGGCATGCTCGACGAAAGCTACGGCTTGAAGACCAAGAAATAAGGCCGACGACGCAGCCGCCCGATGCCCAGCGGCTGATGCCGAGCCACAAAAAAGCCCCGCTCTCGAGCGGGGCTTTTTTGTGGGCGGTTCGACCTTAGATCGCGCCGCGCTCGCGCAGCAGCGCCAGCACCTGCTTGGCGCCCTCCTCGACCGACAGGCTCTGGGTGTCGATCACCAGATCGGCATCCAGCGGCACGTCATAGCCGAAGGACTCACCCGGGATGTTGTCGCCCTCGGCGGCATACAGCCCCTGCGGATCGCGTTCGCGGCAGACCTGGGGCGAGGCTTGGACGTACACGGTGATCATGCGCTCGGCGCCGATCAGTGCCTTGGCCTGTTCCCGGCCCTCGGCGTCCGGAGCGACGAAGGCCGCCAGGGTCAACAGGCCGGCCTCGTTGAACTGGCGCGCCACGTGAGCGGCACGGCGCCAGTTCTCGGTGCGCCCGGCACGATCCTGCGGCAGGCCCTTGTTCAGATCGTGGCGCAGGTTCTGCCCATCGAGCACATAGACCGCACGGCCCATGTCGAACAGCTTGCGCTCCACGGCGTAGGCCAGGGTGCTCTTGCCGGCGCCGGACAGGCCGCTGAACAGCACGGTGGCCGGCTGCTGGCCGAAGCGGCTGGCGCGCTCCTCGGTGGAGACGTGGGCGAGCTTGCCGTGGTGACCCTCGGCATTCTGCGCACCGACCGGCTTGGCGATGATCATGCCGGCGCCGACGGTGCCATTGGTCAGCCGGTCGATGACGATGAAGGCGCCGGTGGTGCGGTTGTAGTCGTAGCCGTCGAGGGCGATCGGCGCGTCCAGGGCGACCTTGACCTTGCCGATCTCGTTGAGCTGCAGGCTGCTGGCGGCCCCCTGTTCCAGGGTGTTCACGTCGACCCGGTGGGCGATACCGGCGATGGTCCCCGGCACATAGCTGCTGGCCCGCTTGATGTCGTACTTCTTGCCCGGCAGCATCGGCTCCTCGGCCATCCACACCAGCATGGCCTCGAAACTGTCGCGAATCTGCGGACGATTGTCGGCATGCACCAGCATGTCGCCACGGGACACGTCGATCTCGTCTTCCAGGGTCAGGGTGATCGCCTGGCCCGGGCCGGCCTGCTCCAGCTCGCCCTCGTAGGTGACGATGGACTTGACCTTGCTGCCCTTGCCGGACGGCAATACCACGACCTCGTCGCCCTTGCGCACGATGCCGCTGGCCAGGGTGCCGGCGAAACCACGGAAGTTCAGGTTCGGCCGGTTGACGTACTGCACGGGGAAGCGCATGTCGTCGAAATTGCGATCGCCGGCCACTTCCACAGTCTCGAGGATTTCCATCAGCGACTGGCCGTCATACCAGGGCGAACGCTCGGACTTGTTGACCACGTTATCGCCCTTGAGCGCCGACATCGGCACGAAGTGCAGGGTGGTCGGCTTGAGGTCGATGCGCTCGGCGAACTTCAGGTAATCGGCCTTGATCTGCTCGAACACGCCCTGATCGAAGTCCTTGAGGTCCATCTTGTTGACCGCGACGACGATGTGCTTGATGCCCAGCAGCGAGGTGATGAAGCTGTGGCGCTTGGTCTGGGTCTGCACGCCGTAGCGGGCGTCGACCAGGATGATCGCCAGGTCGCAGGTCGAGGCGCCGGTGGCCATGTTGCGGGTGTACTGCTCGTGGCCCGGGGTGTCGGCGATGATGAACTTGCGCTTGGCGGTGCTGAAGTAGCGGTAGGCCACGTCGATGGTGATGCCCTGCTCCCGCTCGGCCTGCAAGCCATCGACCAGCAGCGCCAGGTCGACGTCCTCGCCGGTGGTACCGACCTTCTTCGAATCGCGGGTGATGGCCTCCAGATGATCCTCGTAGATCATCTTGGAGTCGTGCAGCAGGCGCCCGATCAGGGTGCTCTTGCCGTCGTCGACGTTGCCGCAGGTGAGGAAGCGCAGCAGTTCCTTGCGTTCGTGCTGGGCCAGGTAGGCGAGGATGTCCTCGCTGATCAAATCGGATTGATGACTCATGGTTCGCGATCCTTAGAAGTAGCCCTGGCGTTTTTTCTCTTCCATCGAGCCGGCGGCGTCGTGGTCGATGACCCGGCCCTGGCGCTCGGAAGTACGGGTCAGGAGCATCTCCTGGATGATTTCCGGCAGGCTGGTGGCGCTGGACTCCACCGCGCCGGTCAGGGGGTAGCAGCCCAGGGTACGGAAGCGCACCATCTTCTTCTGGATGCTGGCCTTCTGCTCCGGGGTCAGGTACTGCAGGATGCGCTCGTCGTCGATCATCACCAGGGTGCCGTTGAGCTCGACCACCTCGCGCTCGGCCGCGAAGTACAGCGGCACGATCGGGATCTGCTCCAGGTAGATGTACTGCCAGATGTCCAGCTCGGTCCAGTTGGACAGCGGGAACACGCGGATCGACTCGCCCTTCTTGACCTTGCCGTTGTACAGGTTCCACAGCTCCGGGCGCTGGTTCTTCGGGTCCCAGCGGTGCTTGCTGTCGCGGAAGGAGTAGACGCGCTCCTTGGCCCGGGACTTTTCCTCGTCGCGGCGGGCGCCACCGAAGGCGGCATCGAAACCGTACTTGTCCAGGGCCTGCTTGAGGCCCTCGGTCTTCATCACGTCGGTGTGCTTGGCACTGCCGTAGACGAAGGGGTTCATGTCCTGCGCCACACCCTCGGGATTGATGTGGGTGATCAGGTCCAGGCCCATTTCCTCGACCATCTGGGTACGAAAGCTGTACATCTCCTGAAACTTCCAGCGGGTGTCCACATGCAGCACCGGGAACGGCAGCTTGCCGGGAAAGAATGCCTTGCGCGCCAGATGCAGCATCACGGCGGAGTCCTTGCCGATGGAATAGAGCATCACTGGGTTGTCGAATTCGGCGGCCACTTCACGAATGATGTGGATACTCTCCGCCTCCAGCTGTTTGAGGTGCGTCAGTTTATCGAGCATGGCTACTCACGGATTGCTGAGTGATTGGGCCGGCGGGCCGGGGGGACGAGGCCGCACTCTAGCACGACACAAGCTTCTATACAGGCGAGCAGTTAGATCAAAAAAATCTAGCTTTATGCCGGCAGTTTCGGCCGTCAGCCCCCTCGAGCCGAGGGCCAGAGCGCGACGAAGCCCGCCCTGTCCGCTCGCCGCAGAGCCAGCAGAGGCCCCTGATGGGCAGGCTCATACCGGGTTGGGGCAATCGATGAACTGGTGCTCGAGGGCGAAGTGTCGCGCCAGGTACTCGCCCAGCGCCTGGACGCCGTAGCGCTCGGTGGCGTGGTGACCGGCGGCGATGAAACTGATGCCGTTCTCCCGGGCACTATGGAAGGTCTGCTCGGAGGCTTCGCCGGTCAGGTACAGGTCCACGCCGGCGGCGATGGCCTGGTCGATATAGCCCTGGCCGCCGCCGGTGCACCACCCGATGCGGCGAATCGGCCGCGGCCCCGCCACCAGCAGCGGTTCGCGACCGAGAACCTGCTGCACGCGGCGAGCGAAGTCACCCGGGCTCAGGGGATCGGCCAGGGAGCCGACCAGGCCGACGGTGCGCGGGTTGTCCGGCTCCAACGGACCCTCGACGGTGATCCCCAGCTGACGGGCCAGCTGCACGTTATTACCGACCTCCGGATGCAGGTCCAGCGGCAGGTGATAGGCCAGCAGGCTGATGTCGTGGGCCAGCAGGGCCTTCAGGCGGCGCTGCTTCATGCCGGTGACGCAGGGATTCTCGCCCTTCCAGAAGTAGCCGTGGTGCACCAGCAGCACATCGGCCTGGGCCTCGACCGCGGCATCGACCAGCGCCTGGCTGGCGGTCACACCGCTGACGATGCGGCGCACCTGGGGCCGGCCCTCGACCTGCAGGCCGTTCGGGCAGTAGTCGGCGATACGTGCCGCACCCAGATAGCGCTCGGCCTCTTCCACCAGGGTCGTCAGGGCAATGGCCATGCAGATTCTCTCCAACTGTTACCGGGCGCTGATTTATTGGCGGGCGCCCCTCTATAATGGCGCACCTTAAAGGGGCCCCAAGGCCCTCGCAACCCTCAGGATTTCATCGATGTTCAAGGCCCTGCGATTTCTCGGCTGGCCACTGTTGGTCGGCGTGCTGACGGCACTGCTGATCATTCAACAGTTCCCCCACTGGGTCGGCCTGCCCAGCCAGGACGTGCAATTGCGCCAGGCCCCGCTCTATCAGCGCCTGCAAGAGGGTCCGGCATCCTATGCCGAGGCGGTGAGCCTGGCATCGCCGGCGGTGGCCAACCTCTATACCACCAAGTACGTCGAGAAACCCAGCCACCCGCTGTTCGAGGACCCGCAGTTCCGCCGCTTCTTCGGCGACAACCTGCCCAAGCAGCGGCGCATGGAGTCCAGCCTCGGCTCGGCGGTGATCATGAGCCCGGAAGGTTACCTGCTGACCAACAACCACGTGACCAGCGGCGCCGACCAGATCGTGGTGGCCCTGAAGGACGGCCGCGAGACCCTGGCGCGGATCATCGGCAGCGACCCGGAAACCGACCTGGCGGTGCTGAAGATCGACCTGCCGGACCTGCCCTCGATCACCCTCGGCCGCTCCGACGATATCAAGATCGGCGACGTCAGCCTGGCCATCGGCAACCCCTTCGGCGTCGGCCAGACCGTGACCATGGGCATCATCAGCGCCACCGGGCGCAACCAGCTGGGCCTCAACACCTACGAGGACTTCATCCAGACCGACGCGGCGATCAACCCCGGCAACTCCGGCGGCGCCCTGGTCGACGCCCACGGCAACCTGCTCGGAATCAACACGGCGATCTTCTCCAAGTCCGGCGGCTCCCAGGGCATCGGCTTCGCCATCCCGGTGAAGCTGGCGCTGGAGGTGATGCAGGCGATCGTCGAGCACGGCCAGGTGATCCGCGGCTGGCTCGGCATCGAGGTACAGCCGCTGACCCCGGAGCTGGCCGAGTCCTTCGGCCTGGCCGGCCAGCCCGGCATCGTCGTCGCCGGCATCTACCGCGGCGGTCCGGCGCAAAAGGCCGGCCTGCAGCCCGGCGACCTGATCCTCAGCATCGACGGCGAGGCAGCCAGCGACGGCCGCCGCTCGATGAACCAGGTGGCCCGCGCCAAGCCGGGCGACACCATCAGCATCGAGGTCATTCGCAACGCCGAGCTGCTGCGCCTGAGCGCCGTGGTCGGCGTACGCCCCCCCGCCAACGGCAATTGAACGCGGCCCGAATCCGGCGCTTGATAACTTCTCTCACAAACATGTAATGTTATTACATAATTAACTCACGAGAGAGCCACCCTTTGCGCCCCACCCACCTCCTGCTCGCCGGACTGCTCGCCCCGGTCGCCGTGGCCGCCGCGCCTCCCCTCCCCGCTCAACTCGACGACAGCATCATCACCGCCCATCCAGAGCAGGCCGACGGCCCGGTACGGGGTTACCGCGCCCTCCGTTCGGCCAGCGCCACCAGGACCGACACGCCGATCGGCGAAATCCCCCAAGCCATCAGCGTGATTCCCGCCGGCGTGCTGGACGACCTCGGCAGCAGCGACGTCGAGCGCGCCCTGGATTTCGCCGGCGGCGTCGCTAAACAGAACGACTTCGGCGGCCTGACCCTCTTCGAATACAGCGTCCGCGGCTTCGCCACCTCGGCATTCTACAAGGACGGCTTCAGCGTCAACCGCGGCTACCCCAGCACCCCGGACGCCGCCAACATCGAGCGCGTCGAGGTGCTCAAGGGCCCGGCGGCCAGCCTCTACGGCCGCGGCGATCCCGGTGGCACGATCAACATCGTCACCAAGAAGCCCCAGGCCGAGCGCTTCGCCCGCCTGCAGAGCAGCGCCGGCAGCTGGGACCGCTACCGCAGCGCACTGGACGTCAACACCCCGCTGGACGAGCAGGGCGATCTGCTGTCGCGCGTCAACCTGGCCGTGGAGGACAACCACAGCTTCCGCGACCACGTCGGCAACCAACGGGTGTTCGCCGCCCCCAGCCTGAGCTGGCAACTCGGTCCGGATACCCGCCTGCTGCTGGAGGCCGAACTGGTGCGCCATCGCTCGGTATTCGACCGCGGCATCGTCGCCCCGGGCGGCGAGCTGGGCCTGGTATCGCGCTCGACCTTCCTCGGCGAGCCGAGCGACGGCCACATAAGCAACGACAACAACCAACTGCAGGCCAGCCTGGAACAAATCCTCGACGACAGCTGGCGCCTGCGCCTGGCCAGCCATTTTAAGGAAGGCACGCTAGACGGCCTCGCCAGCGAGAACCACGCGCTGGCCGCCGATAGGCGGACCCTGACGCGGCGTTTTCGCGAGCGCGAGACCAGCTGGCACGACAGCATCACCCAGGTCGAACTGCACGGCGATCTGCACCTCGCCGGCCTGCGGCACCGCCTGCTGCTGGGCGCCGAGTACGAGAACTACCGCAAGAACGAGCGGGTCACCGAGATTCGCCCGCGCAGCGCCATCGACATCTACGACCCGCTGTACGGCCGCCCACGCCCGAATGGCGCGCGCTCCGGCAGCGACCACCACGAGCAGGTGAGCAGCCACGCCCTCAACCTGCAAGACCAGATCCGCCTCAGCGAACGCCTGCATGGCCTGGCCGGCCTGCGCTGGGAGCGTTTCGATCAGCACCTGGACAACCGCACCAGCGGCCGAGTCAGCCGCCAGCAGCACGACGCCCTGACCCAGCGCCTGGGCCTGCTCTACCAGCTGACCCCGCAGGTCGGCCTGTTCGCCAACGCGTCCACCTCGTTCAAACCGAACAGCGGCCTGGACCGGAGCGGCCAGAGCTTCGATCCGGAGCAAGGCCTGGGCTACGAGGCCGGGGTCAAGCTGGGGCTGCTGGACGACCGCCTCGGCGCCACCCTCGCCGCCTTCCACCTGACCAAGGAGAACGTGCTCACCGCCGACCCGCTCGACCCGGCCTTCCAGGCTGCCGCCGGCGAGGCTCGAAGCCGGGGCCTCGACCTGCAGCTCAGCGGCCAATTGAGCGACGCCCTGCGGGTGATCGGCGCCCTGGCCTTTATCGATGCCGAAGTCACCGAGGGGGACGCCCGGCTGCCCAGCGGCAGCCGCCTGCTGGGGGTGCCGCGGCGCAGCGGCAGCCTGCTGGCGGTCTACGAGTTCCAGGACGATGCCTGGCGCGGCGCCGATGTCGGCGCGGCCTACACCTATGTCGGCGACCGTTCCGGGGAAAGCGGCAGCGACTTCCAGCTGCCTTCGTACCAGACCCTGGACCTACTGGCCCACTACCGGGTGAACGAGCGCCTCAAGCTCGGCGCCCAGCTCAACAACCTGTTCGACGAAACGTACTACGAACGCTCCTACAGCAGCCTCTGGGTGATGCCCGGCGAGCCGCGCAACCTCAGCTTCAACCTCAGCCTCGACCTCTAAGGAAATCGCCAAATGAAAGCACTTCCCCTGCTCACCGGCGCCCTGTGTGCCGCCCTGCTGGCCGCCCAGGCCAATGCCCACGGCCTGTGGACCGAGCAGCGCCGCGGCCATATCGAGACCATCTACGGCCATGGCGCCGAGGACAATGCGTTCAAGGCCGAGAAGGTCAGCGGCGCCTGGGCCTACGACGCTCGCGGTCGGATGATCCCGGTCAGCGTGGAGCGCCTGACCGACCATGCCCGCCTGCAACCGCTGCGACCACCGGCCGTGCTCGGCGTTGCCCTGGACAACGGCGCCTGGTCGCTGACCCCGGACCAGCAGTGGGTCAATCAGGGCCGCAGCCAGGTGCCGAACTCGACCCGCTCGCTGCACACCTACAAATACAGCCTGGCCATCCATGCCGAAGGCGCCAAGCTGCCGGAGCTGGCCCAGCTGAAGATGGTCATACTGCCGGAAACCGACCCGCTGCGGGTCGGCCCGGGTAAGCCGCTGCCGGTGCGCGTGCTGGTCGACGGCAAGCCGGCAGCCGGGGTCGAGCTGATCGGCGACTACCGCGGCGCGCCACACCAGGTCAGCGCGGTGACCGATGCCGAGGGGCGCGCCCAGGTGCCGGTGCGCAACGCGGGACTGAATGTCATCAGCGCCGAGGTCGAGCTGCCGGTGAAGAACGATGCCGATATCGAGACCCGCGGCCTGTTCGCCTCCCTGACCTTCCTCGGCGAGACACATCGCGAGTAGCCCAGACGGCAAAAAGCCGAAGCCGCTCACGCGCCTCCGGCTTTTCTTCGCCCATCGTCAAGCGCCGGCTTAGAGCGTCCTCAGCGCATCCAGCAGCGCCTGGTTCTGCTCCGGCGTACCGATGCTGATGCGCAGGAACTGGGCGATGCGCGCCTGCTTGAAGTGGCGCACTATCACCCCCTGCTCGCGCAGCCGCGAAGCCAGCTCGGCGGCGTCGCGCCCAGGGTGGCGGGCGAAGACGAAGTTGGCGGCCGACGGCAGCACCTCGAAACCCAGCCCCTGCAGCCCGGCCACCACCGCCTCGCGACTGGCGATCACCGCGGCGCAGGTCTGCTCGAAGTACGGGCGATCCTCGAAGGCCGCGGCCGCCCCGGCGATCGCCAGGCGATCCAGGGGGTAGGAGTTGAAGCTGTTCTTGATCCGCTCCAGCGCCTCGATCAGCTCCGGATGGCCGACCGCCAGGCCGACCCGCAACCCAGCCAGGGAGCGCGACTTGGACAGGGTCTGGGTCACCAGCAGGTTCGGGTAGCGGTCGACCAGGGCGACGGCCGTGTCGCCGCCGAAGTCGATATAGGCCTCGTCCACCAGCACCACCGAATCCGGGTTGGCCTGCAGCAGCCGCTCGATGGCCTCCAAGGCCAGCAGGCAACCGGTCGGCGCGTTGGGGTTGGGGAAGATGATGCCGCCGTTGGGTCGGGCATAGTCCTCGACACGGATCTGGAACCCCTCGTCCAGTGCAATGGCCTCGTGGGCGATGCCGTACAAGCCGCAGTAGACCGGGTAGAAGCTGTAGGTGATGTCCGGAAACAGCAGCGGCTTGCCGTGCTGGAACAGGCCGTGGAAGGCATGGGCCAGCACCTCGTCGGAGCCGTTGCCGACGAACACCTGACTGGTCTGCACGCCATAGTAGTCGGCCACCGCCTGCTTCAAGCGCTCTCCGTTGGGGTCGGGGTACAGGCGCAGGCTGTCGTTCAGCTCGGCCTGCATCGCGGCGATGGCCTTGGGCGAAGGCCCATAGGGGTTCTCGTTGGTGTTGAGCTTGACCAGCTTGGCCAGCTTGGGCTGCTCACCCGGCACATAGGGCACCAGGTCCTTGACGAAGGGGCTCCAGAACTTGCTCATCTGCCCTTCTCTCCTCGTGTTCGTTCGGTTTGGCGTAGGCTGGGCCGTGCAACGGCGTAGCCCGCATGACGGATCATTCTTTGATGCGGTACTCGGCGCTGCGCGCATGGGCGGTCAGCGACTCGCCGCGGGCCAGCACCGAGGCGACCTTGCCCAGCTCGGAAGCGCCGGCGGCCGAGCAATGGATGATCGACGAACGCTTCTGGAAGTCGTACACCCCCAGCGGCGAGGAGAAGCGCGCGGTGCCGGAGGTCGGCAGCACGTGGTTGGGACCCGCGCAGTAGTCGCCCAACGCCTCGGCGGTGTAACGCCCCATGAAGATGGCGCCGGCGTGACGGATCTGCGGCAGGTACTGCTCGGGGTTCGCCACCGACAGCTCCAGGTGCTCCGGGGCGATGCGGTTGGCCACCGCGATGGCCTGGGCCATGTCGGCGACCTGGATCAGCGCACCGCGCCCCTCCATGGAGGTGCGGGCGATCGCCTCGCGCTCCAGGGTCGGCAGCAGCCTGGCGATGCTCTCGGCCACCCGGTCGAGGAAGGCGGCATCCGGGCTGACGAGGATCGCCTGGGCGTCCTCGTCGTGCTCGGCCTGGGAGAACAGGTCCATGGCGATCCAGTCCGGATCGGTCTGGCCATCGCAGACCACGAGGATCTCCGAGGGCCCGGCGATCATGTCGATGCCGACCTTGCCGAACACGTGGCGTTTGGCGGTGGCCACGTAGATGTTGCCCGGCCCGACTATCTTGTCCACCGGCGGCACGCTCTCGGTGCCGTAGGCCAGGGCCGCCACGGCCTGGGCCCCGCCGATGGTGAAGACCCGGTCGACGCCGGCCACGCAAGCGGCGGCCAGGACGATCTCGTTGATCTCGCCGCGCGGGGTCGGCACCACCATCACCACCTCGGGCACCCCGGCGACCTTGGCCGGGATGGCGTTCATCAGCACCGAGGACGGGTAGGAGGCCTTGCCGCCGGGCACGTAGAGGCCGGCGCGATCCAGCGGGGTGACCTGCTGGCCGAGCACCGTGCCGTCGGCCTCGGTGTAGCTCCAGGAGTCCTGCTTCTGCCGCTCGTGGTACAGGCGCACGCGCTCGGCGGCCAGCTCCAGCGCGGCGCGCTGCTCGGCGGTGATACGGGTCAGGGCCAGCTCCAGACGCTCGCGCGGCAGGATCAGGTCGGCCATGGCGGCGACCTCCAGGGCGTCGAAGCGCTGGGTGTACTCCACCAGTGCGGCATCGCCACGCGAACGCACGGCGTCGATGATCTCCAGCACCCGCTGGTTGACGCCCTCGTCCGACACGCTTTCCCAGCTCAGCAGATGATCCAGGTGTCGCGCGAAGTCCTGGTCAGCAGCATTGAGTCGGCGGATGGCGATGGGACTGGTCATAGCGGGCCTCTTGATTGGCGAATGCTCGGGCGTCGCTAGGCTACCAAGCCCTCCGCATGGACGCCCGAGAAAATTGGCTATGACACGGATAGGCAGGTGCGGCGGTAAGCCGCACAGTGGTATCAGCTGGGGTGTCGCGACTCGACCGCCTCGCGCAGGGCGTCGATGAGGGCCTGGATGCGCGCGTGCTGCATCTTCATCGAGGCCTTGTTGACGATCAGCCGCGAGCTGATGGTGGCGATCAGTTCCTGGGCCTCCAGGCCGTTGGCCCGCAGGGTGTTGCCGGTGTCGACCACGTCGATGATCTTGTCGGCCAGGCCGACCAGCGGCGCCAGCTCCATGGAGCCGTACAGCTTGATCACCTCGACCTGGCGGCCCTGCTCGGCGTAGTAGCGCTTGGCCACGTTGACGAACTTGGTGGCCACCCGCAGGCGCCCCTTGGGCTCGGCCGCGCCGACGGCACCGGCGGTCATCAGCTTGCACTGGGCGATGCGCAGGTCCAGGGGCTCGTACAGGCCCTGGCCGCCGTACTCCATCAGCACGTCCTTGCCGGCCACGCCGAGGTCGGCGGCGCCGTGCTCGACATAGGTCGGCACGTCGGTCGCGCGGACGATCAGCAGGCGCACATCCTCCTGGGTGGTGGGAATGATCAGCTTGCGGCTCTTATCCGGATTCTCGGTCGGCACGATGCCGGCCTCGGCGAGCAGCGGCAGGGTGTCGTCGAGAATGCGACCCTTGGACAGCGCGATGGTGAGCATGAAGCGGGTTTCCTTTGGAACTGGACCAGGCCGGCCCTCGTGGGCCGGACGTTGGGCATCGCCGCGCCGGCTTAGCCCGGCACGCGGCGGATCTTGGCACCCAGCAGCTGCAGCTTCTCCTCGATGCACTCGTAGCCACGATCGATGTGGTAGATGCGGTCGATCAGCGTATCGCCCTCGGCGACCAGCGCGGCAAGCACCAGGCTGGCCGAGGCGCGCAGGTCGGTGGCCATCACCGGGGCGCCCTTGAGCTGCTCACTGCCGGTGACGATGGCGGTGTTGCCTTCGACCAGGATCTGCGCACCCATGCGCAGCATTTCATGCACATGCATGAAACGGTTCTCGAACACCGTCTCGATCACCGTGCCGGTACCCTCGGCGATGGCGTTGAGGGCGATGAACTGCGCCTGCATGTCGGTGGGGAACGCCGGATAGGGGGCGGTACGCAGGGTCACGGCCTTCGGCCGCTTGCCCTGCATGTCCAGCTCGATCCAGTCGGCACCGCTGGTGATTTCCGCACCGGCCTCCTGCAGTTTGGACAGCACCGCCTCCAGGGTAGTCGGATCGACGTCCTTGACCTTGACCCGGCCGCCGGTGATGGCGGCGGCCACCAGGTAGGTACCGGTCTCGATGCGATCGGGCATCACGCTGAAACGCGCGCCATGCAGGCGCTCGACGCCCTCGATGGTGATGGTGTCGGTGCCCGCGCCCTCGATCTTCGCACCCATGGCGATCAGGCAGTTGGCCAGGTCGACCACCTCCGGCTCACGCGCGGCGTTTTCCAGCACGCTGCGGCCCTTGGCCAGGGTCGCGGCCATCATGATGTTCTCGGTGCCGGTGACGCTGACGGTGTCGAAGAAGAAGCGCGCGCCGCGCAGGCCGCCTTCCGGCGCCTTGGCCTTGATGTAGCCGCCTTCCACGTCGATCTGCGCGCCCATGGCCTCGAGGCCGCGGATGTGCAGGTCGACCGGCCGCGAGCCGATGGCGCAGCCACCGGGCAGCGCCACCTCGGCCTCGCCGAAGCGCGCGACCATCGGCCCGAGCACCAGGATCGAGGCGCGCATGGTCTTGACCAGTTCGTAGGGTGCGACCAGGGTCTTGATCGCCCGCGCATCGACCTCCACGCTGAGCTTCTCGTCGATCACCGGCTCGATGCCCATGCGCCCGAACAGCTCGATCATCGTGGTGATGTCGTGCAGGTGCGGCAGGTTGCAGATGGTCACCGGCGCGTCGCCCAGCAGGGTCGCGGCGAGGATGGGCAGGGCGGAGTTCTTCGCCCCGGAGATGCGGATTTCGCCGTCGAGGCGCACGCCGCCGGTAATGATCAATTTATCCATAGCTATCTCGATGCCTCAGGGGCGCGCGGCCCAATCGGCACGGCTGAAGAATTTCATGCTCACCGCGTGGATGCTGCCATCGGCGATCCAGGGGTTGAGGTGGGCGTAGATCTGCTGCTGACGCTTGACCGGGCTCAGGGCGGCCAACTCGTCACTGATCAGATTCAGCTGGAAGTTGCAGCCTTCACCTTCAACTTCCACCTGGGTATTCGGCAGTTTGGCCTCCAGGAGGCTCTTCACTTCTAAGGCCTGCATGCGCAACCTCGCTCGGCATATTGATTTACGACAGCAGAGCCTAGGCCTGCGGGCCGAGCATCATACAAAAAATGCCCCGTGCCCGCTAACCCCGCGCGATGGCGGGCTGCCCAGACCTCGCCGCGACTCATTCCTGCAGCGGCAGGATCTCCAGCAGCCCGGAGACCTTGGCGATCTCCCGCATGTCCTGGGGCAGGCTGCGCAGCGAGAGGCTCTTGCCGGCCGCCTGGGCATCGCGCAACAGCGCCAGGAGCAGGGCCAGGCCGACGCTGCTGGACTTCTCCACCGCCGAACAGTCGAGCACGCAGGCCTCTGCACGGCTAGCGCCGATCAGCCGGCCACCCTGCGCGCGCAGGGCCGGACCGCTGCGAAAATCCAGCACGCCGCTCAGCTGCAACTCGCCCGGGGCCTGCTCGACGATGCTCGCCCGGCTCACGATTCGCCCTGGCCCTGGCGGGCCTTGGCCACGGTATCGGCCCAGGAGTCGATCACCTTGTTCAGGTCGTTGCCGTGGTTCTGCATGGACTGGGCGAACTGGTCGCGAAACAGCTTGCCGACGTTGATGCCGTTGATGATCACATTGCGCAACATCCAGGTGTCGCCCTGGCTGACCATGGTGTAGGACAGCGGGTAGACCGTCCCCTTGCCGTCCTCGATTTCCATGTTCACCGCAGTGCGCTGCGGACTCTGCCGACCGCTGGCGGGCAGCACGCGGATGTCCTGATTGTTGTATTCGAGCAGGGCGTTGCCGTAGAACTGCATCAGGCTGCGCTTGAAGCTCTCCTGGAAGCGAGCCATCTGCTCGGGCGTTGCCTGGCGCGAATAGCGCACGGTCATGACCCCACGGGAAATGCCGTCGACGTCCACCACCGGGCCGAGGATATTGTTCAGCGCCGCATAGAAGGCATCCGGGTTGTCGCGGTACGCCTCCTTGTTGGCCTTGAGGTCGGCCAGCAGGGTATCGGTGGTCCGCTGCACCACTTCGTGGGCGGTGGGCGCGGCCAGGGCGAACAGGGGAAGGGCCGCCAGCAGCGCGAATAGACTGTTACGCAGCATCTTGATCATCACTAGAGCTCTCGTTAGTTGGACTGGTCTTTATTGACCGAATTGAGCAGGAACTTGCCGATCAGGTCCTCCAGCACCAGGGACGACTGGGTGTCGTAGATGGTGCTGCCATCGGCCAGCAATTCCTCGTCGCCACCGACGCTGATGCCGACGTACTTCTCGCCGAGCAACCCGGCGGTCAGGATCGACGCGGTCGAGTCCGCCGGCAGGTTGTCCACCTCGTTGTCCAGCGCCATGGTAACCCGGCCGGTGTAGCTGTCGCGGTCCAGGTCGATGGCCGTGACCTTGCCGATGGTGACCCCGGCCATGGTCACCTTGGCCCGCACGGTCAGACCGGCGATATTGTTGAAGTGCGCATAGACCTTGTAGGTGTGGTCGCCGCTACCCAGGGTCAGGCCACTGACCCGCAGGGCCAGCAACAGCAGCGCCAGCAGGCCGGCGAGCAGGAACAGGCCGACACCTATCTCCAGTGTGCGGTTTTGCATCAGAAGTCTCCAAACATCAAAGCGGTCAGAATAAAGTCCAGGCCCAGCACCGCCAGGGAGGCGTAGACCACGGTACGGGTCGTGGCACGACTGATACCTTCGGACGTCGGTTCGCAGTCATAGCCCTGGAACACGGCGATCCAGGTGACGACGAAGGCGAACACCAGGCTCTTGATCACCCCGTTGAGCACGTCCTCGCGGAAGGCCACGCTGTTCTGCATGTTGGACCAGAAGGAGCCCTCGTAGACGCCGAGCCAGTCCACGGCGACCATCGCGCCGCCCCAGATACCGACCACGCTGAAGATCATCGCCAGCAGCGGCATCGAGATGAAACCGGCCCACAGCCTCGGCGCGATGATGTACTTGAGCGGGTCGACGCCGATCATGGCCAGGCTGGATAGCTGCTCGGTGGACTTCATGTTGCCGATTTCCGCGGTCAGCGCCGAGCCGGCCCGGCCGGCGAACAGCAAGGCGGTCACCACCGGCCCCAGCTCGCGCAGCAGGGTCAGGGCCACCATCTGCCCGACCGCCTGCTCCGAACCGTAGCGGGCGAGGATATTGAAACCCTGCAACGACAGCACCATGCCGATGAAGATGCCGGAGACCACGATGATCGCCAGGGACATCACCCCCACCGAGTACAGCTGCTTGATCAGCAACTGCAGTGGGTTGCCCGCGGTACCGCGCCCGAATATCGCGTGCAGGAGAAACAGACTCGAACGGCCGAGACTGGCCAGCACGTCGAGCCCGGCTCGGCCGAACAGGCGAATGCGCTCGAGCGGAGATGTCTTGCGCATCAGCGCCCCCCCAGTAGATCGTCGCGGTAGCTCACCGCCGGATAGTGGAAGGGCACCGGACCATCCGGCGTGCCCTGCATGAACTGACGCACCCGCGGGTTATCCGACTCCATCAGCTCGGCCGGAGTGCCCTGGCCCAGCACCTGGGTATCGCCGACTACATAGAGGTAGTCGGCGATGCTCGCGGTTTCCGCCAGGTCGTGGGACACCAGGATGCTGGTGATGCCCAAGGCATCGTTGAGCAGCCGGATCAGCCGCACCAACACGCCCATGGCGATCGGGTCCTGGCCGACGAAGGGTTCGTCGTACATGAGGATCTGCGGGTCCAGAGCGATCGCCCGGGCCAGCGCCACGCGCCGCTTCATGCCGCCGGACAGCTCATCCGGCATCAGCTCGAAGGCGCCGCGCAGACCGACGGCCTGCAGCTTCATCAGGACGATGTCGCGGATCATCTCCTCGGGCAGCTTGGTGTGTACGCGCAGCGGGAAGGCGACGTTCTCGAACACATCGAGATCGGTGAACAGCGCACCGCTCTGGAACAGCACGCCCATCTGCTTGCGCATGTCGAACAGCTCGCTGCGCGAGAGCGTGGGCAGGTTCACCCCGTTGACCCAGACCTCGCCCTGGCTCGGCCTGAGCTCGGCGGCGATCAGGCGCAGCAACGTGGTCTTGCCGCAGCCGGAGGGCCCCATGATGGCCGTGACCTTGCCACGCGGAATGCGGATATCCACATTCTTGAAAATATCCCGGTCGCCCCGCCGAAAGCTCACGCCTTTCAGCTCGACCGCGTAGTGATTGTCGGCGCTCATCTGGACTCCTTGCGAACAGCCTCCCTGGTAGACGCCCTGCCCCGCTCCGGGGACACCACGCCAGCCGGATGGGCCGAAACAGCCGCGCACTATATCACCGGGCAATTGCCGCGCCCAAGCCACAGGCGGCTCGATGCTGCGGCACTGAGACGGCGACCACAGGATTCGAGGGTGAGCCCGCCACACTTTCCCGCTATAATCGCCGCCTTTTTCCTCGGCACGCCTCGACAATGCTATGAATCAACCCAATGAGCTGATCAAGTCCGCCCAGCGGACCATCCGCCTCGAGCTCGAGGCGGTCGAAGAGCTGCTGCAACGGATCGACGGCGATTTCGTTCGCGCCTGCGAGCTCATCCTGGCCAGCAAGGGCCGGGTGGTGGTGGTCGGCATGGGCAAGTCCGGGCATATCGGCAGCAAGATCGCCGCGACCCTTGCCAGCACCGGCACCACCGCCTTCTTCGTGCACCCGGCCGAAGCCAGCCACGGCGACATGGGCATGATCACCCGCGACGACGTGGTGCTGGCCCTGTCGAACTCGGGCTCGACCGCGGAGATCGTCACCCTGCTGCCGCTGATCAAGCGCCTGGGCATCCGTCTGATCAGCATGACCGGCAATCCCGACTCGCCGCTGGCCAAGGCCGCCGAGGTCAACCTGGACGCCCGCGTGCCGAAGGAAGCCTGCCCGCTGAACCTGGCACCGACCTCCTCCACCACCGCCTCCCTGGTGCTCGGCGACGCCCTGGCCATCGCCCTGCTGGAGGCCCGCGGTTTCACCGCCGAGGACTTCGCCTTCTCCCATCCGGGCGGCGCTCTCGGCCGGCGCCTGCTGCTCAAGGTGGAGAACGTGATGCACGCCGGCGCCAGCCTGCCCCAGGTGCAACGCGGCACCTCGCTACGCGAGGCCCTGCTGGAGATGACCCAGAAAGGCCTGGGCATGACCGTGGTGCTGGAGGCGGACGGCCGCCTCGCCGGCATCTTCACCGACGGCGACCTGCGCCGCACCCTGGATCGCGGCCTCGACGTGCGTGAGGCGCGGATCGACGAAGTGATGACCGCCCACGGCAAGACCGCCCGCCCGGACATGCTCGCCGCCGAGGCCCTGAAGATCATGGAAGACCACAAGATCAACGCCCTGGTGGTGGTCGACACCGACGACCGCCCCATTGGCGCCCTGAACATGCACGACCTGCTGCGTGCCGGAGTGATGTGATGAATCCCGAACTGCAGCAACGCGCCCAGGCGGTGAAACTGGCGATCTTCGACGTGGACGGCGTGCTCACCGACGGCAAGCTGTACTTCCTGGTCGACGGCAGCGAGTTCAAGACCTTCAACACCCTGGACGGCCATGGCATCAAGATGCTCATCGCCTCGGGCGTACGCACCGCCATCATCAGCGGCCGCAAGACCCCGGTAGTCGAGCGCCGCGCGCAGAACCTCGGCATCCAGCACCTGTACCAGGGCCGCGAGGACAAACTGGTGGTGCTCGACGAGCTTCTCGGCGAACTCGGCCTAAGCTATGAACAGGTCGCCTACCTCGGCGACGACCTGCCCGACCTGCCGGTGATCCGCCGGGTCGGCCTGGGCATGGCAGTGGCCAGCGCCGACGGCTTCGTCCGTCAACACGCCCACGGCGTGACCCAGGCCCGCGGCGGAGAAGGCGCCGCCCGCGAATTCTGCGAGCTGATCATGCGCGCCCAGGGCAGCCTCGACGCCGCCCAAGCCGCCTATCTATAGAGTCCACTATGCTGCGCAAACTGCTGAACCTCACCCTGTTCGCCGTCGCCGCCGCCCTGCTGGCCGCCGTCGGCTACTGGAACATCAGCCCCGAGAGCTTCTCCGACAGACCGGCACGGGCCGGCACGGACAACACCATCGATTTCTACGTGATCGGCGCCAACACCCTGCAGTACCAGGCCGACGGCAAGCTGCACTACGAGATGACCACCAGCAAGCTGGAACACATCAAGGCGACCGATATCACCCTGCTGAGCGAGCCTAACCTGCACCTCTATCGTGGTACTCAATACCCCTGGAAGGTCCGCAGCGTGCGCGGCGAGGTCGCCCCCGAGGGCAAGGAAGTCGAGTTGATCGACCAGGTGCGAGTCGAGCGCACCGACGCCAAGGGCCGTCCGACCATCCTCACCACCAGCCGCCTGACCGTATTCCCGGAGAAGGAATATGCGCAGACCCAGCAAGCCGTTAGAATCGACGCGGCCAATGGGGTGACCACGGCGCAAGGAATGAAAGCGTACTTGAACGACGGCAGGATGCTCCTGCAGTCCAACGTAAGAGGCCAGCATGAGGTTCGTTAAAACCCTCCCCCTTCTGCTCAGTTTGAGCGCCGCGCTCGGAAGCGCCTGCGCCTGGGCACTGCCATCGGATCGCGAACAGCCGATCCGCGTGCAAGCCGACAGCGCCGAGCTGGACGACAAACAAGGCGTAGCGGTCTACCGCGGCGACGTCATCATCACCCAGGGCACCCTGAAGATCACCGGCGACACCGTGACCATCACCCAGAATGCCCAGGGCGAGATCGAGATCTTCACCTCGGTAGGCAAGCCCGCCTATTACGAGCAGAAGCCGGCCGCGGACAAGCAGATCGTCCAGGCCTACGGCCTGACCATCCAGTACTTCGCCGCCAGCGAACGCATCGTGCTGATCGACCAGGCCAAGGTGATCCAGGAAGGCAACACCTTCGAAGGCGAGAAGATCGTCTACGACACCCGACGCCAGATCGTCAACGCCGGCCGCGCCACCGGCGCCCAGGTGTCCACGCCGCGACCGCGTATCGATATGGTGATTCAGCCGAAGAACAAACCAGCCGACCAGCAGGCGCAGTGATAATGGCCACATTGAAAGCCCAGCACCTGGCCAAGAGCTACAAGGGTCGCCAGGTCGTCCGCGACGTCAGCCTGAGCATCGACAGCGGACAGATCGTCGGCCTGCTCGGCCCCAACGGCGCCGGCAAGACCACCTGCTTCTACATGATCGTCGGCCTGGTCCGGGCCGACCAGGGCCGGGTACTGATCGACGAGCTCGACGTCAGCCACCAGCCCATGCATGGTCGCGCCCGCGCCGGCATCGGCTACCTGCCGCAGGAGGCCTCGATCTTTCGCAAGCTCAGCGTGGCCGACAACATCATGGCCATCCTCGAGACGCGCAAGGAACTCGATCGCGCCGCGCGGCGCCAGGAGCTGGAAAGCCTGCTGCAGGAATTCCACATCAGCCATATCCGCGACAACCTCGGCATGAGCCTGTCCGGCGGCGAGCGCCGCCGCGTGGAAATCGCCCGCGCCCTGGCCACCGCCCCCAAGTTCATTCTGCTCGACGAACCCTTCGCCGGGGTCGACCCGATCTCGGTCGGCGATATCAAGCAGATCATCCACCACCTCAAGTCCAAGGGCATCGGCGTACTGATCACCGACCACAACGTCCGCGAGACCCTGGACATCTGCGAAACGGCCTACATTGTCAACGACGGCCAGCTGATCGCCGAAGGCAACGCCGACGCCATCCTGGCCAACCAGATGGTCAAAGAAGTCTACCTGGGCCACGAGTTCCGCCTGTAACAGCGGCTTTTCTCGACCGAACAGCAGCTAGCGCTAGGCAAACCACTCGAGACCGGGCATATAATTTGCTTTCCTTGTGGCGCCTCGGCGCCCTGTAGTGGATCGCGCACAGACGCCGGTATAGAAGGTCTGCAATGAAACCATCGCTAGTCCTGAAAATGGGCCAGCAGCTGACGATGACCCCGCAGCTGCAACAGGCCATTCGCCTACTTCAACTGTCTACCCTGGATCTGCAACAGGAGATCCAAGAGGCCCTGGAGTCCAACCCGATGCTCGAGCGCCAGGAAGACGGCGACGACTTCGACAACTCCGACCCCATGGCCGACGGCGCCGACACCCCATCCTCCGCCGACAAGCAAGAAGAGTCCTATCAGGAAGCCGGCTATCAGGAAAGCACGCAGAGCGTGGACAACCTGGAAGACGGCGAGTGGAATGAGCGCATCCCCAACGAACTACCGGTCGACACCGCCTGGGAGGACGTCTACCAGACCAGCGCCAGCAGCCTGCCGAGCAACGATGACGACGAGTGGGACTTCACCACCCGCACCTCCAGCGGTGAGAGCCTGCAGAGCCACCTGCTCTGGCAACTCAACCTGGCGCCGATGTCCGACAAGGACCGCCTGATCGCCACCACCCTGATCGACTGCATCAACGAGCAGGGCTACCTGGAAGAGAGCCTGGAGGAAGTGGTCGAGGCCTTCGACCCGGAGCTGGACATCGAACTGGACGAGGTCGAGGCGGTACTGCACCGCATCCAGCAGTTCGAACCGGCCGGCGTCGCCGCCCGCGACCTGCGCGAATGCCTGCTGCTGCAGCTGCGCCAACTCCCCGCCAAGACCCCCTGGCTGAGCGAGGCCCAGCGCCTGGCAAGCGACTACCTCGACCTGCTCGGCAGCCGCGACTACAGCCAGCTGATGCGCCGCACCAAGCTCAAGGAAGACGAGCTGCGCCAGGTCATCGAACTGATCCAGAGCCTCAACCCGCGGCCCGGCTCGCAGATCCAGTCCGGCGAGCCGGAGTACGTGGTGCCCGACGTCATCGTACGCAAGCACAACGAGCGCTGGCTGGTGGAGCTGAATCAGGAAGCCATGCCCCGCCTGCGGGTCAACCCGCAGTACGCCGGCTTCGTCAAACGCGCCGACTCCAGCGCCGACAACACCTTCATGCGCAACCAGTTGCAGGAGGCGCGCTGGTTCATCAAGAGCCTGCAGAGCCGCAACGAGACCCTGATGAAGGTCGCCACCCAGATCGTCGAACACCAGCGCGGCTTCCTCGACTACGGCGACGAGGCGATGAAGCCGCTGGTGCTGCACGACATCGCCGAAGCCGTGGGCATGCACGAGTCGACCATCTCGCGGGTCACCACGCAGAAATTCATGCACACCCCGCGCGGCATCTACGAACTGAAATACTTCTTCTCCAGCCACGTCAGCACCGCCGAAGGGGGCGAATGCTCATCCACCGCCATCCGCGCGATCATCAAGAAACTGGTGGCCGCGGAAAATGCAAAAAAGCCGTTGAGCGACAGCAAGATCGCTGGTTTACTGGAGGCACAGGGCATTCAAGTGGCCCGCCGTACGGTCGCCAAATACCGTGAGTCCCTCGGTATAGCGCCCTCCAGTGAGCGCAAGCGGTTGGTGTAAGGCGACACTCAAAGGAAGACCGATCAACAAACAGAACCCGACCCAGCCAAGCCTTCCCCTAAACGGCCCGCGTAACCGGCCCAGGGAGCCCCATGCCGGAGTCGCTGTTGATGAGTCTTCCACGCCAAGGTGTTCCCGCGGCAGGCTCGACAGCCTGCCTCATAAACACGGCAACAAGGAGAAAGCGGTATGCAAGTCAACATCAGTGGACATCAGCTGGATGTGACCGACGCCCTGCGCGACTACATCGACGAGAAACTCAATCGACTGGAGCGCCATTTCGACAAGATCACCAACGTGCAGGTCACCATGGAGGTCGAGAAGCTTAAGCAGAAGATCGAAGCGACCCTGCACATCGCCGGCGGCGAAGTGGTCGCCAACGCCGAGCATGACGACATGTACGCCGCCATCGACCTGCTCACCGACAAACTCGACCGACAACTCATCAAGCACAAGGAAAAGCAGCTCGAACGCCAGCAGGGCGCCATGGCCCGCTGACCTCGCTCACCTCCCATGATCCGACTCGAAAACATCCTGACCCCCGGCCGTTCCCTGGTGAACGTGCCGGGCGGCAGTAAGAAGCGCGTACTCGAACAGATTGCCAACCTGGTGGCACGCGAGCTGCCCGAGCTGGACGGCCAGGACATCTTCGAAAGCCTGATCGCCCGCGAAAAGCTCGGCTCCACCGGCTTCGGCAACGGCATCGCCATCCCGCACTGCCGCCTGCCCGGCTGCAGCGCGCCGATCAGCGCTCTGCTGCGCCTGGATGCGCCGGTCGACTTCGACGCCATCGACGGCGCTCCGGTCGACCTGCTGTTCGTCCTGCTGGTACCCGAGGCGGCCACCGACGAGCACCTGGAACTGCTGCGCCAGATCGCCAGCATGCTCGACCGCAGCGACGTGCGCGAGCGCCTGCGTCAAGCACAAGGCAGCGACTCCCTGTATCAGGTCGTGGTGGACATACAAAGCAGCCGTTAGGACTCCCTCATGCGCCTGATCATCGTCAGCGGTCGCTCCGGCTCCGGCAAAAGCACCGCCCTCGATGTCCTCGAGGACAACGGCTTCTATTGCATCGACAACCTCCCCGCCGGCCTGCTCCCGGAACTGGCCGAGCGCGCCCTGCTGCACACCGAGCTGCTGCATCCCCAGGTGGCGGTCTCCATCGATGCCCGCAACCTGCCCAGCCAGCTCAAGCGCTTCCCCGAACTGCTCGCCGAAGTCCGCAGCCGCCATATCCAGTGCGACGTGCTCTACCTGGATGCCGACGAGGAGACCCTGCTCAAGCGCTTCTCCGAGACGCGCCGGCGCCACCCCCTGACCAACGCGCAGCGCTCGCTGGCCGAGGCCATCGCCGACGAGAGCCAGCTGCTCGGGCCGATCATCGACCTGGCCGACCTGAAGGTCGACACCACCCACCTCAACCTCTACCAGTTGCGCGACAGCCTCAAGCTGCGCCTGCTCAACCAACCGGAACCGGGCACCGCCTTCCTGGTCGAGTCCTTCGGTTTCAAGCGCGGCATGCCGGTGGATGCCGACCTGGTGTTCGACGTGCGCTGCCTGCCCAACCCCTACTGGAAGCCCGACCTGCGCGACTATTCCGGCCTCGACCAGCCGGTGGCCGAGTACCTGGCGGCCCAGGCCGATGTCGAGGAGATGTTCCAGGACATCCTCGCCTACCTGAACAAATGGCTGCCGCGCTTCGCCGCCAGCAACCGCGCCTATGTCACGGTGGCCATCGGCTGCACCGGCGGCCACCACCGCTCGGTGTACCTGGCCAATCGCCTGGGTGATACCCTGAAGCCCACCTTGAAGAACGTTCAGGTTCGCCACCGCGACCTCAGCTAAGGAAACACCGCAATGCCCTCCCGCGAAATCACCATCATCAACAAGCTGGGCCTGCACGCGCGTGCCGCGGCCAAGTTTGTCGGCGTGGCCGGCCGCTATCCCTGCAAGGTCAAGGTCGGCCGCGCCCCGGAGAGCCTGGTGGACGGCAAGAGCATCATGGCGGTGATGATGCTGGCCGCCGGCAAGGGTACGCCGATCCACCTGCACACCGAAGGCGAGCAGGATCACGATGCCCTGGAGGCGCTGGTCGAACTGATCAACAACTACTTCGACGAAGGCGAATAGCCAGGCGCCCAATAAAAAGAGGGGCTGCCCGTTGCCGCGGGCAGCCCCTCTTGCGTTGCGCGGTCGGCCGTCAGCTGCCGGCCACCGTCATGCGCTCGATCAGCACCGAGCCGGTGCGGATATTGCTGCGCAGCTCCAGATCGCTGCCCACCGCGACTATCTGCCTGAACATGTCGCGCAGGTTGCCGGCGATGGTCACTTCCTGCACCGGGAACTGGATCTCGCCATTCTCCACCCAGTAGCCGCCGGCGCCACGCGAGTAGTCGCCGGTGACCAGGTTCAGGCCGTGCCCCATCAGCTCGGTGACCAACAGGCCACGGCCCATGCGCTTGAGGAGCGCCTGCTGGTCCTCGTCGCCGTGGCTGACGAACAGGTTGTACACGCCACCGGCGTTGGCCGTGCTGGGCATGCCCAGCTTGCGTCCGGAATAGGTGCCCAGCACGTAGGACAGCAGCTCACCGCCCTCGACGAAGGACTTCGCGTAGGTCGCCAGGCCGTCGCCGTCGAACGCCGCGCTGCCCAGAGCACGCGGGATGTGCGGACGCTCGTCGAGCTTGAGCCACTCGGGGAACAGCTGCTGCCCCAAGGCGCCTTCGAGGAAGGACGACTGGCGATAGAGGTTGCCGCCGGAAATCGCCGACAGGAAATGGCCGAACAGCCCGGTGGCCGACTCGGCGGAGAACAGCACCGGCACCTCGCAGGTCGGCACCGGCCGCGCGCCCAGGCGACTGACTGTACGCTGCGCGGCGCGGCGACCGATATCGGCGGCATCGGTCAGCAACTCGCCCTGGCGATTGACGTCGTACCAGTAGTCGCGCTGCATCTGCCCGCCCTCCTCGGCGATCATCACGCAGCTCAGGCTGTGCCGGGTGCTGGCGTAGCCGCCGACGAAACCATGACTGTTGCCGTACACCCGGCAACCCTGATGGGTATTGAGGGTGGTGCCATCGGCATTCTTGATCCGCGGATCCTCGGCGAAGGCCGCCGCCTCGCAGCGCAGCGCCTGCTCGATGGCCTGCTCCGGACTGATCGCCCAGGCGTGATAGAGGTCCAGTTGCGGCAGCTCACGGGCCATCAGCGCGGCATCGGCCAACCCGGCGCACTCGTCTTCGGAGGCATGCTTGGCGATGGCCAGGGCCGCCGCCACGGTCTCGCGAATGGCCGCCTCGCCGCTGGCCGAGGTACTGGCCGAGCCCTTGCGCTGGCCGACATAGAGGGTAATGCCGAAGCCCTGGTCGCGGTTGAACTCGACCGTCTCCACCTCGCCGCGACGCACGCTGGTGGACAGCCCCTGCTCCACCGATACGGCCACCTCGCAGGCGCTGGCGCCCTGCCGTTTGGCCTCGGCTATGATCTGCTCGACCTGGGCCTGCAACTGCGGCACGGCGGCGGGGCCGACCCCTTCTACTGCACTCATAAACACTCCTAAGCGATGGGCGACAAGCTAGGTCCCGCATGGACCGGACGCTTGCGGCCGGAAACTTGCTGCTATCATGACGGCGTTTTCCACTGGACCACCCCCATGCCCGAATACCTTGACGACTTCTCCGGCGAGAAGAGCAAATCCCAGGTCAAACGCGAGCTGCATGCCCTGCAAGACCTGGGGCAGCGCCTGACCACCTTAAAGCCCGACCTGCTGAACAAGCTACCCCTGACCGATGCCCTGCGCCGCGCCCTGGCCGAGGCGCCGAAACACACGGCCAATGTGGCGAAGAAGCGCCATATCCAGTTCATCGGCAAGCTGATGCGCGAGCAGGACATCGACGCCATCACCCACCTGCTCGATCAGCTGGACGCCTCCACGCGCCAGTACAACGAACGCTTCCACAACCTGGAACGCTGGCGCGACCGCCTGCTGGGCGGCAGCGACGAGACCCTGGAAGCCTTCGTCGGCGACTACCCCCAGGCCGATCGCCAGCACCTGCGCCAGCTGATCCGTCAGGCCCAGCACGAAGCGGCGCAGAACAAGGCGCCGGCCGCCGCACGCAAGATCTTCAAGTACATCCGCGAACTGGACGAAAGCCAGCGCGGGCTGCGTTAAGTCTGCCGTGACGCTGGGTCACGCCTTCGGCTAAACCACCCTACGCCCCCGTGCCACCTACGGTGATCGCATCGATCCTCAGGGTCGGCTGGCCGACGCCCACCGGCACCGACTGGCCGTCCTTGCCACAGGTGCCGACGCCGCTGTCCAGGGCCAGGTCGTTGCCGACCATCGACACCCGGCTCATGGCTTCCGGGCCGTTGCCGATCAGGGTGGCGCCCTTGACCGGCGCGGTGATCCTGCCGTCCTCGATCAGGTAGGCCTCGCTGGTGGAGAAGACGAACTTGCCGCTGGTGATGTCGACCTGGCCGCCGCCGAGGTTGGCACAGTAGATGCCCTTCTTCACCGAGCGGATGATCTCCTCCGGGTCGCTCTCGCCGGCCAGCATGTAAGTGTTGGTCATGCGCGGCATCGGCAGGTGCGCGTAGGACTCGCGACGGCCGTTGCCGGTGCAGGCCACGCCCATCAGGCGAGCGTTCAGCTTGTCCTGCATATAGCCCTTGAGCACGCCGTTCTCGATCAGCGTGGTGCATTCGGTGGGCGTGCCCTCGTCGTCCATGCTCAGGGAGCCGCGGCGCTCGGCCAGGGTACCGTCGTCGACGATGGTGCATAGGCTGGAGGCGACCTTCTCGCCCAGGCGGCCGCTGTAGGCGGAGCTGCCCTTGCGGTTGAAGTCGCCCTCCAGGCCATGGCCGACCGCCTCGTGCAGCAGCACCCCGGACCAGCCGGCCCCCATCACCACCGGCATGCTGCCGGCCGGCGCGGCGACCGCCTCGAGGTTGACCAGGGCCTGGCGCAACGCCTCGCGGGCGTAGCCCATGGCCCGGTCCTCGGCGAGGAAATAGCGGTAATCGGTGCGCCCGCCGCCGCCGTGGCCGCCGCGCTCGCGGCGGCCGTTCTGCTCGACGATGACGCTGACATTGAAACGCACCAGCGGACGCACATCGCTGCCCAGGCTGCCGTCGCTGGCCGCCACCAGCACCCGGTCCCAGACCCCGGCCAGGCTCACCGTGACCTGCTTGATGCGCGGGTCGAGGGCACGGGTGGCCTGGTCGATGCGCTGGAGCAGCTCGACCTTCTGCGCCCGGTCGATCACGTCCAGCGGGTTGTCCGGGGCATACAGGGCACTGACCAGTGGATTGCTGAAGGCCAGCACCCGGCCCTGCTGACCGGCCCGGGCGATCGAGCGGGCCGCGCCCGCGGCCTGGCCCAGTGCCTCGGGCGTGATCGCATTGCTGTAGGCGAAACCGGTCTTCTCGCCGGACTGGGCGCGCACGCCGACACCCTGGTCGAGGTTGAAACTGCCCTCCTTGACGATGCCATCCTCCAGCACCCAGGTTTCGGAGACCTGGCTCTGGAAATACAGGTCGGCGGCGTCGATACCCGGGCCGGCCAGCTCGCCCAGCACCCTGGGCAGGTGGTCGAGGCTCAGGCCGCCTGGGGACAACAGGTGCTCGCTGACGGACATCAACATCTGGCTCATAACTGCATCATCTCGTTCATGACTGTTCCGAATCTGGCAACCGCGGGTCGGCCGCGGCGAAAAATCGTTTGTGCCGGGCCACCGGCATGCGCTGGCGGATCGCCGCCTGCTCGGCGGCATCGCGGGGCGCCAGCAGCACGGCCTCGCCGCTGGCCTGCTCGGCAAGGATACGCCCCCAGGGGTCGACGATAGCCGAGTGGCCATGGGTCTCGCGGCCACCCGGATGAGTGCCGCCCTGATCGGCGGCCAGCACATAACACTGGGTCTCGATGGCCCGGGCACGGATCAGCACCTGCCAATGGGCGGCGCCGGTAACCGCGGTGAAGGCCGAGGGCGCGCTGATCAGTTCGGCGCCCGCCTCGCGCAGGGCCCCATAGAGTTCAGGGAAACGCAGGTCGTAACACACCGTCAAACCCAACCGCCCAACGGGCGTGTCGGCCACCACCACCCGCGCGCCATGGGCGTAGTCGTCGGACTCGCGATAGCGGCCGCGGCTGTCGCTCACATCCACGTCGAACAGGTGCAGCTTGTCGTAACGCGCCACTCGCTGGCCCTGCTCGTCGATCAGCAGCGAGCAGGCATGGGCCTTGGCCTCGGGCTGGCCGTCCGGCGGCAAGGGAATGGTGCCGGCGACTATCCATAGCCGCAGGTCGCGTGCGGTCTGTTGCAACCAGGGCAGGATCGGCCCCTCGCCGAGCGCCTCGCGGCGTCCCAGGGCGGCGAGGTCACGACGCCCCATGGCGGCGAAGTTCTCCGGCAGCACCGCCAGGCGCGCCCCGGCCTGCGCCGCCTGTTCCAGGCGCTGCCGGGCACTGGCCAGGTTGGCGAGCACATCGTCCTGGCTGACCAGCTGAATCACGGCGAGGGTCATGGCCTCTCCATCTCGGGGACTCTATCGGTTACCCAGCTTACAAGCCTCGGCCTCGGCCTGCATGGCCGGCCCGGGCTTATTGCGGCTTTTCAAAGGGTTTGTCGAAGGTGATCTTGGGGTCCGCCAGGTCTCCCTCGACGTCGTATTGCACGCTGGCGAAGCGCGCCACTCGGTCGCCGAGCAACTTGTCGACCACGAACAGCGCGCCGCCTATGGCCGGCGCACCGACGATCAGCGCGGCCAGCGGCAGGTTGTTGGTCACCGGCAGCGTCACCAGCAACTTGGCGTCGATCTGCTGGTTGACCATGTTCAGGGTGCCATCCAGCTCCAGGTTGCTGGACGGACCGGTCAGGGTGATCGGTTCACGGGTGACGAACACCCCGTCGGTGGCGGCCAGCAGGCCCTTGACCCGGTCATAGCTCAGGCCCTTGCCGAGCAGGTCGGAGAAGTCCAGGCGCAGGCGCCGGCCGATGGAGTTGAAGTTGAGCAGGCCGAACACCCGCAGTGCCGACGCCGAGCCCTGCACCTCGGCGAACTGCCCCTTGCGCAGCACCGCATCCATGCTGCCGGAGAAGCGCTTGAGACTGGCCCAGGCCGGCGAGCCCGGCCAGCGCCCGTCGACATCCAGACGGAAGCGCTCGCTGCTGGCCGTCGGCGCATAGCCCCAGGCCAGCAACACCTTGGCCAGGTCCCGGCCCTGCAGGCGGCCCTTGTACCAACTGGCGCTGGCGCCCGGTGCGCCCTCCCAGCCGGCGCTGCCATCGAGCTGCAGGCCCTTGAGCTGCAGCCGCAGATCGTCGAAGCGCACGCCGTTCGGACTCGGCCGCGCCTTCAGCGACCAGGCCCCCAGCAGCTCCTCGCCTTGCAAGACCCGGTCGACCTGCACGTCCAGGGCCGGAATCTGCCGCGGGTCGAGGTTCTGCAGCGGGTCGGGCTTGTCGACGGCCACTGCGGTCTTCGGCTCGGCCGGCGGCAGGCGCAGGTAGTCCAGGCTGACCGCGATCGGGGCGGTGTCCGCGTCCGGCAGTCGCACCTGCCCCTTGAGCGTCTGGCTGTCCAGGCTCAGGGCCCAACCGGCGTCGGCGCGCCCGAGGCGCACGGCGAGATCGTCCAGGCTGCCGCCGAAACCCGTGAAGCGGGCGATCTGCAGCTGCGCATCCTTGAACAGTTGCTGAGCGTCGTCCTGCGCCAGGCTTCGATAAGGCTGCAAGACGGCCTGCCAGGCGGCCCAGTCCAGCTCGGACAGCCGCCCGCGCAGGCGCAGCCCCTTGGCCGTCGGCAACAACGCCGGGCCATCGCCCAGGCGCAGTTCGCCGCGCCCCTCTCCCGGATTGTCCGCAGGGGCGGCGAAGGACAGGCTGGCCAGCTCGGCATAGTCCAGCCAGTAGCGGCGCTCGGCGCCGCCCAGGGTCATGCGCCAGTCGGCATAGCGCTGCTCCTCGGCGGACTTGCCGAAGGGTGCCGGCAGGGCGATGGCCAGGCCCTGCAGGTTGGAGTCCACCCGCAACTGGCTGTCGAGTCCGTCCAGGTTCAGGCGCAGGCGGTAGGGCAAAGTGCCGCTGAGAGGCAGCGGCGCGGTGACGCCCAGCCAGGCGCTCAGCTCTGCCAGCGGCACCTGGCCGTGGGCCTCGATGCGCGTGCTCGCCTGGCCGCCGCGGCCTTGCGCGACGGCCTTGCCGCGCAACGCGTGGCCGAGCGCCCGGGCACGGATATCCGGGGCGCTCAGGCCCGTGGCGGAGTCATAGCGGAAGGCCCCGCGCAGGCGGCTGAGCTTCAGCTGCGGATTGGCCAGTTCGAGGCGGGCGCCCTCGGTGGCGAAATCGACCACCACGGCCACCGGCAAGCCCTGCTGCAGGGGCAGGTCGAGCGTGAGCCGACCATCGAGCGGGCCTTCGCCCTGCCAGCCGGCGAAGGTGTCGGCCGTGCCCATAGGGGTCTCCTGGAGCAGCCGCAGGGCATCGCCCAGGCTGCTCTGCACCTCGGCCTCCAGCTGCAGGTGCGGCACCCGCCCCACTCCGGCATGGGGAATCTCGGCCCGCGCCTGGCGTATCCGGCTGTCGAGCAGACGCCCCTCGGCCAGGCGCACGCGCACGCCACTGTCTTCGATCAGGACCTCGCCACGCCCCTCGCGCAGGGCCGGCCAGCCCGGCTGGAACGCCAGCTCGGCATCGTGCACGGCGAAGAACAGGCTGAGACTGCGCGCCGCATCCGCCGCGCCCTTGTTCAGCGAACCCTGGTACTGGAAGTAGCCCTCATCCACCACGCCGCCACGAATAGCCGTCTGCAGCCAGTGGGCCAGCTGCGGCTCGAACCCCGGCGAGCGGGTCGGCAGGTACTTCTCGGTGTAGCGGGCATCGCCCTGGCGCAGGCCGACGCGCAGGTCCATGTAGTCTTCCGCCTGGGGGTCGCGCAGCAGGCGAATGAGAAAGTCGCCGGCGATCTCACCCTCCTCGCCGACCACCTGCAGGTAGGGGCTGCGCAGGGTGAAGGCCTGCTCGTCGAGGCGCCAGGTCAGGCGGGCATTGGCCTTGCTGTAGTGCCAGGGCTTGGGGAACAGGGTACCCAGATGCAGGACGAAGTCCTGCGCATCCAGGCGCAGCTCGCCCTGCCCCAGGTCGCCGCTGATGCTGCCGCTGATGTTCTGCGCCGCAGGCACGGCCTCATAGGCCGCGAAGCCGATGCGTTCGAGGTTGGCGGCGAACTGCAGACGCTTGTCACCGGCGATGCGCGGCCGATAGTCCAGCCGCACATTGCGCAGCGCCCCACGGGGTTGCAGCCGCTCGAGCAACCCCAGGGCCTGGTCCGGCAACGGCGCCAGGGCACTCACCAGGGGCGCCAGGGGCGCCAGGTCGAGGTGATCGGCCGCCAACTGCCACTGTTCCTCGGCCTCGGCACTGTCGCGCACCTGGCTAAGGCCCAGGCGCACCTCGCCCCAGCGGCTCTCGCCCTGGCTCAACGCCAGATCGTCCAGCAGCAGCTCGAAGCCCTGAGCGGTACGAGAGAAGTAGGCATTCAGCGCCAGGTCCTGCAGGCTCACCGCCTGGCGCTCGGCATAACCCGCCTGCAACCGGGGCGCGTGCAGGCGCGCCACGGCACGCCGCACCGCGCCGTCGGCCCAGGACAGCCAGAGCTCGCCGCCGGCCTGCAACTGCTCGACCCGCCACTGCCGCAGCACGCTGGGCGGCAGCCAGCGCGCCCAGTCGCTCTGCGGCAGGCTCAGATACAGCTGCAGCTCGGCCTCACGCCAGCGCTCGGCCTGCAGCCGCGAGCTCAGCTGCAGAGCCAGCGGTTGACCGTCGGGCAGCAGCAGGCGGCCGTCCAGACGCTGGCGGCTGGGGCCATTGCGCAGGCTCAGATTGACATAGGTCAGGGTCTGTACGGGACGCTTCCAGGCCTCGACGCTCACCTGGCTGTTGAGCAACGCCAGGCGCTCGACCCGCTGCAGCCGCCCGAGCAACTGTGCGACATCGACGCCGCCACCGGCGCCACCGGGCACTAATCCCTTGAGCGACCAGGCACCCTGCGCGTCCTCGCGCACGCCGAGCTGCAGCCCCTCCAGCTCCAGTGCCGCCACCCGCAACTCGCGCGCCAGCAGGCTGGCCAGCAGGTCCGGGCGCACCCGCAGCTGATCCAGGTGCAGCGCCCCGGGGCCCTCGCCCAGGCGCACGTCGCGACCGATCAGCAGCGGCGCGAAGCCCTGCCAGCGACCTTCCAGGCTGCCGATCTCCAGCGGCAGGCCGAGCAGCGCGCGGCCCCGATCCTCGGCCTCCAGACGGTACTCGGCGACCCAGGGCACCAGCTCGCGGCCGAGGCTGACGAACAGCGCCGCCAGCACCAGCAGCAAGGCACAACAGGCCAACGCCCAGCGCAGGACGGCGGCGAGCCAGCGGGTCAAGCGATCCATTCAGCTCAATCCTTGAACAGCGGGCACCCGGTCACAACAGCACCACATCGTATTGCTCCTGGGAGTACATGGTCTCGACCTGAAACTTGATGGTACGGCCGATGAAGCTCTCCAGGTCGGCGACATTGCCCGACTCCTCGTCGAGCAGACGGTCCACCACCTTCTGGTTGGCCAATACCCGGTAGCCCTCGGGCTGGTAGGCACGGGCCTCACGGAGGATCTCACGGAAGATCTCGTAGCAGATGGTTTCCGGGGTCTTCAACTTGCCGCGCCCCTGGCAGCTGGTACAGGGCTCGCAGAGCACCTGTTCAAGGCTCTCGCGGGTGCGCTTGCGGGTCATCTGCACCAGACCCAGTTCGGTGATGCCGATGATATTGGTCTTGGCGTGGTCGCGCTCCAGCTGCTTCTCCAGAGTGCGGAGCACTTGGCGTTGATGCTCCTCGTCCTCCATGTCGATGAAGTCGATGATGATGATCCCGCCCAGGTTGCGCAGGCGCAGCTGGCGGGCGATGGCGGTGGCGGCCTCGAGGTTGGTCTTGAAGATGGTCTCTTCGAGGGTGCGGTGGCCGACGAAGGCGCCGGTGTTGACGTCTATGGTGGTCATCGCCTCGGCCGGGTCGATGATCAGGTAACCGCCGGACTTCAGCGGCACCTTGCGCTCCAGGGCCCGCTGGATCTCGTCCTCGACCCCGTACAGGTCGAAGATCGGTCGCTCGCCCGGATAGTGCTCCAGGCGGTCGGCGATTTCCGGCATGAGTTCGGCGACGAACTGCGCGATCTTCTGGAAGGTTTCCCGCGAGTCGATGCGCAGCTTCTCGGTACGCAGGCTGACCAGATCGCGCAGGGTACGCAGGGCCAGGGACAGGTCCTCGTAGATCACCGAGGGCGCCGGCGCATTCTGCATCTGTACGGCGATCTGGTCCCACAGGCGGCGCAGGTAGCGGATGTCGATGAGAATCTCGTCGGCCCCCGCGCCCTCGGCGGCGGTGCGCAGGATGAAGCCGCCGGCCTCCTCGATGCCTTCGTCACCGATGCAGTCGGCGACCACCTGTTTGAGACGCTCGCGCTCGCCCTCGTCCTCGATCTTCAGCGAGATGCCCACGTGGCTGGTACGCGGCATGTACACCAGGTAGCGCGAGGGGATCGACAGCTGGGTAGTCAGGCGCGCGCCCTTGCTGCCGATCGGGTCCTTGGTCACCTGCACCACCAGGCTCTGGCCCTCGTGTACCAGGGCGCTGATGGTTTCCACCGCCGAACCTTCGCGGCTGGAGATTTCCGAGGCGTGGATGAAGGCCGCGCGCTCCAGGCCGATGTCGACGAAGGCCGCCTGCATGCCCGGCAGCACCCGCACCACCTTGCCCTTGTAGATGTTGCCGACTATGCCGCGACGCTGGGTGCGCTCGACATGCACCTCCTGCAGCACGCCGTTCTCCACCACCGCCACGCGCGATTCCATTGGCGTGATATTGATCAGAATCTCTTCACTCATGGGTCCATCTCTTGTGCATTGGGGCGGGAAGCCGCGACCGACCGCGCCTGCCAGCAGGGAATGGCGAACTCGGCGAGCAACTCGGCGGTTTCGCACAGGGGCAGGCCGACCACCGCCGAATAACTGCCCTGCAACTGCCTGACGAACACCGCCGCCAGGCCCTGGATACCATAGCTGCCGGCCTTGTCCCGGGGCTCGCCGCTGGCCCAGTAGGCCTCGATCTCGGCGCGACTCAGCGCACGGAAGCCGACCTGACTGACCACCACCCGCGATGTCACCCGCGCCGGCGACGCCAGGGCCACGGCGGTCAGCACCTGGTGCTCGCGCCCGGACAGCGCGCCAAGGGTCTCCAGGGCCTCGCTGCGATCCGCCGGCTTACCGAGGATACGGCCCTCGAGCACCACCGCGGTATCGGCGCCCAGCACCACGGCATCGGCCGCCTGCTCCAGGGTGGCCAATGCGGCCAGCGCCTTTTCCCGCGCCAGGCGCTCGACATAGGCCTCGGCCGACTCGCCGGGCAAGACGCACTCATCGACGGGGACGATACGGGGGGTGAAGGGCACGCCGATCTGCGCCAACAACTCGCGCCGGCGCGGCGACCCCGAAGCCAGGTATAGCGTGGCCATCAAGACCTCTCCCTGTGGGGTAGTGGCGGGGCCGTGCCCCGCTTAGTTGACACCCAGGCGCCGATGCACGCCGCGCAGCAGGGCATGGACCCAGGGCCACAGCAGTGCGCTGACCAGGGCCGGGAGGACGAACGCCAGGGTCGGCGGGCGACTGCCGGTCAAGGCATTGAGCCACAAGTGCAGCAACTGGGCCAGGCCGAACACCACCAGCAAGACCATGCTCTGCTGCCACAGGGGGAACATGCGCAGGCGCTGGTGCAGGCTCAGCACCAGGAAGGTGATCAGGGTCAGCACCAGGGCGTTGAGCCCCAGCAGCGTGCCGTTGAGCACGTCGGCGAGCAGGCCGATGAACCAGGCCGTGGCCATGCCGACCCGGTGCGGCAGGGCCAACACCCAGTAGGTCAGCAGCAGGGCCGGCCACAGGGGGCGACCGCTCTCCATGAAGCTCGGCAGGGAGGCCACGCTGAGCACCAGGCCCAGGGCCAGGCTGAACCAGATCACCCAGACGTTGCGCGCGCGAACGGCGATCATTGCTCAACCTCCTGGACAGTCGATGACCCCGCCGTCTCGGCAGCCGCCGACGCCTCCTGTTCCTGCCGCTGGCGATCGGCGGCCTCCTGCGCCTCGGCCGACTCGGTCGCGCGCTGCTCCGGGCTGCGCGGGTCGGTGAACACCAGCAACATATAGCGGCTGCGGTTGAGCTTGGCGGTGGGCACGGCGCGGACGATGGCGAAGGGCTGGCCGGAGTCGTGGACCACCTCGCTCACCGTGGCCACCGGATAGCCGGCCGGGAAGCGCTGACCGAGGCCGGAGCTGACCAGCAGGTCGCCCTCCTTGATGTCCGCGGTGTCGGCCACATGGCGCAGCTCCAGGCGCTCCGGGTTACCGGTACCGCTGGCGATGGCGCGCAGGCCATTGCGGTTGACCTGCACCGGAATGCTGTGGGTGGTGTCGGTGAGCAGCAGCACCCGCGAGGTGTAGGGCATCACCTCGACCACCTGGCCCATCAGCCCGCGGGCATCGAGCACCGGCTGGCCGAGCAGGACGCCGTCCTTCTCGCCCTTGTCGATGAGGATGCGATGGGTGAAGGGGTTGGGGTCGATGCCGATCAGCTCGGTGGCGAGCACCTCGTCGTCGACCAAGGCCGCCGAATTGAGCAGCTCGCGCAGGCGCACGTTCTGCTCGGTGAGGGTGGCGAGCTTCTGCAGGCGGCGCTGCATCATCAGCTGCTCGGCCTTGAGCTTCTCGTTCTCCGCCGCCAGCTCGCTGCGCGAACTGAGCTCCTCGGTGGCCCCCTCCCAGAGAGTCAGGGGCAAGCGACCCAGCCAGTAGACCGGCTCGACTATCACCCCCAGCTGGCTGCGCAGGGGCTGCAGCAGGGTGAAGCGCGCATCCACCACCATCAGCGCGACCGACAGCACGGTCAGCACCAACAGGCGTACACCGAGCGAAGGTCCCTTGGCAAATAGCGGTTTGATGGGCGATTCCTCAAGACGTCAGGCGGCAATAAAAAGCTGCAAGCGGATAAGGACCCGGCTTGCAGCTCGAGACGAGGGACTGGCGCCTTACTCCGTGGACAGCAGGTCCATGGTGTGACGGTCCATCATCTCCAGGGCCTTGCCGCCGCCGCGCGCCACGCAGGTCAGCGGGTCCTCGGCGACTATCACCGGCAGGCCGGTTTCCTGGGCCAGCAGCTTGTCCAGGTCGCGCAGCAGCGCGCCGCCACCGGTCAGCACCAGGCCGCGCTCGGCGATGTCCGAAGCCAGTTCCGGCGGCGACTGCTCCAGGGCGCTCTTGACCGCCTGGACGATGGTCGCCAGGGACTCCTGCAGCGCCTCGAGCACCTCGTTGGAGTTCAGGGTGAAGCTGCGCGGAACGCCCTCGGCCAGGTTGCGCCCGCGCACGTCGACTTCGCGCAGCTCGCCGCCGGCGTAGGCGGTGCCGATTTCCTGCTTGATGCGCTCGGCGGTGGATTCGCCGATCAGGCTGCCGTAGTTACGGCGCACATAGGTGATGATGGCCTCGTCGAAACGGTCGCCGCCGACCCGCACGGACTCGGCATAGACCACGCCGTTCAGCGAGATCAGGGCGATCTCGGTGGTGCCGCCGCCGATGTCGACGACCATGGAGCCACGGGCCTCTTCCACCGGCAGGCCGGCACCGATGGCCGCGGCCATCGGCTCTTCGATCAGGAACACCTCGCGGGCGCCGGCGCCCAGGGCCGATTCGCGGATGGCACGGCGCTCGACCTGGGTCGACTTGCACGGCACGCAGATCAGCACGCGCGGGCTGGGTTGCAGGAAGCTGTTCTCGTGCACCTTGTTGATGAAGTACTGCAGCATCTTCTCGCAGACGCTGAAGTCGGCGATCACCCCGTCCTTCATCGGACGGATGGCGGAAATATTGCCCGGGGTACGGCCCAGCATGCGCTTGGCTTCGGTACCGACGGCGACGACGCTCTTCTGGTTGCCATGGGTGCGGATCGCGACCACGGACGGCTCGTTCAGCACGATGCCACGTTCGCGGACATAAATAAGGGTATTGGCAGTGCCCAGGTCGATCGACAGATCGCTGGAAAACATGCCACGCAGTTTCTTGAACATGGGATTAGGGACCCTAGGCAACGCGTGGGTAAAAAAGTGCGGCAAACTCTAACAACGGGAGGGATTTTGAGCAAGGCGCCGATATGTTAGATTGCCTGTTTTTCCGGGCTCCAGAGCCCATCATCGCGGCCTTTGACCGCCAGCTCACGGCATCCGTTCCCTGCATCTTTTTGCATGCACGGCGCCCCGTTCACAATTTCCACTGGCTGCCCTCTATTGGAGAACCCCAATGGCGCTTGAACGCTCCGACGTGGAAAAAATCGCCCACCTGGCCCGCCTGGGCCTGAGTGAAGACGATATTCCGCGCACCACCGAGACCCTCAACAGCATCCTCGGCCTGGTCGACCAGATGCAGGCGGTGGACACCACCGGCATCGAGCCCCTGGCCCACCCGCTGGAAGCCACCCAGCGCCTGCGCGCCGACGCAGTGCGCGAAGAAAACCAGCGCGACGCCTACCAGGCCATCGCCCCGGCCGTGGAAAACGGCCTGTACCTGGTTCCGAAAGTCATCGAGTAAGGGAATGAGCCACGCCATGCATCAATTGACCCTGGCCGAGATCGCCCGCGCCCTCGCCGCCAAGCAATTTTCCGCCGAGGAACTGACCCGCGAGCTGCTGGCGCGCATCCAGCGCCTCGACCCGCAGCTCAACAGTTTCATCAGCGTCACCGAGGAGCAGGCCCTGGCCCAGGCCAAGGCCGCCGACGCGCGCCGCGCCAGCGGCGAGAACGGCGCCCTGCTCGGCGCACCGATCGGCCACAAGGACCTGTTCTGCACCCAGGGCGTGCTGACCAGCTGCGCCTCCAAGATCCTGCAGGGCTTCAAGGCGCCCTACGACGCCACGGTGGTGGAGAAGCTCGCCAGCGCCGGCGCGGTGACCCTGGGCAAGCTGAACATGGACGAATTCGCCATGGGCTCGGCCAACGAGTCCAGCCACTACGGCCCGGTGAAGAACCCCTGGAACCTCGAGCGCGTGCCCGGCGGTTCCTCCGGCGGCTCGGCCGCCGCGGTGGCCGCGCGCCTGCTGCCGGCCGCCACCGGCACCGACACCGGCGGCTCGATCCGCCAGCCGGCGGCGCTGACCAACCTCACCGGCCTCAAGCCGACCTACGGCCGCGTGTCGCGCTGGGGCATGATCGCCTACGCCTCCAGCCTCGATCAGGGCGGCCCGCTGGCCCGCACCGCCGAGGACTGCGCGCTGCTGCTGCAGGCCATGGCCGGCTTCGACCCGAAGGACAGCACCTGCGTCGACCAGCCGGTGGACGACTACCTGGCCGCCCTGAATCAGCCGCTGGCCGGCCTGCGCATCGGCCTGCCCAAGGAATACTTCGGCGCCGGCCTCGACGCGCGCATCGGCGAGAAGGTCATGGCGGTGATCGAGGAGCTGAAGAGGCTCGGCGCCTCGGTCAAGGACATCAGCCTGCCGAACATGCAGCACGCGATCCCGGCCTACTACGTGATCGCACCGGCCGAGGCCAGCTCCAACCTGTCGCGCTTCGACGGCGTGCGTTTCGGCTACCGCTGCGAGAACCCGGTCAACCTGGAAGACCTGTACAAGCGCTCGCGTGGCGAGGGCTTCGGTGCCGAGGTCAAGCGGCGCATCATGGTCGGCACCTACGCGCTGTCCGCCGGCTACTACGACGCCTACTACCTCAAGGCGCAGAAGATCCGCCGGCTGATCAAGAACGACTTCGTCAAGGCGTTCGAGGAGGTCGATGTGATCCTCGGCCCGACCACGCCGAACCCGGCCTGGAGGCTCGGCGAGAAGAGCAACGACCCGGTCTCCGCCTACCTGGAAGATATCTACACCATCACCGCCAACCTGGCCGGCATCCCCGGCCTGTCGATGCCCGCCGGCTTCGTCGACGGCCTGCCGGTCGGCGTGCAGCTGCTCGCCCCCTATTTCCAGGAAGGCCGCCTGCTCAATGTTGCGCACCAGTACCAGACGGTGACCGACTGGCATCAACAAGCTCCGGCTGGATTCTGAGGACGATAGAGATGCAATGGGAAACAGTCATCGGGCTTGAGATCCACGCTCAGCTCAGCACCCAATCGAAGATCTTCTCCGCCAGCGCCACCGGCTTCGGCGCCGAGCCCAACACCCAGGCCAGCCTGGTCGACCTGGGCATGCCCGGCACTTTGCCGGTGCTCAACGAAGAAGCCGTGCGCATGGCCTGCAAGTTCGGCCTGGCGATCGACGCCGAGATCGCACCGAAGAACGTCTTCGCGCGCAAGAACTACTTCTACCCGGACCTGCCCAAGGGCTACCAGACCAGCCAGATGGACCACCCCATAGTCGGCAAGGGCCACCTGGACATCACCCTGGAAGACGGCACGGTCAAGCGCATCGGCATCACCCGCGCGCACCTGGAAGAGGATGCCGGCAAGAGCCTGCACGAAGACTTCCACGGCATGAGCGGCATCGACCTCAACCGCGCCGGCACGCCGCTGCTGGAGATCGTCTCCGAGCCGGACATCCGCTCCGCCAAGGAGGCAGTGGCCTACGTCAAGGCCATCCACGCCCTGGTGCGCTACTTAGGGATTTGCGACGGCAACATGGCCGAGGGCTCGCTACGCTGCGACTGCAACGTCTCGGTGCGGCCCAAGGGCCAGGCCGAGTTCGGCACCCGCGCCGAGATCAAGAACGTCAACTCCTTCCGCTTCATCGAGAAGGCCATCAACCACGAGGTGCAGCGGCAGATCGAGCTAATCGAGGACGGCGGCACGGTGGTGCAGGAAACCCGCCTGTACGACCCGAACAAGGACGAGACGCGCTCGATGCGCAGCAAGGAAGAAGCCAACGACTACCGCTACTTCCCCTGCCCCGACCTGCTGCCGGTGGTGATCGAGCCGAGCTTCCTCGAGGCGATCCGCGCCGGCCTGCCGGAGCTGCCGGTGCAGAAGCGCGAGCGCTTCGAGCGCGAATTCGGCCTGTCGGCCTACGACGCCAGCGTGCTGGCCGCCAGCCGCGAGCTGGCCGACTACTTCGAGCAGGTGCAGCAGGTCTGCGGCGACGCCAAGCTGGCGGCCAACTGGGTGATGGGCGAGCTGTCCAGCCTGCTCAACAAGGAAGGTCTGGAGATCGAGCAGTCGCCGGTCTCCGCCGCACAGCTGGGCGGGATGATCCTGCGCATCAAGGACAACACCATCAGCGGCAAGATCGCCAAGATGGTGTTCGAGGCCATGGCCGCCGGCGAAGGCGACGCCGACGCGATCATCGAGAGCAAGGGCCTCAAGCAGGTCACCGACTCCGGCGCCATCGAGGCCATGCTCGACGAGGTGCTGGCGGCCAATGCCGAACAGGTCGAGCAGTACCGCGCCGCCGATGAAGCCAAGCGCGGCAAGATGTTCGGCTTCTTCGTCGGCCAGGCCATGAAGGCCTCCAAGGGCAAGGCCAACCCCGGCCAGGTGAACCAACTGCTGAAGCAGAAGCTCGAAGGGTAAGCCGGGCCGGGCCCCAAGGCCCGAACGGCACACAGGGATGTCGGCAACATGCGACGCCGGGGCCTGCCCCGGCGTTTATCCATCCGGAGAGACTACCTATGCATCGTTTCGCTCTGCTGCTGGCGTTGTTCGCCCTGCTTTCCGGCTGCGCCGGCCAGCGCGTCGCCGACGGCGGTTACAGCGCCGAAGGTAAGGCCTCCTATTACGGCGCCCGCCACCACGGCAAGAAGACCGCCAGCGGCGAGCGCTTCGACCAGCACGCCCTGACCGCCGCCCACCGCAGCCTGCCGTTCGGCAGCCGGGTGCAGGTGACCAACCTGCGCAACGACAAGAGCGTGGTGGTGCGCATCAACGACCGCGGCCCCTATGCCCGCGGGCGCATCATCGACCTGTCGAAGGAGGCCGCCGCACGCCTCGACATGCTCCGCGCCGGCGTGGTGCCGGTGCGCGTGCAAGCGCTGGCCGACTGACGCGCCCGGCCTTTACACGCGGTTACCAATAACCGCCCTGCCCCTCTAGCCCAGCGCGTGCGGATGGCTACACTGGCCGCACCTTTCTGGAGCCCCTCGCCATGACCCTGATGACCTTCGTTTACCTGATCGCCGGCCTGCTATTGCTGGTAGCCGGTGCCGAAGTACTGGTGCGCGGCGCCGCCAAACTGGCGGCGCAGTTCGGCATCCCGCCGCTGATCATCGGCCTGACCGTGGTGGCCTTCGGCACCAGCGCCCCGGAAACCGCGGTGAGCGTGCAGGCCGCGGTGAACGGCAGCGGCGACCTGGCCATCGGCAACGTGCTCGGCAGCAACATCGCCAACGTTTTGCTGATCCTCGGCACCACCGCGCTGATCGCCCCGCTGGTGGTGTCGCGCCAGCTGATCCGCCTGGACGTGCCGATCATGATCGGCGCCAGCCTGCTCACCCTGGCCCTGGCCTGGGACGGCCAGCTGAGCCGGCTCGATGGCGCCCTGCTGTTCGCCGGGGTACTGGCCTACACCGGCTTCCTGATCGTCAGCAGTCGCAAGGAGCAGAGCGGCGCCGACGACGAGTTCGCCAAGGAGTTCGGCCTGCACGAGACGCCCAAGCCCCATGCCAGCCTGATCAACCTGGGCCTGCTGATCGGCGGCCTGGTGCTGCTGGTCGGCGGCTCCAACCTGCTGGTCGAGGGTGCGGTCGGCTTGGCCCGCGCCCTGGGCCTGTCGGAACTGGTGATCGGCCTGACCGTGGTGGCGGTCGGCACCTCGCTGCCGGAGCTGGCGACCTCGGTGATGGCGGTGCTCAAGGGCGAGCGGGACATCGCCGTGGGCAACATAGTCGGCAGCAACATCTTCAACCTGCTCTGCGTGCTGGGCCTGGCCTCGCTGGTGTCGCCGCTACCGATCACGGTGCCGGCCAACGCCCTGGCCTTCGACTTCCCGGTGATGATCGCGGTCAGCATCGCCTGCTTGCCGATCTTCTTCTCCGGCTACCGCATCAACCGCTGGGAGGGCCTGCTGTTCCTGGCCTACTACGCGGCCTACACCCTGTACCTGGTGCTCACGGCCAACGCCCGGCCCTTCGCCGACATCTTCGCCGCCGCCATGCTCGGCTATGCCCTGCCGCTGACCGCGGTGACCCTGCTGGTGGTCGGCGCCCGCGCCTGGCATCGTCAGCGCCCCGCCTGAGGCTCGCGCCCTAGGTCCAGCCGGCCCACTGCAACAGCAGCAGACCGAGGTTGATGGTCACCACCCCGGCCAGGGTGGTGACCACCACGATCACCGCGGCCAGCTGGTGGTTGCCGCCCATGGCCCGGGCCATGACGAAACTGGCCGCGGCGGTGGGACTGGCGAAGTAGAAGAACAGGATACCCAGGTCGGCGCCACGAAAACCCCACAGCCAGGCGCCCAGGGTCGCCAGCAGCGGCAGCCAGACCATCTTCATCGCACTGGCGCTGAGGGCGACGGCGCTGCTCTCGCGCAGCGAGGCCAGGGACAGGGTGCCGCCGATGCAGATCAGCGCCAGGGGCAGGGTCATCTGCGCGAAGTACTGCCCCGACAGCAGCAGCCAGTTCGGCAGGGGCCATTGCCAGTAGGCCACCGGCATGGCCAGCAGCACGCCGACGATCAACGGATTGCGGATGATGCTCAGGCCGATCGCCCGGGGGTCGGACTTGCCGACGGGGCTGTAGATCGCCAGGACGATGGCCGCGAGCACGTTGTAGCAGAGGATCACCACCCCGGCCAGGACGCTGCCCACCGCCAGGCCGTAGTCGCCATACAGGCTGGTGGCCAGGGCCAGGCCGACAATGCCGTTGTTGCCGCGAAAGGCGCCCTGGGTATAGATGCCGCGATCCGCCGTGGGGCAACGCCAGATGGCCCAGCCCCAGGCGATCGCAAAGCACGCCAGGGTCGCCAGCACGAAGTAGAGCAGCAGCGCCGGCTGCAACGCGGTGCTCAGGTCGGCCCTGACGATGCCGAGAAACAGCAGGGTCGGCATGGTGCCGCGGAACACCAGGGACGAGGCGGTGTTGATGAAGGCCGTGTCGATCCAGCCCAAGCGCTTGAGCACCACGCCGAGAAACAGCATGGCGAAGACCGGTGCGGTGACGGCGAGGGTTTGCTGGACGACGGCGAGCATGGCGACCCCGGACTATTAGTTAGCCGGCTAATGATACCGTCATCGCCGAAAAAGCGCCGCGGTTTTCCGCCCCGGCCGGGCAACGTCCAGCCCGCTAGCCGAGCCGCCCTGCCCGCTGTGTCAGCGCCGTACCGGACGCTTCTGCAACTTGCGCTGCAGGGTGCGCCGGTGCATGCCCAGGGCCCGGGCGGTGGCGGAGATATTGCCTTCGTGCTCGGCCAATACCCGCTGGATGTGCTCCCACTGCAGGCGATCGACCGACATGGGGTTGTCCGGCACCAGGCTGTCGAGGTCGGCATGCTGGGTCAGCAGCGCGGCCAGCACGTCGTCGGCATCGGCCGGCTTGCACAGGTAGTTGCAGGCGCCGCGCTTGATCGCCTCCACCGCGGTGGCGATGCTCGAATAGCCGGTGAGGATCACCACGCGCATCTCGGCATCCAGCTCCAGCAGCTTGGGCAGCAGCACCAGGCCGGAGTCGCCCTCCATCTTCAGGTCGACCACGGCGTAGTCCGGCAGGTCCTGCTGGGCCAGGACCAGGCCCTCCTCGGCCGAGCCGGCGGTGGACACCCGCAGGCCGCGGCTGCTCATGGCCCGGGCCATGACCCGGGTGAAGGTCGGGTCGTCGTCGACCAGCAACAGGTGGGGTTGCTCTTCGCCATCGAACAGCGGCTCGTCACTCATGTCTCACTCCTTTCTGGCCGGGCTCAGGTCCGGCCGTAGGCCCGCGGCAGCTTCAGCTCGGTGAGGGTGCCGCCCTCTTCGTGGTTATACAACTTTACCGTGCCGCCGGCACGGGTGACGCTGGCCTGGCTGAGAAACAGTCCCAGGCCGAAGCCCTTGCCCTTGGTGGTGAAGAAGGGCCGGCCGAGCTGCTCGGCGATGGCCAGGGGCACGCCGGCGCCGTGGTCGCGGATGCTCAGGCGCAACCACTGATGATCCCAGTCCAGGCGCACGTCGAGCTTGTCCGGGCAGGCGTCGGCGGCATTGTTCAACAGGTTGAGCAGGGCCTGGGTCAGGTCCGCCGGCGGCATGAGCCGTGGCGGCGTGCCGCGGCCGACGCACTGGTAGCGGTAGCTGGCCTCGGGGCGCATCAGGTGCCAGCGGTTGAGCGCGGTCTCCAGCCACTCGACGCAGGACTGCTCGACCACCGCCTGGCGACGGTCGGCCTCGGCGGCACGCACCAGCTGCTGCAGGGTGTCCTTGCACAGCCGGACCTGTTCCTGCAGCACCGCCAGGTCCTCCTGCAACATGGGCTCCTGGTGTTCGCGGCGCAGCTCCTTGATCAGCACGCTCATGGTCGCCAGCGGCGTGCCCAGCTCATGGGCGGCGCCGGCGGCCTGGGTGGCCACGGCGAGCAGCTGCTGGTCGCGCAGGCCCTCCTCGCGGCGCTCGGCGCGCAGCTCCTCCTGGTGACGCAACTCCTCGGCCATCTTGGCGACGAAGAAGGTGATCAGCGCCGCGGCCAGGGCGAAGCTCAGCCACATGCCGTAGATCAGCAGGCTCTCCCGCGGTCCCGGGGGCAACTCCAGGGGATGGGACCACACCAGCAGCAGGGTATAGCCGGCCAGGGCCAGGCCGGACAGGACGATGGTGAACAGCCAGGGCAGGGTCGCCGCGGCGATGGTCAGGGGCACCAGGTAGTAGGACACGAAGGGGTTGGTCGAGCCGCCGGTGTAGTACAGCAGCACGCTGTGGATGATCAGGTCGCAGCCCAGCTGCACCGCGTACTCCTGCTCGGTGACCGGCCAGGGGCCGCGCAGGCGCACGGCGGTGAGCAGGCAGAGGACGAAGGACACGCCCAGGGTGACGCTGAGTTCCAGCCAGGGCAGGGGCAGCAGGCCCGAGTGGTAGGCCAGGCCCACCGAGCCGGCCTGCGCGGCCAGCACCAGGATACGAATCAGGGTCAGGCGCCAGAGGTTCTGTCGACTGGCCGACAACAACTGCACGGGTGCGAGCATGGGCTCTCCAGATAGCCGCGGTTTGCGAGCCGAGCGAGTATAACCAAGGCTCCGCGCCGCCCACTGCGGCAACTGGCCGCAGCGGGCGTGTTTCGACGACGCCTGAGCAGGACTCGCACTATTTCGCGAAAACAGGAACTGCGGCCAACCCGGAAAGTCGGATAACTTCGTCTACCCCAGGAATGCGCACGCCCGTGCGCGCAATGCTCACAAGGAGCCGTCATGCAGCCACTATCCCGTCTCGCCACTGCCCTCGCCCTCGGGGCCGCCACCCTGCTCAGCCTCCCCGCCCTGGCCGACGAGGCGCGCTACAACCAGGTCGCCCTGCGTGCCGAGGTCAGCCAGGAGATCGCCCACGACCTGATGCACGTCACCCTCTACAGCGAGGCCCAGGACGACGATCCGGCCAGGCTTGCCGCGCAGATCACCCGCACCCTGAACGACGCCGTCAAGCAGGCCCGCGCCGCCAAAGGGGTCAGCGTGGCCCTCGGCAGCCGCCACAGCTACCCGGTCTACGACGACAAGCGCCAGCAGATCACCGCCTGGCGCGAGCGCGCCGAGCTGCGCCTGGAAAGCGCCGACTTCGCCGCGTTGTCGAAACTCACCGGCCAGATGCTGGAGACACTGAAGATGGCCGGCATGGACTTCAGCATCGCCGCACCGACCCGCAAGCGCCACGAGGACGCCCTGCTCAAGGATGCCGTGACGGCCTTCAAGGCCCGCGCCCAGCTGGCCACCGAGGCCCTCGGCGGCAGCGGCTACAAGCTGGTCAGTCTCAACCTCAACAGCGGTGGTTTCCAGCCGCCGATGCCGATGCGCATGGCCAAGGGCATGGCGATGATGGAGGCGGCACCGACGCCGGAAATCGAAGCCGGCACCAGCCAGGTGACGATCAACGCCGACGGCGTCATCGAGGTGCAGATGCCCTGATCGGAGCCTGTCTGTGGTCCGCCGTTATCGCCAGATAGCGGCTGATTCGCGGATTTTCCCCGCAAAATATCCAGAATGCGACAAGAACTTATAGTTGACCTACAGTTCAGGCCTTGTACAGAAGATGTCGCTTGCCTCCGGCCTATGCCGTGCATAGTTTCTGTCGAGGCCCCCACAAGGGGCCCCTCACGATGACAATCAAAATAAGACAATGAGGTCACTATGCGTAAAAACGCCGTCATCCAGGCCATGCTCGTCGCTGGGCTGATCGCCAGCGCTCCTGTCGCCCATGCCGCCAGCACCCTGGTGTTCTGCTCCGAGGGCAGCCCCGCCGGCTTCGACCCCGGCATGTACACCACCGGCACCGATTTCGACGCCTCCGCGGAAACCCTGTTCAACCGCCTGACCCAGTTCGAGCGGGGCGGCACCGCGGTGATCCCCGGCCTGGCGGAAAAGTGGGAGGTCTCCGAGGACGGCCTGATCTACACCTTCCACCTGCGCCCCGGCGTGAAGTTCCACACCACCGCGTACTTCAAGCCGAGCCGCGACTTCAACGCCGACGACGTGCTCTTCACCTTCAACCGCATGCTCGACAAGAACCACCCGTTCCGCAAGGCCTACCCCAGCGAGTTCCCCTACTTCACCGACATGGGCCTGGACACCAATATCGCCAAGATCGAGAAGCTCGACGAACTCACCGTGCGCTTCACCCTCAACCAGGTGGACGCGGCCTTCATCCAGAACCTGGCGATGCCTTTCCCGTCGATCCACTCCGCCGAGTACGCCGAGCAGCTGCTCGCGGCCGGCAAGGCCGCCGACATCAACCAGAAGCCGATCGGCACCGGCCCCTTCGTGTTCAAGCGCTACCAGAAGGACGCGCAGATCCGCTTCACCGGCAACCAGGACTACTGGAAGCCCGACGAGGTCAAGGTCGACAACCTGATCTTCGCCATCAACACCGACGCCTCGGTGCGCATGCAGAAGCTCAAGGCCGGCGAATGCCACATCACCCTCAACCCGCGCCCGGCCGACCTGGATTCGCTGGCCAAGGACCCGAACATCCACATGCCGTCCCAAGCCGGCTTCAACGATGGCTATATCGCCTACAACGTCACCCATCCGCCGCTGGATCAACTGCAGGTGCGCCAGGCCCTGGACATGGCGGTGAACAAGCAGGCGATCATCGACGCGGTGTACCAGAGCGCCGGCCAGCTGGCGGTCAACGGCATGCCGCCGACCCAGTGGTCCTACAACGACAGCATCAAGGACGCCGGCTACGATCCGGAGAAGGCCAAGGCGCTGCTCGCCGCCGCCGGGGTCGAGGCAGGCACCGAGATCACCCTGTGGGCCATGCCGGTGCAGCGCCCCTACAACCCCAACGCCAAGCTGATGGCCGAGATGCTCCAGGCCGACTGGGCCAAGGTCGGCATCAAGGCCAGGATCGTCACCTACGAGTGGGGCGAGTACCTCAAGCGCTCCAAGGCCGGCGAGCATGACGCCATGCTGATCGGCTGGAGCGGCGACAACGGCGACCCGGACAACTGGCTGGGCACCCTGTACGGCTGCGACGCGGTGGACGGCAACAACTTCTCCAAGTGGTGCTTCGAGGAGTACGACAAGCTGATCAAGGCGGCCAAGCGCACCACCGACGTGGCCGAGCGCACCGCGCTGTACAAGCAGGCCCAGGTCATCCTCAAGGAACAGGTGCCGATCACCCCGATCGCCCACTCCACCGTGTACCAGCCGATGCGCAAGGAGGTTAAGGACTTCAGGATCAGTCCGTTCGCGCTTAACTCCTTCTACGGTGTGAGCGTCGGCCAGTAATCCCTGAGTGAATGCCCGGGTCGGCTCACCCGCCGCCCCGGGTTCCGCGCCAGCACCGGCCTGTCCGGGCGGCGCCATGCCCCCCCGAGCAGCGTCGGGACAGGCCCTATGCCGAACACGCCCTATGCCTTTATCCGCCTGTTGCTCTGCGCCGTCCTGCTGGCCGCCGGTGCCAGCCTGGTGGTCTGCAGCGAAGCCAGCCCGGAAGGCTTCGATATCGTCCAGTACACCGCGGCGACCACCGCCGACGCCAGCGCGGAAACCCTCTTCGAGCGCCTGGTACGCTTCGCCCCCGGCAGCACCGAGGTCGTCCCCGGCCTCGCCGAGCGCCGGGACATCTCAGCCGACGGCCTGAGCTACACCCTTCAGCTGCGCCAGGGCTTCGTGCTGAGCCCCATGGGCTCGAACAACTACGCCCGGGTCAGGCTGCGCGCCGCCGACCGCTGAGACGATCAGGCCTGCAGGCCGAAGGGGTCGTCGAGCGAATGGCTCGGCTGAGTGAACCAGCGCGGGCCGGCGGCGCTCATGTAGAAGTGGTCTTCCAGACGGACGCCGAACTCCCCGGGCACGCAGATCATCGGTTCGTTGCTGAAACACATGCCCTCTTCCAGCGGCGTCTCGTCGCCCCGCACCAGGTAGGGCCCCTCGTGGATGTCCAGGCCGATGCCGTGGCCGGTGCGATGGGGCAAGCCGGGCAGTTGATAATCCGGCCCCAAACCACCGGCCTCGAGCACCCGCCGTGCCGCCGCATCCACCGCCTGACAGGGCGAGCCCAGCCGGGCGGCCGCGAAGGCCTCGAGCTGGGCGGCCTTCTCCAGATTCCAGAACGCGCGCTGCCGCGCGCTGGGTTCGCCGAACACGTAGCTGCGGGTGATGTCGGACAGGTAGCCCTGCACCTGGCAGCCGGTATCGATCAGCACCATGTCGCCCCGCCGCAGGGTCTGCGCCCGCTTCACCCCATGGGGGAAGGCGCTGGCCGGGCCGAACAGCACGATGCAGAAGGTGGAGCCCGGGGCGCCGACCCGGCGGTGCGCCTGATGGATGAACTCGACCACCTCGGTGCTGCTGATGCCCTCGCGCAGGATGCTCGCCGCGGCCTTGTGCACCGCCAGGGTCATGTCCTTGGCCCGCTGCATCAAGGCGATCTCCGCCGCCGATTTACGCCGCCGGCAGTGGCCGCTGACTTCGCCGGCATCGATGAACTCATAGCCGCCGGCCAGCTGGCGGATAGCGTCGAACATGAAGAAGGCCAGGGACGCGCACAGCCCCACCCGCGGCGCCTGCTCACCCCTGGGGCTGACGCCCATGCGCCGCAGGGTGTCGAGCAGCAACCGATAGGGGCTCTCGTGCTCCTGCCAGGTGTTGATGTGCCCGTCGACCTCCCGGAAATCGCGCACGGTGCCTTCCTCGAACGCCGGCGCGATGTACTCCAGCGCCCCCCTGGCGGGCAGGATGGCGCCGACCATGCGCTCGCTGGGATGCCACCTGACCCCGGTGAAATACTGCAGGTTGCTCCCGGCATTGAGGTAAATGGCCGCGATATCGCGCGCCTGCATGTAGGCCTGGGCCCGCTCGATGCGCGCCTGGTACTCGGCCAAGGCGATGGGCTGCGCGCCCTCGATCATAGTGTTCAGCAACGCGAGCGCTTGCTCCGGCGTCTTGCCTCCTACCCCCACGGTCATAGGCACTCCTGGTCTGCGGCTTAGGTGATGAGAGAGCCGCATAATTTAAGTAATGCTTAAATTTTCGTCAAAACAATTTTAAGCACAGCTTAAATCCAGGCAGGCTCGTGCCTTTCCTGACAGGTGCCAATCGGTATACTGTCGCCTCCCCTCAAGAGCCCTACCCATGCCCGCAGATCGAATCGGAGAACGCTTGCGCCGCTTGCGCCGGGAAGCCAAGAAGACCCTCGAACAGGTCGCGGCGGAGTCCGGCCTGACCGCCAGCTTCCTGTCCCAGGCCGAGCGCAACCTCACCGGCGTGTCGATCTCCTCCTTGGCGAGCATCGCCAAATCGCTGGGGGTACCGCTCAACACCCTGTTCGACCAGCCCCCGCAGCTGCAGCCCGACTCGCACCAGGGCGAGCGCGTGCGCTACACCATCGAGGGCCAGCCCCTGGCCTACGAGCGCCTGACCAGCAGCTTTCCGGGCAACCTGCTCAATGCGGTGAAGATGAGCATGCCGGTGGGCTACCAGTCGGAACTGATCGCCCACGAAGGCAGCGAATTCGCCTATGTGCTGGCCGGACGCATCGTCTACACCATCGAGGGGCGCGACTACCCCCTCGGCCCGGGCGACTCGGTGCACTTCGATGCGGGCAAGACTCACTGCCTGGCGAACGCCGGCAGCGAGGTGGCCGAGGTGCTCACGGTCACCACCCTGGGCCTGTTCGGCGACCACGGCACGCCATAACGCCGGCGGCCCAGAGCGGCAACTGCGGACCGACCGCCAAATATTAGTCACACTTAATTTCTGTTGACCGCATTTTTAGCATGACTTAAATTCGAGCCCACTTCGCCGGAGATGTCCAGGCGAACGGGGCCGCCGTCAGGGCCGGAATGTCCCTTCGAGATTCCCCCCCGATGCCGCGGCGCAGTGACTCAAGGGCAGCGGCCCACAAGGCTGCCGCAAACGAGACCCTCAGAAAAACAACAATGAGGTTTGCATGCGCAAGACTACCCCGCTCCGGGCCGCGATCGCGGCCGGGCTGATGTTCGCCGCTTCCCACGCCGCCGCTAGCCACCTGGTGTTCTGTGCCGAGGGCAGCCCCGCCGGCTTCGACCCCGGCCAATACACCACCGGCACCGACTTCGACGCCGCCTCGGAAACCCTGTTCAACCGCCTGGCCCAGTTCGAGCGCGGCAGCACCCGTGCGGTGCCGGCACTGGCCACCCGCTGGGAAACCAGCGACGACGGCCTGCTCTACACCTTCCACCTGCGCCCCGGGGTCAAGTTCCACAGCACCGACTACTTCACCCCCAGTCGCGACTTCAACGCCGACGACGTGCTGTTCACCTTCAACCGCATGCTCGACAAGAACCACCCGTTCCGTAAGGCCTACCCCAGCGAGTTCCCCTACTTCACCGACATGGGCCTGGACAGCAACATCGCCAAGGTGGAGCGGCTCGACGACCTGACGGTCACCTTCACCCTCAACCGGGTCGACGCGGCCTTCATCCAGAACCTGTCGATGAACTTCGCCGCCATCCACTCCGCCGAGTACGCCGCCCAGCTGCTCGCGCAGGGCAAGGCGCACCTGCTCAACCAGAAGCCGATCGGCACCGGCCCCTTCGTGTTCAAGCGCTACCAGAAGGACGCGCAGATCCGCTTCACCGGCAACCAGGACTACTGGCGGCCGGGCGAGGTGAAGATCGACAACCTGATCTTCGCCATCAACACCGACGCCTCGGTGCGGGCGCAGAAGCTCAAGGCCGGCGAATGCCAGATCACCCTCAACCCACGTCCGGCCGACCTCGCGTCGCTGCAGCAGGACCCCGACCTGGCGGTGCCCAGCGCGCCGGGCTTCAATCTCGGCTACATCGCCTACAACGTCACCCGCGCGCCCTTCGACAAACGCGAGGTGCGCCTGGCGCTGGACATGGCGGTGAACAAGCCGGCCATCATCGAGGCGGTGTACCAGGGGGCCGGCCAACTGGCGGTCAACGCCATGCCGCCGACCCAGTGGTCCTACGACGAGAGCATCCAGGGCCATGCCTATGACCCGCAGAAGGCCAAGGAGCTGCTCCAGGCCGCCGGCGTCCAGGAAGGCACCGAGATCACCCTGTGGGCCATGCCGGTGCAACGCCCCTACAACCCCAACGCCAAGCTGATGGCCGAGATGCTCCAGGCCGACTGGGCCAAGGTCGGCATCAAGGCCAGGATCGTCAGCTACGAATGGGGCGAGTACATCAAGCGCGCTCACGCCGGCGAGCACGACGCCATGCTGATCGGCTGGACCGGCGACAACGGCGACCCGGACAACTGGCTCGGCACCCTCTACGGTTGCGACTCGGTCAACGGCAACAACTTCTCCAAGTGGTGCGACACCGGCTACGACAAGCTGGTCAAGCAGGCCAAGTCGATCACCGACCCGGGCCAACGCAGCGAGTTGTACCAGCAGGCCCAGCAGATCATCCAGCAGCAGGTGCCGATCAGCCCGATCGCCCACTCCACGGTCTACCAGCCGATGCGCAAGACGGTGCAAGACTTCAAGATCAGCCCGTTCGGCCGCAACTCCTTCTACGGCGTCGGCAACGGCGGCTAGCCCCTCGCGAGCCTCCGGCGGGCGTCCCCGCCCGCCGGCCAGCCGAATCTATTGCGTGCTCTATCCGCCAGCAGAGCGCAAGAGTGTTTCCCCGTCACTGCCGCACACGTTCGCAAGGATGCCCTCGTATGCGTCGCCCCGGCCTCGGCCCTGGGCAACGGTGGGTTCTTACCGGTACTCCTTGTTCCTCTGTAGTCGCGATAACCCAGGATCAATAGCGATGAGCGTATCCCGACCCACCCGAATTTCTCCTGCCCTGGCGCTGCTCGCCCCGGGCAGCCAGAGCCAGGCCGGCGAGCAGTCGCCCAGCGCCCCGGCCGACGGCTGCGCCGATGACGTACGCCGGCTCAGCACCTTCCCGTTCAATCTGCTCTGATGCCAGCCACAAGGAGAGACGCCATGCATCCGACATTCCGCTACCTGCCCCTACTGCTCGCCCTCGGCGCCAGCGCCCCGCTGGTCCAGGCCAAGAGCCTGGCGGTGTGCACCGAAGCCAGTCCGGAGGGCTTCGACATCGTCCAGTACACCGGGGCGGTGACCGCCGACGCCACCGCCGAGACGGTGTTCGACCGCCTGCTGGCCTTCAAACCGGGCACCACCGAGCTGGTCCCCGGCCTGGCCGAACGCTGGGAAATCAGCGCCGACGGCCTGCGCTACACCTTCCACCTGCGCCCTGGGGTGAAGTTCCACAGCACCGACTACTTCACCCCGAGCCGCACCCTGAACGCCGACGACGTGCTCTGGTCTTTCCAGCGCGCCCTCGACCCCAAGCACCCCTGGCATGCCTTGTCGCCACGCGGCTACCCTTACTTCGATGCAATGGGCATGCGCGAGCTGATCAGCGCGGTGGACAAGCTCGACGAGCTGACCGTGCGCTTCACCCTCAGTCGTCCCGAGTCACCCTTCCTCGCCGATCTGGCGATGGGTTTCGCCTCCATCTATTCGGCCGAATACGGCGACCAGCTGCTCGCCGCCGGCACGCCGAACCAGTTGAACAACCTGCCGATCGGCACCGGTCCGTTCATCCTCAGCCGCTACGCCAAGGACGCGTTGGTGCGTTTCAAGGCCAACCCGGACTACTTCGCCGGCAAGCCGGCCATCGACAACCTGGTGTTCGCCATTACCCTCGACCCCAACGTGCGGCTGCAGAAGATCCGTGCCGGCGAGTGCCAGGTGGCGCTCTACCCCAAGCCGGTCGACGTGCCGGGGATCAAGGCCGAAGGCACGCTGGCGGTGGACGAGATCGACGCCCTGCTGACCACCTACGTGGCGATCAACACCCAGCACCCGCCGCTGGACGACGCCCGCGTGCGCCAGGCGATCAACCTGGCCATCGACAAGCAGGCCATCCTCGGCGCCGTGTTCGGCCCCGGCGCCGCGAGTCCGGCGGTCAATCCCTATCCGCCTACACTGCTCGGCTACAACCATGACATCCAGGACTGGCCACACGACCCCGAACGGGCCAAGGCACTGCTCAAGGAGGCCGGGGTGGAGCAGCTGAAGATCACCCTGTTCGTGCGCAACGGCAGCTCGCCGACCATTCCCAACCCGGCACTGGCGGCACAGATGATGCAAGCTGATCTGGCCAACGCCGGCATCGAGATGACTATCCGCGCCCTGGAATGGGGCGAACTCCTGAAGCGTTCCAAGGGCGGCGAACATGATCTGGTGCTGCTCGGCTGGGCCGGCGACAACGGCGACCCGGACAACTTCATCAGCCCCAATCTGAGCTGTGCGGCGGCGGAAACCGGGGAAAACCAGGCACGCTGGTGCCATGCAGACTTCGAGCGACTGACCCAACAGGCCCGCAGCGTCATCGATACGGGCGAACGCGCCAAGCTCTATCGACAGGCGCAGGAGCTGTTCCACCAGCAGGCGCCGTGGATTCCACTGGCCCATCCGAAGCTGTTCAATGTGCGCCGCGACAACGTCAAGGGCTACACCATCAGCCCGCTAACCAGCAACAACTTCGCCGCTACCCGGGTGGAGTGAAGGAAGCCCCGCGGCGGTCGTAGCGACTGTCACGGAACTTCCCAACCAGAAGCGCTTCGTCCACCCCGGCCACAAGCACGGTGGGCGAACCTACAGATGAGGAGTGACTCGCCACGATGCTTAGTTTCATCGCCAGACGCCTGGGGCTGCTGATCCCCACCTTCTTCGGCGTCACCCTGCTGACCTTCGCGCTGATCCGCATGATCCCCGGCGACCCGGTGGAAGTGATGATGGGCGAACGCCGGGTCGACCCCGAGATGCACGCCCAGGCCATGGAGCGCCTGGGCCTGAACAAGCCGCTGTATGCCCAGTACCTGGACTACATCGGCAACCTGGCCCGGGGCGACCTGGGCGAGTCGCTGCGCACCCGCGAAAGCGTGTGGCACGAATTCCTCACCCTGTTCCCCGCCACCCTGGAGCTGGCCCTGGCCGCCCTGCTGTTCGCCGGCAGCCTGGGCCTGGTGGCCGGGGTGATCGCCGCACTCAAGCGCGGCTCGCTGTTCGACCACGGGGTGATGGGCATCTCCCTGGCCGGCTACTCCATGCCGATCTTCTGGTGGGGCCTGCTGCTGATCATGTTCTTCTCCGTGGGCCTGGGCTGGACCCCGGTGTCCGGGCGCATCGACCTGCTCTACGACATCGAACCGCGCACCGGCTTCATGCTGATCGACACCCTGCTCTCCGACGAGGAAGGCGCCTTCCTCGACGCCCTGCAGCACCTGATCCTGCCGGCCATCGTGCTGGGCACCATCCCCCTGGCGGTGATCGCCCGCATGACCCGCTCGGCGATGCTCGAGGTGCTGCGCGAGGACTACGTGCGCACCGCGCGGGCCAAGGGCCTGTCGCCGGCCCGGGTGGTGTTCGTGCATGGCCTGCGCAACGCGCTGATCCCGGTGCTCACCGTGTTCGGCCTGCAGGTCGGCACCCTGCTGGCCGGCGCGGTGCTGACCGAGACCATCTTCTCCTGGCCGGGCATCGGCAAGTGGCTGATCGAGTCGATCGGCGCCCGCGACTACCCGGTGGTGCAGAACGGCATCCTGCTGATCGCCTGCCTGGTGATCCTGGTCAACTTCGTGGTGGACATCCTCTACGGCCTGGCCAACCCCCGCATTCGCCATCAGCGCTGAGGAGAACCGGACCATGAATGCTTCCACCGACATCCCGGTCATCGACCAGAGCCTGCTCTACCCCTCGCCGCTCAAGGAGTTCTGGCAGGCCTTCGCCCACAACAAGGGCGCGGTCGCCGGCCTGCTGTTCATGCTGCTGATCCTGTTCTGCGCGCTGTTCGCCCCCTGGGTGGCGCCGCACGATCCCAGCGAGCAGTACCGCGACTTCCTCCTGACCCCGCCGGCGTGGCTGGAGGGCGGCCAGGCGCAGTTCCTCCTCGGCACCGACGAGCTGGGCCGCGACCTGCTCTCGCGGCTGATGCACGGCGCCCGCCTGTCGCTGCTGATCGGCCTGTCCTCGGTGCTGCTGTCGCTGATCCCGGGCATCCTCCTGGGCCTGGTCGCCGGTTTCTTCCCGCACCTGCTGGGTCCCTCGATCATGCGCCTGATGGACGTGATGCTGGCCCTGCCCTCGCTGCTGCTGGCGGTGGCCATCGTCGCCATCCTCGGCCCGGGGCTGATCAACACGGTGATCGCCATCGCCATCGTCTCGCTGCCGGCCTACGTGCGCCTGACCCGGGCCGCGGTGATGGGCGAGGTGGGCCGCGATTACGTCACCGCCTCGCGCCTGGCCGGCGCCGGCCTGGGCCGCCTGATGTTCGTCATCGTGCTGCCCAACTGCATGGCGCCGCTGATCGTCCAGGCCACCCTGAGCTTCTCCTCGGCGATCCTCGACGCCGCCGCCCTGGGCTTCCTCGGCCTCGGCGTGCAACCGCCGACCCCGGAGTGGGGCACCATGCTGGCCTCGGCCCGCGACTACATCGAGCGCGCCTGGTGGGTGGTGTCGCTGCCCGGCCTGACCATCCTGCTCAGCGTGCTGGCGATCAACCTGATGGGCGACGGGCTGCGCGACGCCCTCGACCCGAAACTCAAGAACGCCGTCTGAGGAGCCGCCCATGAGCCTGCTAGCAATCAACAATCTCAGCGTGCGCTTCGGCGACGCCAAGGCGGTACCGGTGGTCGACGGCCTGGATATCAGCGTCGACCACGGCGAGGTGCTGGCCATAGTCGGCGAGTCCGGTTCCGGCAAGTCGGTGACCATGATGGCGCTGATGGGCCTGATCGAGGCTCCCGGCATCGTCAGCGCCGACAGCCTGCAGTTCGACGGCACCGACATGCTGCGCCTGAAGGGCAAGCAGCGCCGGCACATCGTCGGCAAGGACCTGTCGATGGTCTTCCAGGACCCGATGACCGCGCTCAATCCCAGCTTCACCGTGGGCTTCCAGATCGAGGAGGTGCTGCACCAGCACCTCGGCCTCAAGGGCCAGGCGGCCCGCCAGCGGGCCCTCGAACTGCTCGAGAAGGTGGAGATCCCCGCCGCCGCCAGCCGCCTGAAGGCCTATCCGCACCAGCTCTCCGGCGGCATGAGCCAGCGCGTGGCGATCGCCATGGCGATCGCCGCCGAACCCAAGCTGCTGATCGCCGACGAACCGACCACGGCCCTGGACGTGACCATCCAGGCGCAGATCATGGAGCTGCTGCTGGGCCTGCAGCGCGAACAGGACATGGCCCTGGTGCTGATCACCCACGACCTGGCCGTGGTCGCCGAAACCGCCCAGCGGGTCTGCGTGATGTACGCCGGCCAGGCGGTGGAGGTGGGCGCCGTGCCGCAGCTGTTCGACGCCCCCACCCACCCCTACACCGAGGCGCTGCTCAAGGCGATCCCCGAGCACAGCCTCGGTGCCCGGCGTCTGGCCACCCTGCCCGGCATAGTGCCCGGGCGCTACGACCGCCCCACCGGCTGCCTGCTGGCCCCACGCTGCCCCTATGCCCAGGCCCGCTGCCGCGAGCAGCGGCCGGCCCTGGAGCCCCATGAGCGCGGCGCGGTGCGCTGCTTCTTTCCCCTCAACCTGAATGCCGAGGTGGCCTGATGAGCGCGCCTGCGTCCGCCGCTAATGTCCTCACCGCCCGCGACCTGACCCGCCACTACGGCGTGTCGCGCGGCCTGTTCCAGCCCAGCGCCCGGGTCCAGGCGCTCAACGGCGTGTCCTTCGACCTGGCCGCCGGCAAGACCCTGGCCGTGGTCGGCGAATCCGGCTGCGGCAAGTCGACCCTGGCCCGCGCCCTGACCCTGATCGAGGAACCCAGCTCGGGCAGCCTGCAGATCGCCGGCCAGGAAGTCGCCGGCGCCAGCAAGGCCCAGCGCGCGCAGCTGCGCCGCGACGTGCAGATGGTGTTCCAGAACCCCTATGCCTCGCTCAACCCGCGGCAGAAGATCGGCGACCAGCTCGGCGAGCCCCTGCTGATCAACACCCGGCTGTCGCGCGGCGAACGGCGGGAACGGGTGCAGGCGATGATGCAGCAGGTCGGCCTGCGCCCGGAGCACTACCAGCGCTACCCGCACATGTTCTCCGGCGGCCAGCGCCAGCGCATCGCCCTGGCCCGGGCGATGATGCTGCAGCCCAAGGTGCTGGTGGCCGACGAGCCCACCTCGGCGCTGGACGTATCGATCCAGGCCCAGGTGCTCAACCTGTTTATGGACTTACAAGAACAATACGGGACCGGCTACGTGTTCATCTCCCACAACCTCTCGGTGGTGCGCCACGTCGCCGACGAGGTGCTGGTGATGTACCTCGGCCGCCCGGTGGAGATGGGCCCCAGCGAAGCGATCTACGCCCGCCCGCTGCACCCCTACACCCAGGCCCTGCTCTCGGCCACTCCGGCCATCCACCCCGATCCGCTCAAGCCGAAGATCAAGATCGCCGGCGAACTGCCCAACCCCCTCGATCCGCCCGCGGGCTGCGCCTTCCATCAGCGCTGCCCCCATGCGACCGAGCGCTGCCGCAGCGAACTGCCGCCACTGCGCCTGCTCGATACCCGGCAGGTGGCCTGCCACCACGCGGAAACGATCAATGGCTGAAGCGCCCACCACAGACTGACGGCACACGGAATTCACCGGGCTTACTCCCGGTGAATTCCGTTCTAGCGTCCGAAAAAGCGGTAGAAGGCGCGCAGCTCGGCCTGGGCATCGACGACGCTGACCGGGGTGAAGCGCAGCGCCTGGTGGGGCGGGCACTGGGCCAGGCGGTACTGGTCGAGCGGGTGCAGCCAGCCGAGGATCGGGTAGCCGCCCATGGTCTGGTGGTCGGCCTGGAGAATGATCGGCTGACCGTCCGCCGGCACCTGGATCGCCCCCCGCGCCACCCCCAGCGACCATTGCCGGCGTGGCGCCGTCATGGCTTCGCCCTGCAGCCGCGCGCCCATGCGGTCGGACTGCGGGCTGAGTTGCCAGGTCCGGGCGAAGAAGCCCTGCACCTGCTCCTCGCCGAAGTCGCTCGCATCGCCGCCGGTGATCACCCGCAGCAAGGGCATGGCGCGGTAGTCGGGCCGATAGCGCCAGGGCACGCTGAGGCCGCCGCCGAGGCTGGCCGGCCGACACGCCAGCAGGTCGCCGGCGCGCAGCGGCTCGCCCGTGCCGTGCAGGCCGCCGAGGCCCTCGCGCTGCTGGGCGCTGACGCTGCCGAGCAGCGCCGCGGCCTGAAAACCGCCGGCCACCGCCAGGTAGGCGCGCTGACCACTGCGGACGTAATCAAGCTTGAGGCGCTGGCCGGCGCGGATGGCGAAGCGCGACCAGGGCGGCAGCGGCGCGTCGTCCAGGGTCGCGGCAACCTCGGCGCCGGTGAGCGCCAGCCAGGTATCCAGCTCGGCCTCCAGCTCGGCATGCCCCAGGGCGATCTCCAGCAGCGGCGAGCCCCAGGGGTTATCCAGCAGGCGGTTGGCCCAGGCCGCCGCCTGCCCGTCCATGGGCCCGGCCGGCGATACGCCCAGATGCTGCCAGCCGTGACGGCCGCCATCCTGCAACAGGCTCAGGGGGCCGGGCTTGAGCACCCGCAAGCCACTCACAGCGGGCCGCCCTCGGCGCGAAAGGTCGCCTCATCCACCGCCACGAAGCGCACCCGGTCGCCGAGCAGCAGCGGGCAAGGCGGCTCCCGGCCGGCATCGAACAGGCGCCAGGGGCACAGGCCGAGCAGGTGCCAGCCGCCCGGGGAGGCCTGGGGGTAGACCGCGGTCTGGCGTTCGGCGATGGCCAGGCTGCCGGCCGGCACCCGGGTACGTGGACTGGCCCGGCGTGGCAGCACCAGGCGCTCGTGCAGCTCGCCGAGGTAGGCGAAGCCCGGGGCGAAGCCGATGGCGCCGACCCGGTACTCGGCAGCGCTGTGCAGCGCGACCACCTGCTCGACGCTCAGGCGGCACGAGCGCGCCACCGAGGTCAGGTCCTCGCCGGCGTACCAGATGGGGATATCATGCAGGCGCCCGTCGTCGTCGCCCAGGGCCTCGGCCAACCACAGGTCCAGCAGCGGGGTCAGGCGCGCGGTCAACTGCTCGTGGTCGGTGGCGCGCAGGTCGTAGTGCAGCAGCAGGCTGGTCCAGCCGGGCACCAGGTCCCGCAGCAGCGGCCCCAGCTCACTGCAGATACGCGCGGCCAGCCGGGCGATACGCTGCGGCAGGCGGCCGTCGGGGTGCTCGGCCAGCACCAGCAGCAGGGCTTCCGCGCCGGCCGGTTCGAGACGAATCACGCGGCGTCCAGCAGGGCCCGCAGGCGCCGCAGCACCGCCAGCGACTCGGCATTGTCGCCATGCACGCAGAGGCTGTCGGCGCAGAGCTGCAGCGGCTTGCCGTCGATGTCGGCGAAGGGCTCGCCCTGGGCGATGGCCAGGGCCTGGTCGAGAATGCGCTGCGGCTCCTTGTGCACCGCATCGCTCAGGCGCCGCGGCGCCAGCTGGCCGTCGGCCAGGTAGGCACGATCGGCGAAGGCCTCGAACATCAAGGGCACGTCGGCGGCATCGGCAAACTCCAGCTCGCGGCGGTTGTCCGCCAGGGCCAGGACCATCAGCGGCAGGCCCTTGCGGTACAGGGCGCAGGCGTCGAGCACCGCGGCCAGCAGGGCATCGTCGCGCACCATATCGTTGTACAGCGCGCCATGGGGCTTGACGTAGGCCACCTGGGTGCCGGCGGCGCGGCAGAAGGCCTCCAGTGCGCCGAGCTGGTAGAGCACCAGCGCCGTCACCTCTTGCGGCGAGCAGTCGACATGGCGACGGCCGAAGCCGACCAGGTCGGGATAGGAGGGATGAGCGCCGATACGCACCCCGTGCCGCACCGCCAGCTCGACGGTGCGCTGCATGGTCAGTGGGTCGGCGGCGTGAAAGCCGCAGGCCAGGTTGGCCTGATCGACCAGCGGCATGGCCAGCGCATCGTCGCCCATCTTCCAGGCGCCGAAGCTCTCGCCCATGTCGCAGTTCAGCAGTATTCGTCTGTTCATGGAGACAAGCTTAGAGCCGAGCCGGCCCGACGAAAAGTCCGGCGCCGGCTTCGCTCGGCGAGCGCGGCCGGCGCCCGGCGATCAGTAGACGTCGCGACGGTAGCGCCCGGCCTCGCGCAGCTGTTCCAGGGCGGCCCCGCCGAGGGTCTCGCGCAGCACCCGCTCGACCCCCGACGCCATGCCGTCCAGGCTGCCGCAGACATAGATCGCCGCGCCCTGCTCCAGCCAGCGCCGCAGCTCGCCGGCCTGCTCGCCCAGGCGGTCCTGCACATAGACCTTGTGCGTCTGGTCGCGGGAGAACGCCAGGTCCAGACGGGTCAGCTGGCCGCCGGCCAGCCAGGCCTGCAGCTCCTCGCGGCAGTAGAAGTCGTGAGCGACGTGGCGTTCACCGAACAGCAGCCAGTTGCGCCCCTGCCCTTTGGCGATACGTGCCTTGAGCAGGCCACGCAGCCCGGCCAGGCCGGTGCCGTTGCCGATCAGGATCAGCGGCCGGTCGTCGCGCGGCGGATGGAAGGCGCTGTTGGAACGCAGCCGGCCCCTCAACACCTGCCCCGGCTGCGCCTCGGCGGTCAGCCAGCCGGAGCCCAGACCGAGGGAACCGTCGGCGTGGCGCTCCTGGCGCACGATCAGCTCCAGCACGCCGTCGGCCGGCAGGGAGGCGATCGAGTAATCCCGCGGCTGCTGCTCGACCTGGTTGCGCGGCAGCAGTTCGAGGATGTCGCCGGCCTGCCAGTCGGCGCCGGGCGCGGGCTCGAGACGGACCAGATAGGTCGGTGCGCCGCTGCTGCCCGGGTTGAGGCACTCGCGCCCCAGCAGCCGCCATTCGGCGAACGGCCGCTCCTGCAGCGGCGTGGCCCGTACGCCGGTGACGGCCGCGAGCTGGCGTTGCCAGGCGTCGAGGGCACCGCTGTCGCCGGCGTCCACCTCGACCGGGGCGAACAGGCTGTTGGCGCCCTGGCGTCCCAGCCAGTCATGCAGGCGGCGGGCGAAGCCGCAAAACTGCTGGTACTGGCGGTCGCCCAGGGCCAGCACCGCGTAGCTCAACTCGCCCAAGGCCAACTCGGCGCCGAGCAACCGGCGCTCGAAGCCCCGGGCGCTGTCCGGGGCCTCGCCGTCGCCGAAGGTGCTGACCACGAACAGGGCGTTCTGCGCCTGGCGCAGACTGCGTTCGTCCAGCGTGGCCAGGGACTGCACGCTCACCGGCAACCCGGCCGCCTGCAGTTGCCCGGCGGTTTGCCAGGCCAGCTGCTCGGCGAAACCGCTCTGGCTGGCGAAGCCGACCAGCCAGCCCGCACCGGGCCCGGTGCTCGGCGCGAAGGCGCCACGGGCACTCTGCGCCGCCCGCTTCTTGCGCCGGCGATCCAGGTAGAGCAGCCAGCCGGTGATGGCGAACAGCGGCATGGCCAGGCTGGCCGCGAACATCAGGATGCGCCCGACCAGGCCGAAGTATTCGCCGGTGTGCAGGGCATAGACACTGTTAAGCAACTGGGCAGACCAAGACTTGTCGGCGTAGCGCTCGTGCCGTACGACCCGACCGCTCTGCGGATCGAGCCGGAGCTGATTGAACGCGCGCGGATGCTCGGCATCGGCCAGCAGGTAGAACACCGTCGCCGGCTTGCCGGCCTCCGCCGGCAGACGCAGGTTCCAGACCGCCAGCTCGGGCCCGGTGGCGTTCTGCAGGTTGCGCCACAGCGCATCGTAGTCGACCTCGGTCACGCCCTCAGGCATCGCCGCCCCGCGCCCTTTGCCTGGGCCGGACTTGGCCTGGCGCGCCGTCGGTGCATCGCCGAGCAGGCGGGTCATGCCCTCGCGGTACCAGTCATAGGACCAGTACAGGCCGGTCAGGCCGGCCAGCAGGTAGAACAGCAGGCACCAGGTGCCGGCCACCGCATGCAGGTCCCAGTTGAAGGCGCGGCCGCGCTTGGCCCAGTCCAGGGTCAGCCAGGCGCGCCAGTTCAGCGCCCGGCGCGGCCAGCGCAGGTACAGCCCGGACAGGCAGAAGAACAGCAGCGCCAGGGTGCTGGCGGCGGTGATCTGCTTGCCGCTGTCGCCCATGGCGAGGAAGCGGTGCAGCTGCAGCATCAGACCGAAGAATGCCTGGCCATCGGGTTGGGCCAGCAGTTCGCCGCTGTAGGGATCGAAATAGCGCGCCGGGCCGCGACGCTCGCCCGGCGGCGGGGTGAAGAACACCCGAGCCGCGTTGCCGTCGCGGCTGTCGACCCACAGGCCGGATACGCTCTTGCCCTCGGCCGCCTCGATCCTCGCCACCCATTCGGCCGGGGCCAGCATCCCCGACTCGCGCACCTCGACCCGGAGCACCTGCGGGTTGAGGGCGCGCATGATCTCGCCTTCGAAGCTATAGAGCGCACCGGTCACGCCCATCAGGGCCAGAACCAGGCCGGCACTGATGCCGAACAACCAGTGCAGTTGAAACAAGGCTTTCTTGAACATGAGTGAGGCTCGGTACGGCGGGAGGTTGAGCGCCCAGGGCGCAACTTTGCGAATGAATTCTATTTAACAAGACTAATCACTTGCAATCTGCTATTCGATTCCTGCCCTCTTCGCGGGGCTCCTCTTCAGCGACAAAGCGCAATAGGTTTGCATATGCAAATGAGAGGAAATACCATTCGCGCTCTTTTTTATGGGGAGTCGCGCGGTGACCGTCTTACGTTTCAATCCGATCTACCTATCGCTGCTGGGCGCCCTCGCCGCTCAGGCCGTGCAGGCCGATTCCGGCAACGCGCTGGAGATTCCGGCCGCCACCATCACCGGCCAGCAACAACAAAGCAGCTATAAGCCCAGCCGCAGCAAGAGCGCGCTGAAGATCGACGCGCCGCTACGCGACATTCCGCAGACGGTCAACGTCATCCCCCAGAGCGTGATCAAGGATCAGGGCGCCCAGTCGATGGAGGACGTGCTGAAGAACGTGCCCGGCGTCGGCCTGTCCAATGGCGACGGTCAGCGCGATCAGGTCACCATCCGCGGCTTCAGCGCCATCGGCGACCAGTACATCGACGGCGTGCGCGACGACGCCCTGTACTACCGTGACCTGTCCAACATCGAACGGGTGGAAGTGATCAAGGGCCCCGCCGCCGTACTCTACGGCCGCGGCTCCTCCGGTGGCCTGATCAACAGCGTGAGCAAGCGCCCGACCTTCGCCCCGGTGCAGGAGGTGGGCGTCAGCCTCGACAGCGAAGGCAAGAAGCGCACCCAGTTCGACGCCGGCTGGGCCGACCAGGAGCACGGCGACAAGGCCTTTCGCGTCACCGGCGCCCTGGAAGACAGCGACGGCTTCCGCGACGACGCCTTCCTCGGGCGCAAGGCCCTGGCGCCTTCGGCCTACTTCAAGCTATCCGATGACCTGGAGCTCAACCTGGGCGCCAGCTACCTGTACGACAAGCGCCTGATCGACTTCGGCATTCCGTCGCTGAACGGCCGCCCGGTGGCTGTCGACCCCGAAACCCGCTTCGGCTCCGCCGACCCGGATCAGGACTACACCCGCAGCGAGGTGTTCTCCCTCACCGCCGGCCTCGACTACCAGATCAACGACGACTTCAGCCTGTCCAACACCAGCCGCTACTACCACTACGACCTGGACCGCAACAACACCCTGGCCCACACCGACGCCAACCGCTTCGTCACCGCGGCCAACGGCGAGCTGCTGGTCAAGCTCAAGCGCGGCAACGTACAGCGCAAGGAGGATGGCTGGTTCAACCAGACCGAGCTGAAGCAGCAGGCCCAGCTCGCCGGCATGCAGCACAACCTGCTCTACGGCGTGGAACTGGGTCGCCAGGACAAGCACCAGGCCTTCTTCAGCCAGGATGACGTGGCCCGGGTGCCGGTGTTCCGCGACGGCCTGGTCGAGGTGCCCTTCCAGGCTGCGCGCCAGACCAACAAGGGCCGCAACATCCAGGACACCGCCGGCTTCTACGTGCAGGACCTGATCGAGCTGGCACCGCAATGGAAGGCCCTGCTCGGCGTGCGCTACGACGTCTACGACCAGGAGTTCCAGGACGCCCTGAGCGGCAGCGACATCTCGCGCACCGACCGCACCTGGAGCCCGCGCGTCGGCCTGGTCTACCAGCCGGATCAGGTGCAGTCCTACTACGTCTCGGTGAGCCGCTCCTACCAGCCGTCCTCCGAGGTCTTCCCCCTGAGCAACTCGAACAAGGACCTGGAGCCGGAGCAGACCACCAACTACGAGCTGGGCGGCAAATGGGACCTGCTCGACCAGCGCCTGTCGCTGACCGCCTCGGTGTTCCGCCTGGAGCGCACCAATATGAAGACCAGCGACCCGGTCAACCCGGCCAAGCTGATCCTCGCCGGCGAACAGCGCACCGACGGTTTCGAGACCACCCTGACCGGCCAGCTCAGCGACAAGTGGCAGGTCTATGCCGGCTACGCCTACCTGGACGCGGAGATCACCAAGTCCAACAGCAAGACCAATGGCGTGGCCAACGAAGGCCAGACCCCGACCCTGACCCCACGGCACAGCGCCAACCTCTGGCTGGTACGCTCGCTGAACCAACAGTGGCGAGTCGGCATGGGTGCCAACTATGTCGACGAGCGCTACACCGCGCTGGACAACGTCACCGTCATGCCCGGCTACACCACCTTCGATGCCGCGTTGCTGTACAACCAGCCGCAATGGGATGCGGCCTTGCGCCTGCGCAACGCGTTCGACAAGGAGTACTACGCCTCGGCCCACGGCTCGGTGGATCTGATTACCCCCGGCGCGCCACGCAGCCTGGAGCTGAGCGCCAACTACCGCTTCTAAGGGCTAGAGCGGCGCCCCGGCCACTTCGAGCGAGTGGCCGGGGCGCCGTCGTTATCGGCCCGACAAGCATCGGCGCTGGTCACTGACCCGCTCGCTCGGCCCGCAACCCTCTCCCCCTGCGCCTCAGTACGCCCCGCCACCCTTCGCCCCTCCCTGCCATTAGGCTCGCCCTACAGCTCCGCCCAACGGCGCAGCAGGTTGTGGTACACCCCAGTCAGCTGCACGCTGCTGGCATGCCCCGCCCCCAGCTCGCGGTTGAGCTGCTGGATGCTCGAGTCCAGGTCGAACAGCAGGCTGCGCTGGTCGTCGTCACCGACCTGCTCTGCAGCCAGAAGAACGAACAGACGCGCGCCCCGCGACCGTCACGACGCTTACGCCCAACTCCCCCAGCAAGCATCTCACGCGACAACGCCCGCAGATTGGCCGAGCAAGGGGCCACGCCCACTCTTCATCACGGGATCGCCTGGGTTTGCGGCGCAATCACTAGGCGGTTATGCGCGCCAGGAGGATCGAGCCCCGGCCCGCCCGCAGGCATGCACCCGGACAGGGCGATTCGGCAGACAGCAGAAGGCCGCCCATAGGGGCGGCCCTCGCCTGATTACATTTGAGCGCGACGGACCCGCCGTCACGCGCCCACTCAGAACGACAGGTTGGCACCCAGGCCGAAGGCCAGCGGCGAACCCGGCATGATGTTGTTGTTGCCATGCGCCGAGGCGTAATACTCCTCGTCCAGCAGGTTTTCCACGTTCAGTTGCAGGCGCAGCTGCGGACTGACCTTGTAGTAGACCGCCGCGTCGACCCGGGTGAAGCTCGGCAGCACCACCTTATTGTCGTTGGCGGCGAACACGTCGCTCTGGTAGATCACGCCCAGACCGGCGCCCCACTGCGGATCGAAGTCATAGCGGTTCCACAGCGAGAAGGAGTCGCGCGGCACCTGGGCGATCTCGTTGCCCTCGAAGCCCGGAGTCTGCAGCTCGCTGTTCTGGTAGGCATAGCCGCCGGTGACCTGCCAGGCATCGGTCAAGTGGCCAGTGATCTCCAGTTCGACACCTCGCACCCGCTGGCCATCGACCAGGATCGAACGGCTCGGGTCGGCCGGATCGGTGGCCGCCACGTTGGTGCGCTCCAGGTGATAGAACGCGGCAGTCGCGGCCAGCCGCTCGGTGACATCCCACTTGACGCCGATTTCGCGGTTGGTGAACTCCTCCGGGTCGAGTGCGCGGTTGCTGGCATTGAGCGAGGCCAGCTGTTCGCCGGCACGCGGCACATAGGCGATGGAGTAGCTGGTATAGAAGGACAGGTTGTCGAGCGGCTTGTAGATCAGCCCGGCACGTGGCGAGAACAGATCGTCCGAGCTGGACACCTTGGTATGGCCACCGCCCTTGAAGTCGTCCACGTCCACCTTGAAGTTGTCGTAGCGTACCCCGACCAGCAGTTCCCACTGCTCGGTCAGCGCGATCTGGTCCTGCAGGTAGAGTGCGGCGGTCTGGGCGACGCTCTCGTTGTCGGCGTCGCTGGCGCTGTGGCGGAACACCACCGGCCCTTGGTAAATGCTGCTCTGCGGCGTCACGAAGGTATTTTTCTGCGTGCCGGCGACATTGAAGAAGCCGGTTTCGCGGAAGTTTTCCGTTTCCTGGCGGCTCAGCTCCGCGCCGACCAGCAGGGTGTGGTCGAAGCCCAGGGCACTGCCGGCGATCGTCAGATCGGTCTGGTTGATCAGGTTGGTACGGTCGGTCGCGTTGTTGTAGGCGCCGAGCTGAACCTGATTAGTGGTCGCGTTGTAGGCCGCGGACGGGTAGACGTTCTGATAGAACTTCGCGTAATCGGCATAGCGGGTCTGGTTGGTCAGGACCATCCCGTTGCCGAAGTCATGGGTGATACGGCCATTCAGCGCATCCACCTCTGCGGTGGAAAAGCTGTCGTCGGGGCTGCCGAAGTGCGTGGACTCGTTGACCTTCAGCGGTGCGCCACGGCTGCTGCCGGCCTTGGTGAAGGACGGCAGGCCACGGTCGACGGTGCGGTCGTCCTCGAAATGCTCGTAGCCGACCTCGACCAGGGTGGCGTCGCTCAGGGCGAAGCTCGCCGTGGGGTTGATCGCCCAGCGCTCCAGCTCGCCATGGTCGCGAAAGCTGTTGGAGTCCTCGAACAGGGCGGTCAGGCGCAGCGCCAGGCGCTCGTTGACCGCCTGGTTGAAGTCGCCGGTCATGCGCCGGTTCTCCCAGGAGCCATAGGTGAGCCCGAGCTCGCGGCCATCGGTCCAGTTGGCCTGCTTGCTCACCCGGTTGATCAGACCGCCGCTGCCGCCGCGGCCGAAGATCATGCCATTGGGCCCCTTCAACACCTCCACCCGCTCTACGTTGTACAGGTCGCGCAGGTACTGCACGTCATCGCGCATGCCGTCGACGAAGAAGTCCGCGGTCGTGGCATTGCCACGCAGGATGGGCGCATCACGGTGACCTTCGCCCTGAGCCATCTGCACACCCGGCACGTAACGCACCACGTCCGCCATGCCTTGCATGGACTGGTCGCGAATCTGCTCGTCGGTCACGACGCTGATGGACTGCGGCACGTTGCGCAGCGGCGTGTCGGTCTTGGTGGCGGTACGGGTCCGCTCGACACCATAGGCGTTGCGCTTTTGCACCACCTGCATCGGCTCCAACGTCAGGCTGTCCGTCTCGGCCGCCATGACGGGCAGTGCCGAGGCGAATGCCAGGCTGGCGGATGCGATGGCGCAGGCCAATAAACGGGGTTGCGGCAGACTGCAGAAACTCTTGTCACGCATGCTCATGAGAATCACTACCAGGTGTTAAGGAGCGGCGATTCTATTTGATAAGCAATATCATTCAAGAAATATTTTGCAGCCTCAAGGAACTTTTCCCCAGCCGTCGCACAGGCGCCTCTCTTCCTCCCCTAGAAACGCAAAAAACCCGCCAGAGGGCGGGTTTTTCGGTAGCGGGCGGCTTAGAGGTAGAAGGCCTTCAGCGGCGGGAAGCCGTTGAACTCCACCGCACTGTAGCTGGTGGTGTAGGCGCCGGTGGACAGCCAGTAGAGGCGGTCGCCGATGGCCAGGTTCAGCGGCAAGCCGTACTTGTAGTGCTCGTACATGATGTCGGCGCTGTCGCAGGTGGGGCCGGCGATCACCACCTCCTCCATCTCGCCCTGCTTCTCGGTCCAGATGGGGAACTTGATCGCCTCGTCCATGGTTTCGATCAGGCCGCTGAACTTGCCCACGTCGGTGAACACCCAGCGCTCCACCGCGGTACGCGACTTGCGCGACACCAGCACCACCTCGCTGACCAGGATGCCGGCGTTGGAGATCAGCGAGCGGCCCGGCTCGAGGATGATCTCCGGCAGCTCGTCGCCGAAGTCGTCCTTGAGGAAGCGGATGATCTCCTCGGCGTAGGTCTCCAGGCTGTTGGTGCGGGTGATGTAGTTGGCCGGGAAGCCGCCGCCCATGTTGATCATCTTGAGGACGATGCCGTCCTCCTCCTTGAGGCGCTCGAAGATCACCTTGACCTTGGCGATGGCCGCGTCCCAGACGCCGATGTCGCGCTGCTGGCTGCCGACGTGGAAGGACACGCCGTAGGGCTCCAGGCCCAGCTGGCGGGCGAGGATCAGCAGGTCCATGGCCATGTCGGTCTGGCAGCCGAACTTGCGCGACAGCGGCCAGTCGGCCGAGGTCGAACCTTCGGTGAGGATGCGCACGTAGACCTTGGAGCCCGGCGCGGCCTTGGCGATGTTGCGCAGGTCGGCCTCGGAGTCGGTGGCGAACATGCGCACGCCCTTCTCGTAGAAGTAGCGGATGTCGCGGGATTTCTTGATGGTGTTGCCGTAGCTGATGCGCTCGGGACCAACGCCGCAGCCCATGACCTTGTCCAGCTCGTAGATCGAGGCGATGTCGAAGTTCGAGCCCTTGTTCTTCAGCAGCTCGATGATCTCCACCGCCGGATTGGCCTTGACCGCGTAGTAGATCTTGGCGAACTCGAAACCGGCGCGCAGGTCGTCGTAGGCCTGGCTGATGATCTGGGTGTCGATCACCACGAAGGGGGTTTCTTGCTTGTCGGCGAAGGCCTTCATCTTCTGGAAGGTTTCGCGCGGGTAATAGTCTTCGAGCTCAATCGACATGCGGGGACTCCAAATGGCAAAACGGACAAAGGTGGTTAGGGATGCCTCACTAAGTAATAGCAAAGCGCGAACGCCTGATCAGTTTCCCCACTTTGGTTCGCCTACTTCCCAAGGCATGTCGCCGAGTATCGCGCACGATCTCTCGTCGTCAGTACTTGAGCCGGATGGATCGTTGCCAGCATGGACGTTCGGCCGCGAACTGTAGGACCAGGGGAAGCTGAGATCAATAAAAAATGCCGGGTTTTCGACCCTTTTTGTCGCGCCACGCCCCAGCGTGGAGGATTCGCAACGAAGCGCCATGGAATGCTGCACAGCACCGCCATCGACCCCGGTTCGACCGCCGGGGCACTGGGCGCCGCGCGATCCGGTGTTTCCCGGTATAATCGCCGCCTTTTTTGACAGACCGACATTCAGTCGACGGGTTCCCCCACGCATGAGCATCCAGGCCGCCGAAGTCGCCAAGAGGCGCACATTCGCCATCATCTCCCACCCCGACGCCGGTAAGACCACCATCACCGAGAAGCTGCTGCTGATGGGCAAGGCAATCGCCGTGGCCGGCACGGTGAAGTCGCGCAAGTCCGACCGCCACGCCACATCCGACTGGATGGAGATGGAGAAGCAGCGCGGCATCTCCATCACCACCTCGGTGATGCAGTTCCCCTACCGCGAACACATGATCAACCTGCTCGACACCCCCGGCCACGAGGACTTCTCCGAAGACACCTACCGCACCCTGACCGCGGTGGACAGTGCGCTGATGGTGCTCGACGGCGGCAAGGGCGTGGAGCCGCGGACCATCGCCCTGATGGACGTGTGCCGCCTGCGCGACACGCCCATCGTCAGCTTCGTCAACAAGCTCGACCGCGACATCCGCGACCCGATCGAGCTGCTCGACGAGATCGAGGCGGTGCTGAAGATCAAGGCGGCGCCCATCACCTGGCCGATCGGCTGCTACCGCGACTTCAAGGGCGTGTACCACCTCGCCGGCGACTACATCATCGTCTACACCCCGGGCCACGGCCACGAGCGCACCGAGACCAAGATCATCCAGCACCTGGACTCCGACGAAGCCCGCGCCCACCTGGGCGACGAGTACGAGCGCTTCATCGAGCAGCTTGAACTGGTGCAGGGCGCCTGCCACGAATTCGACCAGGAAGAGTTCCTCGCCGGCCAGCTGACCCCGGTGTTCTTCGGCACCGCCCTGGGCAACTTCGGCGTCGACCACGTGCTCGATGCGGTGGTCGACTGGGCGCCCCGGCCCCTGGCCCGCGCCGCCCACGAGCGGGTGGTGGAGCCGGTGGAAGAGAAGTTCTCCGGCTTCGTGTTCAAGATCCAGGCGAACATGGACCCCAAGCACCGGGACAGGATCGCCTTCATGCGCATCTGCTCGGGCAAGTACGAGAAGGGCATGAAGCTGCGCCATGCGCGCCTGGGCAAGGACGTGCGCATCGCCGACGCCCTGACCTTCTTCTCCAGCGAGCGCGAGCAGCTGGAAGAGGCCTACGCCGGCGACATCATCGGCCTGCACAACCACGGCACCATCCAGATCGGCGACACCTTCACCGAGGGCGAGAACCTCGGTTTCACCGGCATCCCGCACTTCGCCCCGGAACTGTTCCGCCGCGTGCGCCTGAAGGACCCGCTCAAATCCAAGCAGCTGCGCCAGGGCCTGCAGGAACTGGCCGAGGAAGGCGCCACCCAGGTGTTCTTCCCCGAGCGCAGCAACGACATCATCCTCGGCGCGGTCGGCGTGCTGCAGTTCGACGTGGTCGCCAGCCGCCTCAAGGAGGAATACAAGGTCGAGTGCGCCTACGAGCCGATCACCGTGTGGTCGGCGCGCTGGATCGAGTGCGCCGACAAGAAGAAGCTCGAGGAATTCTCCAACAAGGCCGCGGAGAACCTGGCCATCGACGGCGGCGGCCACCTCACCTACCTGGCGCCGACCCGGGTCAACCTGAGCCTGATGGAAGAACGCTGGCCGGACGTGAAGTTCCGCGCGACCCGCGAGCATCATTGATGACTTGCCTACCCCTGTAGGAGCGAGCTTGCTCGTGAACGGAGGAACACCCGCTATCGTAGGTTTTTCGTTCGCGAGCAAGCTCGCTCCTACGGCAATCCCCTGACATTCGCCACAATCGATAGAAGGACGCAACGGAATGCGCTTTCATGGACGAGATCTGCGCAAGGGCCAAGCCTCGCTACCGGGCCAGATCTATCTGCTCACCACTGTTACCGCGAGTCGTCGGCCGATCTTTCGGCAATGGCCGTCGGCCTCTCTGATGGCCAGGGAAATTCGGCGGGCCGAGCGCTCCACCGCGATCGCCTCGTTGGCCTGGGTGCTGATGCCCGACCACCTGCACTGGCTGATCCAGTTGCAGCAAGGCTCGCTGCAGCAACTGATGCAACAACTGAAATCGCGCAGTGCGATCAGCCTGAACGAAATCATGGGCGGGACTGGTCCCGTCTGGCAGAAGGGCTACCACGACCGGGCCATCCGTCAGGACGAAGATCTTCGCGCAGTAGCCCGTTACATCGTCGCCAACCCGTTGCGCGCCGGCCTGGTCGAGCACATCGGCGAGTACCCCTACTGGGACGCTTGCTGGCTGTAGCCTGCTTCGCCAGCAAGCTGGCTCCTACAACAGCACACTGCCCCGTAGGAGCGAGCTCGCTCGCGAACCCGGGCGCAACACGGAACGCTGCGCCAGCAGGCTGGCGCCTACAACAACACACAGCCCCGTAGGAGCGAGCTCGCTCGCGAACCCAGGCGCAACACGGAACGCTGCGCCAGCATGCTGGCTCCTACAACAACACACCGCCCCGTAGGAGCGAGCTCGCTCGCGAACCCGGGCGCAGCACGGAACGCTGCGCCAGCAAGCTGGCTCCTACAACAGCACACCGCCCCGTAGGAGCGAGCTCGCTCGCGAACCCGGGCGCAACACGGAACGCTGCGCCAGCATGCTGGCTCCTACAACAACACACCGCCCCGTAGGAGCGAGCTCGCTCGCGAACCCAGGCGCAGCACGGAACGCTGCACCAGCAAGCTGGCTCCTACAGGGCGCCGAGCCTCAGGCCTTCTCCCCCGCCACCAGCAACTCTGCCGTCTCGCCGCGCTTGAGCAGCGCATAGCTCACCCCGGTCAGCAGGCTGCCGGCGGCTATCGCCAGCAGGTACAGCGCCGCCTGGTTGATCGCATTGGGGATCAGCAGGACGAACAGGCCGCCATGGGGCGCCATCAGCTTGCAGCCGAAATACATCGACAGCGCGCCGGTCAGAGCGCCGCCGGCGATGCTCGCCGGAATCACCCGCAACGGGTCCTTGGCGGCGAAGGGAATCGCCCCTTCGGAGATGAAGCACAGCCCCAGCACCCCGGCCGCCTTGCCCGCCTCGCGCTCGCTCTCGGCGAACTTGCGCCGCGCCAGCAGCGAGGCGATGGCCATGCCGAGCGGCGGCACCATGCCGGCGGCCATGGTCGCGGCCATGGGCGCGTAGCTCTGCGAGGCCAGCAGGCCGACCGAAAAGGCGTAGGCGGCCTTGTTGATCGGCCCACCGAGGTCGACGCACATCATGCCGCCCAGCAGCAGGCCGAGGAGGATGGCATTGGTGCTGCCCATGCCGTCGAGGAAGGCGGTCAGGCCCTGGAGCAGGCCGGCCACCGGCTGGCCGACCAGGTAGATCATCACCAGGCCGGTGAACAGGCTGGCCAGCAGCGGGATCAGCAGGATCGGCTTGAGCGCCTCGACGCTGGCCGGCAACTGCAGCCAGCGGTTCAGCGCCCGGGCGGCATAGCCGGCGAGAAAACCGGCGATGATGCCGCCGATGAAGCCGGCGCCGAGGGAGCTGGCCAGCAGGCCGCCGATCATCCCCGGTGCCAGGCCCGGGCGGTCGGCGATGGAATAGGCGATGTAGCCCGCCAGCACCGGCACCATCAGCTTGAACGCGGCATCGCCGCCGATCTGCATCAGCGTCGCGGCCAGGCTGCCCTCCTCCTTGAACGCCTCGATGCCGAAGACGAACGACAGGGCGATCAGCAGGCCGCCGGCCACCACCATCGGCAGCATGTAGGACACCCCGGTCAGCAGGTGCTTGTAGGGTCCAGCTTGGGCCGCCGGCTTGCTCCCCTGGACACGCTCCGTCTGGGCCGGCGCCAGCGGAGCCGCCTCGTCCAGGGCGCGGCGCAGGGTCTGTTGCGGCTGCTTGAGGGCCACCCCGGTGCCGCAGCGCAGCACCCGCTTGCCGGCGAAGCGTGCGGTGTCCACCTCGATATCGGCGGCCAGCAGCACCGCATCGGCGGCGGCGATGTCGTCCTCGCTCAGCACGTTGCGCGCGCCCACCGAGCCGCGGGTCTCCACCTGCAGCTCGTAGCCGAGCTGGGCGGCGGCCTGCTGCAGCGCCTCGGCGGCCATGAAGGTGTGGGCCACGCCGGTCGGGCAGGCGGTCACCGCCACCAGCCGCGGCCGGGCCGCGGCGGCGCCCGCGGCATTCGGCCCGGCGTCGGCGGCCGCCAGCGGAGCGGCCTGCTCGGCGGCGTCGCGCAGGAACGTCTGCGGATCGGCCAGAGCCGCGGCCGGGGTCGACTGCACCAGGCGCTTGCCGACGAAGCGCTGCAGCGGCAGCTCGCCGGTCTTGACCACCACCACCAGGTCGGCGGCGGCGATGTCCTCGGCGCTGAGCGGCGAACCTATGGCCTTGGGGTCATGCACCTCGACGCGGGTGGACCAGCCCAGGCGCTGGGCGGCGGCCTCCAGCAGGCGCGAGCAGAGCACGCTGGTGACCATGCCGTTGGGGCAGGCGGTGACGATCAGCAGATTCATGGGAAAGACCTCTTATTGTTTTTTAACTCAGGGCGACCACGGTCACGCCCGCTTCCAGGCGCGCGAGCTGTTCCCGATCGTGAATACCGAATTCGAGCTGGGTCACCGCCTGGGCGCCGATGGCCGTGGCCAGGCGCAGCGTGCGCTCGGCCGGCCAGCCGCTGAGCAGGCCATGCAGGGTGGCGGCCAGCAGCGAATCGCCGGCGCCCACGGTGCTGACCACCCTGACCGACGGTGGCGTGGCCTGTAGGGCGAAGCCCGGGCCGAGCCAGCAGACCCCGGCGGCGCCACGCGACAACAGCACGTGCTCGACGCCCTGGCGGTGCAGGCGCAGCGCCGCGGCCAGCAGCGCAGCCGAGTCGAGGGTCGGCAGGTCACAGGCCTCGGCCAGCTCCTGTTCATTCGGTTTGATCAGCCAGGGCGACAGCGCCAGCCCGGCGCGCAAGGCCGCGCCGCTGCTGTCGAGCAGCAGCGGCAGACCGAAGGCCTGCAGGCGCCGCAGCAGCGCGGCGAACCACTCGGAGCCGACGCCCTGGGGCAGGCTGCCGGCCACCACGATGGCGTCGTGGCCAGCAACGATGGGTTCGAGCGTGTCGAGCAGTTCGGCCCGCTGCTCAGCGCCGATCTGTGGCCCCGGGCCGTTGAGGTCGGTAATCCGCCCGTCGCCCTCGGCCAGCTTGATGTTGCTGCGGGTTTCCCCCGGCACCCGGACGAAGGCATCGACGAAGCCACGGCGCTCGAACAGGCGCTCGAAGGGCTGGGCATTGGCGGCGCCGAGAAAGCCGCTGACCGTGACCTTGTGACCGAGGTCGGCGAGCACCTGGGCGACGTTGAGCCCCTTGCCCGCGGCCTGGCTGCTCTGCCCCAGGCTGCGGTTGACCGCCCCGGGTCGCAGCGCGTCGAGACGCACGGTGAGGTCCAGCGCCGGATTCAGGGTCAGGGTCAGGATGCGTGCCATCAGTGAACCTCCCCGATCAACGCGCGCACCGCCGCGGCGCTTTCCAGGGCCAAGGCCTGCTGCGCCAGGGCCTGGCTGTGGCGGTAGTCCAGCTCGCGCACCCGCGCCTTGACCAGGCCGATGGCCCGTGGCGAGACGCTCAGCTCATCCACTCCCAGGCCGACCAACACCGGCACGGCGAGCATGTCGCCGGCCAGCTCGCCGCAGACGCCGACCCACTTGCCCTGGGCGTGGGCGGCCTCGACCGTCATGGCGATCAGGCGCAGCACCGCCGGGTGCAGGCCATCGGCCTGGGCCGACAGGGTCGGATGGTCGCGGTCGATGGCCAGGCAGTACTGGGTCAGGTCGTTGGTGCCGATGCTGAAGAAGTCCACCTCGCGCGCCAGCAAGGGCGCCAGCAAAGCCGCCGAAGGCACTTCGACCATGATCCCCAGCTGCAGATCGTCCACCGGAACTTCCTGGCGCAGACGCAGGGTCAGGTCGCGCGCCGCGCGCCACTCCTCGATGGTGCCGACCATGGGAAACATGATCCGCAGCGGTCGGCCCTCGGCCGCCGCCAGCAAGGCGCGCAACTGCGTCTCGAGGATCTCCGGGCGCTGCAGGCTCAGGCGGATGCCGCGCACGCCGAGAAAGGGGTTGCTCTCCGCCGCCATGGGCCAGTAGGGCAAGGGCTTGTCGCCGCCGACATCCAGAGTACGCACCACCAGCGGCCGGCCGTCGAGGGTGTCGAGCACGCGGCGATACGCCCGCTCCTGGACGGCCTGGTCCGGCGCCTCGGGCAGGTCCATGAACACCAGTTCGGTACGCAGCAGGCCGACGCCTTCGGCCCCCAACTCGACCGCCTCGGCGGTATCGCCGCCGGAGCCGATATTCGCCGCCACCTCGACCGCGTGGCCGTCGCCGGTCACGGCCGGGCGCAGGCGCTCGGCATGGGCGCGCTCGCGCCGCTTCAGGCTGGCCTCGCGCTCGCGCCGGGCCTGCTCCAGGGTCTGCCGGTCGGGCGCCACGCGCAGCAGGCCGTGGTCGCCATCGAGCAGCAGCTCGGTGCCCTGGGCCAGGGCCAGCACCGCCTCGCCGGCGCCGACCACCGCGGGAATGCCCAGGGTCCGCGCGATGATCGCGCTGTGGGCGGTGGCGCCGCCGCGGGCGGCGAGGATGCCGGCGACCCGCTGGCGATCGAGGCAGGCGACATCCGAGGGCGCCACCTCCTCCATCACCAGGATGTAGGGTTCATCGGGCTCGCGCGGCGCTTCGACACCGCACAGCTGCCCCAGCACCCGCCGGCCGATGTCGCGCAGGTCGGCGGCGCGCTCGGCCAGCAAGGCATCGTGCAGGGCCTCCTGCTGCTGCGCCGCCGCCTCGACCTCGGTGATCCACGCGGCCTCGGCGCTGAAGCCCTCGGCCAGCCGGGCGTCGACGTCCTCGCGCAGGGCCGGGTCGCGCAGCATGACCTGGTGGGTGGCGAAGATCTCGCGGATATTCGCCTCGCTGGTCGTCTCGATCAGCCGCTGGATATCCGCGCCGACCTGCTCCAGCGCCTGCCCCAGGCGCTGGCGCTCGGTGGCCGCATCCTCGCCGCGCTGCGGATAGTCGAAGGTCGCGGCGATGCGCACCAGCGCCGGCCCTATGGCGATCCCCGGAGCGGCCGCGACCGCCTGGATCCGCGCCCCGGGCAAGGGCGCCCGCGGCGCCGGCGGCTCACTCGGCGCGGCGCCCGTCGGCGCCGCCATGCCGCCAGCCGGCAACGGCTCGACGGTTTCGCCGAGGCCCGCCTGCACGGCCGCCAGCAAGGCCGGCAGGGCATCGTCGGCGATATCCGGCTCGGCGCTGAACTCCAGCTCCTGGCCGCGTCGCGCGCCCAGGCCGAGCAGCTTGCTCAGGCTCTTCACCGAGACGCCGGGGCCGGCCTCACCGACCAGGCGCACCCGTACTTCGCCGGCGAAGGCCTGGGCGATCTCGGTCAGCGCCTTGGCCGGGCGGGCATGCAGGCCATGGGCGTTGGCCAGGGTGACGCGCTGGCTGGGCCAGTGCGCCGGCACCTCGCCGCCCAGCGCCTCGAGCACGCTGTGACTGGAGCAGGCCTCGCTGAAGGTCGCCGCGCGGCCGTCGATCAGCAGGTCGCAGAGGCGCTCGAGCAGCTGCCGCGAGGCTTCGCCGATGCTGGCCAGGCAGAACAACCCTCTCAGCGGCTGCCCCTGCAACTGCAGCGGCCGCTGCGGCGTGACGAAGGCCAGCCCGGGACGCAGCACGGCCTGCTCGCAGTGGATCCACCAGAGCCCGTTGCCCAACGGCAAGGGCGTGCGCTGGGTCAGGCCGGCGATAAAGCCAGGCTCGACACAGGCGCCGCGCTTGAGCAGCTGGGCGCCATGCCAGAGCAGCTCGTCGAAGTCGGCGGCGGCCACGTCCAGGCCGATCAGCTGGCTGTCCAGGGCCAGCTCCTGGGGCGCGCCCTGCAGCAGCGCGACTATCGCCTCGGGCTGCTGCGCCTCGCGCAGCGCCTGGCTGAGATCGCCCTCGCCGAGGGCGCGGGTGAGCAGCTGCAGCAGGCGCAGGTGCTCGTCGGAGCGGGCGGCGATGGCGATGGCCAGGTAGACCCTCTGCCCATCGCCCCAGTCCACGCCATCGGGGAACTGGATCAGGCGCACCCCGGTGCGGTAGACCTGATCGCGGGTTTCCGGGGTGCCATGGGGGATGGCGATGCCCTGGCCCAGGTAGGTCGAACCCTGCGCCTCGCGGGCCTGCATGCCGGCAAGATAGCCGGGCGCCACCAGCCCCTCGCCGACCAGACTGTCGGCCAGCATCGCCAGCGCCGCCGACTTGCTGGCCGCACGGCCCCCCATCTGGATCTGCTTAGCATTCAATTCGAGCATAGGACTCTCCCCTGGCGACTGCGGCCGGCTGATGCAGGCGGCTCGCGACACCCTCGAGGATAGCCGGCCAAGTCGCTTGCTGAATCGTTTCATCAAGTGCTGGCACGTTACCCCATAATCGGCGATCCTTGAAGCCCGATCGTCAGTCGCAAAATCCAGGACCATCGCCGTGAAGCTTTCCGATATCGCCCGTCTGGCCGGAGTCTCGGTCACCACTGCCAGTTACGTGGTCAATGGCCAGGCCGCCAAGCGGCGCATCAGCCCGGCCACGGTGCAGCGGGTGCTGGAGGTGGTCGAGGCCCACGGCTATCGCCCCGACCAGCAGGCCGCCGGCCTGCGCCGCGGCCAGAGCCGCTGCCTGGGATTCATCCTGCCGGACCTGGAGAACCCCAGTTACGCGCGCCTGGCCAAGCTGCTCGAACAGCGCGCACGCAGCAAAGGCTACCAACTGCTGATCGCCAGCTCCGATGACGACCCGCACAGCGAGCGCCAGTTGCTCGAACTGTTCCGCTCGCGGCGCTGCGATGCCCTGATAGTCGCCAGCTGCCTGCCCCAGGACGACCCGGTCTACCGCCGCCTGGTCGCCGCCGGAGTGCCGGTGATCGCCGTCGACCGCGCCCTCGACCCGACCGCCATCCGCTCGGTGGTCAGCGACGACCGCCAGGCCGGCGCCCTGCTCACCGGCAGTCTGCTGCAACCGCCGCCGCGGCATATCGCCCTGCTCGGCGCGCGCGGCGAACTGGCGATCAGCCAGGCCCGCGAGCAGGGCTTCCGCCAGGCCCTCGAGGGCTTCGGCGGCACCGTCAGCGTCAGCCATGGCGAGCAGTTCAGCCGCGCCTGCGGCTACCGGCTGATGCGCGCCCTGCTGGCGGGGGACGGCGAGATGCCGGATGCATTGGTCACCACCGCCTACGTCCTGCTCGAAGGGGTGTTCGACGCCCTGCGCGAGCGGCACGCCCCAGTCGGTCAGGTCGAACCGCGCCTGGCGACCTTCGGCGACACCCAGCTGCTGGACTTCCTGCCGCAACGGGTCAATGCGATTTCCCAGCAGCACGCACAGATTGCCGAGCGGGTGCTGGACTGGGCGCTGCAGGCGATCGAGCAGGACCACTATCAGCCCGGCGTGGAAGCCATTCCGCGGGTGCTCAAGCAGCGCCAGGCAGCACAGTAGGCACCCGCATCCGGCTGGCGCCGGGCGGGTAAATCGCCGATGCTTCAAGCTATGCGCCTGATCGACACCCACACCCACCTGGACTTCCCCGACTTCGACGCCGACCGCGACGCGCTGCTGGCGCGCTGCCGCGCCCGGGGCGTGGAGCGCCTGGTGGTGCTCGGCGTGTACCGGGACAACTGGCAACGCCTGTGGGACCTGGTGCAGGGCGACAGCCGGCTGCACGCCGCCTTCGGCCTGCACCCGGCCTACCTCGACGCGCACCGCCCCGAGCATCTGGACGAACTGCGCGCCTGGCTGCAGCGCCTGGCCGGTCACCGGCAACTCTGCGCGGTCGGCGAATTCGGCCTGGACTACTTCCTCGAGCACCTCGACCGCCCGCGCCAGCAGGCGCTGTTCGAGGCGCAACTCGGCCTGGCCGCCGAGTTCGAGTTGCCGGCCCTGCTCCACGTACGCCGCGCCCACGCACCGACCATCGCCACCCTCAAGCGCTTCCAGCTCAAGCGCGGCGGCATCATCCATGCCTTCGCCGGCAGCTACGAGGAAGCCCGCGAGTACCTCAAGCTGGGCTTCAGGCTCGGCCTCGGCGGCGCGCCGACCTGGCCCCAGGCCAAGCGCCTGCGCAAGGTCCTGGGACAGCTGCCGGCCGAAGCCCTGGTGCTGGAGACCGACTCGCCGGACATGGCGCCGGCCATGCACCCCAACCAGCGCAACAGCCCGGAATATTTGCCCGACATCTGTGCCGAGCTGGCCCCGCTCGTGGGCCTGAGCCCAGACGAACTGGCCGCCACCAGCAGTCGTAACGCCTGCGAGCTGTTCGCCTGGCCCTCCTGACAGGCGCGAACACGCCCGCAGACGCGCGCATTCGCCCAAAGAACGAGGCCCGCCAAGGGGCGGGCCTCGTTCTGGCAGACAACCGGGTCAGACCCGGAAGGCACCGATCAGCTGCTTGAGGTGCGAAACCTGCTCGGACAGCTCGCGACTGGACTGCTCGGTCTGGCTGGCGCCCTCGGCGGTGCGCTCGCCGGCCTGATTGATCTGGACGATGTTCTGGTCGATATCCTGGGCCACCGCGGTCTGCTGCTCGGCCGCCGCGGCGATCTGCTGATTCTGGTCGACGATCATGCCCACCGCGGCGAGGATGTTTTCCAGCGCCTGCTGCACCTTGCCCGACTCGCCGACCGTGCCGTCGGCCATCTGGTGACTGACGCCCATGGCCTTGACCGCCGCGCCGACGCCGCCCTGCAGCTTGCTGATCATCGTCTCGATCTCTTCGGTGGACTGCTGGGTGCGCTTGGCCAGATTGCGCACCTCGTCGGCCACCACGGCGAAGCCGCGGCCCTGCTCGCCGGCCCGCGCCGCCTCGATGGCGGCATTGAGCGCCAGCAGGTTGGTCTGCTCGGCGATGCCCTTGATCACATCCAACACCTGGCTGATCGACGCACTGTCGCTGGCCAACTGGTTGATCACCGCCACCGACTGATCGATCTCCCCCGCCAGGCGCCGGATGCTGCCGACCTGGGACTCGACCAGGGCCCGGCCGCTGACGGTTTCATTATTCACGCTTTGCGCACTGCCCACCGCGGCGGCGGCGCTGCGCGCCACTTCCTGGGCGGTGGCGGACATCTGATTCATCGCCGTCGCCACCTGTTCGATCTGACTGCGCTGGCCGGCGACCGCCTGGTTGCTCTCGCCGGAAACCCGCTCCACACGGCCGGCCTGGCGCTCGACCTCGGTCACGGTATGGCCGACACGCTCGATCAGGTGATGGATCTTCTTCACCGTCTCGTTGAACATCTGCCCGAGCTCGCCCAGTTCATCCTTGCTCTGCGCCTTGAAGCTGACCGTCATGTCGCCGCTGGCGACCTGGTCCATGACTTCGCCCAGGCTCTTGAGGGTCGTCCGGGTGGACACGTAAAAACCGCTGTAGAGGTAGAGGATCAACAGGAACACCACCACCAGCGCCACCGCCAGCAGCAGCATCTGCGCGCGGTTGTCCTGCAGGCGCGCCTGCAGCTGCTCGTCGAGGAAGGCCAGCACCGCATCGTTGAACTCATAGGTCCTGCCCATCTGCGCACTGACCTGGTCGTAGAACTGCTGCCACGGCATGTCCAGACTGTCGGCGACTATCACCTTGTCCTCGAACAGCAGGGCGCTGTCCTTCAGGGTCGCCAGGCTGGCCTCTGCCAGGCCGGCCAAGGCCGCGCGTGCGCCAGGGCTGGCGCTCAGCGCGTCCTGCAGATTGAGCCCGTATTCCGCATGGACTTTCTCCAGCTCCAGCAACAGCTCGTCGAACTGGGTGCTCGCCGCCGAATTGAGGAAGCCCTGCCCCAGGGAATAGGCGCCCGTGGCCCGTCCGTCACGCAGCGGCTCGGTCACCATGGGCGTCACCACGGTGACCAGCTCGGTCATCTGCCGCACTTCACGCTGGCGGTCCTGGCTCAGCCCCGCCTGGCTGGCGACCAGCTTGATGAATACCTGGGAGCTGCCCAGCAGCTGCCTGGCCATCGCCGTCTTGCCCTGCAACGAGGTTTCCTGCTGCACGGCCTGCAGGCCGGCCATGAGCTCGTCGCGCTTGGCCTCGAACTCCTCGACTTGCTCGGCATCCCGAACCACGGGCGCCAGCGCCTTCAGGGCAGTCCCCAGGCGAGTCTGCAACTGGCCGATGCGATTCTCGAGATCCCCGGCCTGACCGGATTGCCCGATCATCTCGTTGATCTTCACCAGGTCGGCAAAGCTTTCCAGGTCGCGGCGCAGCGACAGGCTGGCACCCAGCAGGTCGAGACTGGCAAGGGCCGCCTGGGTGCCGACGAATTGACGATAGGAGTCGCGCACCAGGTAGAAGTTGGTCACCAGCATGGGCAGGAAGAACAAGACGCTGATCAGGCTGAACTTCATGCCGAAGCTGAGGCGGTTCATCAGCGCGATGGCTGGATACAAAACGGTCTTCACAAAGACGCCCCCAGTTCTAGTTGTTTTGTGCTGCTTGGCGGCTCGCCACGCCGCGCTGCTCGACGCGGCCGGCCGACGACCGGCGCGAGAGGCACATGGCCAGCCGCCCCGCCGAGCGTCTTATATACCTCTTATCGACGCGCTTCTCTGTAACTTAAGGTTAAGCGCGGTGCCGGGAGCATCGAGGGCAAAGGGGGAAGTTGGCCGGCCCGAGTCAGGCGCCGGCCGGGGGAACTAGAGGAACAGCGTCCACAGGGCGAATAGCGCATACCAGAGCACGGCGGCGCGCACCAGCAGTTGCCAGAGGCTGTCCAGGCTGCCGACCCCGGCGGCACCGAGCTCCGGCGCCGGTATCTCACAGGCCACGCGCCCCACATTGATCACCAGCTGTGCGGCGGAAATATCCCAACTCAGCAACTCGTGCAGCAACGCCCGATTGACCGCAACGAAGTTGCCGACCAGGGCGAAACTCGCCGCCAGCACCCGCGCCGGCAACCAGTCGAAGGCATGGCGCAGATGCACCGCCCGCTCGCGCAAGGCCGGCTGCTCGGCATGCTCGCCGAGCAGGGCCAACAGACGATAAGCCAACGCCGCCAGGGGGCCGAGCAAGGCATACCAGAAGATCACCGCAAAGAAGCTCTGATAGGCCTGCCAGAGCATGTGCCCCTGCACCTGCTGCAGCAGTGCGCCCTCGCTATCGGCCTCCAGGGCCAGATCGCGACGGGCCACCAGGTACGCCGCCTCGCTATCGCCGCGCCGCCAGCTGTCGCGGAAAGGGCCGAGCGCCGCCAACAAGTCGCCCCGCCCTAGGCTGTAGATCAGCACCAGCAGGTGCACCGGCAGCGCCAGCCAACCGTAGGCCAGCGGCTCGAGCAGCGACAGCAGCAGGGTCAGGCCCGCCAACGGCAGCACCACCAGAAGCACGATCCCCAACCAGGGGCTCTCGACGAAGTCCGGCTGCCGCTCGGCCTTCGCCAGCAAGCGCAGCCAGGGTCCGTCCTGCTGGATCGCATGGCGCCATGCCGAGAACTTCTCGACCCATAGCACCAGCAACAGCACCAGAAAAGTCATAACGCCTCCTTCTTATCCTTCAGCGCGGCGCGCAACCGCGGCCAGTCGAAAGCCGGACCGGGATCGGTCTTGCGGCTCGGGGCTATGTCGCTGTGTCCACAGATGCGCTCCGGGGCGAGTGCCGGGTAGCCCCTTCGCAGCGCGTGGATCAACGCCGGCAGCGCGACATACTGGGCCTCGCTGTAGGGCGTCTCGTCGGTGCCTTCCAGCTCGATACCCAGGGAAAAATCGTTGCAGTTCTCGCGCCCCTGGAAGCTGGACTGGCCGGCATGCCAGGCCCGCTCGTTGCAGGAGACGAACTGGGTAATGGCGCCGTCGCGCTCGATCAGGAAATGCGCCGAGACCTGCATCGCCGCGATGCTCGCAAAGTAGGGATGCTCGTCGGCCGACAGGCGATTCTGGAAGAACGCCTGGACCTTGCCGGTGCCGAACTGGCCCGGCGGCAGGCTGATGTTGTGGATCACCAGCAGGGACACCTCTCCCTGCGGGCGTGCGTTGAAGTTGGGCGAGGGGCAGTGGCGAATGCCCGAGCACCAGCCACTGCGAGGATCCAGCTGCATAACGGCTCCTTGAACGAGCCTCCACTCTAGAGCAGCCCTGCGGCGCGGCCAAGCCTTGCTTGGTGGAATGGCAATGCCGACGCCGCCGCAGGATCAGGTGCCCTTGAGCCTGCGCAGGTTACCGATCACCGATTCCAGGGCCCGGTCGAACAACAGCGCGTCATCGAGCAGGCGGATGGCGCAGCGGCGAAACTCCACGGCCAGCCCCATACGGGTTTTCTCCAAGACCTTCATGCCGGTGCGATTGACGAAGATGTACTTGCCGGTCGGCTTGATCACCGCCGCCAGCTTGCAGCGCAACTTATGCTCATCGTCTTCCTGGAACTCGACCCAGCTGCCCACGCGCAGGTTGTCCACCTGCAGCAACGACTCGTCATCGTCCGGCAGGGTCACCTCCGGCTCCGTTGAGCGCTGCTGGCCGGGTGCCTGCAAAACGATCTCTTCGACCACGGCGACCATCGGCAACGCCTCGGCCTCCGGCTCCTCATCCTCATTCGGCAGCTCCAGCAGCGGCAGGTCGATGCCGACCTCGGCCAGGGCCGCGCGCTGCTCTTCGTCCAGCTCCGCCTCGACCTCGACCAGGGGCTGCTTGAATCGCTGGAACGCCTGCACATGCAGTGCCTCCAGCTGACCGAAGAACTCGCCGGTGGAGAACGGATCGAACGCCGCGCTGGCCATGCCCTCGCGCAGGGCCTTGAGCAGCCCGGGCACCAGCTCCAGCAGGCGCAAACGCGCCTCCGGATCCTCGTGGGGCGTCACGCTCCACACCAGGTCGTCCATGGTCGCCAAGGCCGCCTGCCATTCGGCCGACTCCACACCGTGCTTCAGGCAGGTCAGCAGCAGCACCTTGCTCCAGGCCTCCTGCAACAGACGCACCACCACCTCCGGCAGGGTCTTGCCGAGCAGCCGCTCATTCAGCGCCTGCTCGACCTGGCGCCGAGCCAGCTCGGCCCGGGCACTGCCCTCTTCGGCATCGCGGGTACGCTGCTCGAGCAGTTCGCTACGCCGACGCTCGTCGCCGGTGAATGCGAGAAAGTCGGCGAGCAACTCGGAAAAGATCGCGGGGTCATCGACGAAATCGTTGAGCAGGCGCTGCACCACCTGCTCGATCTTCTGGTACAGGCTGTCGCGCTGAGCGTCGTCCTGTTCGCTCCAGCCCAACGCCGCCGAGGCGATCTCGTTGAGCAGGCGGCGCGCCGGGTGGCTGCCACGGCCGAAGAAGGTCTTGTCGAGTACCGCGACCTTGAGCATCGGGATCTGCAACCGCCCGATCAGCGCCTTCAACGAATCCGGCAGGGTGCGATCGTCGAGGATGAACTCGAACAGCATCGCCACCAGATTGATCACATCCTCATCGACTTCACCGACCACCCGGGCCTTGCCGCTCTTGGCGCTGGCGCGGCTGAGCAGGCTACCCAGCTGCTCGCGCAGGTCGAAGTCATCGCTGGCCTGGGCCGGCGCACGCTGCTGCATGTAGGACAGCAAGCGCATCAGGTCATGACTGGAGATAGGCTGAGCACCGGCCGGCGTCTCGCGCAGCGGAACGACGCTGCCACGGGCCTGGGACAGCAGCTGCTGCAGCGCACCGAAGACTTCCTGCACGCTCTGTTCGTCGTAGTCGCCGGCGGCCGGCGCACCGCCCGCCTCACGCTCGCCCTGCATCGAGCCAGCCGGGCGCCCGGTCTGGCGGCGCACCGGCGCCGACTTCAGCTCCGGCAGCACGCCCGCGGCGGCAAGCGCCTGATTGGCCTCGGCATACAGCTGATCGAGGTCCCCCAGCACATACTTCTCGAACAATTTGAAGATGATCAGCTTGACCTTGATCTCCACGCCCAGGCCGCTGCAGGCCTCCAGGAAGAACTCGCAGAGCGCGGTGGGGCCGAGGGGGTTGCTGCGATCGTCGAGCTTCTTGCTGACCAGGGCATTGAGCCGCGTGCTCAGGTGGCCGACCGCCATGCTGTCACGGCTCATGACCTTGGCGACCATGGCGTCCAGCGCCACCGTCTCCTCCAGCTCGTCGTTCTGCACCAGGGACAGGCTGTCGAAGGACACCGCATCCAAGGCTGGGGGCGTACCGACCTCGTACTGATTGAGGCTGGAGAAGGACTCGAAGACCTTCTGCAGGAAGCCGCGTTCGATATTCTTGCGTTTCAGCCGCAGATCGCGCATGGCCTCGAAGAAGGCATTCTGCTCGGAGTTGCTGGTGGCCCGGTCGGCCATCTCGAACAAGGTATCGTCGGCATTGTCGAACAACGCCTGCAGTGCCTGTTTGAGCTGTTGCGCAGCCTTGTCACGCACCTGGATGAGCGCCACGGGCAGTCTTCCTACCGGCGAAGTGGGCGATTGCGCAGAGGCCACCTTGCTCAGGTGCACCACTTTCGCATCAGTCTTCATTGCAAGCCTCCTGCAGACCGCACCTCAAAGGCACGCCGATCTGCACAGCGATCAACTGGGCGTCATCCGTAACGTCAAGGTCCTGGCGCCAACAATCCAAAAGTAAAGCCATTATAGGGACGCCCCCGAGCGCACCAAGCAGCCTTCTCTTGCAGATATGACCCAGGTCACAGATGTAACGCGCCAGCCTCCCAACGGCTAGCCGCGCGCGACAAACGCGTCATTGCACGCGCAAAGCGGACAAGCGCTACCCCGCCCCGTCTCGCGCGCCTGCACGGAGCGCCTGCCCACTATCCCTATTAACAGTAGCAGGTGACCGACTCGGGCTCCGCACCAGCGAGCCGGCCAGGATGGACGCCACCAGCGCCAATCCCGCTGCAACCACAGCCCGCTATCCCTATAATCGCCCCACCCAGACAGTGGAGCCCGTCATGCCCAACCTTACCCTCGCCGAACTGACCGCCGAAATCGAGGCCAACGTGCGCCGCGCCCTGACCGAGGACATCGGCAGCGGCGACATCACCGCGCAACTGATCCCGGCCCAGCGCCTGGCTCACGCCACGGTGATCACCCGCGAGGCGGCGGTGGTGTGCGGCACGGCCTGGGTCGACGCGGTGTTCCGCCAGCTCGATCCGCGGGTCACGGTGCACTGGGAAGTCCGCGATGGCGAACGGGTGGCGCCCAACCAGGCGCTGTTCCACCTGGAGGGCCCGGCCCGCGCCCTGCTGACCGGCGAGCGCAGCGCCCTGAACTTCCTGCAGACCCTCTCCGCCGTGGCCACCCGCTGCCGGCACTACGCCGACCTGGTGCAAGGCACCGGGGTGAAGCTGCTCGACACCCGCAAGACCCTGCCCGGCCTGCGCCTGGCGCAGAAATACGCGGTCACCTGCGGCGGCTGCCACAACCACCGCATCGGCCTGTACGACGCCTTCCTGATCAAGGAAAACCACATCGCCGCCTGCGGCGGCATCGCCGAGGCGGTGCAGGCCGCCCGGCAGATCGCCCCGGGCAAGCCGGTGGAGGTGGAGGTGGAAAGCCTGGAAGAACTGCGCCAGGCCCTGGACGCCGGCGCCGACATCGTCATGCTCGACGAGCTTTCATTGGAGGACATGCGCCAGGCCGTAGCCATCACCCAGGGCCGCGCCAAGCTGGAAGCGTCCGGCGGGGTCAACGAGAGCACCTTGCGCACCATCGCCGAGACCGGGGTGGACTATGTGTCGATCGGCACCCTGACCAAGGATGTCAAGGCGGTGGATTTGTCGATGCGGCTGGCGCTGTAGCACTCATAGCCCGGGTGTAATCCGGGAAACCGTTGCAGGCAATCCGAGCCGTCAGATTGTAGTAGTCAACCAATCCCGGACCGTAGGTTAAGTTCTTCTTCGGCCACGGCGGTCACCCTGCCACCTTCAGGCATCAAAAGGGCAGGGAGGGCCACCATTGAAGGCACTGCCGAGCCGAGCCGGGCCGGGCGAGTGGCGAGTGGCGAGTGGCGAGTGGCGAATATCGTTGCCTGCCCCCGATACCCCTTGCCCCTATTCCTTTGAGCAGCTGGAAAACGTGGCCTGTCCCTGACTTCCAGAATCAAACACCCCGCACGATGGCGGGGTGTTTGACACATCGGCGTATTCAGCAGGATCGCGGCAAGCGACAGAAGCGCCTTCGGAGATTAACAGGGTTTAACCCACCATACCGCGATGCCATACCGTCTTTAGCCCAGAGGTACAGATTGAGTGGCGACACCCGGAGCACGAGGAGTACCAACAATCGGGGTACCAAAGGCAGGTGTAGCCGCGCCCGTAAAGCTTGCGCATGCCCCGCCCGTCGGAACTGCAGGCTGCTGGCCCGCGGGGGAGCCCTCATGCAGCCATACTGCGATAACAGATGCTAAAGCGCGCGTCTCCGAAAGACACGCACGCTCAGCCGAACGGATGGTGTAGTTCTGATATTGAGGGATTGCGATTGCAGCCAAGATGCCGATGATTGCTACAACAATCATCAGTTCGATCAAGGTAAAACCTTTCTGCGCTTTCATGGGATCTCTCCTAAATGTGGGCAGGTCCAACGACCTGATCACTACCCTGCAGACTACGTGCCAACCTCTACCCCCCCACAATTTCTACGGCCCGTCCGAGGCGCCCCCTCACCGCCTGCGTCAAGCGGGCATTAAATGCCACTTTTTGTCACTCCTTTCCTACACGTTTGGCAGCCAGCATCAACTACGTTATAAGGCAGGCATTGCCTATGGAGCCTGCAATGAACGAAAGCATGTCCCTCACCGGACTGGCCAAACAGATGGTGAATGCCCAACTGCTCGACGAGAAGAGCGCACTTCAGGCCCAGTCCCAAGCCAAGCGCAACCAGGTTCCTCTGGTGACCTACCTGGTGCAGAATAAGCTGGTTAAGAGTCGCGCCCTCGCTGAGCTGGCATCCGAGCAGTTCGGCGTGGCCTTTTTCGACCTCGGTGCGATCGACAAGGAGGGCCAGCCCAGAGACCTGGTCAGCGAGAAGCTGGTCCGACAACACCGCGTCCTGCCACTCTATCGCCGTGGCAATAAGCTGTTTATCGGCGTATCCGACCCCACCAACCACCAGGCCGTAACCGATATCCAGTTCAGCACCGGCCTGAACACCGAGGCCATCCTGGTCGAGGACGACAAGCTCGGCGAGGCTATCGACAGGTTCTTCGAGTCCGCCAATAGCGGCATGGAGGATCTGGCGGACGTCGACCTGGATGGACTGGACGTCCAGGCCGTCGACGAGGACGCGCAAAACGATGCTGCCAGCGGCCAGGAAGCGGACGATGCTCCGGTCGTGCGCTTCGTCAACAAGATGCTGCTCGACGCCATCAAGGGCGGCTCCTCCGACCTGCATTTCGAGCCCTACGAGAAGGTCTATCGAGTGCGCCTGCGCACCGACGGCATGCTCCACGAGGTAGCCCGCCCCCCCATCCAGCTGGCGCCGCGCATCTCCGCACGCCTCAAGGTGATGGCCGCCCTGGACATCTCCGAGCGGCGCAAGCCGCAGGATGGCCGGATCAAGATGAAAATATCCAAGACCAAGGCCATCGACTTTCGCGTCAACACCCTGCCGACCCTATGGGGCGAGAAGATCGTGATGCGCATCCTCGACCCGAGCAGCGCGCAGATGGGCATCGACGCCCTGGGCTACGAGGAGGACCAGAAGGAACTGTACATGACGGCCCTCAAGCAGCCCCAGGGCATGATCCTGGTGACCGGCCCTACCGGCTCGGGCAAGACCGTCTCCCTCTACACCGGCCTGAACATCCTCAACACCCCAGACGTGAATATCTCCACCGCCGAAGACCCCGTGGAGATCAACCTGGAAGGCATCAACCAGGTCAACGTCAACCCCAAGCAGGGCATGGACTTCTCCCAGGCCCTGCGCGCCTTCCTGCGTCAGGACCCGGACATCATCATGGTCGGCGAGATTCGCGACCTGGAGACTGCCGAGATCGCCATCAAGGCCGCCCAGACCGGTCATATGGTCATGTCCACCCTGCACACCAACAGCGCCGCGGAAACTCTCACCCGCTTGCGCAACATGGGCGTGCCTGCGTTCAACATCGCCACCTCGGTCAATCTGATCATCGCCCAGCGCCTGGCACGCAAACTGTGCAGCAGCTGCAAGAAGGAAATGGACATCCCCCGCGAGGCCCTGCTCGAGGAAGGTTTCAAGGAAAACCAGATCGGCACCTTCAAGATCTACGCCCCGGTCGGTTGCGACAACTGCAAGGGCGGCTACAAGGGCCGCGTCGGGATTTATGAAGTGGTTAAAATCACGCCAGCCCTGCAGCGGATTATCATGGAGGAAGGTAACTCCATCGATATCGCCGCGCAGATGCGCAAAGACGGCTTTAATGACCTACGCACCTCGGCACTGGTAAAAGCCGCGCAAGGCGTCACCAGCCTCGAGGAAGTCAACCGCGTGACCAAGGACTAACCCATGGCGGAAAAAGCACTCAAGACCAGCATATTCAGCTGGGAAGGCAAAGACAGAAAAGGCGCCATAGTCAAGGGGGAACTCAGTGGGCAGAACCCCGCACTGGTAAAAGCGCAGCTGCGCAAGCAGGGCATCAACCCGACCAAGGTGCGCAAGAAGGCCGCCTCACTGTTCAATGCCGGCAAGAAGATCAAACCGCTGGACATCGCCCTGTTCACCCGACAGATGGCCACCATGATGAAGGCCGGCGTGCCCCTGCTGCAATCCTTCGACATCATCGGCGAGGGCTTCAACAATCCCAATATGCGCAAGCTGGTGGACAACCTCAAACAGGAGGTGGCAGCGGGCAACTCCTTCGCCGCCGCGCTACGCAAGCAGCCGCAATACTTCGACGACCTCTATTGCAATCTGGTGGACTCCGGCGAGCAGGCCGGAGCCCTGGAGACCCTGCTGGATCGTGTTGCCACCTATAAGGAAAAGACCGAGGCGCTCAAAGCCAAGATCAAGAAGGCAATGACCTACCCCATCGCCGTGATCGTGGTAGCCGTCATCGTCACTGTCATTCTGCTGATAAAGGTCGTCCCGGCATTCGAAAGCGTATTCAAAGGCTTTGGCGCCGAGCTTCCCGCCTTCACGCAGATGGTTTTGGGACTTTCCTACGCCTTGCAGGAATGGTGGTTTATCTTAGTTATTGGCCTGTTTGTCTTTGCCTTTACCTTTAAGGAAGCACATAGGCGCTCAGAGAAGTTCCGCAACACCCTCGATCGCTCACAGCTTAAATTGCCGATCATCGGCGATATTCTCTACAAGTCCGCAGTTGCGCGCTATGCGAGGACCCTGTCCACCACCTTCGCCGCGGGCGTCCCCCTGGTCGATGCCCTGGACTCGGTTTCCGGCGCCACCGGCAATGTGGTTTTCAAGAATGCCGTGGCCAAGATCAAGCAAGACGTCTCCAGCGGCACTCAACTCAATTTCTCGATGCGCACCGTCGGAATATTCCCGAGCATGGCCGTCCAGATGACCGCGATCGGCGAGGAGTCGGGCGCATTGGACGAGATGCTGAGCAAGGTCGCGACCTTCTACGAGGACGAAGTGGACAACCTGGTCGACAACCTGGCCACCCTGATGGAACCCATGATCATGGCCGTGCTCGGCGTACTGGTCGGCGGCCTGATCATCGCCATGTACCTGCCGATCTTCCAGCTGGGTAACGTAGTAGGTGGGTAATCGATGAGTTTCGTTGACATTCTGGCCGGCAATATGCCGGCCTTTGTTTTGTGCGTTTTTCTGCTCGGCCTGCTGATTGGCAGCTTCCTCAACGTAGTGATCTATCGCCTGCCGAAGATGATGCAGCGCGACTGGCAGGCCCAGGCGCGGGAGATCCTGGAGCTGCCGGATGAGCCAGCCGGCGGCACCTTCAACCTGATCCTGCCCCACTCCAGCTGCCCGCACTGCGGCCACGAGATTCGCCCCTGGGAGAACATCCCGGTGCTGAGCTATCTGGCGCTGCGCGGCAAATGCTCAAGCTGCAAGGCGCCCATCAGCCTGCGCTACCCCCTGGTGGAGCTGGCCTGCGGCCTGCTGTCGGCCTATGTCGCCTGGCATTTCGGCTTCACCTGGCAGGCTGGAGCCATGCTGTTGCTGACTTGGGGCCTGCTGGCGATGAGCCTGATCGACGCCGACCACCAGCTGCTGCCGGACGCGCTGGTATTACCGCTGCTGTGGCTGGGCCTGATCGCCAACGCCTTCGGCCTATTTGCCAGCCTGGACGATGCCCTGTGGGGCGCCGTCGCCGGCTACCTGAGCCTGTGGTCGGTGTACTGGCTGTTCAAACTGGTCACCGGCAAGGAGGGCATGGGCTACGGCGACTTCAAGCTATTGGCCATGCTCGGCGCCTGGGGCGGCTGGCAGGTGCTGCCGCTGACCATCCTGCTGTCGTCGCTGGTCGGCGCAGTGCTCGGAGTGATCATGCTGCGCCTGCGCAATGCCGAGACCAGCACCCCGATCCCTTTCGGCCCCTATCTGGCGATAGCCGGCTGGATCGCCCTGCTCTGGGGCGAGCAGATCACCGGCACCTACCTGCAGTTCGCAGGATTCCGCTAAGGACTAGCCTGCCGCCCCCAAGGCAAGCCACCACCCGCCCCTCGACATCGGGGCGGGCCACGCCAGGGCATGCCGCTGCACAGCCCCCTCGTTCGCCAGCACACAACCGCCCAGGCTACAATTCCCGGCCAATATATTGCTTAGAGAGTCGAACTCGATCATGACGCCCTGGATTCTGGGCCTTACCGGCGGTATCGGCAGCGGCAAGAGCGCGGTTGCACAGCACTTCATCGAGCAGGGTGTGCATCTGGTGGACGCCGATCAGGCCGCCCGCTGGGTGGTCGAGCCCGGCCGGCCGGCATTGGCGCAGATAGCCGAGCATTTCGGCGCCGAAGTCCTGCAGGCCGACGGCCAACTGAATCGCGCCGCCCTGCGCTCACGGGTGTTCACCGATGCCGCTGAGCGCCGCTGGCTGGAGGCGCTGCTGCACCCGCTTATCCGCCAGGAGATCACCGATTACCTGGCCCGGGCCGAATCCCCCTACGCGGTGCTGGTGTCGCCACTGCTGATCGAGTCGGGCCAGCACGAACTGACCCAGCGCATACTGGTGGTCGACGCCCCGGAGCAGCTGCGCATAGAGCGCACCATACAACGCGACCAGACCACCGCCGAGCAGGTCCAGGCCATCCTCAAGGCACAGGCCAGCCGGGAAGAGCGGCTGCGCCATGCCGACGACATTCTGGTCAACGACCGCGACCTGGACTGGTTGCGCAGCGAAGTCGAACGCCTGCACACTTTTTATCTCAGCCTACGCGGAGGCCAGCCATGAACGCACCCACCACAGTCGCCTGCCCCACCTGCGGCGCCCCCGTGGAATGGGGGCCGCAGAGCCCGAGCCGGCCCTTCTGCTCCGAGCGCTGCAAGCTGATAGACCTGGGCGCCTGGGCCTCGGAAGAGCACGCCATTCCCGGCAACGAGCTGGAGGACGACCTGTTTTCCGGCGAGCTGCCGCCACGCAAGCACTGAGGCGCAGGCACGACCATCAAGATAAGGGGCCGGGCCTGCACGGCCCCGACACCATCCCACCCCAGCGCTATCTCTCGTCATCCTTCCAGGGCGCCGATAGATAGCGCGTACGGTTGAAGGTTTCCAGCCAGTCCGGACAGAACACCACCAGGGCCGTGACCACCATCCCGTTGGTGAACGCCTCGGGGAAGACCACCAACCAGAGATAACCGACGAAATCGCCGAGCCAATGCGGCATGGGGTACAGCCCGTCGACCCAGAGCACACCGAGCCCGAACAGGACGCAGAGCAAGGCGGCCAACGCCGCGGGAAAGAAGCCGCAGCAGAAGATGTAGACGAACAGGTTGCGTGGCTGCGCCCGCTCCACCCGCAACGCGCAGGCCTCGGTAATCAGCACCGGCAATAGCACCAGCAACACGCCGTTCACGCCCAACGCCGCCAGTTCCTGGCGCCCCAGCGCCAGCAGACCCAACTGCGCGGCGAAGCCGGCGAGGATCGCCAGCGGCCAGTCGAGCAACAGGGTCACCGCCGTCATGCCTATGAGGTGGTAGGACAGCCCGGAGTCGAAGTCGCGGCGTACCAGCCACAGCAAGACCAACGCGAACGCCGTACCGCACAGCAGGTGCTGCCGGCGCAGATCGCTGCACAGCTCCAGCCATGGCGCGCGCCACAGGGCCCAGAGCAGCGCGGGGAGATACAGCAGCCAGCCGCTCCACAGGCTAGCGGGTGAAAGCAACGCGGCCGCGATCATGACAAGGTTCCAACAACGGGCGGATGAACGCGGCCAGTCTACACCGCCGCATCCCTTATCAGGATGCGCACCTGCGGACTGCGGCAATCGCCCCCCCCCGCTACCACGCAACCCGCTTTCCCGGCGGAGCAGGCTTGGCACTCGCCCAGTACACCGGGAGCCGACCGAGGAGCCTCCGCCCCAGGCCTTATTGCGCCCGGGGGTACCAAGCCCCCCAAGCTGCGGGCTAAGCTGATGCTATGGATGACTCCGACTATCTGCGCCTGCTCACGCACCAGGCCGAACAGGCCAATGCCTTCCTCTCCAATGCCCGCAAATGGGAGCGCGAGCGCTGGGTCTGCCAGCGCCTGCTGCAAGCCCTGAACATCGACCACCGCCTGGAGGAATTCAGCGCAGCGGAACAGGAACCACCCGATGTGCTGTTTCGCGAGGCCAGCTTCGAGGTGTTCTTCGTCCTGGACGAAGGACGGCGCCTGAACGACGAATGGCGCGCCGAACTGGAGCGCCGGCGCAGCGCCTTCTCCCTGAAGCAACTGGTGCGCCGCGAGGCCAAGCCGCGGCGCATTCCTGCCGCGGAACTGCAGGCACGCCTAGCCCCGACGCTGCGCAAGAAGGCCCACAACTACAGCGAACGCGGCCTCGACCTCGGCGAGCTGGACTTGCTCGCCTACGTCAACCTCAAGCGTGCCGTACCGGACTTCAACAGCCACTTCCCGCCACCCACCGAGTACCTGCGCCAAGGCTGGCGCTCACTGTCCCTGGTGGGCCCGACCTTCGCCCGCGTGCTGTTCGCCCACCCAGACGCCCCGGATTTCCTGCGCGGCAACCTGGGCCGCAGCGTGCTGTTCGACGTGGGTATCAGCCTATGAGCCCGCTGCAGTCCCTGCTCGCCAGCGTGCCCCAGCAGGGTCGGGTGCGCTGGATCGGCGTGCGTCCCCAGGCGCGCGGCGCCATGCTCGAACTGGAAGCGGTGGAGGCCCGTCGCGAAGCCGGCCTAACCGGCGACCACAGCCGCCCAGGTCCGCGCAATGCACGCCAGGTGACGCTGATTCAGTGGGAGCACCTGGCGGTGATCGGTGCGCTGATCGGTCGAACCGCCGAGCGGCCGCTGCGCGCCGAGGAGCTGCGCCGCAATATCGCCGTCAGCGGCATCAACCTGTTCAGCCTCAAGGGCCGGCGCTTCCGCCTCGGCCAGGCCATCCTGGAAACCACCGGCTGGTGCCAGCCCTGCGCTCGCCTGGAGGAGCGCCTGGGTCCCGGGACCTTTCAAGCCGTACGCGGCCACGGCGGCATCACCGCCCGGGTCGTGCAAGGTGGCATTATTAGACTGAACGACATCCTTCACGTTGAGCCCTTATAACCGCCACGGCTAGAATAGCCATCACCTGCAGGCCACAAGCACACCGCCGCGCACTCCGCGCCGCCTCCATCGAGGTTTCCATGTCCAGCCGCCTGAGCCCCGACGACCAGCAACGCGTCGACCAATACCTGAGCGCTCCGCAGCATCGGGTCCAGCGCCCCCCCTTCCGGGTCTGGCGCCTGCTGCTGGTCATCCTCGCCGTGGTCATCGGACTGGGCCTACTGAGCCGTCTACTGAGTCGATTGGCGCTATGAGCTGCTTCGCGCTCGCCCAATCGGACGCCCGCCGCTTTCTTCAAAGCCTTGTGAGAGTGTTCCATGTCCCATCGAATAGTCATCGTCGGCGGCGGCGCCGGCGGCCTGGAGCTTGCCACCCGCCTGGGTAGAACCCTGGGCAAGCGCGGCCAAGCCAAAGTCGTCCTGGTCGACGCCAACCTGACGCATATCTGGAAACCCCTGCTGCACGAGGTAGCGGCCGGCTCGCTCAACTCCTCGGAGGACGAGCTGAACTACGTGGCCCAGGCGAAATGGAACCACTTCGAGTTCCAGCTCGGACGCATGACCGGGCTGAACCGTGCCGACCGGCGCATCACCCTGGCCGCTACTATCGACGAGCGCGGCGAGGTGCTGATGCCCGAGCGCGAGCTGAGCTATGACAGCCTGGTGATCGCTGTTGGCAGCACCACCAACGACTTCGGCACCCCCGGCGCAGCCGAACACTGCCTGTTCCTCGACACCCGCGAACAGGCCGAGCGCTTCCACCGCCAGCTGCTCAGCCACTACCTGCGCGCCCACGCCAACCAGGGCGACACGACCGAGCAGATCAGCGTGGCCATAGTCGGCGCCGGCGCCACTGGCGTGGAGCTGGCCGCCGAGCTGCATCATGCCGCCCACGAGCTGGCCGCCTACGGCCTGGACCGCATCCGCCCCGAGAACATGCGCATCACCCTGATCGAGGCCGGCCCGCGGGTACTGCCGGCGCTGCCGGAACGTATCGGCCAGCCCGTGCACCGCACCCTGGAGAAACTCGGGGTAACCGTACTCACCAATGCTGCCGTCAGCCAGGTAACCGACGACGCCCTGCACACTGCCCAGGGCGAGACCATCACCGCCAGCTTCAAGGTCTGGGCCGCCGGCATCCGCGCCCCTGGTTTTCTCAAAGACCTGGACGGCCTGGAGAGCAACCGCATCAACCAGCTGCAGGTGCGCCCGACCCTGCAGACCACCCGCGACGACAACATCTTCGCCTTCGGCGATTGCGCCGCCTGCCCGCAACCCGGCAACGAAGGCCGCAACGTTCCGCCACGCGCCCAGGCCGCCCACCAGCAGGCCTCCCTGCTGGCCAGATCGCTGAAGCTGCGCATAGCCGGCCAGCCCCTGCCGGAATACCGCTACCGCGACTACGGCTCGCTGATCTCGCTGGCGAGCTTCTCCGCGGTCGGCAACCTGATGGGCAACCTGACCGGTAGCGTGATGCTCGAGGGCTGGCTGGCCAGGGTGTTCTACGTATCGCTCTACCGCATGCACCAGATGGCGCTGTACGGCCCGCTGCGCACCCTGCTGCTGATGCTCAGCGACCGCATCGGCCGCAGCACCGAGCCACGCCTGAAACTGCACTGAGCCCCTCACCTATACTGCGCATGGGACACTCACCCGCGAGGCCTTCCCATGCGCAGCCTCTCTTGGCTCTGCCTGATACTGCTTCCGGCGCTGTCTGCAGCGAAGGAGCCCGTCACCGTCTTCTACATCGAGAAGCCGCCCTACTATCACAGCGAACAGGGCGAGCCGACCGGCTTCCTGCTGGAGCGCACCCGCGCGATATTCAGCCAGGCCGGCATCGAGGTGCGCTTCGAAGCGCGTCCGGCCAAACGCATTCAGATGGAGTTTCAACTGGAGCGCCAGCCGGCCTGCTCGATTGGCTGGTTCAAGACCGCGCAACGCAGCCGCTATGCCTGGTTCTCCCGAGCCATTTATCGCGACGCCCCCATGGTCGTGCTGACGCGCACCACCCTGACCGAACAGATCAAGGCCTATGCCAGCCTCGCCGCACTGCTGAACAGTCCGCTGCGTCTAGGGCTGATCGATGGTTTTTCCTATGGTGAGCTGGATGGGCTGCTCGCCCGTGCCAGCCGCAGCAATATCACCGCCGCGCCCACCCAGAGCGTGCGCATGCTCGCGGCCGAGCGCATCGACTACACCCTGGTCGACGAGCGGGAACTGCCCTATATCCTGGCGGAGGCGGATCTGCGCGACGCGCGACTGGCGCAACTGAACATGCCGGACATTCCGCCGGGGCAGTTACGCTATCTGATGTGCAGCAGGGAGATGGATCGGAGACTGCGAGAGCGTCTCGACCGGGCCATTTCGGCCCTGGGCCTGGAGCCCGAATGATGCGAGGAGGAAGTGGTGGGTCGTGTAGGATTCGAACCTACGACCAATTGGTTAAAAGCCAACTGCTCTACCAACTGAGCTAACGACCCAAAAAATGGTCGGGGTAGGGGGATTCGAACTCCCGACATCCTGCTCCCAAAGCAGGCGCGCTACCGGACTGCGCTATACCCCGGCTGAAGGTTGGCTCCGCGACCTGGACTCGAACCAGGGACCCAATGATTAACAGTCATTTGCTCTACCGACTGAGCTATCGCGGAACTATTACCTTCGGTTCTCCGCCGCGGCTGGCGACATTCATCGTTTACCGCTTCAGAGGCGCGCCATTTTACGGTTCCAGAACGCCCTGTCAACCCTTTAAAGTGCTTTTATGACAATGCTTTGCAGGTGAGAGAGGGGCTGCTATATCTTCTAGGACCGTGTTCGTTGCGGGACGCGCCAGCCGCAAGGCTTCTGCCAGGAAAATGCATGACTACCCAGGACACGCCGCCAGACTCCCCGCCCCCAGCACCGACCCTCGCCAGCCGCGGCATTCAGCCACGCTTCGGTGAGCTGGGACAGAATTGCCGGAAGCTGGTGATGAATCGCCTGGCCGAACACCTGACCGGCGTCTTCGGCCAGGTCGATGACACCCTGTTCGGCTGCGCGGAGAACGCCGAGAACAATCGAGTACAAACCCTGTTCTTCGACAGCATGCGCGAGATTCGCAAGCTGCGCCCGCAGATCGAGCGCGCCTACCACCAGAAGATCTCGCGCAACTTCTCCGACTTTCTCGACGGCAAGCTCAAGCCGCCAGCCAGCGCTGCCGAGGTCGACGCCGACCAGTTGGCCCTGGTGCAGAACGAGGACTACGAGGAAAGCCTGCAAGTCAGCAACATGGTCAGTCGCGTCAAGGCGAACTGCGCCCAGGCACTGTATGGCCTCGAGCAACGCCTGGCGCTGCTCAACCGCGGCAAGAAGCTTGGCGAAGACGCCAATCCCTTCGGCCCGCTGATGATTGCCCAGGCCTTCCGCGAAGCCCTGGCGCCCTGCCCCTTCCCGTTGCGGATCAAGGTGATCCTCTACAGCCTGTTCGATCAGCATGTCATGCACAGCCTGGACAGCCTCTATGCAGCACTGAACCAGCTACTGATCGACGCGGGCGTGCTGCCCAATCTGAAATACAGCGCGCAACGCAATGACGCCACCGGGCGTCAGCACGTGCCAGCGGCGCCCGCATCGGGCCCCGGCGTGGATTCGGACACCGCGGCGCCCACCCCCCACGAGGGCCAGCGCGCACCCGGCCGCACGACCGAGGCCGGCAGTGCGCACGCGACCGGCGACACGCAAGCGCCCCTGCCGCCATTCAACCTCGACGGTCCTCCGCCGGCCGACCCCGCCCAGCTGCTCAGCGGCCTCGGTGCACTACTCGGCGAGCGCCGCCGGCGCGACATCGACGCGCCCCTGCTCGGCGGTACCCGCAGCATCGCCAGTTTCGCGCCACGCGATGCCAGCCGTACCTACAGCGCCAACGACCTACTCGAGGCGCTGAACCGCATGCAGCGCCAGTCCGCCGACGAGTTGGCGCAACGCCTGCACCAGCCGCTCAAAGTCGAGGGCCTGAAGGTCGTCCTGCAGCAGCAGTTGGCGGCCCACAGCCCCCAACCCGGGCAACACAAGCTGGCGGACCAGGAGGCCGATATCGTCGACCTGGTCGGCATGCTGTTCGACTTCATCCTGGACGACGAAAACCTGCCCGACAGCTGCAAGACCATCCTCTCTCACCTGCACACGCCCTACCTGAAGGTCGCTGTGCAAGACAAGGCGCTGTTCACCCAACACCATCACCCGGCCCGCCGCCTGCTCAACAGCATGGCCCAGGCCGGCGTGCTGTATGGCGGCGAGGGCGACGAGCGCGGCCTGCTGGCGAAAATGCAGTGGGTGGTCGAACGGGTCATCCAGGACTTCGACGGCGACCTGCAGCTGTTCGGCCGCCTGCAAGAGGAGTTCGACGCATTCGTCGCGACCCTCAAGCACAAGGTCGACCTGCGCGAGCGCCGCGCGGTGGAGGCCGCCAAGGGCCGCGACAAGCTACTCGGCGCGCGCCAGCAGGCCCTCGACATCATCGCCCGCAGCCTGCATGAGCGCGAGCCGCCGAGCATCATACGCAACTTCCTGGAGCTGACCTGGGCCGACGTACTGGTATTCACCCTCCTGCGCCACGGCGAACAGAGTGACGAATGGCAGCGCGCCTGCGAGGTAGCCGAGCAGCTGGCCTGGAGCGGCACCCTACTGGACGCCGCCGGACGCGAGCGCCTGCAGGCTCTGCGCGTGCCCCTGCTGAGCGACCTGCGCCAGGGCCTGCAACAACTGGGCAGCTACCACGAGGAGGGCATTCGCCGCCTGCTGAAGGACCTGGTCGCCTGTCAGCATGCCGTGCAGGCCAAGCAACCGCAGGTTGCCGCCCAGCTCCCTCCCGCACTGCCGGACAGCCCGCTCGGCGCCATGCTCGGCGAGGATGCCGAGCTCGCCCGCCTGGCTCCACAAGGAGCGGAGCTGTCGCCCCGCGCCCAGGTACTGGCCAATCAGCTGGCACACATCGAGTTCGGCACCTGGTTCGAGTTCACCACCGACGCACAGGCCAGAGTGTTGAAGCTGTCCTGGTTCAGCCCGACAACGCACAACTACATGTTCGTCGACCAGAGTGGCCAGCGCGCGGCGATCAAGCCACGCGCCCTGCTGGCCCGCGAAATGGAGCAGGGGCTGGCGCGGATACTCTCCGAGGCCCACGACACGCCACTGGTCGACCGCGCCCTCTCCGCCATTTACCGCGTACTGCAGCGCTTTACCGGGCGCGCAAGCGAGTCCCACTAAGGAGCCCCCATGGAAGATCGTCGTCAGCACAGCCGCCACGGCACCGAGCTGCAGCTGGAGGTCTTCGAGCGGCACTCCGGCCAGCGCCTCGGCCGCGTGGTGGACCTCTCCGCCGAAGGCTTCATGCTGTTCAGCGACACACCACAGACGGCCGATGTGCTGGTGGAGTGCCGCCTGGTCAGCGAGCAGGAGATCGAAGGAGTCGGCGAGATCACCCTGGGCGCAGACTGCCTATGGAGCCGCCCCGGGGCGGACGGCCAGCACTGCTGGGCCGGTTTTCACATCATCGATCTGGCGGAAGACCAGGCCGCGGCGCTGGCATTACTGCTGCAACACCTCTGAGCGGCGCCGCACCACTACTGTGGTGCAGCGCACCGACGCGTACCGCCGACGGAGGCGCCAGCCGGTTCAGGCAAAGACGATCTCCTCGCCCTCCACCTTCGCGCTCACGCTACTGCCAGGCGCAAACCGGCCGGAGAGAATCAGCTGTGCCAGCGGGTTCTCCACCCAGCGCTGGATCGCGCGCTTCAGCGGGCGGGCACCGTATACCGGGTCGTAGCCCACGGCGATCAGCTTGTCCAGGGCCTCCTCGGAGAGCTCCAGGCTCAGCTCGCGCTCGGCGAGCCGCTGACGCAGGCGGCCCAGCTGGATCTGCGCAATGCCGGCGATCTGTTCGCGGGCCAGGGGCTCGAACACCACCACCTCGTCGATGCGGTTGACGAACTCCGGGCGGAAATGGCTGCCCACCGCGTCCATCACCGCCGCCCGCTGGGCGTCGCGGTCGCCGACCAGCTCCTGGATCTGCGCCGAACCGAGGTTGGAGGTCATCACCAGCACGCAGTTCTTGAAGTCGACGGTGCGTCCGTGACTGTCGGTCAGGCGGCCGTCCTCGAGCACCTGCAGGAGGATGTTGAACACATCCGGGTGGGCCTTCTCCACCTCGTCCAGCAGCACCACCGAGTAAGGCTTGCGGCGCACCGCCTCGGTCAGGTAGCCGCCCTCCTCGTAGCCGACGTAGCCGGGTGGCGCGCCGATCAGCCGCGCCACCGAATGCTTCTCCATGAACTCGGACATATCGATGCGCACCAGCGCCTCCTCGGTATCGAAGAGGAACTCGGCCAGGGCCTTGCACAGCTCGGTCTTGCCCACCCCGGTGGGACCGAGGAACAGGAAGGAGCCGCTGGGCCGGTTCGGGTCCGACAGCCCGGCGCGGGAGCGACGCACCGCATTGGCCACGGCAACCACCGCCTCGTCCTGGCCGATCACCCGCTGGTGCAGCAGGCCCTCCATCTTCAGCAGCTTGTCGCGCTCGCCCTCGAGCATCTTGGCCACCGGAATGCCGGTCCACTTGGACACCACCTCGGCGATCTCCTCCTCGGTGACCTTGCTGCGCAGCAGTTGGTTCTCGGTCTTGCCGTGCTGATCGACCATCTGCAGGCTGCGCTCCAGGTCCGGAATCACGCCGTATTGCAGCTCCGCCATGCGATTGAGGTCGCCCTTGCGCCGCGCCGCCTCGAGCTCCTGACGGGCCTGCTCGATCTTCTCCTGGATCTGCGCGGAACCCTGCACCTCGGCCTTCTCCGACTTCCAGATATCCTCCAGGTCGGCGTACTCGCGCTCCAACCGGGCGATGTCCTCGTTGAGCTTGGCCAGGCGCTTGATCGCCGCCTCGTCGTCTTCTTTCTTCAGGGCCTGGGCCTCGACCTTGAACTGGATCATCCTGCGCTCCAGGCGGTCGAGCACCTCGGGCTTGGAGTCGATCTCCATGCGGATGCGACTGGCGGCCTCGTCGACCAGGTCGATGGCCTTGTCCGGCAGCTGGCGATCGCTGATATAGCGGTGGCTGAGCCTGGCGGCGGCGATGATGGCGCCGTCGGTGATCGCCACCTTGTGATGCACCTCGTAGCGCTCCTTGAGGCCACGCAGGATGGCGATGGTGTCTTCCTCGCTGGGCTCGTCCACCAGCACCTTCTGGAAGCGCCGCTCCAGGGCGGCATCCTTCTCGATGTACTGACGGTACTCGTCCAGGGTGGTGGCGCCGACGCAGTGCAACTCGCCGCGGGCCAGGGACGGCTTGAGCATGTTGCCGGCATCCATGGCGCCCTCGGCCTTGCCGGCGCCGACCATGGTGTGCAGCTCGTCGATGAACAGGATGATCCGCCCTTCCTGCTTGGCCAGTTCGTTGAGCACCGCCTTGAGGCGTTCCTCGAACTCGCCGCGGAACTTGGCTCCGGCGATCAGCGCCCCCATGTCCAGGGCCAACAGGCGCTTGTCCCTGAGGCCGTCGGGCACCTCGCCGTTGACGATGCGCTGGGCCAGGCCCTCGGCGATGGCGGTCTTGCCCACCCCGGGCTCGCCGATCAGCACCGGGTTGTTCTTGGTGCGCCGCTGCAACACCTGGATGGTGCGGCGGATCTCGTCGTCACGGCCGATCACCGGGTCGAGCTTGCCGTCCTCGGCGCGCTTGGTCAGGTCGATGCAGTACTTGTCCAGGGCCTGGCGGGCTTCCTCGGCATTGGGGTCGTTGACCGCCTCGCCACCGCGCAGGTTGGCGATGGCGTTCTCCAATGCCTTCTTGCTCACGCCCTGGCCGAGCAGCAGCTTGCCGAGCCTGGTGCTCTCGTCCATGGCGGCGAGCAGCACCAGTTCGCTGGAGATGAACTGGTCGCCCTTCTGCTGAGACAGGCGGTCGGCCTGGTTGAGCAGGCGCGCCAGGTCCTGGGACAGGTTCACATCCCCGGTCGGGTTCTGGATCTTGGCCAGCTGGTCCAGCTCCTTGGTCAGGGCCTTGCGCAGACCGGCCACGTCGAAGCCCACCTGCATCAGCAGTGGCCTGATCGAGCCGCCCTGCTGGTCGAGCAGGGCCTGCATCAGGTGCAGCGGCTCGATGGCCGCATGGTCGAGGCCGACGGCCAGGGACTGGGCGTCGGACAGGGCGAGCTGCAACTTGCTGGTCAAACGGTCGATTCGCATGGCGTCATCCTTTATTCGATGGGCAGGCCGGCACGCCGAAGAGGCCGGAGAAAATACCTGCCGAGATGAAGACTAGATAAGGACGATTGTGCGACTTTCAAGCCGCACGGCCTTGACCCGGATCAGTCGGCCAGCCAGATCAGCGAGGCGAAGCGGCCGGTACGCGGGGCGCGGCGGTAGGAGAAGAAGCGTGGATCGCGGTAGGTGTCCAGGCCGCCACCGTAGACGGCGGTCACCCCGCGAGCCGCCAGGCGGACGCGCGCCAGCCGGTAGATGTCGGCGAGAAAGCGCCCGGTGTTGGCACTGGGCACGAAGGCCGCTTCGGCCTGGGGGTGGGCCGCGACGAAGGCCGCGCGCACCTCGGCGCCGACCTCGAAGCTCTGCGGCCCTATGGCCGGGCCGAGCCACACCAGCACCTCGTCCGGCCCGCAGCCCAGCGCATCCAGGGTCGCCTCCAGCACCCCAGCCGCCAGCCCGCGCCAACCGGCATGGGCCGCCGCCACACGGCTGCCGGCACGATCGCAGAACAGTGCGGGCAGGCAATCGGCGGTCATCACGGTACAGGCGACACCCGGGCTGGCGCTCCAGCTGGCATCGGCCTCGACCACGGCATCGGGGGCGGCAGCGGCCACGGCGGTGCCGTGCACCTGGCGCAGCCAGGCCGGCCGACAGCCGAGCGCCGCGACCAGGCGCCGACGGTTCTCGGCGACGGCGACGGGGTCGTCCTCGACGTGCTCACCGAGGTTGAGGCCGTCGAAAGGTGACTGGCTGACGCCGCCGCTGCGCGTGGTGACACAGGCCCTGACCCGTGCCGATGCGGGCCAGTCCGGGGTCAGCCAGTCATGGCCCCAGGCGCTCACCCGATGAAGGCCTCGCGATCCTGGCGCAACAGGCTCAGCAGCCAGACCAGATCGTCCGGCAACGGCGACTCCCACTTCATACGCTTGCCGGTGACCGGGTGATCCAGCTCGAGGAAGCGCGCATGCAGGGCCTGGCGCGGAAACTCCTTCAAACTCTGCACCAGGGTCGGGCTGGCCGCCGGTGGGATGCGGAAGCGTCCGGCGTAGACCGGATCGCCCACCAGCGGATAGCCGATATGACTCATGTGTACGCGGATCTGGTGGGTGCGCCCGGTTTCCAGCTTGACCCGGGCATGGGTGTGCGAGCGGAAGCGCTCCAGCACCCGGTAATGACTGACCGCCGGCTTGCCGCCGTCGGTCACCGCCATGCGCTGGCGCTGCGCCGAGCTGCGGCCGATCGGCGCATCGATCTTGCCACCGGCGGTGATCACGCCGATCACCACGCACTCGTAGATGCGGCTGACCGTGCGCTTCTGCAGCTGGTCGACCAGCTGGGTCTGCGCCTGGATGGTCTTGGCCACCACCATCAGGCCGGTGGTGTCCTTGTCCAGGCGATGGACGATGCCGGCGCGCGGCACGTTGACGATATCCGGCACGTGGTGCAGCAGGGCGTTGAGCAGGGTGCCGTCGGCATGTCCGGCGGCCGGGTGCACCACCAGGCCGGCGGGCTTGTTGATCACCAGCAGCTGGTCGTCCTCGTAGACGATGTCCAGCTCGATGTACTGGGCGACCCACTCGCCCTGGGCCTCCTGCTCGGCATCCAGCACCAGCTGCGCACCGCCATGGACGATGTCGCGCGGCCGCAGCACCGCGCCGTCGACGGTCAGACGGCCTTCCTTGATCCAGGCGGACAGGCGCGAGCGCGAGTGCTCGGCGAACAGTTGGGCGGCGACCTGGTCGAGGCGTTGCCCGCCCAGATCGAACGGCACCTCGGCGGTCAAATGAATGGCCTGCTTATTAATAGAAGACATGCTCGGCAACGGCGGGGGTGCAGCCTTTGGTTTCGGCTACACGCTTGTGGTTAAATACGGCGTCTTTGCCCCAGGGCTACCGGGGGCGCTCATCATAACAGGACGGCTTTGCGCAAGACAGCCGCCGTCACAGGGACGCAAGCCGCCATGCACGTGAAACACCTGCTGCTGATCGCCATCCTCGCCCTCACCGCCGCCTGCTCCTCCAACGAGGTGGTCGACGAAAATCTGAGCGAGACCGAGCTGTACCAGCAGGCCCAGACCGACCTGGACAGCCGCAGCTATAGCAGCGCCATCAGCAAGCTCAAGGCCCTGGAGTCGCGCTACCCCTTCGGCCGCTATGCCGAACAGGCGCAACTGGAGCTGATCTACGCCTACTACAAGAACGTCGAGCCGGAAGCCGCACGCTCCGCAGCCGAACGCTTCATCCGCCTGCATCCGCAGCACCCGAACGTCGACTACGCCTACTACCTCAAGGGCCTGGCCGCCTTCGACCAGGACCGCGGCCTGCTGGCGCGCTTCCTGCCGCTGGACATGACCAAGCGCGACCCGGGCGCCGCCCGCGATTCCTACAACGAGTTCGCCCAGCTCACCAGCCGCTACCCGACCAGCCGCTACGCGCCGGACGCCAAGCAGCGCATGATCTACCTGCGCAACCTGCTGGCCGCCTACGAGATCCACGTCGCCCACTACTACCTGACCCGCCAGGCCTATGTCGCCGCCGCCAACCGCGGCCGCTACGTGGTGGAGAACTTCCAGGAGACCCCGGCGGTCGGCGACGGCCTGGCGGTGATGACCGAGGCCTACCAGCGCCTGACCCTGGACGAGCTGGCCGCCACCAGCCTGGAGACCCTCAAGCTCAACTACCCGGACCACCCGAGCCTGGTCGACGGCCAGTTCGTGCCGCGCGAGGAAGAGGCCGACAGCCGCTCCTGGCTGGCCAAGGCCACCCTGGGCCTGATCGAGAGCGACACCCCGCTGCCGCCGGGCGAGACTCGCGCCAGCCAGGACGTGATCCGCCAGTACGAAGACGCCGAACAGCAGATCCCCGACGAACTCAAGTCGCCGCAACAGGAAGCGGCCGAGGCGGAAAAGGGACGCTCCTGGTTCAGCTACCTGACCTTCGGCCTGTTCGACTGACGGCGCCGAGCCGCAACGAAAAAGGGAGGCCTCTGGCCTCCCTTTTTCATGGGTGTTGTTCGCGCCCCCTCAGTCGCCGATGCGCCAGCCCGAGGTGATCGGATAACGCCGGTCGCGACCGAAACCGCGCTGGGTCACCCGCACCCCGACCGCCGCCTGGCGCCGCTTGTACTCGTTCAGGTCGACCAGGCGCAGCACCCGGCGCACCGTGTCCTCGTCGAACCCCTCGGCGATGATGGCGTTGGCCGACAGGTCGTGCTCGATATACAGCTTGAGGATCTCGTCGAGCACCGGGTAGGGCGGCAGGGAATCCTCGTCCTTCTGGTCCGGCGCCAGTTCGGCCGACGGCGGCCGGTCGATGACCCGCTGCGGGATCACCGCGCCCAGGGTATTGCGGTACTCACACAGGCGGAACACCAGGGTCTTGGGCACATCCTTGAGCACGTCGAAACCGCCGGCCATGTCGCCATACAGGGTCGCGTAACCGACCGCCATCTCGCTCTTGTTGCCAGTGGTCAGCACCAGGTAGCCCTTCTTGTTGGAGATGGCCATCAGCAGGGTGCCGCGGCAGCGGGCCTGCAGGTTCTCCTCGGTGGTGTCGCGCCCCAGCCCCTCGAACACCGGCGCCAGGGTGGCCATGAAGGACTCGACCATGGGCGCGATCGGCAGCACCCGGTAGGTCACGCCCAGCGCCTCGGCCTCGGCCTGGGCGTCCTCCAGGCTGATCTGCGCGGTGTAGCGGTAGGGCATCATCACCGCCTCGACGTGCTGGGCGCCCAGGGCATCCACCGCCACCGCCAGGGTCAGGGCCGAGTCGATGCCGCCGGACAGGCCCAGCACCACGCCCTTGAAACCGTTCTTGCGCACATAGTCGCGCACGCCCATGACCAGGGCCTGGTAGACACTGGCCTCCAGCTCCGGCAGCGGCGCGCAGGTGGCCAGACGCGGGACGACGCCGTCATCGCCGAGCTGCAGGTCGACCGGATACAGGCCCTCGTTGAACGCGCCGACCCGCTGACACACCGCGCCGCCGGCATCGACCACGCAGCTGCCGCCGTCGAACACCAGCTCGTCCTGGCCGCCGACCTGGTTGACGTAGACGATCGGCATCGCCCCTTCGCGGGCCCGCTCGGCCAGCACTTCCTCGCGCTCGCGCTGCTTGTCCAGATGGAAGGGCGAGGCGTTCAGGCTCAGCATCAGCTGCGCCCCGGCCGCCCGCGCCTGCGCCATGGGCTCGGCGAACCAGATGTCCTCGCAGATGCTCAGCGCCACCGGAACACCCTTGATGTCCACCACGCAGGGCTGATGGCCGGGCTCGAAGTAGCGCTTCTCGTCGAACACCCGGTAGTTGGGCAACTTCTGCTTGTAATAGCTGGCCAGCAACTGGCCGTCGGCGATCACCGCACAGGCGTTGTAACGCAGCTCATCCTCCAGCCAGGGATAGCCGACCACCAGATAGATACCGTGCACCTGGTCCTGCAGGCGCTGCAGCGCCTGCTCGATGCGCAGCTGCATGCTCGAACGCAGCAGCAGGTCCTCCGGCGGGTAGCCGCACAGGGCCAGTTCGGGAAACACGATAACATCGGCCTGCCACTGATCGCGGGCGCCACAGGCCGCCTCGATGATCCGCTCGACGTTGCCGTGCACGTCGCCGACGCGCAAGTTCAACTGGGCCATCACGACACGCAGGGTTTGGCTCATGGCCGTCTCCACAGCAAGATAATTCCACCCGCGCCGCCGGATATCGACGACGCCACTGCACTGGACGCCATTGTCCCGCATCGCCACCCGCGGAAACAATGCACAGCATCGGCTTTGGCCGCTGGGCGGCATCGACGTCCTTGGCTAAACTGCCAGGCCCTACTGGAGAAGAGAGCGTTATGGGCCTGTTTCGCCTGTTGATCCTGATCGCCATCGTCGCCGCCGCGTTCTGGCTCTGGCGCCGCTTTATCCGTCCCCCACAACGCTCCGAACGCACCGACAACAAGCCCGCGCCCATGGTGCGCTGTGCTCAATGCGGCGTGCATGTGCCCCGCGAGCACGCGCTCAATCAGGATGAGCACTGGTACTGCAGCCGGGCCCATCTGCAACAAGGCCCCAAATCCGGTGAACGCTGAGTCCCTCCCTCTCGGCGGGGTCCAGGGCCGACGCATCCTGCGGCTCTATCACCTGTATCGCCTGGCCATCGGCCTGGTACTGGTGCTGCTGATCTCCAGCGACCTGGACAGCGAGCTGCTGGACCTGGCCCACCCGGGCCTGTTCCGCAATGGCAGCTGGTTCTACCTGATCCTGAATACCCTGGTGGCGGTGATGGTGCAGCGACCACGCAGCCTGATCCAGGTGTTCAGCCTGGCCCTGGTCGATGTGATCCTGCTGTCCGGCCTGTTCTATGCCGCCGGCGGCACCCCCAGCGGCATCGGCACGCTGCTGATCGTCGCGGTGGCCATCGCCAATATCATGCTGCGCGGGCGCATCGGCCTGCTGATCGCCGCCGTCGCCGCCATCGGCCTGATCTACCTGACCTTCTACCTCAGCCTCAGCCGGCCGGCGGCAGCCGCCCAGTACGTGCAGGTTGGCGCCCTCGGCGCGCTGTGCTTCGCCGCCGCCCTGTTCGTCCAGGGCATCACCAAGCGCCTGCACGCCAGCGAAAGCCTGGCCGAGCAGCGCGCCGCCGACGTCGCCAGCCTCGAAGCCCTCAACGCCCTGATCCTGCAACGCATGCGCACCGGCATCCTGGTACTGGATGACCAGCACCGGGTGCTCCTGGCCAACCAGGGTGCCTTGACCCTGCTCGGCTGCGAGGCCCTGGCCGGCAAGATACTCGACCCGCACTGCCCGGAGCTGGTCAAGCGCCTGCAACACTGGCAGGACAACCCGACCCTGCGCCCGGCCAACCTGCAGGCCCTGGTCGATGGCCCGGTGCTGCAGCCCAGTTTCATTCCCCTGCAGCGCGGCGAGCAACGCGAGACCCTGGTGTTCCTCGACGACATCTCCCAGATCGCGCAACAGGCGCAACAGCTCAAGCTCGCCTCCCTGGGCCGGCTGACCGCGGGTATCGCCCATGAGATCCGCAACCCGCTCGGCGCGATCAGCCACGCCGCGCAGCTGCTGCAGGAATCGGAAGACCTGCAGGGCCCGGACCAGCGCCTGGCGCAGATCATCCAGGACCACTCGCGGCGGATGAACCTGGTGATCGAGAACGTCCTGCAGCTGTCGCGCCGGCGCCAGGCCGAGCCCCAGCTGCTCGACCTCAAATACTGGCTGCACCGCTTCGCCAGCGAGTTCCGCAGCTCGGCTTCGCCCGACAAGACGCTGCACGTGGAGACCCAGGCCGGCACCATTCAGACCCGCATGGACCCGCACCAGCTGACCCAGGTACTGACCAACCTGGTGCAAAACGGCCTGCGCTACAGCGCCCGCCAGCACCGCCAGGGGCAGGTCTGGCTCAAGCTGTTCCGCGACCCGGCCAGCGAGCTGCCGGTGCTCGAGGTGCTGGACGACGGAGCGGGCGTGCCGGCCGAGCAACTGCATCACATCTTCGAGCCCTTCTACACCACCGAGAACAAGGGCACCGGCCTGGGCCTGTATATTTCCCGCGAGCTGTGCGAAAGCAACCAGGCCCGCCTCGACTACAAATCCCGCGAGGGCGGCGGCAGCTGCTTTCGCATCACCTTTGCCCACCCGCGCAAGCTGAGTTGACCATGAACCGCCAGAGAGCCCTGATCGTCGATGACGAGCCCGATATCCGCGAACTGCTGGAGATCACCCTAGGCCGGATGAAGCTCGACACCCGCAGCGCCCGCAACGTCAAGGAGGCGCGCGACTGGCTGGCCAAGGAGCCGTTCGATCTGTGCCTGACCGACATGCGCCTGCCCGACGGCACCGGGCTGGAGCTGGTGCAATACATCCAACAGCGCCACCCGCAGGTACCGGTGGCGATGATCACCGCCTACGGCAGCCTGGACACCGCGATCAACGCGCTCAAGGCCGGGGCCTTCGACTTCCTGACCAAGCCGGTGGACCTGGGCCGCCTGCGCGAGCTGGTCGCCACGGCCCTGCGCCTGCGCACCACCGAGGGCGAAAACACGCCGGTGGACAGCCGCCTGCTCGGCGACTCGCCGCCCATGCAGACACTGCGCAAACAGATCCTCAAACTCGCCCGCAGTCAGGCGCCGGTGTATATCAGCGGCGAGTCCGGCAGCGGCAAGGAGCTGGTCGCCCGCCTGATCCACGAACAGGGACCACGCAGCGAGCAGCCCTTCGTTCCGGTCAACTGCGGCGCCATTCCCTCGGAACTGATGGAGAGCGAGTTCTTCGGGCACAAGAAAGGCAGCTTCACCGGCGCCGTGGAGGACAAGCAGGGGCTGTTCCAGGCCGCCAACGGCGGCACCCTGTTCCTCGACGAGGTCGCCGACCTGCCGCTGCCGATGCAGGTCAAGCTGCTGCGGGCGATCCAGGAGAAGGCCGTGCGCGCGGTCGGTGGCCAGCAGGAGGCGGTGGTCGATGTGCGCATCCTCTGCGCCACCCACAAGGACCTGGCCGCGGAAGTGGCCGCCGAACGCTTCCGCCAGGACCTCTACTACCGCCTCAACGTCATCGAGCTACGCGTGCCGCCACTACGCGAGCGCCGCGAAGACATCGCCCAGCTGGCCACGGCCATGCTCAAGCGCCTGGCCGCAGACACCGGCCTGAGCCTCGCCCAACTCGAGACCGAGGCCCTGGAGAAGCTCAAGAGCTACCGCTTCCCCGGCAACGTGCGCGAGCTGGAGAACATGCTCGAGCGCGCCTACACCCTGTGCGAGGACGACCGCATCAGCGCCAGCGACCTGCGCCTGAGCGATGCCTGCAGCCCCGGTGAGAACGGCGAGGCCAGCCTGGCGCAAATCGACAACCTGGAAGACCACCTGGAAGACATCGAGCGCAAGCTGATCATGCAGGCACTCGAAGAAACCCGCTGGAACCGCACCGCCGCCGCCCAGCGCCTGGGCCTGACCTTTCGCTCGATGCGCTACCGCCTGAAGAAGCTGGGGATCGATTGAGGCCCAGATCGTGTACCGCGAGAACGCCCTCAGCTCAATCGGCCTGCCGGCGAATAAGGCGTAGGATCCACGATCGGGTCACGCCCCAGCATCAGATCAACCAGCAGCTGGCAGGATGCCGGCGCCAGCACCAGACCATTGCGGTAATGGCCACAATTCAACCACAACCCTGGGTACTGTGGCACCTCGCCGATAAAGGGAACTCCATCCGGCGACCCAGGCCGCAAGCCAGCCCAATGCCCCACCACCTCAGCATCGGCCAACCCCGGCAACAACTCCTCGGCGGATGCCTTTAGACTAGCAAGAGCCTCCTCGGTCGGCGTTTTGTCAAAACCAGCATGCTCCAGGGTACTGCCTACCAGGATATGTCCATCCTTGCGCGGAATCGCATAACGCCCCTTGGCCAAGACCATGGCCGGCAAAAAATCCTTGGCACACTTGTAGAGGATCATCTGCCCTTTCACGGGCTCGACCGGCAACGAGAGTCCCAACACAGCCAACAACGAGCCAGACCAAGCCCCTGCCGCCAGCACGACACACTCGTATGACCACTTCCGCCCTCCAGCCCGGAAACTCATGCCCCCCTCAGGGTTGGCCTGTAACGAACCAACAGCACCCTGCTCACACAACTCAACCCGCCCTTCTAACAACAGAATCTTGCGTAGTGCATCCAGCAGCCGCGGATTCCTCACATTGGCCAGATCAGGCATCCACAGCCCCCGCTGAAACCCGCGGCCCAACATGGGCAAGCGGGAATACAGCAGCTCAGCGCTCACTTGCTGCACAGATCGCCCCCCACCAACAGCCCAGGCCAAAGCCTGGGGTTCGTCCTGCAAATCCAGCCAGTAGAGCCCAGTACGACAAACCTGCGGATCAACCCCAGTTGCTGTAAACAATTCCTGCCCGAGTTGCGGATAGAACCCCTGAGACCAGGCAGCCAGTGCGCCCACGGCAGCTCCATAGCGCCATGGGTAAAGCGGCGAAACAATCCCCCCTCCAGCCCATGATGCCTCTCGCCCAACGGACTGCTGCTCAAATAACCGAACTCGACGACCTGCCCGAGAAAGATTGAGCGCCGTGAGCAACCCCATCACCCCGCCCCCAACCACCGCCACTTCTGACTCGGCACCAACTTGCATTTCTTAAAATCCTTCTAGACTGATGACTCGAATCGACCTACAGCAAGGAAGCTGAGTAATGCAGAAAGATCGGGGACTAGGCCTGATCGAGCTGCTGGTCGTGCTGGCAATCCTGGCCATTGTACTAGGCTTGGCTGCGCCCTCACTGCACGCCCAGATTATCGATCAACAACGTACTGCAACCCTCAACCAGATGCTAGGCGCCCTCCAGCACACTCGCAGCACAGCCGTGTACTCTCGCGAAATCACCAGCATCTGCTCAGGTACAGCGTCTTGCCAGTCGAGCAAGGTCTGGAGCCGCAATCTGCTCATTTTCAAAGATGCGAACCGCAACGGCACACTGGATGCACATGAACACATCGAGATTCAGGAGAAACTTGCCGAGGGATACACGTGGTATTGGGGCAGCTTTCGCAACCGCCCCTACCTAAGCTATGAGGGTGATGGAACAACTCTGGCCAGCAACGGCACCATGACCCTCTGCCGCAACGGAATCCCCCTTAACCAGATAGTCATCAGCCTGTCCGGCAGGGTCCGACACCAGGCAGCTCCGCAGGGGGCAAGGTGTCGATAGTCACTTCATCGCACTTTTGCTACGCCTGTCCGCGACCAATGGATATGCCTCTGCCTGATCACTACTGTAGCCCTCAGGTACTTCCATGCAGAGACAACCATGTCCATCGCCAACCTTCCACGCCGCCAGAGCCCCCGAAGTCAAGGCGGTTTCACGCTCATTGAGCTCATGGTGGTAGTCGCCATCGTGGCCATCGTGGCTCTGGTAGCACTGCCTAACTACGGCCCCATGATGCAATCCAGCCGGGAAACTTCGACTGGCAACGAACTACTGGGAGCCTTGCTCGTTGCTCGCAGCGAGGCTGTCACACGACGAACCGCCGTCACGGTCTGCGCCAGCAGCGACCAAAGCACTTGCAGTGGCTCCTGGGCAGACGGCGGAGTTGTGCGCGCCTCCGACGGCACGGTTATCCGCGCCCTCCCTGCCGTCAACGATGTCACCATCTCTGGCGCCGCCATCACCTTTCGCAGCAATGGCACATCCGCTGGCGGCACACTGACCGTCGGCAGCCACAACGTCATTGTCAATACCATCGGTCATGCCAAGGTCGACTAGCCATGATGAGCAATGCAATGAATAAGCGAAGCCGTGGTTTTACCCTGATTGAGGTCATGGTAGCCGTGGTAGTGCTCGCCGTCGGCCTGCTGGGCATGGCCAGCCTAATGGTACGTAGCCAACAGTCCAACGAGGGGGCCTACTCCCGCAGCCAAGCCTCGATCCTGGCATATGACATCATCGAGCGCATGCGCGCCAACAAAGTACTGGCGTCCCCCCTGGAAACCCGCAAAGTCAGCTACGCCACACAGAGCGGCGCATACGTGCTGGCCGCCCTGCCGACCTGCGCGACACCCGCCGGCGGGCAACAGGCAGCAGGCAGCGCCCAGGCTGCCCAGGACCTGGCCCAATGGTGCCAGATAGTCAGAAGCAGCCTGCCGAACGTGGACAGCGCGAATACCAGCATCGTCCGTGGCACAGGCAATCTTTACACCGTCTCCATTCAGTGGCAGGACGCCACCGCCGATGGGGATAGTGCCCAAAGTGTTCAAGTGGTGGCCGAGCTATGAAAAGCAGAGAACTAGGCATGTCGCTCGTCGAGGTCATGGTAGCAGTGCTGATCAGCACTATTTTGGTACTCGGCGTTACCGAGCTGTTCGGCAACTCCTTCTTTTCCAGCCGCAGCAACAACGAGCTGACTCGTATGCAGGAAGCTGGACGAGTAGCCCTTGAAGTGATTGGTGCTGACGCACGCCGCGCTGGCTACCAAGGCTGCACGGCTGCCGACCAGGAGCATAAATTCAACGATGGTCACTCCCTGCCAGACGATGCGGTGACCAGCTCCAGCGCGACTACGGTGACCTTCCGCTTTGCCGACCCCGGCACCGGCTGCAATGACAGTACGGGCACCTACCAGGAGCTGACTTGGAACGAGCCGGCAGTCACCTACAGCAGCGCCAATGGCACCCTGTCACGCAACGGCGACCCGATTCTGGATAACGTCAACATGTCGGTGGCCTTCATCCCCACCGGCAGCGCCCTGACCTCAACCGCAGTGCGCATCACCATTACCGTTAGCGACTCTCGCAACGCCGCCCCCCATACCCTCGGCAACCGCACCTTCAGCGGCACCTACGAGCTAAGGAACAAACTGCTATGAGCCCGCATAAACAGAGTGGCATGGTATTAGTCGTCAGCTTGTTGCTGCTGTTGATGCTGACCCTGATTGCCATCAGCGCGGCCAACCAGTCCAGCCTGCAGCTGCGTATCGCATCCAACAGCGAACAACAGAACGCCGCCTTCCAGGCAGCCGAATCTGGCCTCCAGCAGTGGACCGCCGAATACTTCGGCGCCGCTGATAACTCTGCCTTCCCTGACGACTGGAGCGATCAAGTGGTAGGTAGCGCGAGGACTGGCTATCCCGCTGAGCAGTCAACCGTGGTCACCACCTATTCCGGCCCCTGTCCAGGCTCTGGCATCGGGCGCGTTTCACTCAACTGCTTCAGTCTACGTAGTACGGGCCAGGTCTGCGACTCAGGCAACTGCACGGCGACAGCCATTCACCTCCAAGGCGGCCAGCGTCGCCAACTCAGCCAGTGAATGCGCCCCGAACACTCTGTGACCCTGGACGGTCAAGGAATAGCAAAATGAACAACAAACACTTCCTACGCACCATGCTGTCCTCTGCCCTCGCCTGCAGCCTCATCCTGCACAGTGCATTCACTCAGGCGGACGATACCGAGATTTTCTTCAGCAGCCCGGATACCAGCACAGAGGTGGCCAGGCCCAATGTGCTGTTCATTCTCGACAACTCAGGCTCCATGAACTGGGGGCTGACCACTAACAATAACGCCACAGGTGGCGCCAAGTCGCGACTCACGGTACTCAAGGAGTCGTTCTCCGACATCCTCGGCAACACCAGCGGCATCAATGCCGGCATCATGGTGCTCAACTCACGCAGCGAATACGGCAACAGCCGTTTCATGTACCCGGTCACCAACATCGATCAGACCGTCCCGTCGAGCAATACCCTACCAGCCAACACCGGAGGCATCCTCGTCTCCGGGGATGATGCCACTCAAGCCACCTCTCCGCTGGGCGCTGCAGTGACGGATGCCCCGACTCTGGTGATGGGACAGATCACCACCAGCAACACCGTGGCCGGCAGCGCCACCAGCACACTGACCACCAACGGCATCTATTTCCGCAAGACCGTCAGCGGCAGCGACTATGCTTGCAGGATGAGCGCACCCAGCCGCACCACGGCTTCCGCCTGCTACGGCGAAGCGAGTCGGACCTCCGACAACCTGAGAACATCGGAAGTCATGTTCTTGTTCCAAGGCCTCAGTATTCCAGCCAACGCTACTGTTACTGATGCCTACATTTCCATGACGCCAACCAACAACCAGAACAACCGGAACCCGTCCGTTTCGGTTCGCATCCAGAACAGCAAGGCACCCGCCGCTCTAAACGACAGTAACCTCATCGGCAACCGAACCTACCTCAGTCCAGACCCTGCTTCGATCAATACATCGGGCGGGTGGTCAAACGGCTACCCGGTACAGATCGATGTCACCTCGCAAGTGACTGCGCTGCGCAGCACCGCCCCTGCCGCCGACCCAATCACCGGCCTGCTTGCCCGACTCTACGTGGGCGGCAACAGGGACTACAACATTTGCACGGCCGGGTCCTGCATGCCGCAACTGGTCGTAACCTACACGACCACGGCTAGCGCCAATGAAACCCGCATGACCGCCTTGCGCTTCCAGGATGTGGCCATTCCAGCCGGAGCCACGGTCACATCGGCCAGCATCAGCTTCGTCCCTGCAGCGACCAGCACCGGCGGCAACGCCACCTTCGAGGTGCGCGCAGAAAATACCAGCAATGCCAACATCTTCGCTGCGGGCACCAACCTGGAAACCCGCACCAAGACCCTACCGGTGGACTGGGTAGCACCCGACTGGGTAGCAGCACCCACCCCGGCCCATATCGCAGGGCCGGACGTCACCAGTTTGGTACAGAACATCGTCAGCAGCAGTGGCTGGTGCGGCAACAATGCCATGGCTTTCTATATCACCCCTAAAGCCGGCAACACCAGCAACCGCGTGGCCTACAGCATCGACGGCGCGGGTGGCCTGCAACCGATCCTCAATATCAGCTACACCGGCGGCACCAGTGGCTGCATCAACCCGATCATCGAGTTACGTGTCAGCGCCGAGAAAAACGATGCCTATGAGAACCGCAACGGTAATGTCAGCGTCGCAGCCAACACACTACCCCTTGATCGCGCCGTAATCGCGGCCCGCTTCGAGCAGGTTAGAGTCAATCGCAACGCCACCATCATGGACGCAAAGTTGTTTGTGACACCGTCCAATACCATTGCCTCGCCCAGTGTCAGCTCCTCGATCAGCGTGGAAAATGCCGACAATTCGGCTGCACTCACCTCGGACAGCTACAACCTAACGAGCCGTAGCAAGTCCTCGACCAGCACTTGCGCTTTCAACTCAGCCAATGGCGGCTGGACTGCTGGACAAGCGGTCATCTGCACCTCCCCTACCCTGGCCAGCAACCTTAACTCGGTATTTGCTCGCTCTAGCTGGGCCGCCAACAATGCTCTGACAGTGTTCCTAGAGCAGGCCAGCGACTCCAGCCTGGATGCCGTTGCCTATGAGCAGAACCCCTCGCAAAGCATCAAGCTCCGCCTCAAGATCCAGAGCGGAGGCTTGGCCGATCAGGGTACCCGCACGGTACGAGACGATATGGTCGCCAGTGTGAACAGCATGTTTGCCGAGAACAGCACCCCCATCGTCCCGACCCTCTACGACGCGGCACGCTACCTGCGCGGCGAAACCAGTCGAGCCACCCCTATCACCACGTCCTGCCAACCCACTCATATGGTGCTGCTGACCGATGGTCAAGCCAACGGCAACACCACTGCGGCGAAAACCGGCATTGGCAGCATCGTGGGGGGAAGCTGTACCGGCGATGCCAGTGACGATGGCGAGCAGTGCGCACGAACCCTCGCCACCTACTTGGCCAACAATGATCAGCTGAGCAGCCTTGCGGGTGACAACAAGGTTACGACTCACACCGTAGGCTTTGCCCTGGATGCCAGCGGAGAAACGGCCAGCGCCAATATCAGGAAATTCCTGCAAGACATCGCCACCAATGGCGGAGGCTCTTTCAACACCGCAGCCAATGCTGGTGAGTTAACCAAGGCCTTCAACAAGATCATTGGCGAAGTACTGGCCACCGACACCACCTTCGTCAGTGCGTCCGCCCCGGTCAACACCTTCAACCGCCAGGACAACAAGGACGAGCTGTACTTCTCCCTGTTCCGCCCGGCCGCCACCGACCGCTGGGCAGGTAACCTGAAGCGCTACCGCATGGCCACCGTCGACGGCAACGCCTTTATCGTGGACGTCGATGGCTCACCTGCCATCGACCCGCTCACAGGCTTCTTCCGCACCAGTGCACGCAGTTGGTGGTCCACCGGCAACGATGGCAGCACAGTCGCTGCAGGTGGTGCGGCCTCCAGACTGCCGGCTCCGAGCAGCCGAGTCCTGCTGACTAACGTCACGGCCAACAGCAACGCCCTGACTGCCATCAGCGAGAACAATACCGAACTGACGGCGGCTAAGTTGGGGGTAAACACCGCCACAGAGCGAACCGCGCTGATCGACTACATCCGCGGCCTAGAGAATGGTGTGGCGCGCAAGAGCATCGGCGACCCCATCCACGCCACCCCTAGCCTGGTGACCTATGGCTGCAATGCCACCGATACCTCGGGCAACTGCAGCAGTGATGTACAGAGCGCAATCTTCGGTACCAACGAAGGCTTCGTGCAGATGTTCGATACCAATACCGGCGCTGAGCAATTCGCCTTCATGCCGGAAATCCTGCTCCCCAACGTCAAACGACTGATGGCCAACGAAGCCATCAAGAGTTCGACCGAGGAAACTCGCCAATACGGCATGGATAACACCGTTACCGTCTGGGCCAACGATGAGAACGGCAATGGCGTGATCCGCTCAGGCGGCAGCGTCGAATCGGGCGAGTTCGTCTATGCCTACGCCACCATGGGTCGAGGTGGTCGCAACATCTACGCCTTGGATATCAGCACCCCAACCTCACCGCGCCTCCTCTGGACCATCAAGGGTGGCAGCACCGCTGGTTTCGCTCGCCTTGGCCAGACGTGGTCGGCCCCGGTGCGTACCAAGATGACGATCGGCACGACCGACACCGACGTACTGGTATTCGGTGGCGGTTATGACCCGGATCAGGACAACGCCACTGTAAGGACGGTAGATGACCAGGGTAACGACCTCTATGTTGTGAACGCCCGCACCGGAGCACTGATCTGGTCGGCCTCTGGTGCCGGCATCAGCGGCATGAACTACAGCATTCCCAGTGGAGTCAGCGTGATCAGCCTGCAGTCTGATGGTAATGGCAACACCGTCACCGACCCGCAAGGTCGTGCAGGGCAGATATTCGTGGGTGACATGGGCGGTCAAGTCTGGCGCTTCCATGTCCATAACGGCCAGAGCGGAACAGCCCTGATCACCGGAGGCATCTTTGCCAGCATTGCGGGTAACGATGAGGCCGGCGCACGGCGCTTCTACCATGAGCCGGAAATAGCCCTGCTCGGCGTGAACAATAACCTCAGCCTGACCGTCAATATTGGCTCTGGCTATCGCGGGCACCCGCTGAACACCCAGATCGATGATCGTTTCTACTCGTTCCGCACCGAAAACCTGAGCACCACCGGCGGCGTACTGAGGGAGTCGGACATGTACGACGCCACCAGTCTGACGAGTGCAACAGCAGCCCAAACCGAAGCGGTACTGGCGGCTGATGGCTGGTATATCCGCTTGACTCGTGATGGTGAAAAGGTACTTTCACGGCCACTCGCTGTGAACGGGCAACTGCTGTTCAACACCTATGAACCCAAAAGTGCCAGTGACGCATGCAAGGCAGCTTTCGGCGTGACTCGCGCCTATCGCGTCAACCTGCTCAACTCGACTGCAGTCGACACCCACCGCGAGGTCGTAATCACAGGTAGCAGCCTGCCCTCTAACCCTCAGTTGTACTGCAAAGGCAACAGCTGCTGGGCCTACAACGACCCCTCGCAACTGATTCCTACCAGCGACGACTCCGGCGGTAGCGATGATCAATGCGCAGCATCTGCCAACCCAGAGAAGTGCCGCTGCGATAAGGACCCATATTGTGAGTGGATGCCAAGCACTCCCAGAACATACTGGACAGACGAGAAGGCCGAGTAAGGTATATGGACATGAATACACAGAAAGGCTTCACGCTGATCGAGCTGATGATTGCCGTAGTGATCCTTGCGATCCTGGCGGCGATCGCCATACCCAGCTATACGCAGTACGTTGATCGGGCTGAATGCGAGGATGGCAAGGCACTCATTACCGGCGCAGCCAACTTTATGGAGCGATATCGTGCCCAGAATGGCGGTAGCTACGCAAACGCCTCATTGAACGGCTTCGGCTCTAACAGCGAGACATTCGGTGTCGTTATCACGAACGCCGCAGCAGCCAGCTACACGCTAACGGCCACTGCCCAAGGCCGCCTGAACGGCAACTTGACCCTGACACAAGCCAATGTGAGGGGCGGCAGCCTTGCAGGTCAATGTAACTGGTAACGCGGTATAAAAAGAAAGAGCCAGCCCCTGCTGGTGTTGGCTCTTTCTTTTTTCAACTCGACTAACTAGCGCCCTCGATGAGCACAACGCTATAAGCAACCACCAACGAATACCCGAGGAAACGCACGACCTCGTTAAAGCGTCTTGACCCTCAACTCTTTTGGCATCGAGAAGGTCACATTCTCCGGCCGCCCCTCCAGCTCTTGCTCATCAACGGCCCCCCAGGCCCGCAGCTGGCTGACCACGCCGCGCACCAGCACTTCCGGCGCCGAGGCGCCGGCGGTGATGCCGATGCCGGAAACACCGTCGAACCATTCGCGCTTGAGGTCTTCGGCGCCGTCGATCAGGTAGGCCGGGGTGCCCATGCGCTCGGCCAGTTCGCGCAGGCGGTTGGAGTTGGAGCTGTTGGGGCTGCCGACCACCAGCAGCACGTCGCACTCGGCGGCCAGCTGCTTGACCGCGTCCTGGCGGTTCTGGGTGGCGTAGCAGATGTCGTCCTTGCGCGGGCCGCCGATGTCGGGAAACTTGCGGCGCAGGGCGTCGATCACCTTGCTGGTGTCATCCATCGACAGGGTGGTCTGGGTGACGAAGGCCAGGGCTTGCGGGTTGCGCACCTGCAGGCGCTGCACGTCCGCCTCGTCCTCCACCAGGTAGATGGCGCCGCCGTTGCTGGCGTCGTACTGGCCCATGGTGCCCTCGACCTCCGGGTGCCCGGCATGCCCGATGAGGATGCACTCGCGGCCTTCGCGGCTGTAGCGCACCACTTCCATGTGCACCTTGGTCACCAGCGGGCAGGTGGCGTCGAACACCTTCAGGCCACGCCGCTCGGCCTCGTTGCGCACCGCCTGGGACACGCCGTGGGCGCTGAAGATGACGATGACGTCGTCCGGCACCTGATCCAGCTCCTCGACGAACACCGCGCCGCGGGCGCGCAGGTCCTCGACCACGAACTTGTTGTGCACCACCTCGTGGCGCACGTAGATCGGCGGGCCGAACACCTCCAGGGCGCGATTGACGATCTCGATGGCGCGATCGACGCCGGCGCAGAAGCCGCGAGGGTTGGCGAGTTTGATGTGCATGGGCGTGAATCTCGGCGCGAAGCGGGAATAGGGAGTGTAACGCCGCCCGCAGGCCGCGGGCGAATGGCCACTCAGAGGAACCGGCTGTACGGCCCCGGAGACCTCAGAGCGCCTTGACCTCGATGATTTCCACCTCGAAGCACAGCGTCTTGCCGGCCAGCGGATGGTTGAAATCGATGGTCACCTGGGCCTCGTCGAAGGCCTTGACCACTCCCGGCAGCTCGGCGTTGGCGGCGTCGTTGAAGATCACCAGCAGGCCTTCGGACAGCTCCATGTCCTGAAACTGCGAACGCGGCATCGATTGCACGTTCTGCGGGTTGGGCTGGCCGAAGCCCTGCTCCGGCAGCACCTGCACGGTGCGCTTGTCGCCGGCCTTGAAGCCGAACAACGCGGACTCGAAACCCGGCAACAGGTTGCCGTCGCCGACCCTGAAGGTGGCCGGGGCTTTGCCTTCGGTGCTGTCCACCACATCGCCGTTTTCCAGCTTGAGGGCGAAATGCAGGGTGACTTCCTTGTCCGGGCCGATGCGTAGGTCAGTCATGGGCGACTTCTCCGGACTTGTTGCTCTTGAACATATCCAGCGCCAGGAGGATGGCGCCGAGGGTGATGGCGGTGTCGGCGAAGTTGAACGCCGGGAAATACCAGCGGTGTTGCCAGTGCACCAGGATGAAATCGACCACATGGCCGAGCAGCACCCGGTCGACCAGATTGCCCAGGGCGCCGCCGAGTACCAGGGCCAGCGCGGCGGCCAGCCAGGTTTCCTCGGGTTTCAGGCGCTTGAGCCAGATCACCAGCACCAGGCTGACCACCAGGGCGACGGCGGCGAAGAACCAGCGCTGCCAGCCGGACGCGCCGGCCAGGAAGCTGAAGGCGGCGCCGGTGTTATAGGCCAGGGTCCAGCTGAAGTAGTCGGGGATCACCACCACCTGCTGGTAGAGGGTCAGCACATCCTCGACATACAGCTTGCTGGCCTGGTCGACCACGAACACCAATAGGCTCAGCCACAACCAAGCCAGGCGTCCATAACGGCTGGCATTAGGCATAGTGGCGAACCTCGCCGGCGCCTTCGATGTTGTCCACGCAGCGCCCGCAGATCTCCGGGTGCGCCGCATGGCTACCGACGTCCTCACGGTGGTGCCAGCAGCGGCCGCACTTGGCGTGGGCGGACTTGACCACCTTGAGTTTGAGGCCGGCCACTTCGGTGTCCACCGCATCGCCCGGCGCATTGGCCAGCGGCGCCAGGCTGGCGGTGGAGGTGATCAGCACGAAACGCAGCTCGTTGCCCAGCTTGTGCAGGTCGGCGATCAGCGCATCTTCGGCATAGACCGTCACCTCGGCCTGCAGGTTGCCGCCGATGGCCTTGGCGCTGCGCTGGTTCTCCAGCTCCTTGTTCACCGCCACCTTGACCGCCATGACCCGCTCCCAGAAGGCGCGGTCCAGCTCGAAGCCCTGGGGCAGTTCGCTCAGGCCCTGATACCAGCCGTTGAGCATGACCGACTCGTTGCGCTCGCCCGGCAGGTACTGCCAGATCTCGTCGGCGGTGAAGGACAGGATCGGCGCGATCCAACGCACCAGCGCCTCGGCGATATGGAACAGCGCGGTCTGGCAGGAGCGTCGCGCCACGCTGTTGGCGGCGGTGGTGTACTGACGGTCCTTGATGATGTCGAGGTAGAAGCCGCCCAACTCCTGCACGCAGAAGTTATGCACCTTCTGGTAGACGTTCCAGAAGCGGTAACTGTCGTAGGCCTCCTCGATCTCGCGTTGCAGCAGCAGGGCACGGTCGACCGCCCAGCGGTCCAGCGCCAGCATCTCGGTTTCAGGCAGCAAGTGCTGCGCCGGATCGAAGCCGCTGAGGTTGGAGAGCAGGAAGCGCGCGGTGTTGCGGATGCGTCGGTAGGCGTCGGCACTGCGCTGCAGGATGGTCTTGGACACGGCCATCTCGCCGGAGTAATCGGACGAGGCTACCCACAGGCGCAGGATGTCGGCGCCCAGGCTGTCGTTGACCTCCTGGGGCGCCACCACGTTGCCCAGGGACTTGGACATCTTGCGGCCGTTCTCGTCGACCACGAAACCATGGGTCAGCAGCGCCTTGTAAGGCGCGTGGCCGTCGATGGCGCAGCCGGTCAGCAGGGAGGAATGGAACCAGCCGCGGTGCTGGTCGGAACCCTCCAGGTAGAGGTCGGCGCGGGGGCCGCTGGCATGACCGAGGGAATGCGAGCCGCGCAGCACGTGCCAGTGGGTGGTGCCCGAGTCGAACCAGACGTCCAGGGTGTCGCTGATCTTGTCGTACTGCGCCGCCTCGTCGCCGAGCAGTTCGGCGGCGTCCAGCTGGAACCAGGCCTCGATGCCCTGCTGCTCGACCCGCTGAGCCACGGCCTCCATCAACTCGGCGGTGCGCGGGTGCAGCTCGCCGCTTTCCTTGTGCAGGAAGAAGGGGATCGGCACGCCCCAGTTGCGCTGGCGCGAGATGCACCAGTCCGGGCGCCCGGCGATCATGCCGTGCAGGCGTGCCTGGCCCCAGGCCGGGACGAAGGCGGTTTGTTCGATGCCGGCGATGGCGCGCTCGCGCAGGGTGCTGCCCTGGGCCGACTGCTTGTCCATGCCGACGAACCACTGCGCGGTGGCGCGGTAGATCAGCGGGGTCTTGTGGCGCCAGCAGTGCATGTAGCTGTGGTTGACCTTCTCGTGGGCCAGCAGGCAGCCGACCTCGGCGAGCTTGTCGACGATCGCCGGGTTGGCCTTCCAGATGAACTGCCCGCCGAAGAATGGCAGCGACTCGGCGTAGACGCCGTTGCTCTGCACCGGGTTGAGGATGTCGTCGTTGTGCATGCCGTAGCGCTTGCACGAATGGAAGTCGTCCTCGCCGTAGGCCGGGGCCGAGTGGACGATGCCGGTACCGGCGTCCAGGGCCACGTAGTCGGCCAGGTAGATGGGCGAGAAGCGCTCGTAGAAGGGGTGCCGGCAGCGGATCAGCTCCAGTGCCTCGCCCTTGGCCCGGGCGATCACCTCGCCCTGCAGGCCGTAGCGCTGCAGGCAGCTGTCCACCAGTTCCTCGGCCAGCAGCAGCAGCTTGTCGCCGGTGTCGACCAGGGCGTAGTCGAACTCCGGATGGACGTTCAGCGCCTGGTTGGCCGGGATGGTCCAGGGCGTGGTGGTCCAGATCACCAGGTAGGCGGTCTTGGCCAGGCCGCTCAGGCCGAAGGCCGCGGCCAGCTTGTCGGCGTCCTCGACCGGGAAGCCGACATCGATGGTAGGCGATTGCTTGTCGGCGTACTCGACCTCGGCCTCGGCCAGGGCCGAGCGGCAGTCGAAACACCAGTTGACCGGCTTCAGCCCCTTGAACACGAAGCCCTGCTTGACCATCTCGGCCAGGGCGCGGATCTCGCCGGCCTCGTTGGCGAACGCCATGGTCTTGTAGGGGTTGTCCCAGTCGCCGAGCACGCCCAGGCGAATGAAGTCGGCCTTCTGCCCTTCGATCTGCTCGGCGGCGTAGGCGCGGCACAGCTCGCGGGTCTGGTCGGCGGAGAGGTGCTTGCCGTGGGTGGTTTCTACCTTGTGCTCGATCGGCAGGCCGTGGCAGTCCCAACCCGGCACGTAGGGCGCGTCGAAGCCGGACAGGGTCTTGGAACGGGTGATGATGTCCTTGAGTATCTTGTTGACCGCGTGGCCGATGTGAATGCTGCCGTTGGCGTAGGGCGGGCCGTCGTGCAGGACGAACTTCGGCCGTCCCTCGCCAATCTGCCGCAGTTTCTGATACAGGCCGATGTCGTTCCAGCGCTGCAGGGTGTGCGGCTCGCGCTGCGGCAGGCCGGCTTTCATCGGAAACTGGGTATCAGGCAGATTTAGCGTGGCTTTGTAGTCGGTCATCTCAGGCTCTTCACTTAAGCGGTTGGCCCTGCCAATGGGCACGGGCGGCGGCAATATCGGCAGCAATTGCCGTCTTCAGGGCCTCGAGTGAGGCGAATCGCTGCTCGTCGCGCAGCTTGTGGTGGAACGCCACCGTCAAACGCCGGCCATACAGGTCGCCGGCAAAATCCAGCAGATGCACTTCCAGATGGGCGCTGCCATCCCCGGCCACTGTCGGCCGCACGCCGATATTGGCCACGCCCGGCCAGGCCTGGCCGTCCACCCGGGTGCTGACCAGGTAAACCCCGGTCAAGGGCACGCGGCGGCGCTTGAGCTGGATATTGGCCGTCGGCGCGGCCAGCTGGCGGCCGAGCTTCTGCCCGTGCAGCACCCGTCCGGCAATCTGGAACGGGCGCCCGAGCAGCTGTTCGGCGAGGGCGAAATCGCCGCGCGCCAGGGCCTCACGCACCCGCGTGCTGCTGACCCGGCCGCCGCCCAGCTCGACCGTGGCCGCGGCCTCGACGGTAAAGCCCTGCTGGGCTCCGGCCTCGGCGAGGAAGGCGAAGTCACCGGCGCGATCGCAACCGAAGCGGAAGTCATCGCCGACCTCGAGATGGCGCACGCCCAGGCCGTCGACCAACACCTCGCGGACGAACTCGGCCGCACTCAACTCGCGCAGGCGCGGGTTGAACGCCAGGCACAGCACCCGGTCGACGCCCTCTTCGGCCAGCAGCGCGAGCTTGTCGCGCAACCGGGTCAGGCGCGCCGGCGCCGTCAGCGGGGCGAAGAACTCACGGGGTTGCGGCTCGAAAATCACCACGCAACTGGGCACCCCCAACTCGGCCGCACGCTCGCGCAGGCGCGCCAGGATGGCCTGATGGCCACGATGGACGCCGTCGAAGTTGCCGATGGTGGCGACACAGTCCCGATGCTGGGGCCGCAGATTGTGAAGGCCTCGAACCAGCTGCATAGCACGCTTCTTGCTCATAAAGTGGCCGATTATACGCACACCCGCCCGCCGACAACAGGCGGCAAGACCAGGCCATCGGCAATCAATGTAACGCCCTGCGGGCGAAGTCGCGCAAGCGGAAACCGAGCAGCAGCAGCATGGCGAAATAGCTCGCCAGGCCGGCCAGCACCAGCCCCCCCAGGCGCAACAGACGCAACAGCATGTTGCCCTCGCTCCAGGCCGGCATGAAATGCATGGCCGCCAGCAACACCGCGCCCATGGCCGCCACTGCCAGCAGCAGCTTGCCGAGAAACAGCCCCCAGCCCGGCTGCGGCTGGAAATAGTCGCCCTTGCGCAGCTGCCAATACAGCAGCCCGGCATTCAGGCAGGCGCCCAGGCCGATGGCCAGGGCCAGCCCGGCATGGGCCAGCGGCCCGATCAACGCCAGGTTCATCAGCTGGGTAGCGATCAACGTCACCACCGCGATGCGCACCGGCGTGCGGATGTTCTGCCGGGCATAGAAGCCCGGGGCGAGAATCTTCACCAGGATGATGCCGAGCAGGCCGACGGAGTAGGCAATCAGGGCGCGCTGGGTCATCAGCGCATCGTGAGCGGCGAACTTGCCGTACTGGAACAGGGAAACCGTCAGGGGCTCGGCCAGCACGGCCAGGGCCACCGCGCTGGGCAGCGCCAGCAGGAAGGACAGACGCAGCCCCCAGTCGAGCAGCCGCGAGTATTCCTCGCGATCGGCGCTGGCATGGGTCTTCGACAAGGCCGGCAACAGTATGGTACCCAGCGCCACCCCGAGCACGCCGGCCGGCAACTCCATCAGGCGGTCGGCGTAATACATCCAGGACACCGAGCCGGCGACCAGAAAGGAGGCGAAGACGGTGTTGATGATCAGCGAGATCTGACTGACCGACACCCCGAAGATGGCCGGCCCCATCTGCCTGAGCACCCGCCACACCCCCATGTCCTTGAGATTCAGTCGCGGCAGCACCAGCATGCCGACCTTCTTCAGGTGCGGCAGCTGGTAAAGCAGCTGCAACAGACCGCCGACCAGCACGGCCCAACCCAGGGCCATGATCGGCGGATCGAAATAGGGCGCCAGCCACAGGGCGAAGCCGATCATGCTGACGTTCAGCAGCGTCGGCACGAAGGCCGGCACCGAGAAGCGGTTCCAGGTGTTGAGCACCGCGCCGGCCAGGGACGACAGGGAGATCAGCAATATATAGGGGAAGGTAACCCGCAACAGGTCCGTGGTCAGGGCGAAGCGATCGGGCTCATCGGCGAAACCCGGGGCGGAAACCCACACGATCCAGGGTGCGAGCAGAATGCCGAGCAGGGTGACCAGGGCCAGCACCAGGGTCAGCAGGCCGCTCACGTAGGCGACGAAGGTGCGGGTCGCCTCCTCGCCCTGCTGGGTCTTGTACTCCGCCAGGATCGGCACGAAGGCCTGGGAGAAGGCCCCCTCGGCGAAGATCCGGCGCAACAGATTGGGCAGTTTGAACGCCACCACGAAGGCGTCCGAGGCCACGCTGGCGCCGAAGATACGCGCGATGATGGTATCTCGCACGAATCCCAGCACGCGGGAGAGCATGGTCAACGAGCTGACGGCGGCCAGCGACTTGAGCAGATTCATGTAATAATTCGACTTCCGCGAGCGGGCACGCCAGCGGATGCTTCACCGGCGCGCGAAGGCGACGAGTGTAGCGACCTGCCACTGGTCAGGCCAGCAGGGACGAACGCCAACAGGCTTGACAGGCGCCCATCGGGTCGGCATGATTCGCGGCCTTATTTGTTTGTAACCCCCCAGTTTTCGAGGAGCTTGACGGTGGCCAATACACCTTCTGCCAAAAAACGCGCCAAACAGGCTGAGAAGCGTCGTAGCCATAACGCCAGCCTGCGCTCCATGGTCCGCACCTACATCAAGAACGTGGTCAAGGCTATCGACGCCAAAGACCTCGAGCAGGCCAAGACCGCTTATACCCTGGCCGTTCCGGTCATCGACCGCATGGCCGACAAGGGCATCATCCACAAGAACAAAGCAGCCCGCCACAAAGGCCGCCTGAACGCCCACATCAAGGCGCTCGGCGAAGCTGCAGCAGCCTAAGCTGTCTGTTCTTGAAAAACCGGCCCCAGGGCCGGTTTTTTATTGCCAAGAAAAAAGCCCGAACTCGGTTCGGGCCTTTTTTCCACTCACGCTCAGGGCCGCTGCGGCCAGGGCAGGATAGGGATAGCCGTCACCGCATTCTGCGGACTGCCCTCTATCACCCGGTCGCTGTACACCAGATAGACCAGGGTATTGCGCCTCTCATCGAAGAACCGCACCACCTGCATGGTCTTGAACACCAGAGAGGTGCGCTCGCGAAACACCTCCTCCCCCTCTTTCAGCTCGGACTTGAAGCGCACCGGCCCGACCTGACGACAGGCGATCGAGGCCTCGGCCCGATCCTCGGCCAAGCCCAGCCCTCCCTTCACCCCACCGGTCTTGGCCCGCGATAGGTAGCAGGTCACCCCCTCCACCTTGGGGTCATCGAACGCCTCGACCACTATCTTGTCGTTCGGCCCCAACAGCTTGAACACGGTGGAGACCTCGCCGATCTCCTCGGCCGAGACCAACACGGGCAGCATCGACAACGCCGCCAACAACTTTCTCGCCATGCACTTTCCCCTCACACCAGAACCAGATTATCTCGATGCACCAACTCGGGCTCATCGACATAACCCAGCAGCCGCTGGATGGCATCCGACGGCTGACCGATGATCTTCTGCGCCTCCAGCGCGCTGTAGTTGGCCAGCCCGCGCGCCACCTCGCGCCCCTCGAGATCGACGCACACCACCATCTCGCCGCGGCGGAAGCTACCCTGCACCACCTTGACCCCGACCGGCAGCAGACTCTTGCGATCCTTGGTCAACGCCTTGACCGCCCCCGCATCCAGCACCAGGGTGCCACGGGTCTGAAGATGCCCGGCCAACCACTGCTTGCGCGCGGCCAACAAACCACGCTCCGGCGCCAACAGCGTACCCAGCTGCTCGCCGGCCCTGAGCCGCACCAGCACCTGCTCGATCGCCCCTCCCGCGATGACGGTATGCGCACCGGAACGCGCCGCCAGACGCGCCGCGCGCAGCTTTGTCTGCATGCCGCCACGCCCCAGCGCACCACCCACGCCACCGGCCACGGCATCCAGCGCCGGATCGTCGGCGCGCGCCTCGTTGATCAGCGCCGCGCCGGGATTGTGCCGCGGATCGGCGTCATACATGCCATCCCGATCGGTGAGAATGACCAACAGGTCGGCCTCGACCAGATTGGCCACCAGCGCCGCCAGGGTGTCGTTGTCGCCGAAGCGGATCTCGTCGGTGACCACCGTGTCGTTTTCGTTGATCACCGGCACCACATCCAGCTGCACCAGGGTGCGCAGCGTGCTGCGGGCATTGAGGTAGCGCTTGCGGTCCGACAGGTCGTCATGGGTCAGGAGGATCTGCGCCGTGTGCCGAGCATGCTCGGCAAAGCTCGACTCCCAGGCCTGGATCAGCACCATCTGACCGATGGCGGCCGCCGCCTGCAGCTCGTGCATAGCACTCGGCCGGGCACTCCAGCCCAGGCGACTCATACCCGCCGCCACCGCACCGGAGGACACCAGCACCAGCTCGACACCCTGCTCGCGCAGCGCCACCATCTGCTTGACCCACACCGCCATCGCCGCCCGGTCCAGGCCGCGCCCGTCGGCAGTCAGCAGCGCACTACCGATCTTTACCACCCAGCGCCGCGCGCCGGTCACCTTGTCACGCATGATCTTCCAACCTTAGCCAGACAGCGCTCGCTCAGCCGTTACAAAAACGCCGCTATTAAGCGGCGCTGAAAACTTGCTTAATCCCGGACGTAGATAATTTCCGGGCCATCCTCGTCATCTTCGTCGTCGAAGTCATCCTCGTCGACATCATCGACACTCTTGACCCCGGCCCGACGCAGCGCACGCTGATCGTCCAGCGCCTGCAGACGGGCGCGCGCCTCGTCCTCGATGCGCTGATCCAGCTCGGCCAGCTCGGCGGCGAACTCCGGATTCTCCGCGGCACGCTCGGCGCGCACCTCCAGGTAGTTCATGATGTCCTGACAGAGGCGCTCGGTCCCCTCATGGGCCAGGGCGGAGATCACATAGACCGGCCCCTGCCAGTCCAGCCGCGCCACCACCTCGGCGACACGCGCCTCGCGCTCTTGCTCGAGCATCTGGTCGGCCTTGTTCAACACCAACCAGCGGTCGCGATCGGCCAATGCCGGGCTGAACTTGGTCAACTCCTCGACTATGGTCACCGCCGCCTCGGCCGGATCACTCAGATCCAGCGGCGCCATGTCCACCAGATGCAGCAGCAAGCGAGTACGCGCCAGGTGCTTGAGGAAGCGAATCCCCAGCCCGGCCCCCTCGGAGGCCCCCTCGATCAAGCCCGGAATGTCGGCCACCACGAAGCTCTTGTAGCGGTCGACGCTAACCACCCCGAGATTCGGCACCAGGGTGGTGAAGGGATAGTCGGCTACCTTCGGCCTGGCTGCCGACACCGCACGAATGAAGGTGCTCTTGCCGGCATTCGGCAGCCCCAGCAGGCCGACGTCGGCCAGCACCTTGAGCTCCAGCTTGAGGTCGCGGGCATCGCCCGGCTTGCCCGGCGTGGTCTGACGCGGCGCGCGGTTGGTGCTGGACTTGAAGCGGGTATTACCCAGACCATGCCAGCCACCCTGGGCGACCAGCAGACGCTGCCCCGCCTTGGTCAGGTCGCCGATCACCTCCTGGGTCGCCGAATCGATCACCGTGGTGCCGACCGGCACCGGCAGGATCAGGTCGTCACCCTTGCGCCCGGTACAATCGGTGCTGCCACCCTTCTCGCCGTTCTGCGCATTAAAACGCCGGGTATAGCGGTAATCCACCAGGGTATTGAGGTTCGCGTCGGCCTCGATATACACCGAGCCGCCGTCGCCACCGTCGCCACCGTTGGGCCCGCCCTTCTCGATGAACTTCTCACGACGGAAGCTCATCATGCCATTGCCACCGTCACCGGCCTTTACGTAAATCGATACTTCATCGACGAATTTCATGGGTACGCCTCCCGCAACACTGCGGGTCAACAGAATCTAAGAACACCAGGCTCTTGCCGGATGACCCCGCGCTCGAGCGCGGCAACCCGGGTCATCGGGTAAGAACCCCTAGGATACAGAAACAAAAAAGCCCCGTCGCAAGGACGGGGCTCTTCCAGCAGCCTCGCGATTAAGCCGCGACGACGCTCACGTAACGGCGGTTGAACGCGCCCTTTACTTCGAACTTGAGCACACCTTCGATCTTGGCGAAGAGGGTGTGATCCTTACCCATGCCGACGCCGTAACCGGCGTGGAACTGGGTGCCGCGCTGACGCACGATGATATTGCCGGCCTTGATGGCCTGGCCGCCGTACATCTTCACGCCAAGGCGTTTGGCTTCTGAGTCGCGACCGTTGCGGGTACTACCGCCAGCTTTTTTGTGTGCCATGAGTTCAATACTCCTGTTAAGGGATTAGGCCGAAACGAATCAGGCCTGAATACCGGTGATTTTGATCTCAGTGAACCACTGACGGTGGCCCTGACGCTTCATGTGGTGCTTACGACGACGGAACTTGATGATGCGAACCTTGTCGTGACGACCCTGCGAAACGACTTCGGCTACAACCTTGGCGCCGTCTACGACCGGAGCACCGATCTTCACGTCTTCGCCATTGCCGATCAGCAACACGCGATCGAAAGTCACGGCCTCGCCAGTGGCGACTTCGAGCTTCTCGATCTTGAGGAATTCGCCTTCGGTGACCTTGTATTGCTTGCCACCAGTAACAATCACTGCGTACATGGTAAATCTCCGTTAATCCTGCTCACCCAGCGCTTTATAGGTATGGTCATCGGCTGGCATGGCTGCTCGGGGCCGGAAGGACGCCCTTGCAATTGCGTAAGGCAGGGAAATGCCCAGGGGGAAGTTCAGGGTGCGCGATTGTACGCAAGCCCCGGGCGCCGCGCAAGCACCCCGGGCACTTGCCTTGACAGCCCCCACCCCGCCCCCTAGCATGCCGCGCAACCTTAGAGGAGCACTTGTCGCCGATGCAACCCCAGGCTTTCTACCGCGTGGTGGCGGACGACTTCACCGCCGTCGACGGCATCATCCGTCAACAACTCGTCTCGCGCGTACCGCTGGTGGAGAAAATCGGCGACTACATCATCTCGGCCGGCGGCAAGCGCCTGCGCCCCTTGCTGGTGCTGCTCAGCGGCAAGGCCCTGGGGCGCGACGACGAGCAGTTGCGCCTGCTCGCCGCCACCATCGAGTTCCTGCACACCGCCACCCTGCTGCACGACGACGTGGTCGACATGTCCGACATGCGCCGCGGCCGCAGCACCGCCAACGCCCAGTGGGGCAACGCCCCCAGCGTGCTGGTGGGCGACTTCCTCTATTCGCGCTCCTTCGAGATGATGGTCGAACTCGGCTCCATGCCGGTGATGAAGATCCTCTCCAAGGCCACCCGGGTAATCGCCGAGGGCGAGGTGCTGCAGCTGTCGAAGATCCGCGACGCCAGCACCACGGAAGACACCTATATGGAGGTCATCCGCGGCAAGACCGCCATGCTGTTCGAGGCCTCGACCCACAGCGCCGCGGCCCTGGCCGGCGCCAGCGACACCCAGACCGAAGCCCTGCGTACCTTTGGCGATCACCTGGGCGTGGCCTTCCAGCTGGTCGACGACCTGCTGGACTACCGCGGCGATGCAGCCACCCTGGGCAAGAACGTCGGCGACGACCTGGCCGAGGGCAAGCCGACCCTGCCGCTGATCTATACCATGCGCGAAGGCACGACCGAACAGGCCGCCCTGGTGCGCCAGGCCATCCAGAAGGGCGGCATCGAGAACCTGGAGAGCATCCGCAACGCCGTGGAAGCCGCCGGCGCCCTCGACTACACCGCCCACCAGGCCCGCGACTTCGCCGAGCGCGCCATCGCCTGCCTGGATGCCCTGCCCCCCAGCGAGTACCGCGACGCCCTGATCGAGCTGAGCCGCTTCGCCGTCGCCCGCACGCACTGAGCCCCGCCGCGCCCACAAGAGCCCGTCCCTGTGACGGGCTTTTTTATGTCGCGACGAAATGCACGAATAAAGACTTGCTATAACCGTAATAGGAATTATTCTCATCAAACCACTCAAGAGGGAGATGAGTCATGACCTACCTGATCGATGCCTGGCTGGATAGACCCCAACCCTACCTGCGCATCCTGCACCGTGAAACCGGCGAGGTCTGTGCGGTATTGGAGGAAGACGCGCTGGGCGAACTGCGCGACCAGGGCGACCTGGACCTGCAGGAACTCAGCTGCACCGAACCCCTGGTGCTCAAGGAGCTGGTGCGCAGCCTGTTTCTGTTCTGCTATGCACGGGCGTTGCGCCCCTGACACAGTCGGCCCGACAGTTTCGCAGGCGATGCCACGAAGCTGTCGGCCAGGGCGCGGAGCGAGCTCCGCCCCCTCGACAACAGGACTTAGAGGACGTCCAGCAACTCGACGTCGAAGATCAGCGCACTGTGCGGCGGAATGCTGCCGACACCCTGAGCGCCGTAGGCCAGCTCGCTCGGCACATACAGGCGCCATTTGCTGCCGGCATTCATCAGCTGCAGCGCCTCGGTCCAGCCGGCGATCACGCCGCCGACCGGAAACTCGGCCGGCTGGCCGCGCTCGTAGGAGCTGTCGAACACCGAGCCGTCGATCAGGGTGCCGTGGTAGTGGGCACGAATGCTGTCTTCACGGGTCGGTACCGCACCTTCGCCAGTGCTCAGCACCTCATACTGCAGGCCGGACGGCAGCACGGTGATGCCGTCACGCTTGGCGTTCTCGGCGAGGAAGGCACGACCGGCACCGGCGGCGGCTTCGGCCTTGGCCTGGGCCTCGGCCTGCATCACCTCGCGGATGACCTTGAAGCTGGCCGCCAATTCGGCTTCGCTGACGCGGCTCGGCTGACCGGCGAAGGCGTCGCTCAGGCCGGCCAGGATGGCCTCGAGGCTCACGCCCGGCGGCGGGTTGTCGCGCAGCTGGCCGCCGAGCTGACGACCGATGCCGTAGCTGACGCGGGTTTCGTCAGTAGAAAGGTTGAGTTCGGACATGACACTGCTCCGCTGGGGCTAAAAAGGCCGGCCAGCCTAGCACAGATGCCCACGTCGCCCTACCGGTGCGCCCGATGCGCCTCAGTGCTTCGCCCCACCCTCGGCGGGGATCCCCGGCTCCTCGGGCAAACCGCACATCTCGTCATGCACCGCCGCCTGCACCAGGTGGAAGGGGGGTAGCTGCGGCAAGGGCTGCAGCACCTCGCGGGCATGCTCCAGCGAGCGCAGGTGCAGGAGCTGGCCGTGTCCATCGTCCAGGGTGAAGGGCTGGCCGCTTACGCGCGCCTCCAGCAGGTAATAGTTGCCCCCCTCCAGGGAGATCAGGTTCAACGCCTCGACATGCCCGGCACGGGCATGGGTGGATAGGTCGTGCAGATTCATGAAGCCACCTCCCACTGACGGTTCGGAGAAGATCCGTACCCGTACAGTCTTTGCAGAAGGGCCGAGAAGCACAAGGCAGCGAGGACGCCGCCCGTCCGTTTTGCAACGTGCAGGCGGTAGGCGCAACGGGAAATGGCGATCAGTGATCGTGCTTGGTCAGCTTGTCCAGATAGCCCATGGCGAAGGCCGACACCACGAAGGCCATATGGATGATCACGTACCACATCAGCTTGGTGTTATCGATGTTCTGCGCATTCATGAACACCTTGAGCAGGTGGATCGAGGAGATCGCCACGATGGACGCCGCCACCTTCATCTTCAGCGAGCCGGAGTCCATCTTGCCGAGCCAACTGAGCTTCTCCTTGCCCTCGTCGATGTCCAGTTGGGAGACGAAGTTCTCGTAACCGGAAATCATCACCATCACCAGCAGGCCGCCGACCAGGGCCATGTCGATCAGCGACAGCAGCACCAGAATAAGGTCCGCCTCGGCCATGGCGAACACGCTGGGCAGGATATGGAAGACTTCCTGGAAGAACTTCAGCGCCAGCGCCAGCAGGGCCAGCGACAGGCCGAAATAGATGGGGGCCAGCAGCCAGCGCGAGGCATACATCGCGTTTTCGATAAAGCGTTCCATGGGTACTCACAGGTAGGGGCGAAAAACTGCGGCCGAGTATACCCAGCACGCTCGGGCAGACAAGGCCACCGGGTTATCCCCGCAATCTGTGGATAAAGCTGTGAAGAGCCACGGGATCGATCGCCGCGCACCAGCAACCACCGGCGCCGGGGCCGGCAGCTCAAAAGACGACCAGCGACCCGATCAGGTTTCTGGACGGAACTGATAGTGCCCCACATGGCGGCAGCGTTCGCCATTCAGGCGGCGCAACTCGGCCTGAATATGCAGACGCCAGATAGGGATCTCGGTGCATTCCTCGTAGCCTTGTACGGCCAGGCTTTCGGCGATTCCACTGAGCACCCCTTCGGCCACCACAGGCCCGTAGAACGGGCCTTGCGCCTTGATGGCGGAGGGTTGTTCGCCGGAGATTCCGGCGGCACAGATCAGCGTCCAGAGTCCATTCTCACCGGCCAGAGGCAGTACCACGCATTCGATACGGGTGACCAGGCCCAGGCATTGACGAGTGAGGCAGAGGTTGCGCGGCATGGCGGCGACCCTCGCTAGATCAGGTCTTCAGCCTACACCCGCAGCGCCGCGGAGGGAAATCCCAGGCTTATCCACGAGCGCTGTGGATAAGCCTGTGCACGAAACGTGGGCAAGCCGACAGAGCCCAGACGGGCCGGCGGCGCGGGCGAAGCGCTCACTGACCGACCAGTCACCGGCTCGCGATCAGGCCGCGGGCGTCTTCTCCCGTGGCTTGCGCTGCTTCGCCGGTGCGGCAACGATCTCCTTCACCTCCTCGCCCTTGTCCTCGCCCAGGTCGATCTCGGCGATCTCGCGCAGACGCTCGACCACCCGGGCGTTGACGCTGCCGGCGGGGAACTGGCCCTCGGCGTTCGGCGTACCGGCGTCCTCGCCGACCAGCAGGCTCAGCGCCTCGTCGACCTGGCGCACCGCATAGATGTGGAACAGACCGGCGCGCACCGCCTGCAGCACCCGCTCGTCGAGCATCAGGGTGGTGACGTTGGAGTGGGGGATGATCGCCCCCTGCTCGCCGGTCAGGCCGCGGGCCTCGCACAGGCGGAAGAAGCCCTCGATCTTCTCGTTGACCCCGCCGACCGCCTGCACCTCGCCGAACTGGTTGATCGAGCCGGTGATGGCGAAGCACTGCTTGAGCGGGGTCCGCGACAGCGCCGAGATCAGCGTGCAGACCTCGCCGAGCGAGGCGCTGTCGCCGTCGACATAGCCGTAGGACTGCTCCAGGGCGATGCTCGCGGATATCTCCAGGGGGAACTCCTGGGCGTAGCGACTGCCCAGGTAGCCGGTGAGGATCATCACCCCCTTGGAGTGGATCGGCTGGCCCAGGTTGACCTCGCGCTCGATGTCGACGATGCCCGAGCCGCCCGGGTAGACGGTGGCGGAGATGCGCGCCGGCACGCCGAAGGCCGAGTCGCCGACCTCCAGTACGGTCAGGCCGTTGCACTTGCCCACCGCGGCGCCGCTGGTGTCGATCAGGATGATGCCGGCCAGCATGTCGTCGATGATCCGCGCCGAGACCCGGCCGGTGCGGGTGGCCTTGGCCTTGAGCGCGCGTTCGATATGGCCGACGTCGGTGACCGGCTCGCCCGCCAGCTGGCGGATGAAGTCGGCCTCGCTGACCAGCTGGAACAGGTCGCCGATGCGCGCCGACAGACGCCCCTGATGCTCGGCCAGGCGGGCGCTGTAGGTCGCCAGCCGCGCGACCGCGGCGGCGGTCAGCGGCGCCATGCCCTCCTCCGAGGTGCGGGTCTTCATCAGCTGGGCGAACTGCTCCAGGCTCTCGTCGCCCAGGGGGATGTCCTCGTCGAAATCGACCAGCACGCGGAACATCTCCTGAAAGTCCGGATCGTGGTCCTGCAGCGCGTAATACAGCTGGCGGGCGCCGACGATCACCACCTTGACCTGCAAGGGGATCACCTGCGGATTGAGGGTCACGGTGGCGATACGGCCGAGGTCGCCCAGGGGCGACTCCATCTTCAGCTGGCGCGAGTGCAGGGCGCGCTTGAGGGCGTCCCAGACGAACGGCTCGCCGAGCATCTTCTCCGCCTCGAGAATGAGGAAACCGCCGTTGGCCCGGTGTAGGGCGCCCGGGCGCAGCTGGCGGTAGCTGGTGTAGAGCGCGCCCTGGTCGGTGTTGTACTCGATGCGGCCGAACAGGTTGTCGTAGGTCGGGTGCGACTCGAACACCACCGGCGCGCCGCCGTCGGTGTGGTGGCCCACCACCAGGCTCGGACAGTACTGTTCCTCGAGCAGCTTGCGGGTCTGCACGTCGGCCTTTTCCACCTCCACCAGCTGGTCCACCACGGTCTTCAGCAGGTTGACCTGCACTGCCTGCAGATAGGCGCAGACCCCAGCATTCTCCGCGTACTTCGCCGACAGCGGCGCCAGCAGCGGTTGCAGGGCCAGGGTGATGGTCTCTTCGTTGAGCTGGCGCAGCTGGTTGCTCGACTCGCGCTTCCACTGCGGCAGGCTGGCCAGTTCCTCGTTGAGACGCTCCTCGAGGGCGGCGATATCGGCGTGGAAGCGCTCGCGCTCGGCCTCCGGCAGCTGGGCGAACTCGGCCTCATCGAGGGCCTTGCCCTCGAGCATCGGGGTGAAGGCGATGTTGCTGCTGTCGCGGTACAGCGCCACGCCGCGCTCCAGGGCCAGGCGCTCGATCACGTCCAGGGCCTGGTCGTAGCGCTTGTTGAAGGCGCGATCGATGACGCTCTTCTTCTGCTGGTAGGAGGGATGCTCGAACACCGCCGGGAAGGTCGCCAGCAGGTTGTCGATCAGCTGGTTGATGTCGGCGATGAACTCGCCGGCGCTGCCGGCGGCCAGCTCCAGCGCCCGGGGCTCGCGCGGTTCGTCGAAATGATTGACGTAGACCCAGTCGCAGGGCGTGGCCAGGCGCTTGGCCTCGGCCTTCAGGTAGCGCTTGGCGAAGGAAAACCGGCCGGTGCCCGGCTCGCCCATGACGAACACGTTGTAGCCCGGACGCGGCATGGCCACGCCGAACTGCAGGGCCTCGACCGCCCGCTCCTGGCCCAGCACGCCACGGAAGGGCTCGAGATCATCGGTGGTGGCGAAGTTGAACTGGGTAGCGGAGAAAGGGCGGGTTAGAGCATCGGGCGCTAGCCGCAGATGGGCAGCAACGGAATCAGGCATCGGGAATCCTTGAACAGAGGGGCACTCGCTTGGGGGAAATCATGGCCGTATCGGGCCGCGGCGACAAGCCATACGCCGCCCCGCCAGCCCGTCGCCTACTTGCGGTCGGCGCAGCGCAGACAATATTCCGCGGCGGGCAGTGCCTGCAGGCGTGCCGCCTCGATCGCCTCACCGCAACGCAGGCACTCGCCATAGCGGCCCTCGGCCAACCGCAGTTTCGCCAGGCCGACCTGGCGCAGCGCCGCCTCGGCCTCGGCCAGCAGGGCCTCGAGCACCTCGTCGTTCTGCCGCTGCAGGGCCTGCTCGGCGAAATCCGGCGAGTGACTGCGGCCCAGGTCCTGGCGAATGGCATTGGCCCGTGCACTGTACTCGGCCAGCAGCGCGTCGAGTGCCGCGCGGGGATCGAAGGCGGACATGGGGGTACTCCTCGTCTTGCACCTAGTCTAAGTGTGGACGCTGACGCCAGGCTTGCACACCGCCGGGGGAGATCTTGTTCACGGCGCAGCGCCCGCAAGCGCCTGCCCCCAGGCAACGCAAGGGTGTAGGCTTGCTCTTGCGCGAGTCGCGGACCGAGGCCAGCGGGAGGCAGCCCCCCAGCACTGGCCATTACTTCGCCGAGGCCTATCGAAGTCGATGAAACAATCCACAGCCGAAGTCCTGCAGATCGCCCCAGGCAAGCCGATCAAGCTCTGGACCCAGGGCGTTCCGGTCGAGCGAGAGGCGCGCCAGCAGCTGCTGAAGACCGCGCAGATGCCCTTCATCTTCAAGCACCTGGCGGTGATGCCGGACGTGCACCTGGGCAAGGGCTCGACCATCGGCAGCGTGATCCCCACCCTCGGCGCCATCATCCCGGCCGCCGTGGGCGTGGACATCGGCTGCGGCATGATCGCCGTGCGCACCTCGCTCGAGGCCGGCGACCTGCCGGACAACCTGCACGGCCTGCGCCGCGCCATCGAGCAGGCCGTGCCCCACGGCAAGACCTTCGGTCGCCACGACCAGGGCGCCTGGGACGAGGTGCCGCACATCGCCGACCAGGCCTGGCGTGCCCTGGCCGGACGCTTCAAGGCCATCACCGACAAGCATCCGCGCCTGGAGAAGAGCAACAACCGCCAGCACCTCGGCACCCTGGGCGGCGGCAACCACTTCATCGAGGTCTGCCTGGACGAGGCCGACCGGGTCTGGTTCATGCTGCACAGCGGCTCGCGCGGGGTCGGCAACGCCATCGGCAGGCTGTTCATCGAGCTGGCCCAGGCCGACATGCGCCAGCACCTGGCCGACCTGCCGGACCGGGACCTGGCCTATTTCGCCGAGGGCAGCCGGCATTTCGCCGACTATGTCGAGGCCGTGGGCTGGGCCCAGGACTACGCCCGACAGAACCGCGCGCTGATGATGCAGGCCGTCATAGGCGCGGCGCGACGGGTGATCGGCAAGCCGTTCGCGGCCGAGCTGGAGGCGGTCGACTGCCACCACAACTATGTGCAGAAGGAACATCACTTCGGTCAGGAGGTGCTGGTCACCCGCAAGGGCGCGCTGTCGGCGCAGAAGGGCGAACTGGGCATCATCCCCGGTTCCATGGGCGCCAAGAGCTTCATCGTCCGTGGCCTGGGCAACCCGGAGGCGTTCTGCTCCTGCAGCCACGGTGCCGGACGCAGCATGAGCCGTACCCAGGCGAAGAAACAGTTCAAGCTGACCGACCAGGTGCGCGCCACCGCCCATGTCGAGTGCCGCAAGGACAAGGACGTGATCGACGAGATCCCCATGGCCTACAAGGACATCGACGCGGTGATGGCGGCCCAGCGCGAGCTGGTGGAGGTGGTGCACAGCCTGCGCCAGGTGGTCTGCGTCAAGGGCTGAGATTCGGCTGGCGAGATGAAAAAACGGAGCCCTGGGGCTCCGTTTTTTCTGTGCTGAAGACCCGGCTTACGCCAGCTTCTTGTGCCGTACCCGGTGCGGCTGGGCGGCGGCCTCGCCGAGGCGCTTCTTGCGGTCGGCCTCGTACTCGGTGTAGTTGCCCTCGAAGAACTCAATGTGCGAATCGTCCTCGTAGGCCAGGATGTGGGTGGCCACGCGGTCGAGGAACCAGCGATCGTGGGAAATGACGATGGCCGCGCCGGGGAAGTCGAGCAGCGCCTCCTCCAGCGAGCGCAGGGTCTCCACGTCCAGGTCGTTGGACGGTTCGTCCAGCAGCAGCACGTTGGCGCCTTCCTTGAGGGTCAGGGCCAGGTGCAGGCGACCGCGCTCACCGCCGGAGAGGTCCTTGACGAACTTCTGCTGATCGCCACCCTTGAAGTTGAAGCGTCCGACGTAGCCGCGCGAGGGCACCTCGTAGTTGCCGATCTTGATCATGTCCAGGCCATCGGAGACGGCCTCCCACACGGTCTTGCTGCCGTCCAGGTCGTCGCGGCTCTGGTCGACGCAGGCCAGCTGCACGGTGTCGCCGATCTCGATACGGCCCGAGTCCGGCTGCTCCTTGCCCATCAGCATGCGGAACAGGGTCGACTTGCCGGCGCCGTTGCCGCCGATCACCCCGACTATGGCGCCCTTGGGCACGCTGAACGACAGGTCGTCGATCAGCACGCGGTCGCCGTAGCCCTTGGTCACGTTGACGAAATCGATGACCTTGTCGCCCAGGCGCGGGCCGGCCGGGATGTAGATCTCGTTGGTCTCTGCGCGCTTCTGGAACTCCTGCGACTGCATCTCCTCGAAGCGCTGCAGGCGGGCCTTGGACTTGGCCTGGCGGGCCTTGGCGCCCTTGCGCACCCACTCCAGTTCCTCGCGCATGGCCTTCTCGTGGGCCGACTGCTGCTTGGATTCCTGGGCCAGGCGAGCGGACTTGGCTTCCAGCCAGCCGGAATAGTTGCCCTCGTAGGGGATGCCGGCGCCGCGGTCGAGTTCGAGAATCCAGCCGGCGACGTTGTCGAGGAAGTAGCGGTCGTGAGTAATAGCGACCACTGTGCCGGGGAAGTCGTGGAGGAAGTGCTCCAGCCAGGCCACCGAGTCGGCGTCCAGGTGGTTGGTCGGCTCGTCCAGCAGCAGCATGTCCGGGGCCGACAGCAGCAGACGGCACAGGGCCACGCGGCGCTTCTCGCCACCGGACAGCACGGCGACCTTGGCATCCCAGGCAGGCAGGCGCAAGGCGTCGGCGGCGACTTCCAGCTGACGCTCCAGGTTGTGGCCGTCGGATGCCTGGAGGATCGCCTCCAGCTTGGCCTGCTCGGCGGCCAGCTTGTCGAAGTCGGCGTCCGGCTCGGCGTAGGCGGCGTAGACCTGATCCAGGCGCGCCTGGGCGTCCTTGATCTGGCTGACGGCTTCTTCCACCACCTCGCGCACGGTCTTGTTCGGGTCGAGCTGCGGCTCCTGGGGCAGGTAGCCGACATTCAGCTCGGGCATCGGCCGCGCCTCGCCGTCGAACTCGGTGTCGACCCCGGCCATGATGCGCAGCAGGGTGGACTTGCCCGCGCCGTTGAGGCCGAGCACGCCGATCTTGGCGCCGGGGAAGAAGGACAGGGAGATGTTCTTGAGGATTTCCCGCTTCGGCGGCACTACTTTGCTCAGCCGATGCATGGTGTAGACGTATTGAGCCATGGATAACCTGGGTTCTGTGACAGAAAACGGGAGCGTGCTCGGCGGCGAGGTCGCCGGCCGATCGGGCCTGGGCAGGGACGGCAACCAGACCGTCCGGCAGGCGCGCGGTCCTGCGCGTGCGACGTCTGCCGCCCCCTGCGCGCGTGCGGCAAAACTACCGGAATGCGCCGTGCAGGGCAAACCGCGCTCGTCGGCTACGCTGGCACTTTGCTGAGGTTATGGCATGCTAGCCTGCTTTTCGTGCGTACCAGGCCATGCGCGCTCAGCCCCGCCTGCCTTCATCGAGCAGTAGCAGCAGGATCAGCCCCGTGTCGACAGCCCCACCCCTGCCCCTCCCGAGCGCAACGGGCGAGCCGCCGCCTAGGCCGCTGCGCGGCTCGGTCAAGGGCGCCCTGGTAGCCCTGGTGCTGGGCATGCTGGCGCTGCTGCTGTGGCAACTGCACCTGGAGTCGCAGCAGCTGCGGGACAACCAGCGCCGGCTCAACCACAGCCTCAACGCGCAACTGGCCAACCACCTCAGCCTGAGCATGGACCTCAAGGCCCGCGCCGGCCTGGCGATTCTCACCCCCTTTGCCCAGCCCCCCGACTCGACCGCGGCACGCGAGGCCGTCCTGAACCACCTGCGGGCCGTCTTCCCGACGCTGCACAGCCTGGCCTGGCTCGGCCCTCGCGGCGGCATCCGCAGCGACAGCCAGGGGCTGGCCGAGGACGCTCTGCTTCTCGGCCAGCTGGTCCGGCGCAGCCAGGGCGAGCCCTACTACTACAGCTTCAGTCCCGGCGGCGGCGAGCGCATCTACCTGCTCCTGCGTCAGGCCGAGGGGGGCGGGCCGAGCGGCTACTGGGCCCTGCGCCTGAGCACCGCGGCGCTGCGCAAGTGGCTCTACGAGCACCACCAGAGCGAACACCAGTGGCTGCTGGAGGACCGCCTGACGCAGCGGGTAATCGCTCGCCATCAGGCACAGCCGTCGCCCTTGCCCGCCACGCTCCCGCCGGTGACCGCCGAAGACCAGGCCCAGAGCATCCTGCTGACCCCGCTCAAAGGCAGCGACTGGCAGCTACGGGCACTATTCAACGAGCACAGGGTGCGCGCGCAGCTGTTGCCGAAGCTGGCGGCCAAGTTTGCCCTGTTCAGCCTCTGCACCCTGCTCACCCTCCTCGCCCTGTACCGCCTGCTGCGCGAGCAGCGTCGGCTGCACGAGCTCAACGCCACCTCGCGGCGCTCGCTGCACCAGGCCGCCAGTGCCCTGAGCGCCATCGAGGAGCGCGTCCTGGTCAGCGACGGCCACGGCCGGCTCGCCTACCTCAACCCCCAGGCCGAGACCCTATTCGGCACGACCAGCCAGGACGCCCAAGGCCGACACCTGCTGGAACTGATTCCACACCTCGATCCCCTGCTGCTGCACGACACCGCCTTTCACAGCGAGCAGGACCCCGACCTGGTGGAAATCCAGCAGGACGGCACGAGCCGGCTGTTCGCCATCAGCCGCAGCGAACTCGGCGAGCACGGCGGGCGCCAGGGCTTCGTCTGGGTGCTGCGCGATGTCACCGAGGAACAGCAGGCCACCCGTGTGCTGAAGGAAACCCGGCGCCGCTACCAAGACATCTTCGAGGGCACCGGCACGGCACTGTGCGTGCTCGACCTGTACGAGCTTCGGCTCTACCTGCAGCAGTTGCACCTGCATGACCGCGCCAGCCTGGATCGCTGGCTGCAGGCTCACCCGCAGCGCCATGGCGAACTGCTGCAGCGCATGCGCCTGACCGAGACCAACCAGGTGGCGCTGCGCCTGCTCGGCGTGAGCTGCGCCGAACAGGGCTGGCAGCACCTGATCGACAGCGGCCCGCTGCGCCCCGAGGGATTCCGCCAGCAATTGCTCAACGCCCTGCTCGACGGCGCCGCCCAGCTGGAGCAGGAATTCAAGATCACCACGCCGCAGGGCCAGGAGCGCCACCTCTGGCTGGTCCTGCGCCTGCCGGACAACCCCGACGACCTGCGTGCGGTGACCCTGAGCCTCAGCGACATCACCAGCCGCAAGCGCATCGAGCTGTCGCTGGTCGAGCGCGAGCGCTTCTGGTCCGATGTGGTCCGTGCCGTGCCGGACACCCTCTATGTGCACGATGTGAGCAACAAGAAGGTGCTGTTCAGCAACCACCACCTGGGCCTGCAGCTGGGCTACAGCGAGGCCGAACTGAACGGCATGGGCGAGGCCTTCTGGGAACACATCCTGCACCCGGACGACAGCGACTACTACTGGCGCATCCGCAACCTGCAGCAGGTGGTGGGCGACGGCCTGTTGCTCGAGTCGCAGTTGCGCTGGCGCCGCCAGGATGGCGCCTGGCGCTGGTTCAGCATCCGCGAGCAGGCCCTGCGGCGCGACGAGGCCGGACGCGTCAGCCGCCTGCTCGGCATCGCCAAGGACATCACCGAACAGATCGAAAGCAGCGAGTCACTGCGCGACAACGAGCAGCGCTACCGCCTGCTGGCCGAAAGCATCAGCGACATGATCTTCTCCACCGACAACGGCCTGCGCCTGAACTACGTCAGCCCCTCGGTGCAAGCGGTTCTGGGCTACACCACCGACTGGGTGCTGGCCAACGGCTTCCGCGGCCTGGCCACCAACCCGACGCAGCTGGCGAGCCTGGACCGCCTGCTCGATCAGATACGCGGCGCCCTCGCCACACCGCAGCACATGGCCGAACTGCGCCAGCAACTGCAGCCGCAGCTCTTCGTGTTCGACTGCCTGCGCGGCGACGGCCACAGAGTTCCGGTGGAGGTGCGCCTGGTGCCCATGTGGGACCAGTACGGTCGCTTCGAGGGGCTGCTCGGGGTCGGCCGCGACATCGCCCAGCAGCGCCGCGCGGAGAAGGACATGCGCATGGCCGCGACGGTGTTCGAGCACTCCACCGCGGCGATCCTGGTCACCGACCCGGCCGGCTATATCGTCCAGGTCAACAAGGCCTTCAGCCGCGTCAGTGGCTACGCCTCGGCCCAGGTGCTCGACCAGCTGCCGGGCATGCTCACCGCCGACCGCCAACAGGCCAGCCACCTCGAGTACATCCTCGGCCAGCTCAACCAGCGCGGCAGCTGGGAGGGCGAGGTGTGGCTCAAACGGCGCAACGGCGAAACCTTCCCGGCCTGGGTCGGCATCACCGCGGTGCAGGACGAGGACGGCGACCTGGTCAGCTACGTGTGCTTCTTCAGCGACATCAGCGAGCGCAAGGCCAGCGAGCAGCGCATCCACCGCCTGGCCTACTACGACGCCCTGACCCAGCTGCCCAATCGCACCCTGTTCCAGGACCGCCTGCACACCGCCCTGCAGCATGGCGAACGGCACCAGGAGTGGGTGGTGCTGATGTTCCTCGACCTCGATCGTTTCAAGCCGATCAACGACTCCCTCGGCCACGCCGCCGGCGACCGCATGCTCAAGGACGTGGCCGTGCGCCTGGCCGCCTGCGTCGACGAGGACGACACGGTGGCGCGCATGGGCGGCGACGAGTTCACCCTGCTGCTGCAATCGTCCGTCAGCCGCGAGAGCGCCCTGAACCGGGCGATCCACGTCGCCGAGCAGATCCTAGCCAGCCTGGCCCAGGCCTTCGTCCTCGAGGGCCGCGAATTCTTCGTCACCGCCAGCATCGGCATCGCCCTGAGCCCCCAGGACGGCAAGGAGCTGAGCCAGCTGATGAAGAACGCCGACACCGCCATGTACCACGCCAAGGAACGCGGCAAGAACAACTTCCAGTTCTACCAGGCCGACATGAATGCCAGCGCCCTGGAGCGCCTGGAGCTGGAGAGCGATCTGCGCCACGCCCTCGAACAGGGCGAGTTCGTGCTGCACTACCAGCCGCAGTTCGCCGGCAACGGCCAGCGCCTGACCGGGGTCGAGGCCCTGCTGCGCTGGCAGCACCCGCGCCGCGGCCTGGTGCCACCGGACGACTTCATCCCGGTGCTGGAAGAGCTCGGCCTGGTGGTGCAGGTCGGCGACTGGGTGCTGGCCGAGGCCTGCCGCCAGCTCAAGAGCTGGCACCAGGCGAAGATCCGCGTGCCCAAGGTGTCGGTCAACCTGTCGGCCCGGCAGTTCGCCGAGGGCGATCTGGACCGGCGCATCGCCGCGATCCTCGCCGACAGCGGCGTGGCCCCGGCCTGCCTGGAGCTGGAGCTGACCGAGAGCATCCTGATGCAGGACGTGACCGGTGCCCTGGGCATCCTGGCCGACCTCAAGCGTCTGGGCCTGTGCCTGGCGATCGACGACTTCGGCACCGGCTACAGCTCGCTGAACTACCTCAAGCAGTTCCCCATCGACGTGCTGAAGATCGACCGCAGCTTCGTCGACGGCCTGCCCGATGGCGAACAGGATGCGCAGATCGCCCGCGCCATCATCGCCATGGCCCACAGCCTGAACCTGGCGGTGATCGCCGAGGGGGTGGAGAGCCAGGCCCAGCTGGACTTCCTGCGCCAGCACGAATGCGACGAGGTGCAGGGCTACCTGCTCGGCCGGCCCATGCCCGCCCAGCAGTTCGCCGCCCAGTTCGGCGGCGGCGCGCTGTTCATGCTGGGCTAGCCGCCCCCTGGATGAATCCCGCTCGCGCGGCCCATGACCGCCATTCACGCCCCACCTCGGCTGCAATGGGGTAGAATCCGCGCCCTCTTTCAACCGTCCAGCTGATTTGCCAGGGGATTGCCATATGTTCAGCCGTGAATTGAACCTCGCCCGTTTCGACGCCGAATTGTCTGCCGCGATGGCGCAGGAAGCCCAGCGCCAGGAAGAACACATCGAGCTGATCGCCTCGGAAAACTACACCAGCCCGGCGGTGATGGAAGCCCAGGGCAGCGTGCTGACCAACAAATACGCCGAAGGCTACCCGGGCAAGCGCTACTACGGCGGCTGCGAGTACGTCGACGTGGTCGAGCAACTGGCCATCGACCGCGCCAAGCAGCTGTTCGGCGCCGACTACGCCAACGTCCAGCCGCACTCCGGCAGCCAGGCCAACGCCGCCGTGTACATGGCCCTGCTCAACGCCGGCGACACCGTGCTGGGCATGAGCCTGGCCCACGGCGGCCACCTGACCCACGGCGCCAGCGTCAGCTTCTCCGGCAAGATCTACAACGCCGTGCAGTACGGCATCGACGCCGACGGCCTGATCGACTACGACGAGGTCGAGCGCCTGGCCGTCGAGCACCAGCCGAAGATGATCATCGCCGGCTTCAGCGCCTACTCCCAGGTACTGGACTTCGCCCGCTTCCGCGCCATCGCCGACAAGGTCGGTGCCTACCTCTTCGTCGACATGGCGCATGTCGCCGGCCTGGTCGCCGCCGGCGTCTACCCGAACCCGGTGCCGTTCGCCGACGTGGTCACCACCACCACCCACAAGACCCTGCGCGGCCCGCGCGGCGGCCTGATCATCGCCCGCAAGAACGAGGAGCTGGAGAAGAAGCTCAACTCCGCGGTCTTCCCCGGCGGCCAGGGCGGCCCGCTGGAGCACGTGATCGCCGCCAAGGCGGTGTGTTTCAAGGAAGCCCTGCAGCCCGAGTTCAAGGCCTACCAGCAGCAGGTGGTGAAGAACGCCCAGGCCATGGCCGGGGTGTTCATCGAGAACGGCTACGAGGTGGTCTCCGGCGGCACCCAGAACCACCTGTTCCTGCTCAGCCTGATCAAGCAGGACATCACCGGCAAGGACGCCGACGCCGCCCTGGGTCGCGCCTTTATCACCGTCAACAAGAACAGCGTGCCGAACGATCCGCGCTCGCCCTTCGTCACCTCGGGCCTGCGCATCGGCACCCCGGCCGTGACCACCCGCGGCTTCAAGGAAGAGGAATGCCGCGCACTGGCCGGCTGGATCTGCGAGGTGCTCGCCAACCTGGGCGACGAGGCCGTGGAGGGCCGCGTGCGCGAGCAGGTCAAGGCGCTGTGCGCGAAGTTCCCGGTCTACGGCCAGTAAACCGCCTGCGTCACGCAGAAGCCCGCCACTCGGCGGGCTTTTTCTTGATCCAGCCTGGACAACTCAAGAATGCCGCGCCAGCGGCCCGAGCCTTAGCTATAGTGGACGCAATCGTCCAGGAGTCTGTAGATGAGTGAAATCAGCCAAGAGCGTCGACGCTTCCAGCGCATCGACTTCGACGCCCCCACCGAGATCGTCCAGGGCGAGCAGCGCTGGCCGGCCGAGTTGCACGACCTGTCCCTCAAGGGCCTGCTGATCAGGCGTCCGGCGGACTGGAACGGCGATGCCGAACGCCCCTTCGAGGCCCTGATCGAGCTGGGCGGCGATATCCGCGTACGCATGGAGGTGGAACTGGCGCGCAGCCAGGACGATCTGCTGGGATTCATCTGCCGGCATATCGACCTCGACTCGATCAGCCACCTGCGCCGCCTGGTGGAACTCAACCTCGGCGACGAGGCCCTGCTGGAGCGCGAACTGGCGGCCCTGGGCGACGAACAGGCCTGAGGGGCGAGCAACATCGCAGAAGGGGCGCCACGGCGCCCCTTCTCGTCTGCCTATTCGAACAAGGCATCCAGCGCCTGCTCCAGGCGCGTCACCGCGATGATCGAGAGCCCCGCCGGGGCCTCCTTGGGCGCGTTGCCCCTGGGCACTATGGCGCGCTTGAAACCATGCTTGGCCGCCTCCTTGAGGCGCTCCTGACCGCTGGGCACCGGGCGGATCTCGCCGGACAGGCCCACCTCGCCGAACACCAGCAGGTCGCTGGCCAGCGACCGGTTGCGCAGGCTGGAAATCACCGCCGCCATCAGCGCCAGGTCCGAGGCCGTCTCCAGCACCTTGACCCCGCCGACCACGTTGAGGAACACGTCCTGGTCGTAGGTGGGGATCCCGCCGTGACGGTGCAATACCGCCAGGAGCATGGCCAGGCGGTTCTGGTCCAAGCCCAGGGTGACCCGACGCGGATTGCCCAGGTGGCTGGTGTCGACCAGCGCCTGCACCTCCACCAGCATCGGCCGGGTGCCCTCCCAGGTGGCCATCACCACGCTGCCCGGCACCTCCTCCTGGGCGCGGGTGAGGAAGATCGCCGAGGGGTTGGTGACCTCCTTCAGGCCCTTGTCGGTCATGCCGAACACGCCCAGTTCGTTGACCGCGCCGAAACGGTTCTTCACCGCCCGCAACAGGCGCAGGCGGCCGTCCGACTCGCCCTCGAAATACAGCACGGTGTCGACCATGTGTTCGAGCACCCGCGGCCCGGCCAGGGCGCCCTCCTTGGTCACGTGGCCGACCAGGAAGATCGCCGTACCGCTCTGCTTGGCGAAGCGCACCAGCAAGGCGGCGCTCTCGCGCACCTGGGCCACTCCGCCGGGGGCCGACTGCAGCTGCTCGGTGAAGATGGTCTGGATCGAGTCGATCACCATCACCTTGGGCTTTTCCAGACGCGCGGTGGCGATGATGGCCTCGATGTTGGTCTCGGTCATCACCTTCAGGCGATCCTCCGGCAGGCCCAGGCGCCGCGCGCGCATGGCCACCTGCTGCTGCGACTCCTCGCCGGTGACGTAGAGCGCCGGGAAGCGCGTGGCGATGTTGCACAGGGTCTGCAGCAGGATGGTCGACTTGCCGATGCCCGGGTCGCCGCCGATCAGCACCACCGAACCGTCCACCAGGCCGCCACCGAGCACCCGGTCCAGCTCGCCCGAGGCGGTGGAGAAGCGCGGCATCTCCTCGACGCTGACCTCGGCCAGGGTCTTGATCTGCGCCTGCTGGCCGGCCCAGCCGGTGCGCCCGCTGGGGGTGCTCGCGCCGCTCTCCAGCAGGGTCTCCACCAGGGTGTTCCAGGCCCCGCACTCGCCACACTGGCCGGCCCATTTGGGAAAGGTCGCGCCGCACTCGGTGCAGCCGTACATGCGCTTGGCCTTGGCCATCACGGACTCCGTCGGAGGAAAACGCGCATCATAGCCTGTCACGTCGAGCGAGCGAGACGGCAGCGACAGCCCAGGCGCAATCGCCCGCACGACAGCGGCCACGCACAGACCGCCCCTTGCTCGGGAAAAAACTCGAATGGGTGGGAAATACTGCAAACAGCGATTGAGGTTCGCGCGCCGTACCGCGACCTCCGAAGGCGGCCCCGGACGACTCCCCCGCCGGGAACCGGTTCCGGCCTGCGCTCAGCTCATTTGCTGGCGCCGTTGCTCAACATCGCGGCGACTTCGTCCTTCAGACTGACCCGCTGCATCTTCAGCCCCAGCAACTCCATCTCGTCCATGGCGACCCGGCCGTCTTCGACCTCATAGATGCGCTTGTCCAGCTCCTCATACTCCCGGGCCAGCCGGGCGAAGTGTCCGTCAGCCTGGAACAGGGCGCGCATCTGCGCTTCGAACTGCGGGAATTCACGGCTGAGCGGATGATATTGCAATGGCATGGCGGCATCCTCTGGCTGGGTGTATTTACCATCAGCCTAGCTCAGCTCGGGCCTTTCCACCGGGCGCCCGGACCAGCGCCACTCCGCGCCCTGGCCCAGGGTCTGGCCTGCGCTGCCCTGGCAAGGTCACGCGCCTGGATTACACTCAGCCGAACACACCCAAGGAGCGACGGCATGAGCATACTCGGCGAATTCAAGGCCTTTGCGGTCAAAGGCAACGTGGTGGACATGGCAGTGGGCATCATCATCGGCGCGGCGTTCGGCAAGATCGTCTCCTCCTTCGTCGCCGACCTGGTGATGCCACCGCTGGGCATCCTCATCGGCGGCGTGGACTTCTCCGACCTGGCCATAGTGCTCAAGGCCGCCGAAGGCGACCTGCCGGCGGTGACCCTGGCCTACGGCAAGTTCATCCAGACCGTCGTCGACTTCGCCATCATCGCCTTCGCCATCTTCCTCGGCATCAAGGTCATCAACCGCCTCAAGCGCGAGGAAGAGGCCGCCCCCGCCGCTCCAGCGGCACCGACCAAGGACCAGCAGCTGCTCGCCGAGATCCGCGACCTGCTCAAGGCCCAGCAACGCAACGAGTGACGGCCGCCTGGCCGCTCACATCGGCTCACTAAGCGCAGGTGCGCCTCATTCGGCGGTGCGCGGCCGCAGCAGCAGCTTGCTGACCCGACGATCCTTGACCGCGGTCACCGTCAGGTGCCAGTCGCCATGCTCCAGCTGATCACCGATCAGCGGCAGGCGATCGAGCAGGCTCATGGCCAGTCCGGCCAGGGTCTGGTAGTCGTCACAGGGACTGACGGCGAAGCCCAGGCGGTTACGCAGCACTGCCAGATTGATCGCGCCATTGACCCGGTAACCGCCTTCCACCGGTTCGATATCCGGCCCCTGCACCTCGCTGGCGTCCGGCAGTTCGCCGGCAATCGCCTCGAGGATATCGGTGAGCGTCAGCAACCCCTCGAAGCCGCCGAATTCGTTGACCACGAAGGCCACATGGGTCGAGGCCTGACGCATCTGTTCCAGGGCCGCGAGAACCGAGACGCCGTCCGGCAGGTTGAGCGGTACTCGCACCAAACTCTCGATGTCCGGCTGCTCGCCCTTGAGCAGCGCCTTGAATAGCTCTTTCTTGTGCACATAGCCGAGCGGCTCGTCGCCGGCAGCGCGACGGCTGACCAGCAGGCGCGAATGCGGCGAGTCGAGCAACGCCCGATGAATCTTCTCCGGTGGTGTATCCAGGTCGATACGGTCGACCTGCATGCGATCGGTCATGACCCTCTGAATCGACTGCTCGGCCAGCCCCAGTACGCCGCGGATCATCACCCGCTCGCGCCGGTCGAACAGCGCTGCCCCGCCGCCACTGCCGTCGAGCATGTCGGCGATCTCCTCGCCCACCTCGTTGGCCTCGACCTTGCCGCCGAGCAGGCGCAGCACGGCATGGGCGGTGCGTTCGCGCAGGCTGCGCTCGCCTTGCAGGTGGCGTTTGCGACGGACCCGGGCGAGCTGGTTGAACAGTTCGATGAGGATCGAGAAGCCGATGGCGGCGTAGAGATAGCCCTTGGGAATGTGAAAACCCAGACCCTCGGCGGTGAGGCTGAAGCCGATCATCATCAAGAAGCCCAGGCACAGCATGATCACCGTGGGCCGCGCGTTGACGAAGGCGGTCAGCGGCTTGCTGGCGACCAGCATCAGGCCCATGGAGATGACCACGGCGACCATCATCACCTGCAGCTCGTCGACCATGCCCACCGCGGTGATCACCGCATCCAGGGAGAACACCGCATCGAGCACGATGATCTGCGCCACCACCGGCCAGAAGCGGGCGTAGCCGCGGTTGCCGCCGGGTTTGTGGCTGCTGCCCTCGAGGCGCTCGTGCAGCTCCATGGTGGCCTTGAACAGCAGGAAGATGCCGCCGCCGAGCATGATCAGGTCACGACCGGAGAAGGTCTTGCCGAAGATCTCGAGCAGCGGCTCGGTGAGGGTCACCAGCCAGGCGATGCTGGCCAGCAGGCCGAGGCGCATCAACAGGGCCAGGCTCAGGCCGATCAGCCGGGCGCGGTCGCGCTGCTCGGGCGGCAACTTGTCCGCGAGGATGGCGATGAACACCAGGTTGTCGATACCCAGGACGATTTCCAGGACGATGAGGGTCAACAGACCCAGCCAGGCCGTAGGGTCGGCTATCCATTCCATTTACAGGGATGCTCTTGCGAAGGAAAGAAGGGGGCAGCGGGTCCAGCCGAACGCCCGCGCGGGCGGCACGACAAGGCTCGGCTGGAAGAGGAAAGATCAGGGCTAAATGACTGACGCGGCACAGACCGGACGGTCGAGCCTTTTTGCTGGGGTGCCCCCGGACCGATTGCCGAGGGCGGTCTACTGCTATCGCTGTCCATACAGGCCATAAAAAGCAAACACGGCCGGCGACTCTACAGAATTGCCCAGACGGCGCTAAGCCGAGATTCGTTACCAGTTCTTACCAGTAGTTCTCCACCGCCACCTGGCCCGGCCGGCGGGTCAGGCTCAGGTGCAGGTCACGCCGCTTCAGCAGCGCCCGGGTGTCGTCGATCATCTGCGGATTGCCGCAGAGCATCAGCCGCGAATGCTCGGGACTCAGGGTCAGGCCGGCGGCCTGCTCCAGCTCACCGTTGTCCAGCAGGGTGGTGATGCGCCCATGCAGACAGCCCGGGGCCCGCTCGCGGGTGACGGTGGGCAGGTAGGTCAGCTTGTCGGCGTATTCGGCCAGATACTCCAGTTCGCCGATGCCCTGGATGAGCGCCTGGTAGGCCAGCTCGCTGGCGGTGCGGGCGCTGTAGACCAGGACGATGCGTTCGAAGCGCTGCCAGGCCTCGAAGTCCTGCAGCAATGACAGGAAGGGCGCCAGGCCGGTGCCGCTGGCCAGCAACCAGAGATCGCGGCCGTCGGCGAAGCGGTCGAGGGTGAGGAAGCCGAAGGCCTGCTTGTCCACCAGCAGGCTGTCACCGGCCTGCAGCCGGCTCAGCTCCGAGGTGAACTCGCCGCCCGGCACCACGATGGAGAAGAACTCGAGGAACTCGTCGTGGGGCGCCGAGACCATCGAATAGGCGCGCCAGACCAGGGAGCCGTCGGCCTTCTGCACGCCGAGGCGGGCGAACTGGCCGGCGCGGAAACGAAAGCCCGGGTCGCGCGAACAGCGCAGGCTGAACAGGCTCGGCGACCAGACGCGCACCTCGCTCAGGGTCTGGCGGGTGAACTTCTCTTCGCTGACGGTCATTGCATGCCCCCGGGTCGCGGATAGGCCTCCAGTGTTGCGCAAAGTCCGCCCGATAAACACCCGCAGCCACTGCGGCTATTGCCGGGCTCAGCGGCGGTTGACGGTCTGCGCGGCGCGCAGCACATCGGCGCCGATCTGCGCCTCGTAGCGCTGCCACAGCGGCTGCATCGCCTGGCGCCAGGCGGCCAGTTCGGCAGGCGTCAACTCGATCAACTGGGTCCGGCCGGCCGCCAGCAGCTGTGCCCGGTCGCGCCGGTTGAGTTGCTCGGCCGCACGGCCCACCGCGAGGCTGACCTCCTCGATGATCGCCTCCAGCTCGGAGCGAATACGGAAGGGAATGCCGTTCCAGAAGGTCGAGTTGCTCACCAGCATGTAATTCAACGAACCGTGGGCGGTTTCGGTGACGAAGGGCTGCAGCCGGTCCAGTTGCTGGCTGGCGATATTCGACCAGGGATTCTCGGCGCCCTGCACGGTGCCGTTCTGCAGCGCCGCGACGGTGTCGGCGAACGGCAGCTTGACCGCCTGGGCGCCGAGCTGGTCGAACTGGGCCGCCAGCACCTCGGACGGCTGGATACGGAAGGCCAGCCCCTTGGCGTCCGCCGGCAGGCGCAGCGGGCGGTTGGCGGACAGCTGCTTCATGCCGTTGTTCCAGTAGGCCAGACCGTAGATGTTGTGCTGCGCCATCGAACGCAGCAGCTCGCGGCCCTTGTCGCGCTTCTGGAAGCGCTTGACCGCGGCCAGGTCGTCGAACAGGAATGGCAGGTCGAACAGCTGCAATTGCTGGGTGTAGGCACCGAACTTGGACAGCGAGGGCGCCAGCAGCTGTACCTGGTTGCTGCGCAGCGCCTCGAGCTCATCGGCGTCGCCGAACAGCGTGGCGTTCGGGTAGACCTCGACCGCCACCTCGCCTGCCAGGCGCTCTTCCACCAGTTTCTTGAACAGCAGCGCGCCCTGGCCTTTGGGAGTGTCCTGCGCCACGACATGGGAGAACTTGATGACGATCGGTGCCTTGGCCTCGGCCAGAGCCGCATGGGATGCCAGCAGCGACAGGGAACAGAACAGGGCTAACAGGGGTTTGAACATCGACTTTCCTTATGCGATGGCACGCCGGGAAGCCCTCTGCAACGGCAGGGGCCTCAACGGTTTGGGCTTTTCGGGGTGACGGGCCGAAGCCATCGGCAGGCGGGTGCCGGACGCTCGACCATCATGGGCTACCAGGTCGTATCTGCGCGGAGCTCAGAGGCCTGGTTATTATTGGCACGCCGGCCGGCATGACTCGGCGGTATCGAATACGACCGACGGGCCGGCAGGGGGGCGGCATTCTTCGGCAAAGCGCGGTGAGGTACAAGAGTCGTTTTGCCGGACGAGCTCTCAGTTTCGAGACTTTTCCGGCACTTGGGTCGACAATAGCGCCGGCTACCCCGCCGCTCTCGTCATCCTGCCAACCCGAGTTACCGATGCCCCTATTCTCCAGCCCCTTCGCTCAGCTCGAGCTGATCCGCCACCCCGAGCAACCCAACGAGCCGCTGCAGGCCTTCGATGCGGCCGACGAGTACCTGCTGTCGCATCTGGCCGAACAGGGCCTGCCCGCCGCTGCGCGTCTGCTGGTGCTCAACGACAGCTTCGGCGCCCTGGCCGCCAGCCTGGCCGGCCGGGCGCGGGTGACCAGCAGCGGCGACTCCCATCTGGGTTACCTGGGCCTGACGGTGAACCTGGCGCGCAACCGGCTGGCGGGCGATGCGGTGGACTTCGTCCCGGCCAGCGAGACGCCGCAAGGGCCGTTCGACTGGGTGCTGATCCGCGTGCCCAAGACCCTGGCCCTGCTGGAGGAGCAGCTGATCCGCCTGCACGGTCAGCTGGCGCCGGGCGCGCGGGTGGTGGCGGCAGCCATGGTCAAGCACCTGCCGCGGGCCGCCGGCGACCTGCTGGAGCGCTACATCGGCCCGGTGCAGGCCTCGCTGGCGGTGAAGAAGGCGCGCCTGCTGTTCGCGACTCCCGAGAAGAAGGCGGCGCCCGTCTCGCCCTACCCGACCCGCTACCGCCTGGAGCAGCCGAGCCTGGAGCTGCTCAACCACGCCAATCTGTTCTGCCGCGAGGGCCTGGACATCGGCACCCGCGCCCTGCTGCCGCACCTGCCCAAGCACCTGGGACGCATCCGGGTGGCGGACCTCGGCTGCGGCAACGGTGTGCTCGGCATCGCCTACGCCCTGGGCAGCCCCCAGGCAGAAATGACCCTGGTGGACGAGTCCTATATGGCGGTGCAGTCGGCGCGGGAGAACTGGCGCGCGGCCCTGGGCGAGCGGCCGGTGAGCATTCGCGCCGGTGACGGCCTGGCCGAGCAGGACGCCGACTCCCTGGATCTGGTGCTGTGCAATCCGCCCTTCCACCAGCAGCAGGTGGTCGGCGACTTCCTCGCCTGGCGCATGTTCCAGCAGGCCCGCGCCGCGCTGGTCAAGGGCGGCGAGCTGTGGATAGTCGGCAACCGCCACCTGGGCTACCACGCCAAGCTGGGGCGCCTGTTCCGCGGCGTCGAGCAGGTGGCGGCCACGCCCAAGTTCGTGGTGCTCAAGGCGACGAAATAGCGGCGATCAGGCGTAGGGTGGTCGGCCACCCCGTGGAAAACCGCGCAGCGTTTTCCACCGTTCTTGGTTGGTGGATGTAAAAAGCGACATCCACCCTACGGCGTGCCCAGCCCCGCTGCGCTCATAAACAGGCGCAGCAGCCCGGCCACGGCAGCCAGGGCCAGCACGCTGGCGCTCCAGATCAGCGCCAGCCAGGCCAGGCGCTGCCACAGGGGTTTCTTCTCGCCCGTGTCGCTCATCCCGCGGCCCTCAGTGGTAACCATCTTCCACCCGCACCTTGCCGCGGAACACGTAGTAGCTCCAGGCCGTGTACATCAGGATGAAGGGGATGATGAACAGCGCGCCGACCAGGATGAAGCCCTGGCTCTGCGGCGGCGCGGCGGCGTCCCAGATGCTCACCGAAGGCGGGATGATGTTCGGCCACAGGCTGATGCCCAGGCCGCTGTAGCCGAGGAAGATCAGCGTCAGGGTCAGCAGGAACGGCGAGTAGTTGGCGTTGCGCGCCACCGCCCGCAACAGCGCCCAGGTGCAGACCAGCACCAGCACGGGCACCGGCATAAACCAGAAGAGATTCGGCAGACTGAACCAGCGCTGGGCGATCTCCGCATGGGCCAGGGGCGTCCACAGGCTGACGATGCCGGTCACCGCCAGCAGGACGATTACCAGCGGCCGCGCCAGGTCGTGCATCTGCTGCTGCAGGCGGCCCTCGGTCTTCATGATCAGCCAGGTGCAGCCGAGCAGCGCGTAGGCGGCGATCAGCGCCAGGCCGCAGAACAGCGAGAAGGGCGTCAGCCAGTCCAGGGCGCCGCCGGCATAGGCCCGGTCCACCACCTCGAAACCGTCGATATAGGCGCCCAGGGCCACCCCCTGGAAGAAGGTCGCGGCCAGCGAGCCGCCGATGAAGGCCTTGTCCCAGATATGCCGCTTGGCCGCCTTGGCCTTGAAGCGGAACTCGAAGGCCACGCCGCGGAAGATCAGCCCCAGCAGCATCAGGATCAGCGGCAGGTACAGGGCACTCAAGACCACCGCATAGGCCAACGGGAAGGCGCCGAACAGCGCCGCGCCGCCGAGCACCAGCCAGGTCTCGTTGCCGTCCCACACCGGCGCCACGGTGTTCATCATCACGTCGCGCTCGCCGTCGTCACCGACGAAGGGGAAGAGGATGCCGATCCCCAGGTCGAAGCCGTCCATGACCACGTACATCATCACCCCGAAGGCGATGATCACCGCCCAGATCAGCGAAAGATCGATACCCATGTTCAGTTCCTCTCAGTCTGCAGGTGGTCGCCGTCCTCGTCGTCCTCGGCGGCGGACAACGGCCGCGACGGCGTGCGCGGCTGACCGGGGCCGCCATGGGCCACTTCCCTGCCCTCGTCGGTGACCGGGCCCTTGCGCACCAGGCGCATCATGTAGCCCAGGCCCGCGCCGAACAGGGCGAAATACACCACCACGAACAGCGCCAGGGTCAGGCTCATCTGCGCCAGGCTGTGGCCGGAGGAGGCATCTGCGGTGCGCATCAGGCCGTGCACCACCCAAGGCTGGCGGCCGACCTCGGTGGTGAACCAGCCGGCGAGGATGGCGACGATGCCCGAGGGCCCCATCCACACCGCCAGATGGAGGAACGGCCGGCTGTGGAACAGGCCGCCGCTACGGCGCAGCCACAGGCTCCACAGGCCGGTGAGGATCATCAGTAGACCGAGGGCGACCATGATGCGGAAGGTCCAGAACACCAGGGTCGAGTTGGGCCGGTCCTCCGGCGCGAACTCCTTCAGGGCCGGCACCTGCTGATCCAGGCTGTGGGTCAGGATCAGGCTGCCGAGGGCCGGAATCTCCAGTTTGAAGCGGGTCTGCTCGGCCTCCATGTCCGGCCAGCCGAAGAGGATCAGCGGGGTCGGCTCGCCGCTGCTGTTGTCCCAGTGGCCTTCCATCGCGGCAATCTTCGCCGGCTGGTACTTGAGGGTGTTGAGGCCGTGCAGGTCGCCGATGAAGGCCTGGACCGGCGCGACCAGCAGGGCCATCCACATGGCCATCGACAGCATCTTGCGGATCGCCGGGTTGTCGCGGCCGCGCAGCAGGTGCCAGGCCGCCGAGGCGCCGACGAAGAAGGCGGTGGCGAGAAAGGCCGCGGTGGCCATGTGGGCCAGGCGATAGGGGAACGAGGGGTTGAACACCACCGCCAGCCAGTCCACCGGAATCACCCGGCCGTCGACGATCTCGAAGCCCTGGGGGGTGTGCATCCAGCTGTTGGAGGCGAGGATCCAGAAGGTCGAGATCAGCGTGCCGATCGCCACCATGACCGTGGAGAAGAAGTGCAGGCCGGGGCCGACGCGGTTCCAGCCGAACAGCATGACGCCGAGGAACCCCGCCTCGAGGAAGAAGGCGGTGAGCACCTCGTAGGTCAGCAGCGGCCCGGTGACCGCCCCGGCAAAGTCGGAGAAGGCGCTCCAGTTGGTGCCGAACTGATAGGCCATGACCAGGCCGGAGACCACGCCCATGCCGAAGTTGACGGCGAATATCTTCGACCAGAAGTGGTAGAGGTCGCGGTAGACCTCCTCGCGGGTCTTCAGCCACAACCCTTCGAGCACCGCCAGGTAACTGGCCAGGCCGATGGTGATGGCCGGGAAGATGATGTGGAAGGAGATGGTGAAGGCGAACTGGATGCGGGCCAGGTCGAGCGCCTCTAAGCCAAACATGCAACATCCTCGTGCGGGGTGCTGGGGCGGAGCGGCGGGCCCGTTCGTCTACAGCAGACAAACCCGACAGCCGCCTTGATCCGGATCAATAAACGCCTACAGCGTAACGCCGCGCCCCGCGCCCGCCGCTGTGGTTATTTGTCGCGCAGCCCCCTTGCCGGCCCAGCCTGGCATGCTAGGCTGACAACCCTTCAGTAGCTAGCTAACTAAAATCCCATGTCGACCCACGGCACCCTGCTGCTGCGCCATCAACGCCCCTTCATCGCCTTCTGGCTGGCGCGGGTGTGCACCGCCAGCGGCTTCCAGATGCTCACCGTGGCCATCGGCTGGCATATGTACCAATTGACCGGCAACGTGCTCGACCTGGGCCTGGTGGGCCTGGTGGAATTCCTCCCACGGGTGCTGTTCATGCTGCACACCGGGCATGTCGCCGACCGCTACGACCGGCGCAAGGTCGCCGCGCTGTGCCAGGGGGGCCAGGCGCTGATCGCCCTGGCCCTGGTGCTGGGCAGCAGCAGTGGCGAGGTGACCCGCGAGCTGATCTTCGTCCTCGCCTTCCTTCTCGGCAGCGCCCGCGCCTTCGAGATGCCGGCGACCCAGGCGCTGCTGCCCAGCCTGGTGCCGGCGGCGCTGTTCCCCGCGGCGGTGGCCGCCTCGGCCTCGGCGATGCAGACCGCGACCATCGCCGCCCCGGCCCTCGGCGGCCTGCTGTTCGCCTTCGGCAGCCTGTGGGTGTACGCGCCGACCGCCCTGCTCTATGGGCTGGCCTGTGCCCTGATGCTCGGCCTGCCGCCGCGCCAGGAGCCGCTGCGCAAGGAGCGCGCCTCGCTGGAATCGCTGCTGGCCGGCATCCGCTATATCCGCAGCCGTCGCGACATCTTCGGCGCCATCTCCCTGGACCTGTTCGCCGTGCTGCTCGGCGGTGCCACGGCGCTGCTGCCGGTGTTCGCCAAGGACATCCTGCTCACCGGCCCCTGGGGCCTGGGCCTGCTGCGTTCGGCGCCGGCGGTGGGCGCGCTGCTGATGTCCTTCTGGCTGGCGCGCTTCCCCCTCGAGCGCAACGTCGGGCGGACCATGTTCAGCGCGGTGGCGGTGTTCGGCGTGGCCACCATCGCCTTCGGCCTGTCCACCTCCTTCTGGTTCAGCCTGGCGGTGCTGGTGGTGCTCGGCGCGGCGGACATGATCAGCATGGTCATCCGCGGCGCCTTCGTGCAGCTGCAGACCCCGGACACCATGCGCGGCCGGGTCAGCGCGGTGAACGGGCTGTTCATCGGCGCCTCCAACCAGCTCGGCGAGTTCGAGTCCGGGCTCACCGCCCACTGGTTCGGCACCGTGCCGGCGGTGGTCCTCGGCGGGGTCGGCACCCTGCTGGTGACCGGCGCCTGGATCAGGCTGTTCCCGGGTCTGGCCCGGCGCGACCGCCTGCAGGAGCCCGAGGAGGCCGACGCGACGACGCACCCGCGCTGAGGGCTCAGTGGCGCAGGCGCGGGTCGACGCTCAGCGCCTGGTAGAGAAACTCGCCGAGCGCGCGGATGCGCGCCACCCCGCGCAGATCCGGATGGGTCAGCACCCACACCTGGGTGTCCAGCGCCGGGTCGGCATCGGCCAGGCGCACCAGCTCGGCATGGGCCTCGGCCAGCGGGCAGAGCAGCAGGCCGACGCCCATGCCCAGGCGCACGCACTCGACCATGCCGACCAGGCTGTCGCTGCGCGCCACCACCTGCTCATCCGCCACCCGCGCCGCCAGCCAGGCGGCCTGCCGCAGGTGCGCCAGGCTCTCGTCGGGGCCGACCCACTGGTGTTCGCTCAACGGCAGGTTCGCCGGTCGACCGGCCAGGTAGGCGGACGAGGCATAGAGCGCGGTCTGGATGCGGCCGACGCAACGGCCGAGCAGGTTCTCCGGCGGCTGGTTGGTGCCGCGCACCGCCATGTCGGCCTCGCGCTGGGTCAGGCTGAGCATGCTGTTGTTGGTCACCAGCTGCAGCTGCACGCCCGGATGGGCCTGGCGAAACTGCGCCAGCAGCGGAGTCAGCAGGCTGGCGAACAGGGTGTCGGTGGAGGTCAGGCGAACGATGCCGCGAATCTGCAGATCCTGGCCCAGCAGCTGGCGTCCGGCCCGTTCGATCTGCTCGTCCACCCCGTCCAGCTGCGCGGCCAGCGCCTCGCCCGCCGCGGTCAGTTCATAGCCGCCGGGCAGGCGCTGGAACAGCGCCACGCCGAGTCGCTGCTCCAGGCGCTGCAGGCGTCGCAGCACGGTGCTGTGGTTGACCCGCAGGGCGCGCGCGGCCTGGCTGATCGAGCCGCCTTGGGCGACGGCGAGGAAGTACTGCAGGTCGCTCCAATCCATCAATGCAAATCCGCATAGGCGTTGTGCGGATATTGGGAATTTATCCGCCGAATTGCAAAGCATAGCCTGGGGTCAAGGCGCTACTGCCGACCGACAGGAGCTTGTCCATGCCCAGTCTCGCACTGCCCCGTTACCCCGCCGCCGCACGCCTGCTGCTGCGCGTCAGCCTGGCCGCCATGTGGATCAGCCACGGCCTGCTGCTCAAGCTGTTCACCTTCGGCGTCGCCGGGCTCGCGCAATGGCTGGCCGGCCAGGGGCTGCCGACGGCCCTGGCCCTGCCGCTGATCCTCGCGGAAAGCCTCGGCGGCCTGCTGATCCTGCTCGGCTTCCATGGCCGCTGGGTGTCCCTGGCGCTGCTGCCGATCCTGCTCGGCGCGCTGCTGATCCATGCGCCCAACGGCTGGGTCTTCAGCAACCCCGGCGGCGGCTGGGAATACCCGCTGTTCCTCGCCGCCATGTCCCTGGTCCACGTCCTGCTCGGCGACGGCCCGCTGGCCCTGAAAGCCGAAGGAGCCACCCCATGAACACCTCACTGGAACTGGTCAGCCACCCGCTGTGCCCCTACGTGCAACGGGCGGCCATCGTGCTGGCGGAGAAAGGCGTGGCCTTCAGCCGCCGCGACGTCGACCTGAGCGACAAGCCCGCCTGGTTCCTCGCCCTCTCCCCGCTGGGCAAGGTGCCGCTGCTGCGCAGCGAGCACGGCGTGCTGTTCGAGTCGGCGGTGATCGCCGAGTACCTCGACGAAACCCTGGCGCCGCGCCTGCACCCCGCCGACGCCTTCGAGCGCGCCCGTCACCGCGCCTGGATCGAGTTCGCCTCGGCCGTGCTCAACGACATCGCGCGCTTCTACAACGCCGCCGACGCGGAGCAGTTGGACGCCGGGCAGCAGGCCCTGCGCCGGCGCTTCGAGCAGCTGGAGGAAGAACTGGACGAAGGTCCCTGGTTCGCCGGCGAGCGCTTCTCCCTGGTGGACGCGGCCTTCGCCCCGGTCTTCCGCTACTGGCAGGTGTTCGAGCGCATCGCCGACTTCGCCACCTTCGCCGGCCTCGACAAGGTCGAACGCTGGCGCCAGGCATTGGCCGGGCGACCCTCGGTACAGGCGGCGGCGCCAGCGGACTACGCGCAGCGCCTGTGGCAGTTCATCGAGCGCCGCGACAGCCGGCTGTCCTGCCTGCTGAGGCGGACCACCGCCGCCTAGTCGAGCCGCCAACCGCCCCGCGCATGGGCCTAGTCGGCCAGCATGGCCTCGGCCACCTGCCGGCGGGTGCCCTTGCCGCGCAGCTGCTCGACCAGGCACAGGGCGAAGGCCAGGGCGGTACCGGGGCCCTGGCTGGTGATGCAGTTGCCGTCGACCACCACCGGCTCGTCGACGAAACTGCAGCCGGACAGGCGATCGCTGAAGGACGGGTAGCAGGTCATGCGCCGCTGGCGGAGCACGCCGAACGGCTGCAGGGCCATGGCCGGCGCCGCGCAGATGGCGGCGTAGAACTTGCCGGCCTTGGCCTGCTGGCGCACCCGCTCGGCCAGCGGCTCGTGCTCGCCCAGGCGCTGGGCGCCGGGCATGCCGCCGGGCAGCACGATCAGGTCGAACTCCTGGGCCAGCACGTCGACCAGCATGGCGTCGGCGGTCAGGCGCGTGCCGCGGGCGCAGGTGATCATCCGCCGGCCCTCGATGCTGGCCACCACCACCTCGATTTCGGCGCGGCGTAGCACGTCGATCAGGGTCACGCATTCGAGGTCCTCGACGCCATCGGCTACGGTGATTACGGCGCGTGTGCTCATGCTCTGCTCCTCGACTGGAAAGGCGATTGCACTGACCTTCCGGTCACAAATTCACCGGCTAAAGCCTAGCTGATATGATGCGCGCCTTTTCCAGATCGCCCGCAAAAACCGCCGCCCGTGCGCGGATGTGCTTTGCTTGCGGTCTGCACATCAACGGCGCCATCTGCGCCACAGGGAGACGCCATGCTGGAACGCCTATTCCAACTCAAAGCGCACAACACCACGGTGCGCACCGAGGTCCTCGCCGGTCTCACCACCTTCCTGACCATGGCCTACATCCTCTTCGTCAACCCGAGCATCCTCGCCGAAACCGGCATGGACCACGGCGCGGTGTTCGTCGCCACCTGCCTGGCGGCGGCCATCGGCTCGGCGATCATGGGCCTGCTGGCCAACTACCCGATCGCCCTGGCGCCGGGCATGGGACTGAACGCCTTCTTCACCTACACCGTGGTGCTGACCATGGGCTACAGCTGGCAGACCGCCCTGGGCGCGGTGTTCCTCTCCGGGGCGATCTTCTTCCTGCTGTCGATCTTCAAGATCCGCGAGTGGATCATCAACAGCATCCCCCTGGCCCTGCGCTCGGGCATCGCCGCCGGCATCGGCCTGTTCCTGGCGATCATCGCCCTGAAGAACGCCGGCATCGTCATCGATCACCCGGCCACCCTGGTCGGCCTCGGCGACCTCTCCCAGGGCGGCCCGCTGCTGGCCTGCCTGGGCTTCTTCATCATCGCCGCCCTGGCCTACCGCAAGGTCACCGGCGCGGTGATGATCGGCATCCTGGCGGTCACCGGCCTGTCCATCGCCCTGGGCCTGTCCCGGCTCGACGCCGTGGTGTCGATGCCGCCGGCACTGGCGCCGACCCTGATGCAACTGGACATCATGGGCGCCCTGGACATCGGCCTGCTCAGCGTGATCTTCGCCTTCCTCTTCGTCGACCTGTTCGACACCTCCGGCACCCTGATCGGCGTGGCCCAGCGCGCCAAGCTGCTGGACCAGGACGGCAAGATGCCCAAGCTCGGCCGCGCCCTGCTGGCCGACAGCAGCGCGACCATGGCCGGCGCGGCGCTGGGCACCAGCACCACCACCAGCTACATCGAGTCGGCGGCCGGCATCAGCGCCGGCGGACGCACCGGCCTGACCGCCTGCGTGGTCGCCCTGCTGTTCCTCCTCAGCCTGTTCTTCGCCCCCCTGGCCGGCGCCGTGCCGGCCTACGCCACGGCGCCGGCGCTGCTGTTCGTCGCGGTGCTGATGATGAGCAGCCTGGCGCAGATCGACTGGGACGACCTGACCGTCGCCGCGCCGGTGGCGGTGGCCGCCCTGGCCATGCCGCTGACCTTCTCCATCGCCAACGGCATCGCCTTCGGCTTCATCACCTGGACCCTGGTCAAGGTCCTGGCCGGCCGCTGGCGCGACCTCAACCCGGCGCTGGTGATACTCTCGGCGCTGTTCGTGATCAAGCTGGGCTTCTTCGCCTGACACCGCCCAGCAAGTCCTCCAGGAGCGGGCCCGTCCCGCTCCTGTTCGTTTCAGCCGTAGAACCTGTCGAGTAGTCCATGAGCCGTCCCCAGTTCGATCCCGCCACCTATGCCGCCCAGCTCGAGGCCAAGAAGCAGCGCCTGATCGAGCTGCTGGCGCCGTTCGCCGCCCCTGCGCCCGAGGTCTTCGACTCGCCCCGCGAGCATTACCGCCTGCGTGCCGAGTTCCGCCTGTGGCGCGAGGGCGAGGATCGCCACTACGCCATGTTCGAGGCCGGCGACAAGCACGCGCCCATCCTGCTGGACGACTTCCCCATCGCCAGCGCGCGGATCAACGAGCTGATGCCGCGCCTGAAGGCGGCCTGGCAGGCCAGCAAGGCGCTGGGCTTCAAGCTGTTCCAGGTCGAATTCCTCACCACCCTGGCCGGCGATGCGCTGATCACCCTGTGCTACCACCGGCCGCTGGACGCGGCCTGGCAGGCCGAGGCCGAGAAACTGGCGGCCGAGCTGGGCGTCAGCCTGGTCGGCCGCTCGCGGGGCAAGCGCATCGTCGTCGGCAAGGACTATGTGGAGGAAGAACTCGAGGTGGCTGGCCGGCGCTTCCGCTATCGCCAGCCCGAAGGCGCCTTCACCCAGCCCAACGGCGAGGTCTGCCAGAAGATGCTCGGCTGGGCCTTCGAGGCGCTCGGCGAGCGCGACGACGACCTGCTGGAGCTGTACTGCGGCAACGGCAACTTCACCCTGCCCCTGGCCACCCGGGTGCGCAAGGTGCTGGCCACCGAGATCAGCAAGAGCTCGGTGAACGCCGCCCTGGCCAACCTGGAAGGCAACGGCATCGACAACGTGACCCTGGTGCGCCTGTCCGCCGAGGAACTGACCCAGGCGCTCAACGAGGTGCGGCCGTTCCGCCGCCTGGCCGATGTCGACCTCAAGGGCTACGCCTTCGGCAGCGTGTTCGTCGACCCGCCGCGCGCCGGCATGGACCCGGACACCTGCGAGCTGACCCGGCGCTTCCAGCGCATCCTCTACATCTCCTGCAACCCCGAGACCCTGGCCGCCAACATCGCCCAGCTCGACGACACCCACAAGGTGACCCGCTGCGCGCTGTTCGACCAATTCCCCTACACCCACCACATGGAAGCGGGGGTGCTGCTGGAACGGCGCTGAGGCGCTAGAGTCGGTTCAGGCCGCGCAGCGCCCAGAAGGCCAGCCCGGCCGAGACCACTTCCAGCAGCAACGCCGCCAGGTTGAAGGTCTGCTGGGCACCGCCGTCCAGCCACAGGCCGCCGATGCGCGCCAGGGCCAGGGCGCTGTACAGCAGCACCAGCAGGGTCAGCGCGCCGCGGATCAGCTCCAGGCGCGCCAGGGCCAGCAGCAGATAGGCCGCCAGGCCGAGTTGCAGGCCGCCATAGTAGGCGCGCACATCGGTGGCCGCGGCGGGTGCCAGCAACAGCATGCCGCTGAGGTTGGCCATTTCGTGGGGCCGGATGAAATAGGCCAGGCCGAGGCCGCCCAGGGCCAGGATTTGCACCACCAAGATCACGCGCGCCAACCGCATCGACAGCCCCCATCTCATGGCTTGATGCCAGCAGCATAGGTCCTGCCCGGCATATCCGGAAACAGCCGGCGGCTGGGGTCGACGCGGCGGCGGCGTTATCCTTGCGCATCGACCCTGTACGGAGCCTGCCACAATGCGCCGAGCCCTACTGCTTGCCGGGCTGTTCGCCGGTCTGGCCCAGGCCGCCGAGCCCCTGACCATCGATGTGCACCGCGACCCCAACTGCGGCTGCTGCAAGGCCTGGATCGGCCACCTGCAAGCCAACGGCTTCGCGGTCGTCGACCATGTCGAGACCGATATGGCCGCGGTCAAGCGCCGCCTGGGCGTGCCGCCGCGCCTGTCGTCCTGCCACACCGGGGTGATCGACGGCCAGTTCGTCGAGGGCCATGTACCGGCGGCCGACATCCTCAAGCTGCGCCAGCGCCCCGACCTGCTCGGCGCCGCCGTGCCCGGCATGCCGACCGGCTCGCCCGGCATGGAGCGCGGCAATGTCCGCGACGCCTACCAGGTGATAGGCCTGGATGCTCGCGGGGAGGAGCAGGTGCTGAGCGACTACCCGGGTAACTGAAGGGGCAGCGCCACACCACGGAGACTATGCTCCTAGCTTGAGGCGTGCGCGCTCCCGCTGGGTTGGCGCCTGCGCCGGCCCCGTCCAGCGCGTCCCGGAGGCCCCATGCCCAGCCGCCGTCAGTTCATCCAGCGCGGCGCCCGTCTGCTCGGCCTCGCCGCCACCCTGCCCCTGCTGCCACGCACCTTCGCCCAGGAGCCCGGCAGCCTGCTGCAGCGGACGATTCCCGCCAGCGGCGAGGCGCTGCCGGCCATAGGCCTGGGCACCTCGCGGACCTTCCACGTGCGCCTCGACGACGCCAGCCTCGCGCCCCTGGAGCAGGTGATGGGCACCTTTATCGAGGGAGGCGGCCGCCTGATCGACACCGCGCCCAGCTACGGCAACGCCGAGGCCGTCACCGGCGCCCTGCTGCGGCGCACCGGCAGCCAGGCCCGGGCCTTTCTTGCCAGCAAGGTCTCGGCCCATGGCCGCGAACGCGGCCTGGCGCAGTTTGCGGCCAGCCTGCGCGCCCTGCAGAGCGAGCGGATCGACCTGATGCAGGTGCACAACCTGCAGGACACCCACACCCAGCTGGCCCTGTTGCGCGAACTCAAGGCCGAGGGCAAGGTGCGCTACATCGGCATCACCCACTACCGCGAGGCGGCCCACGACGACCTGCTGGCGGTACTGGCCAAGGAGCCGGTGGACTTCGTCCAGCTCAACTATTCGGTGGCCGAGCGCAACGCCGAGCGGCGCCTGCTGCCCTATTGCGCCGACCGCGGCATCGCCACCCTGATCAACCGGCCCTTCGCCCGCGGCCAGCTGTTCCAGCGGGTGCGCGGCCGGCCGCTGCCGGACTGGGCGGCGGACGTCGACGCCGACTCCTGGGCCCAGCTGCTGCTCAAGTTCATCCTCGCCCATCCGGCGGTGACCGTGGCCATCCCCGCCACCTCCAAGGCCCACTACATGGCCGACAACCTCGGCGCGGGCCGGGGCCGCCTGCCGGACGCGGCGCTGCGCGAGCGGATCGCCCGGGCCTTCGCCTGAGCTCGGGGCGCACCTCGGAGGTGCCATGACGCCCGCCCAGCGCCTGGCCGCCAGCATCAATGCCGAACCGGCCGAGTTGCGCGCGGCCCTGAGCGGCTTCGCCCTGCTGTTCTGCCTGTTCAGCGGCTACTTCATGCTCAGGCCGATCCGCGAGGCCATGGGCATCCGCGGTGGCGTGGAGAACCTGCAGTGGTTGTTCAGCGCCACCTTCGTGCTCATGCTGCTGGCCGTCCCGCTGTTCGCCTGGCTCAATTCCAGGGTGCCGCGTTCGCGCTATGTCGACTGGGTGTACAGCCTGTTCGTCCTCAACCTGCTGGCCTTCGCCGCGGCCTTCGCCCAAGGCGACTCGGTGTGGCTGGCGCGGCTGTTCTACGTATGGCTGTCGGTCTACAACCTGTTCGTGGTGTCGGTGGCCTGGAGCCTGATGGCCGACGTGTTCGATGCCGCCCAGGCGCGCCGCCTGTTCGCCTTCATCGCCGCCGGAGCCAGCAGCGGCGGCCTGGCGGGCCCGGCACTGGGCACCCTGCTGATAGGCTCCATCGGCCATGCCGGGCTGCTGCTCTGCGCCGCCGGGCTGCTGGGCGGCGCGCTGGCAGGCAAGCGCCAGCTGATGGCCTGGCGCGCGGTCGGCGGCGCCGGCCGCCCCGGCGCGCCGCCCAGCGAGCACCCGCGCGAACCGGTGCCGGGCAACCCCTTCAGCGGCATCGGCCGGGTGCTGACCTCGCCCTACCTGCTGGGCATCGCCGCCTTCGTCGTTCTGCTGGCCAGCGCCAGCACCTTCCTCTACTTCGAACAGGCGCGCCTGGTGCAGCAGACCTTCCCCGACCCGATCCAGCAAGTACGGGTGTTCGGCCTGCTCGACTTCGCCGTGCAGGCGCTGTCGTTGCTGGCCCAGTTGTTCGTCACCGGGCGGGTCGCGCAGAAGCTCGGCCTGCGCGCGCTGCTGGCCGGGGTGCCGCTGCTGGTGTGCCTGGGCTTCCTCGGCCTGGCCCTGGCGCCGACCTTCGCCATGCTGGCGGCCCTGATGATCCTGCGCCGGGTCGGCGAGTACGCCTTCGTCCGCCCCGGCCGGGAGATGCTCTTCGCCCCGCTCGACGCCCACAGCCAGTACAAGGCCAAGAACGTCATCGACACCCTGGTCTATCGCGGCGGCGACGCCCTCAGCGCCTGGCTCAAGGCGCTGCTCGACGGCCTGGCCCAGGGCACGCTGGTCGCCGCCCTGGTCGGCGCCGTGCTGGCCGCCGTCTGGGCGGCGCTGGGCTGGTACCTGGGCGGACGCCGCGAGCCGTCCGCCCCCGGCCAGGGCCAGGACCCATGAGCGTCGCCGGTTCTGATCGCGACATCTCCATATCCACTGCCGCTTTTTCCGCCGCCGCGCTTGTCACTCTCGACCCCTCTGGGTTATCAGTGCACTGCCCCCGCTCCATGCACACTCCGGTATCGCCTATGACCCTTGCAGTACCCGCGCACAGCGCCAATCCCGCCGACAAGCCCGCCGGGCGCATCCGCCAGAAGAACGAGGAGGCGATCCTCGCCGCCGCCGAGGAGGAGTTCGCCCGTCACGGCTTCAAGGGCACCAGCATGAACACCATCGCCCAGACCGTCGGCCTGCCCAAGGCCAACCTGCACTACTACTTCAGCAGCAAGCTGGGGCTGTACCTGGCGGTGCTGAGCAACATCCTCGAGCTGTGGGACAGCACCTTCAACAGCCTCACCGTCGAGGACGACCCGGCCGAGGCCCTGGACCGCTACATCCGCGCCAAGCTGGAGTTTTCCCGCCGCTACCCCAAGGCCTCGCGGATCTTCGCCATGGAGGTGATCAGCGGCGGCGAGTGCCTGTCGGCCTACTTCGATCAGGACTACCGCGCCTGGTTTCGCGGCCGCGCCGCGGTGTTCGAGACCTGGATCGCCGCCGGCAAGATGGACCCGATCGACCCGGTGCACCTGATCTTCCTGCTGTGGGGCAGCACCCAGCACTACGCCGACTTCGCCTCGCAGATCTGCCGGGTCACCGGCCGCTCGCGCCTGACCAAGCAGGACTTCGCCGAGGCCGCCGACAATCTGGTGCGCATCATCCTCAAGGGCTGCGGCCTCACCCCGCCCGCGACCGCCTGATGGCCTTCACCCTGCTCGCGCCTTGCGAATACCGCGAGGAGATCCGCAAGAGCCGCTTTATCGCCCTGGCCGCCCCGGTGACCAGCGCGGCCGAGGCCCAGGCCTTCATCGCCGGCGCCAGCGACCCCGGCGCCACGCACAACTGCTGGGCCTGGAAGGTCGGTGCGCAGTACCGCTTCAACGACGACGGCGAGCCCGGCGGCACCGCCGGTCGGCCGATCCTCGCCGCCATCGAGGGCCAGGCCTTTGACCAGGTGGCGGTGCTGGTGATCCGCTGGTACGGCGGCATCCAGCTCGGCACCGGCGGCCTGGCCCGCGCCTACGGCGGCAGCGCCAGCAAGTGCCTGCAGGGCGGCCAGCGGGTGGAGCTGGTGGCGCTGAGCCGCTGCCGCTTCCACTGCGCCTTCGCCGAGCTGCCGCTGCTCAAGGCGCGCCTGGGCGAGCTGCAGGCGCAGCTGGAGGAAGAACGCTTCGACGCCAGCGGCGCCGAGCTGCAACTGGCCCTGCCCGCGGCGCGGCTCGACGAGCTGCAGCAGTGGCTGGCCGGCCTCAGCCGCGGGCGCATCGAGCTGCGGCGCCTGTAGCAAGGCGACGGCCGGGGTTGATCCTGACCCTTCGGACAGGTATCGTCGCCCCACGTCGTCCGACGCACCTGGATCAGCAGACAGGGTCAACACTGAGCTGGCTAACCTGAACTCAACCTCAGAGGAGCCTGCTCATGGCAGCCACCCGCATCTGGATCAAGACCCCCCTCGCCGTCTTCACCGCCAACGACCAATCCGCCGCCGGTGGCCTGGTGGTCGAGAACGGCCGCATCGCCGAACTGCTCGGCGCCGGGCAACAGCCCGCAGCCCCCTGCAGCCAAGTCTTCGATGCCCGCGAGCACGTGGTGCTGCCGGGGCTGATCAACACCCACCACCACTTCTACCAGACCCTCACCCGCGCCTGGGCGCCGGTGGTCAACCAGCCGCTGTTCCCCTGGCTCAAGACCCTCTATCCGGTGTGGGCGCGGCTGACCCCCGAGCAGCTGGCCCTGGCGACCCAGGTGGCCCTGGCCGAGCTGCTGCTGTCCGGTTGCAGCACGGCGGCCGACCACCACTACCTGTTCCCCGGCGGCCTGGAAAACGCCATCGACGTGCAGGTCGGGGTGGTACGCGAGCTGGGCATGCGCGCGATGCTGACCCGCGGCTCCATGAGCCTGGGCGAGGCCGACGGCGGCCTGCCGCCGCAGCAGACGGTGCAGCAGGGCGAGGTGATTCTCGCCGACAGCCAGCGCCTGATCGGCCAGTACCACGAGCGCGGCGCCGGCGCCCGGGTGCAGATCGCCCTGGCACCCTGCTCGCCCTTCTCGGTGACCCCGGACATCATGCGCGCCAGCGCCGAGCTGGCGGACAAGCTCGACGTGCGCCTGCACACCCACCTGGCCGAGACCCTGGACGAGGAGGACTTCTGCCTGCAGCGCTTCGGCCAGCGCACCGTGGACTACCTGGACAGCGTCGGCTGGCTCGGCCCGCGCACCTGGCTGGCCCACGGCATCCACTTCAACCCCGAGGAAATCGCCCGCCTGGGCGCCGCCGGCACCGGCATCAGCCACTGCCCCAGCTCGAACATGCGCCTGGCCTCGGGCATCTGTCCGACCCTCGACCTGCAGGCCGCCGGCGCGCCCATCGGCCTCGGCGTGGACGGCTCGGCCTCCAATGACGCCTCCAACCTGATCCTCGAGGCGCGCCAGGCCCTGTACCTGCAGCGCCTGCGTTACGGCGCCGAGCGGGTCACCCCCGAACTGGCCCTGGGCTGGGCCAGCAAGGGCTCGGCCCGGCTGCTGGGGCGCGACGACATCGGCGAGCTGGCGGTGGGCAAGCAGGCCGACCTGGCGCTGTTCAAGCTGGACGAGCTGCGCTTCTCCGGCAGTCACGATCCGCTCGCGGCCGTGCTGCTGTGCGGCGCCGACCGCGCCGACCGGATGATGATCGGCGGCACCTGGCGGGTCATCGACGGCCAGGTCGAGGGCCTGGACCTGGCCAAGCTGATCGCCGACCACCGCCAGGCGGCCCGGGCGCTGATCGCCGGCTGAACCCAGGCTGGGTTGAGCCGGCGCAGCCCGTCGCACAGGTGCAGGCGTCATGGGTAGCGCTGCGCTCGGCCCGTCCTGCGCAACGATCGCCGCGGTGCCGGGAGATTCTGCCCCGAAGGTCAGGTTAAACTGCGGCCAACTCCGGCCCACCCGACACGAGGCTCACCCCATGCACGACTGGCTCAATGCCCTGCCCAAGGCCGAACTGCACCTGCACCTGGAAGGCTCCCTGGAGCCCGAGCTGCTGTTCGCCCTGGCCGAACGCAACAAGATCGAACTGCCCTGGCCCGACGTCGAGACCCTGCGCGGCGCCTATGCCTTCAACAACCTGCAGGAGTTCCTCGACCTCTACTACCGGGGCGCCGACGTGCTGCGCACGGAACAGGACTTCTACGACCTGACCTGGGCCTACCTGCAACGGTGCAAGGCGCAGGGCGTGGTGCACACCGAGCCCTTCTTCGACCCGCAGACCCACACCGACCGCGGCATCCCCTTCGAGGTGGTGCTCGGCGGCATTCGCCAGGCACTCGAGGACGGCGAGCGGCAGCTGGGCATCAGCTCGGGGCTGATCCTCAGCTTCCTGCGCCACCTGTCCGAGGAGGAGGCCTTCGAGACCCTGGAGCAGGCCCGGCCGTTTCGCGACGCCTTTATCGCCGTGGGCCTGGACAGCTCGGAAATGGGCCACCCGCCGAGCAAGTTCCAGCGGGTGTTCGCCAAGGCGCGCAGCGAGGGCTACCTGTGCGTCGCCCACGCCGGCGAGGAGGGCCCGCCCGAGTACATCTGGGAGGCCCTGGACCTGCTGAAGATCCAGCGCATCGACCACGGCGTACGGGCCATCGAGGACGAGCGGCTGATGCAGCGACTCATCGACGAGCAGATTCCCCTGACCGTCTGCCCGCTGTCCAACGTCAAGCTGCGGGTGTTCGAGCACATGGGCCAGCACAACATCCTGACGATGCTCGAGCGCGGGGTGAAGGTGACGGTCAACTCGGACGACCCGGCCTACTTCGGCGGCTACGTCGGGGAGAACTTCGCCGCCCTGCACGAGCACCTGGGCATGACCGAGGAACAAGCCCAGCGCCTGGCGCAGAACAGCCTGGACGCGCGCCTGGTCTAGTCCCTCAGTGCGAGTGCGCCTGCGGCTCGGCGGCCGGCGCGGGGGCATCCTTGTGCACCGCCACCTCCAGCTCGACCGCACCGGCCTTCTCGAAGGTCAGGGTCAGGGGGAAGCGCTCGCCGTCCCTGGCCTGTTGCTGCAGGTCGAACAGCATCACGTGATAGCCCATGGGCTCGAACCTGACCTCGCCGCCGGCCGGAACCTCCACGCTCTGCACCCGCTGCATCTTCATCACCCCGTCGGCGCGCACGTGCTCGTGCATCTCCGCCTTGCCGGCCACCGGGGTCTGCACGGCGAGCAGGCGGTCGGCCTGGGCGCCCTGGTTGTGCACCACGAAGTAGGCCGCGGCGGTCGGCGCCACCGGCGGCATCTCCCGCGACCAGGGGTGTTCGATGTGCAGGTCGCCGGCGCTGTACTCGTGGGCGCCGGCCAGCAGGCTGGTGCCGAGCAGGGTGGCCAGCAGTAGGGCTTTTTTCATGGGCATGGTGGTTCTCCTTGGGGTGGTCAACGAAGTGTGCGAGGTATGACAACGAGCGTGCGCGCCGGCCATGGCTCAGCCCTCCTGCAGGCGGGAGGCGGCGCCCTGGCGCGAGAATAGCAAGCGGTCCAGGCCCCAGATCAGCAGCAGGGACGCGCCCACCAGGGGGAAGGCGGCGCCGAGCAGGAGCATGATGACGATCGCGGTTTTCCAGCGTGGCAGGTCGTGACGCAGCGGCGGCACGCCGAAGCGGCCCTGGGGACGGCGCTGCCACCACATGACCAGGCCGCTGACGGCGCTGAGCAGCACCAGCAGGCAGACGCCCAGCATCAGTAACTGGTTGGCCAGGCCGAACAGCTTGCCCTCGTGCAGCATCACCCCGGTTTCCACCGTGCGCGCCACCGGGCCGTAGTCCTTCCAGCGCACGTCGGCGAGCACCGCGCCGCTGTACTGATCGAGGTGCAGGGTGGCGTCGTTGCGCGGGTCGTCGGCGAACAGGGCGATGCTGTACACCCCGGTCTCGCCCCAGGGCAGGGTGATGCTGTAACCCGGCTGCACGCCGCGCTCCGCGGCGGTGTCGACCACCCGCTGCAGGCCGACCTGCCCCTGGGTAGAGGCCGCCATTCCCGTGGCCTGCCCCTTGTGCCCGGCATGGGGGTCGGAGGCCGGCAGCGGCGTGGTCTCCACCGCCCAGGCCACGGTCTGCCGGTTGGCGCTGTTGAGGCTGCGCGCCTGCAGGCCGGATTGGGGCACCGCGTCCCACATGGCCGCCGGGAAGTGGTTCCAGGCACCGGCGAATTGCGCGCCCCAGAAACCGGTCCAGGTCATGCCGGTCAGCAGCATGAACAACAGCAGCAGCGCGCCCCAGAAGCCGCTGACCGCATGCAGGTCGCGCCAGAACAGGCGCCCGCGACTGGCCAGGCGCGGCCACAGCCCCCCGGCGCCGGAGCTGCCGCGCGGCCACCAGAGGTACAGGCCGGACACCAGCAGGACGATGCCCCAGCCGGCGGCCAGCTCGATCAGCCGGTCGCCCAGCGTACCTATCATCAACTCGCCGTGCAGCCGCCGGGCGATGGCCTGCAGGGTGCCCTGGGCATCCTGGCTGCCGAGCAGCGTGCCGCGATAGGGGTCGACGAACAGGTTGAGCTGCAGCCCGCCCTGGTCGAGCACGAACTGCGCGCTGCGCCCTTCGCCCGCCGGCGGCAGGTACTGCCTGATCGTCGCCTGGGGGTAGGCCTGGCGCACCAACGCCAGTTGCCGGTCGGCGTCCAGACGCTGCTCCGCCACCGGCACCTGCAGCAGCTCGGGATACATCAACTGATCCAGCTGCGGCTTGAACAGGTAGACGATCCCGGTCAGCGACAGCAGGATCAGGAAGGGGATGACGAACAGCCCGGCGTAGAAATGCCAGCGCCAGGCCAGGTTGTAGAAGGACGGGGTAGGCTGTTTCATGACGCGACTCCTTCGACTGTCACTCGACGGCGGCTCATAGCCGCCACTCCAGGCCGGCGTACAGGGCGCGGCCGTCACCGGGGAGGAACTGCGCGCTGTCCTGACCGCGGGCATCGGCGATCACCCCGGTGGTGGCGGCATAGGTCTTGTCCGCGAGGTTGCGGCCCTCGACGAAGAAGCCCAGGCCGTCTGCAGGCCGGTAGCCGCCCTTCAGCCCCCAGATGGCGTAGCCCTCGGCGTACAGGGTTTCGGCCTGGTCGACGTTGTAGTGGGTCGGCACCCACTCGAGGGTCGGCCCGGCGTACCAACCGCCCTGCTGCCACAGCGCCTCGCCCTTGAGGAACTGGCGCGGGATGCCGGCCAGGCGGTTGTCGCCGTAGACCGGGTCGTTGTCGAAACGGAAATCGTTGAACAGGTACTGGCCACGCAGCACGAGCTGGCCGAGGCGCAGGGCGCCGCCCAGCTCGATGCCCTGGTGCAGGGTGCGCGCGGCGTTGACCGTGCCCTGGGGGTTGCCGGCGGCATCGTTGAGCGACAGCAGCTCGTCACGGATCTCGCTGCGATACAGCGCCAGGTCCAGATCGAAGCTGTCGCGCGACCAACGCAGGCCCGTCTCCAGGGTATCGGCCCGCTGCGCCTCGTTCTGGCTCAGCACCTGGCCGCCGGTCAGCTCGCTGAAGGTCGGTGGCTCGAAGCTCTGACTGAGGTTGACGAACAGCTGCACGTCCTCGGCCAGGTCATGGCGCAGGCCGATACGTCCGGTGCGGCCGACATAGGTCTGCTGGAACGACTCGTCCTGGGCCAGGCAGAAACCCGGGACGAAAGCGTTGCACCGCAGGCGATCGTCGACGTCGCGCTCCTGATGCAACCAGGCCAGGCCGCCGAGCAACGCCCAGCGCTCGGCCAGGGGCACTTCCAGCTCGGCGAAGGCATTGAGGTTGCGCGCGGTCTGGTGCAACTCGTTGACCTTGCGCCCCTTGTGCCCGCCGACATTCTGGTAGCGCGAGTCCCAGCTGCGCCCCTGGCTGGCCTCGACGCCGCCGGCCCAGCGCCAGCCGTCGTCGCTGCGCCACTGGTGCGCCAGGCGCAGGCCGTAGTCCGCGCTGTCGATATCCAGCACCTGGAAGATCGGGTGGAACAACGACTTCTCGCTGTAGAAGCTGGACAGCGTCAGGCTGTGCCCGCCCTCGAGTTGCAGGCTGGTGATGTTGCCCAGGCGGTTGAGGTCGAAGTCGCGCCTCTGGTCGCCACTGCGGCTGCTGGCCGAGGCCTGCTGCGGATCGCGGCGCAGCTGCGCCTTGGTCAGGTTGCCCGGCAGCTCGGAGTCGGTCTGCACATGGGTCAGGTAGAAGCGGGTCGACAGACGCTCGTTAATCCGCCCACCGAGGTTGGCGAAATAGCGCTGGCTGTCCTGCCGGGCGTGATCGCGAAAGCCGTCCTGGGCGTAGTCGCCGAGGCTGACGAAGCCGTCCCAGTCGCCGAAGTCCTGGGCGAAGGCGCCGTACAGGCGCCGGTAACCGAAACTGCCCCCTTCGGCCCGCAGGCTGGCCGGTGGGGCCGTCTTGCCGGTGGGGCTGACGAAGTTGAGCGCCCCACCGAGGTTGGCCGCGCCATAACGCCAGGCGTTGGCGCCCCGCAGCACCTCGATGTGCTCGGCGGCCAGCGGCTCTATGGTCTGGAAATCGAAACTGCCGTCGGCCAGGTTGACCGGCGCGCCGTCCTGCAGCAGCAACAGGCCGCGACCGTGGAAGGTACGCTGCAGGCCCGAGCCGCGAATCGACAGGCGCGCCTCCTCGGCGCCGAAGCGCGGCTGGATGAACACCCCGGTGGCCATGCCCAGGGCGTCCTGCAGGGTGCTGCTGCGCCCGCTCTTGTAGGTCTCGGCATCGACCACCGCGGCGCCGCCGGGAATACGGGCGAAAGCGGCACGCTTCTCGGCGATGGTGGGGGCGGTGGGGTCGGGCTGCTGCCGGCCGATGACGCTGCTGTCCTGCAGCTGCACCGGCTCGGCCAGGGCCGCGCCGGCCAGGCCGAGCCAGGCCGGGCCGATGCTCAGTGCCAGCAGGCTGAGGCTGGATAGATGACGCATGGGTGTCTCCCCTTGTTGCACGCGTGCCGCCAGCGCCCGGCCACGCCCAGGGACGCGGCAGACGCGCTCGGCAATAGATCGCTCGAATGTCGTTATGGGTCGACCGCGGCGCCTGGGCGCGACGGTTCAGAGCGGGCTCAGGCGAGCCAGGGGGAGGCGCGGGGGTTGGCCGAGGGCCAGAGATAGCGCAGCGGACGCGGCGCGAACGAGGACGGCGCGAAGCGCTGGCCGGCGGCGCCGAGCAACCCGAGCAGGCCGAAGAAGGCCGCCAGGATCAGGGCGCCGAAGGTGGAGCAGAGGGAACAACCCGAGCCCGTGGCCGGGTTGACCGGGGCGATGCCGGAACCGGTCAGGTCGGCGCCGGCACCGAAGTTGCCCTCGAAGGAGCAGTACTGCGCATCCAGGCCGCTGAGCTGCAGGCCGGCCATCTGGCCGTGGCCGATGCTGCAGGCGAACGCGCCGAACAGAACTCCGAAATAGAGTATCCAGGCGATCAGCGAGCGGTCGGTACGGGCCAGTTTCATGGGGCGCGACTCTAGCAGTTGGCGGCATCACGACAAAGCGGCGAGACGTGGCCGATTGCCGCAGTGCGTTTGCCAACAAGCCTAGGTCGACCAAGGCGCCCTGGCCAGCAATTCGGCGCAACGCGCCTGGACGAACTCGCGCAACAGGAGCACCGGCTTGCTCAACTGCGCACGGTGGGCGCAGATCAGGTTGAGCGGTGTGGCCTCGCCCCGCCACCGCGGCAGCAACACCTTGAGCCGCCCGGCCTGCACGTCGCCGGCCACATCCAGCCAGGACTTGTACACCAGGCCGCAGCCGGCCACCGCCCAGCGGCGCACCACGTCGGCATCGTCGCTGCTGCGGTCGCCCGCCACCGTCAGGCTCTGCTCGCGGCGGCCGTCGGAGAAGCGCCAGCGCTCATGCAAGCGACCGCCGAGCATGTACAACAGGCAGTTGTGCCGGGCCAGTTCCTCCAACCCCTGCGGCTCGCCGTGGCGTGCCAGGTAGTCCGGGGACGCGCAGAGCACCCGACGGTTGTCCGCGGCGAGCGGCAGAGCCACCAGGCTGGAGTCCTCCGGCGCGCCGTAGCGCAGGGCGATATCCACCGGCTCGCGGAACAGGTCGCTGACCCGGTCGCCGAGTTGCAGGCGCAACTGCAGGCGCGGATGGACCCGCTGGAACTCGTCGAGCCAGGGCAGCAGGGTGTTGCGACCGAAATCCGAGGGGGCCGAGAGCTGCAGCGGCCCGCTGATCTCGGCCTTGCTGCCGGCCAGCTGCTGGCACCCCAGCTCCAGGCTCTGCAGGGCCTGGCGGGCATGTTCGAGGAACAGCTCGCCCTCCGCGGTCAGGCGCAGGCTGCGGGTGGAGCGCACGAACAGACGCACCTGCAGCTGCTGCTCCAGGCGCTTGAGCGCGGCGCTGGCCACCGCCGGGGAGGTGTCCAGCAGGCGGGCGGCGGCGGACAGGCTGCCGCTCTGCGCCGTACGCACGAACAGCTGCAGGTCATCGAAACGCAGCATGGGCGCCCCATTTTCAAAGGAATATTGAAACAGACTCTACTTATCCGCCGTTTTTCTCGCCAGCCAAATAATCGAACATGGTCACCGTCCTACACCGGAACCCTGCCATGCCCGCCCCGCTCACCCTTGTCGCCACCATCAGCGTCCAAGACGGCCAGGCCGACACCGTCGAGGCGGGCCTGCGCCTGCTGGTCGCGGTCAGCCGCACCGAAGCCGGCTGCCTGCAGTACGACCTGCATCGCCATCGCGACAATCCGCGGGTGTTCGTGATGCTCGAGCAATGGCAAGACGCCGCTGCACTGGCCGCCCACCAGCGCAGTGCGCATTACCTGGCCTTCACCAGCCACTACGGTCAGTGGCTGCAGAACGTCGACCTGCAACTCATGCAACGCATCGCCTGAGCCCTTCAGAGGAGCCCCCATGAAAGCCATCGCCTATTACCAGTCCCTGCCCGCCGAACAGACCGAGTCGCTGCAGGACGTGCGGCTGCCCGAGCCCAAGCCGGGCCCCCACGACCTGCTGGTGGAGGTCCGGGCCATCTCGGTCAACCCGGTGGACACCAAGATCCGCAGCCATGTCGCGCCGCAGGACGGCGAGGCCAAGGTGCTCGGTTGGGACGCCAGCGGCGTCGTCCGGGCGGTCGGCCGCGAAGTGACGCTGTTCCAACCGGGCGAGCGGGTGTTCTACGCCGGCGCCATCGACCGCGCCGGGGCCAACAGCGAGCTGCATCTGGTGGACGAGCGGATCGTCGGCCACATGCCGAAGAGCCTGGGTTTTGCCGAGGCCGCCGCCCTGCCGCTGACCGCGATCACCGCCTGGGAGCTGCTGTTCGAGCGCCTGCAGATCGTCGAGGGCAAGGCCGACCTGGGCCAGAGCCTGCTGATCGTCGGCGCCGCCGGCGGGGTCGGCTCGATCCTCACCCAGCTGGCGCGCCGGCTCACCGGGCTGACGGTGATCGGCACGGCCTCGCGCCCGGAGACCCAGGCCTGGGTCCGCGAACTCGGTGCCCATCATGTGATCGACCACAGCAAGCCGCTGAGCGAGGAGCTGGCGCGCATCGGCGTGCCCCAGGTCAGCCATGTCGCCAGCCTGACCCACACCGACCAGCACTACGCGCAACTGGTCGAGGTCCTGGCGCCCCAGGGCCGCCTGGCGCTGATCGACGACCCGGCGCAGCCGCTGGACATCATGCCGCTCAAGCGCAAGAGCCTGTCGCTGCACTGGGAGCTGATGTTCACCCGCTCGCTGTTCCAGACCCTCGACATGATCGAGCAGCACCGCCTGCTGGAACGGGTCGCCGAACTGATCGACGCCGGCGTGCTGAAGACCACCCTCGGCGAACACTTCGGGCGCATCGACGCGGCCAATCTACGCCGCGCCCATGTCCTGCTGGAGAGCGGCAAGGCCCGCGGCAAGATCGTCCTCGAGGGTTTCTGAGTCCTGGCATGGCCCCGCCAGGGGCCATGCGCGCCCACGGCCTGGCGGGCGTGCCCAATCGCTCGCGCGGCCCCGCCACCCCGCGGCTCCCGCCCCAAGCTGTCGCCCCCAGCGCGCCACTGCCGGCATGCTGGACACCCCGCTTATTGGCCTGGCGCCACCGGCGTAGGTTGCGCCAGTTCAACTATCTGCAACTGAGACGCATCGCCCAGGGCAATTGCTTCGCGGTCCTGCTATCTTGACGTCCGGTTGCGGTGCCCGGCGCCTTCCTCCCCGCGCTCGGTCCTCCCCCAGCTCGACTGCAATCAGCTCCGTGCAGCTGTTTGGCACAGCCCGGCACGCGCCCGCGAACATCCTATTTATCGGTGGTAAGGATGCGACCCGAACGATTCACCCCGCTGCGCCTGGCCGGCCTCTACGCCCTGTCCGGCGCCCTCTGGATACTGTCCAGCGACGCCCTCCTGGCCGCCACGGTCTCCGACTCCGTGCTGAGCGCACGCCTGCAGACGCTCAAGGACCTGACCTTCGTCCTGGGCAGCGGCCTGTTGATCTTCTTCCTCGTCCGCCGCAACCGTCAGGAACAGGGGCAGTTGCGGAGGGCCCTGACGCACCAGTCGCGGCAACTGCAACAGGCCCGCCGCGATGCCGCCCTGGGTAGCTGGGAATACCACGGACAGTTTCACTGGAGCCCCGAGGCGCTGCAGCTGCTGGGACGCGACGCCGGTAACGCCGCCAGCAGCCTCGAACAGCTGCTCGGCTGGCTCCATCCCGCCGAACGCCAGGCCGTGCAACGCGCCGTTCAGGCGCTCCTCGTGCAGCACCAGGCACTGAGCATCGGCGCGCGCCTGCACCAGCCGCACCGGCGGCAGGTTACCTGGCTGATGCTGCGCGGCGAGGTCGACGCCGACGGCCAGATCTTCGGCACCCTGCAGGACATCAGCGCCCAGAAGCGCGACGAAGCGGCGCTGCGCGAAAGCGAGCAGCGCTTTCGCCAGCTGTTCGAGCAGACCCCGCGTCTCGCCGTGCAGGGGTACGACCGCGAGCGCCGGGTGGTCTACTGGAACGCCGCCAGCACCCAGCTCTACGGCTACAGCGTGCAGGAGGCGATCGGCAAGCGCCTGGAGGACCTGATCGTACCGCTGCCGGCACGCAACCAGGTGGCCAGCGCCCTCAACCACTGGCTACTCGGCGGGCCGCCGCCCCAGGCCGGGGAAATGCCGCTGCAGCGCAAGGACGGCAGCACGGTATGGGTCTACTCCAGCCGTTCGCTGCGGCTCGACAGCCGCGACCAGCCGGAGCTCTACTGCATCGATATCGACATCAGCGAACACAAGCGCCTGGATGAGCGACTGCGCGCCAGCGAAGCCAGTTACCGCGGACTGGTCGAGCAGCTGGCCGAGGTGATTGTCGCGACCGATGCCGACGGCCACCTGGACTTCCTCAACCCGGCCTGGGAACAGCTCAGCGGCTATATCGGCTACGAAAGCCTCGGGCGCCCCCTGGCACGCTTCTTCGAGAGCGCGGACGCCGCCCGCCTGAGCGAGCAGATAAGCGCCGTCGCCCAGGGCGAACAGGCCGCCCTGCGCGGCGACTACCGCCTGCTGACCCGCCACGGGCAGCTACGCTGGGTCGAGCTGCAACTTCGCCGCCGGGCGGACAACCGCCTCAGCGGCAGCCTGCGCGACAACCACGAGCACCATCTCAAGCAACAGTTGCAACAGGCCCGCAGCGCGCTGCTCGAAGCCCTGTTCGAGCGCCGACCGCTGGCCCGGATACTCGAGGATCTGTGCCGCCACCTGCAGACGTTGAACCCGCCGATGCGCGTATCGATCATGCTGCAGGACCACCAGCGACGTCTGCATCTCGCCGCCGCCCCCGACCTGTCCGCGGCCTATCGCGCGGCCATAGACGGCATGCCGGCCGAACTCGAGGTCGGCTGCTGCGGCCACGCCGCGTGCAGCGGCGAACTGCTGATCGCCGAGAACCTCGCCAGCCACCCCTACTGGCGCGACTACCGAACCGCAGCAGGCGCCGCCGGGCTGCATGCCTGCTGGTCGCTGCCGTTCAAGGATGAACAGGGCCGGGTCATCGGTACCCTGGCCACCTACTACGACCGGCCCAAGCGGCCCAGCACCGCGGACATCACCCTGGCCAGCGACTTCGCCCAGCTGGCCGGACTGGCGGCCCAGCACAGTCCCACCGAGCCGTCGCTGACTGTTTCAGATCAGTAAATACGTCACGTTTTTCGCCTAGAATCGATTTCCGGCATCCCCGCACCACGCCCCGCCCCAAAGGCGTCAGGCTGCCGCCATGCCCTTGTCGCTCACAACGAACCGTCCAGGTTGAAGTCGCCGATGAACGTCCAGATCCAGCAAGTGCATACCCCTCAAGGACTCCGCTGGCAGGTCACCCTCGACCAGCATGTGGTGACCTTTGCCCACGAGGCCGAAGCCCGCCAGTTTTTCACCACCCTGCAAGCCCGCCTGCAAGCCCCCCACAGTTTGCCCGCGCAAGAGCAATACCTGGTGACCGAAGCGCACTAGGACGGTCTGGCGCGACGCTCGACCCGGTAAGTCAGGCGCGAAGCCAGGGTGGCCAGCACGCCGCAGCCGCAGATCACCGCCGCCATCGGCCAGGCCGTGCCATCGTGCAGCGCACCGACCAGGGCCGCCGCACTGGCGGCAATGGCGAACTGCAGGCTGCCGAGCAGCGCAGAAGCACTGCCGGCATGCCGCCCCTGGCCGGCCATGGCGCAGGCCGTGGCGTTGGGCAGCAGCACGCCGAGGCTGGCGATGCAGCCGAACAGCGGGAGCAACAGCGGCCACAGCGCCGGCGGCTGGGCCATGGCGAGGCTCAGCAACGCCAGGCCGCAGCCCAGATAGAACCACACCAGCCGCCGCAGCCAGTGGCCCGGGCCGTGGCGCGCCACCAGCCAGGCATTCACTTGCGCCGCGAGGATGAAGCCCGCCGCATTGCTGCCGAACAGCCAGCCGTAATGCGCGGGGGCCACTCCGTACAGCTCGATGAAGACGAAGGGCGAGCCGGCGATATAGGCGAACATCCCGGCGATCGACAAGCCGCCGGTCAGGGCGTGGCCGATAAAGGGGCGATCGCCCAGCAGCCGGCGGTACTCGCCCAGGGCACCGCGCAGGGGCGCCGGCGCGGCCTCCCGGCTCAGGGTCTCCGGCAGCCACAGGGCCACCGCCAGCAGGCAGAGCGCGGCGAACAACGCCAGGCAGACGAAGATCGACTGCCAACCCAGGCTGCCGAGCAGCAGGCCGCCGGCCAGCGGCGCGAGGATCGGCGCGATGCCCATCACCAGCATCAGCTGGGAAAACACCTTGGCCGAGGCGATCGGATCGCACAGGTCGCGCACCACCGCCCGGGTCACCACCATGCCGGCACAACCGCCCAGGGCCTGGACGAAGCGCGCGACGATCAACCACTCCAGGCTCGTCGCCAGGGCACAGGCCAGCGATGCCAGGGCGAACAGCAAAACGCCGACCAGCAGCGGCGGACGCCGACCGAAGCGATCGGCCAGGGGGCCATAGATCAGCTGACCGATGGCCAGGCCGACGAAGTAGACGGCCAAGGACAGCTGCACGTGCTCGACGTCGCTGGCGAAGGCGTGCGCCATGGCCGGGAAGGCCGGCAGGTAGAAGTCGATGGCCAGAGGGCCGAAGGCGCTCAAGGCGCCGAGGATCAACAGCAGGCGTAATGGCATGGGGGTCCGGATAGGTAATGGCAGAGGCTGGGGCCGGCAGCGCGGGCGGGCTACGGCGCACCCGCGCCTACCGACGGCGTGGAACTGGGGTTGGCGGCAGGCCGCCAAGCCGATCTAGGACTCTGCCACCTCCGCGGCTTTGCGTCCCCTGCTCAGCTTCTGCGACAGCGACTCCACCAGCAGGTAGAACATCGGGATCAGGAACACCGCCAGCACGGTCGCCGCCAGCATGCCGCCGAGCACCCCGGTACCGATCGAGTGGCGGCTGGCCGAGCCGGCACCGCTGCTGACGACCAGCGGCATGACGCCGAGGACGAAGGCCAGCGAGGTCATGATGATCGGCCGAAAGCGCAGCCGCGCGGCCTCCAGGGCGGCCTCCAGGATGCCCATGCCCTGCTGCCGGCAGAGCACGGCGAACTCGACGATGAGGATGGCGTTCTTGGTCGACAGGCCGATCAGAGTGACCAGGCCGACCTGGAAGTACACGTCGTTGTCGATGCCGCGCAGCCACACCGCGAGGATCGCGCCGAACACCGCGAAGGGCACCGCGGTGACCACCGCCAGCGGCAGGGTCCAGCGCTCGTACTGCGCCGCGAGGATCAGGAACACCATGATCAGGCCGAAGACGAAGGCGGTGCTGCCGGAGCCCTGGGTCGCCAGCTCCTGGTAGGCCGAGCCGGTCCAGCCGATGCTGTAGTCGCTGCCGAGCACCTCGCCGGCCACCTCCTGCACCGCCGCCAGGGCCTGGCCCGAGCTGTAGCCCGGCGCCGGCCCGCCGAGAATCTTCGCCGCCGGGTAGACATTGAAGCGGGCATAGCTGTCCGGGCCGAGGATGCGCCGCACCTTGACCAGGCTCGACAGCGGCACCAACTCGCCACCGGCCGAGCGCACATAGACCTGGGCCAGGTCCTCCGGCTTGCGCCTGAACTCCGACTCGGACTGCAGGCTGACCTGCCAGGTGCGCCCGAACAGGCTGAAGTCGTTGACGTAGTAGCTGCCGAAGGTCGCCTGCATGGCGGTGAACACATCGTTGATCGACACGCCCAGGGCGCGGGCCTTGGTGCGGTCCAGGTCGATGTAGTACTGCGGCACGTTGGCGCTGAAGGTGCTCTGCACCCCGGCCAGCTCCGGGCGCTGATTGACCGCCTGGAGGAAGGCCGCGACCTTGGCCGCCAGCTGTTCGGTCGTGCCGCCGCTGCGGTCCTGGATATAGCCCTCGAAACCGCCGGTGGTGCTCATGCCGGTGATCGGCGGCGGGTTGAAGCTCATCACCACGCCATCCTTCTGCGCCGCGCCGATGCCCATGAATTCGCGGGTCAGGTTGCGCGCATCCAGCTCCGGCGTGGTGCGCTCGCTCCAGTCCTTGAGCGGCACGAAGGATACCCCGGCATTGCTGCGGGTGCCGAAGGTGAGGATGTCGAAGCCGGCGAAGGTGACCACGTCCTCCACCGCCGGGTGCGCCATCAGCTGCTCAGTCACCGCGCCGGTCAGCGCCTCGGTGCGGGTCAAGGAGGCCGCCGGCGGCAGGAAGTAGGCGTTGATCACATAGCCCTGGTCCTCGTCCGGCACCAGCGAGCCGGGCACCCGATTGAACAGCAGCACCATCAGCGCAATCATCGCGCCGAACAGCGTCAGCCCCACCAGGGTGCGCTTGAGGAAGAAGCGCACGCCGCTGGCATAGCCGTCGGTGAGCCGGTCGAACACCCGGTTGAAGGCGCGGAACGGCGCCGCCGGCTCGTGCTCTCCGGGCTTGAGCAGCAGGGCGCACAGGGCCGGGCTCAGGGTCAGGGCGACGATGCTGGAGATCGCCACCGACACGGCGATGGTAATAGCGAACTGCTTGTACATCTCCCCGGCCAGGCCGCCGAGAAAGCCCACCGGCACGAACACCGCGATCAGCACCAGGCTGGTGGCGATGATCGGGCCGGTCACCTCCTGCATGGCCTTGATCGTGGCCTCGCGCGGGCCGAGCTTGTCGGCGGCCATCGAGCGCTCGACGTTCTCGATCACCACGATGGCGTCGTCCACCACGATGCCGATCGCCAGCACCATGCCGAACAGGGTCAGCAGGTTGATGGAGAACCCCAGCAGGTACATGCCGGCGAAGGTGCCGACCAGCGACACCGGGATGGCCAGCAAGGGGATCAGCGTGGCGCGCCAGTTCTGCAGGAACACGAACACCACCAGCACCACCAGCACCAGGGCCTCGAAGAAGGTGTGGATCACCTCCTCGATCGACACCTTGACGAACTTGGTGGTGTCGTAGGGAATCTTGTAGGTGATGCCCTGGGGGAAGTCCTGGGACAGGCGCTCGAGGGTGCTGCGCACCGCCTCGGCGGTATCCAGGGCATTGGCGCCGGGTTGCAGGTAGATGCCGAAGGCGGCGTTCTGCTGGCCGTTGAGCGAGGTCATCAGCGAGTAGTCCTGGGCGCCCAGCTCGATCCGCGCCACGTCCTTGAGCAGCAGGCTGGCGCCGGTGGCATCCGAGCGCAGGATGACGTTCTCGAATTCCTCGGGGTCGGTGAAGCGGCCCTGGGTGGTCACGGTGTAGGTGAAATCCTGGGCCTGCTGCAGCGGCTGCTGGCCGAAGCTGCCGGCGGCGAACTGCGAGTTCTGCTCGCGAATGGCCGCGACCACGTCGCTGGGGGTCAGGTTGAACTGCGCCAACTTGTCCGGGCGCAGCCAGATACGCATGGAATAGTCCTTGGAGCCGAACTGGCGGGCGTCGCCGACGCCGGGCAGGCGCTTGAGTTCGTCGATCACGTTGATCAGCGCGTAGTTGCTGATATACACCGGGTCACGCGAGCCGTCCGGGGAGAACAGGGTGACCACCTGGAGGATGTCCGAGGACTTCTTCTCCACCTTGACCCCCTGCCGGCGCACCTCCTCCGGCAGCTTGGCCAGGGCCGACTGCACCCGGTTGTTGACGTCGATGGTGGCCTGGTCGGGATCGGTGCCCACCTCGAAGTACACCGCCAGGCTCATGGCGTTGCCGCCGGAATTGGACTGCTGGTAGATCATCCCCTCGACGCCGTTGATCGACTGCTCCAGGGGCGCGGCCACGGTCTCGGCGATCACCTGGGCGCTGGCCCCGGCATAGGTGGCGCTGACCGACACCTGCGGCGGCAGGATCTGCGGGTACTGGGAGATGGGCAGGGCGCGCATGGAAAGCAGGCCGGCCAGCATGATGATGACGGAGATGACCGTGGCGAAGATCGGCCGGTCGATAAAGAAGCGTGAGATCACCGGATGCGCTCCTTAGGACCGTTTGCCGGACGGCCCGTCGCCATCGGCGACCTTCACCGGCATGTCCGGGCGCACCTTGGGCAGCCCTTCGACTATCACCCGGTCGCCCTCGTGGATGCCGCTTTCCACCACCCAGCGGCCGGCCGCGGTGCGCCCGGTGCTGACCTGGCGGGTACGCGCGATGCCCTGCTCGTCGACCACATAGACGAAGGTGCCGCGTGGCCCCTGAGCGACGGCGCGCTCCGGCACGGTGATGGCGTCGGGCAGGCTGATGCCCTTGACCAGCACGCGGACGAACTGGCCGGGGAGCAGCGCCTGCTCGGGGTTGGGCACCACGGCGCGGGCGCTGACGGTGCCGGTGCTGCGGTCGACCAGACTGTCGGTGAAATTCACCTTGCCCTCCAACGGGTAGACGGAGCCGTCGCCGAACTGGATCTGCACGCGCATCTGCTCGCCGTCCAGGGCCAGGGCGCCGCTCTGCAGGCCGCCGCGCACGCTTTCCACGTCGCGGTCGGGGGCGGCGAAGTTGACGTAGATCGGGTCGAGCTGGGTGATCCGGGTCAGCAGGCTGGCATTGGGGTCGCCGGCGACCATCAGGCTGCCCTCGGACACGGTTTCCTTGCTGGTGATGCCGGAGATGGGCGCCTTCACCGTGGTGTAGTCGAGGTCGATCTGCTTGGCCTGCACCTCGGCCTCGGCGGCCTGGATATTGGCCTTGCTCTGCTCGAAATTGGAGATCGCGTTGTCCAGTTCGCTCTCGCTGGCGAAGCCCTTCTTCTGCAGCTCGCGAATGCGCTTGAGGTCACGCTCGGCCTGGCGGTAGCGCGCCTGCTCCTGGGCCAGCGCCCCCTTGGCCCGGGCCAGGGCAGCCTGATAGGTGCGCGGGTCGATGCGGAACATCACCTGGCCCTGCTTGACCTGGCTGCCCTCCAGGTAGGTGCGCTCCTGCAGGATGCCGCTGACCTGGGCCCGCACCTGCACCTCGCGAAAGCCCGCCGTGCGGGCCGGGTACTCGAACACCAGGGGCAGCGGCGTGACCTTGGCGGTTTCCACCAGCACCTCCGGGGGCGGCGGCGCCTCGGCCGCCAGGGCCACCGGCAGCAGGTAGCCGCAGGCGAGAACGCCGAGGACGAGTTGGACGGGGCGAACAAAGGGCATGGGCGTCTCCGGGACAGCGCGAGAGGTAAGGCACGGGGCGGGGATGCTAGTTACATACACTACTGTCTGTAAACAGGCCATTGTGTATAAAATCACTACACGCTGTTGCGTAAAACCTAAGCCTAGCCACAAAGCCCCCGATCGCCATGCGCCGAACCAAAGAGCAAGCCGAGCAGACCCGCTGCGACATCCTCGCGGCGGCCGAGACGCTGTTTCTGCAACAGGGCGTGGCCCATACCAGCCTGGAGCAGATCGCCCGCCAGGCCGGGGTGACCCGCGGCGCGGTGTACTGGCACTTCGCCAATAAGGCGGACCTGTTCAACGCCATGCTCAACCAGGTTCGCCTGCCGCCGGAGCAGATGGCCGAGCGCCTGTCCGGCTGCGACGGCGACGCCTCGCTGCTGACGCTGCGCGACCTGATCATCGAAGCCATCGAGAATCTGGCCCGCGACGCGCAGAAGCGGCGCATCTTCACCATCCTCCTGCACCGCTGCGAATTCACCGATGAACTGCGCGATGCCGAGCTGCAGCGCCGCCTCTTCGTCGATGCGTTCATCGCACTGGTGGAGGCCCTGTTCGCTCACCCCGCCTGTCGCCAACGCCTGCACCCGGGCGTCACCCCGCGCCTGGCCGCCCGCGCCCTGCACGCCCAGATCGTCGGCCTGTTCACCGACTGGACCCGCGACCCGCTGCTGTTCGACCCGCTGCAGGACAGCGCCGGGCTGATCGATGCCGTACTGCGCGGGCTGCTTCGCGACTGGCAGGCCTGAGCCCGGCCCCGCCCTCAGGCCGGGCTGACGGTATAGCCCTCGTCGAAGATCGCCTCGAGCAGCTCTTCGTTCGACAGCCGGCTGGTCACCCGCACCTCGGCGGCCTGCAGATCGACCTGCACTTCGGCCGCCGGGTCGCGCGCCTGGACGGCCTGGGTGATCGCCCGCACGCAATGACCGCAGCTCATGCCCTGCACCTTGAACACCTGCATCTTGCATCTCCTCATAAATGCTCTTCGTTCTGGACCCGGTCCGAACGCTCACCGGGTCCCTGCAGTCTCCGGCTTACCCTGAGGGCAAGGTCAAGCCGGCACTTGTCCAACCCCCGCGACTCGACCAAGCTCAGGTCGTACCCCTAGGGATTGTGGAGGCCGACATGTCGCGCCGGTTCCTTTCACTGCTGGCCGGCCTGCTGGGCGTGACCGCCACGGCCCAGATGCCGGCCCTGGCCGAGAGTGATGCCCTGCTGATCGTCTCACGGGAGCGCCTGATCGTGGCCACGCCCTGCGAGATCGGCCTGTACCTGCACGAACGGCTGGCCGCGCGGCTGTTCCCGGGCCAGTCGGCGGCCTTCAACCTACCTCCTGGCGAGGTATCGCTGCGCCTGGCCACCCTCGGTGGCGACGACTGCCAGCCGGGCATTCGCCTGCCCGATGGCCAGCGCCTCAGCCTGCAGGCCGGGCAGGTTAGCCGCTACCGCATCGCCCAGGGCGAGGCCGGGCTCTACCTGCTGCCGGCCCCCTGAACCTCTGAAACGGGTCTTGACCTTACCCATGGGTCAAGGTTGATCCTAGGGACGACTTCCTGGGAGATCGACCATGACCAGTCTCACCACCTTCGACCTGCCGATTGCCGGCATGACCTGCGCCAGCTGTGCCGGCCGGGTCGAGCGTGCCCTGCGCAAGCTGCCGCAGGTCGCCAACGCCAGCGTCAACCTGGCCAGCGAACAGGCACGCATCGAGGCCCCCGAGGACAGCCTGGCGCAGCTGATCGCCGCAGTCGAGGGCGCCGGCTACCAGGTGCCCAGCGCGCCCCTGGAGCTGGCCATCGAGGGCATGACCTGCGCCAGTTGCGTCGGCCGGGTCGAACGCGCCCTGGCCAAGCAGCCGGGGGTGCTGGCGGTCAGCGTCAACCTGGCCAGCGAGCAGGCCCAGCTGCGGGTCAGCCCCAGACTGGACCCAGAGCCGCTGCTCAAGGCCGTCGCCGATGCCGGCTACGGCGCCAGCCTGGTGAATCTCGAGGCGCCGGAGCCGCCTGCCGCGGACCGCCGCCTGCAACGGGAACGCTGGCACCTGCTGCTGGCACTGGTGCTGGCCGCGCCGCTGGTGCTGCCGATGCTGCTGGCCCCCTTCGGCCTGCACTGGATGCTGCCGGCCTGGGTCCAGTTCGCCCTGGCCACCCCGGTGCAGTTCGTCCTCGGCGCACGCTTCTACCGCGCGGCCTGGCAGGCCCTGCGCGCCGGCGCCGGCAACATGGACCAGCTGGTCGCCATCGGCACCAGCGCCGCCTACGGCCTGAGCCTGTACCAGTGGGCGGTCACCCCGGCCGGACAGGCGCCGGCACTGTACTTCGAGGCCGCGGCGGTGATCATCGCCCTGATCCTGCTCGGCAAGTACCTGGAAAGCCGCGCCAAGCGCCAGACCAGCAGCGCCATTCGCGCCCTGCAGGCCCTGCGCCCGGACCAGGCACTACGCCTGCGGGACGGCCGCGAGGAGAGGGTGCCGCTGAGCGCCCTGGCCCTGGGCGACCGGGTGCTGGTCAAGCCCGGCGAGCGCTTCCCGGTGGACGGCCGGGTGCTGGAGGGCCAGAGCCACGCCGACGAGGCGCTGATCAGCGGCGAGAGCCTGCCCCAGGCCAAGCAGCCGGGCGATGCGGTCACGGCCGGGGCGATCAACGGCGAGGGCCGCCTGCTGATCGAGACCACGGCCCTCGGCGCGGAGACCGTGCTGGCCAAGATCATCCGCCTGGTGGAAGACGCCCAGGCGGCCAAGGCGCCAATCCAGAAGCTGGTGGACCGGGTCAGCCAGGTGTTCGTCCCGGCGGTGCTGCTGATCGCCCTGGCCACCCTGCTGATCTGGCTGTCGCTCGGCGCCTCCCTGGCCACGGCCCTGCTCAACGCCGTGGCGGTACTGGTGATCGCCTGCCCCTGCGCCCTCGGCCTGGCCACCCCCACCGCGATCATGGCCGGCACCGGGGTGGCCGCGCGCCACGGCATCCTGATCAAGGACGCCGAGGCCCTGGAGGTGGCCCACGGCGTGACCGCCGTGGCCTTCGACAAGACCGGTACCCTGACCTCCGGCACGCCGCGGATCGTCCACCTGCTGGCGGTCGATGGCGATGAGGCGCAACTGCTGCAGCTGGCCGGCGGCCTGCAGCGTGGCAGCGAGCACGCCCTGGCCAAGGCGGTGCTGGACGCCTGCAGCGAGCGCGCGCTGAGCCTGCCCGAGGTGGCTGACAGCCAGGCCCTGGCCGGGCGTGGCATCGCCGGGCAGATCGATGGCCGCCGCCTGGCCCTGGGCAACCGCCGCCTGCTCGACGACAACGGCCTGCAGCCCGGCGAGCTGGCCGAGCAGGCGCAGCAATGGGAGGCCGAGGGCCGTACCCTGTCCTGGCTGCTGGAACAGTCGCCCGAGCCCCGCGTGCTGGGCCTGTTCGCCTTCGGCGACAGCCTCAAGGCGGGTGCGGCCGAAGCCGTCGAACGGCTCAAGGCAAGCGGCATCGACAGCCACCTGATCAGCGGCGACAACCGTGGCAGCTGCGCGGCCGTGGCCGACGCCCTGGGCATCGCCGCGGTGCATGCCGAGGTGCTGCCGGCGGACAAGGCCGGCCTGGTCGGCGAACTGAAGCGCAGCGGCGTGGTGGCGATGGTCGGCGACGGCATCAACGATGCCCCGGCCCTGGCCGCCGCCGACGTCGGCATCGCCATGGGCAGTGGTACCGACGTGGCCATGCACGCCGCCGGCATCACCCTGATGCGCGGCGACCCGCGCCTGGTGCCGGCCGCCCTGGACATCAGCCGGCGCACCTACGCCAAGATCCGCCAGAACCTGTTCTGGGCCTTCGTCTACAACCTGGTCGGCATCCCCCTGGCCGCCCTGGGCCTGCTCAACCCGATGATCGCCGGCGCCGCCATGGCCGCCTCCAGCGTCAGCGTGGTGAGCAACGCCCTGCTGCTCAAGACCTGGAAGCCCCGGCAAGAGGAGGAGCGCCCGTGAATATCGGCCAAGCCGCGCGCAAGACCGGCCTCAGCGCCAAGATGATCCGCTACTACGAGTCCATCGACCTGCTGCCGGCCGCCGGCCGTAGCGACAGCGGCTACCGCCAGTACGGCCCCCAGGACCTGCACCGCCTGGCCTTTATCAAGCGCGCCCGCGACCTGGGCTTCTCCCTGGCCGAGGTGGCCCAGCTGCTGGCCCTGTGGCAGGACCGCGGGCGCGCCAGCGCCGACGTCAAGGCCCTGGCCGCCGGGCATATCGCCGAGCTGAACCACAAGATCGCCGAGCTGAGCGGCCTGCGCGACACCCTGCAGGAGCTGATGGACCACTGCCAGGGCGACCAGCGCCCGGACTGCCCGATCCTCAGGGACCTGGAGTCCGGCGGCCGCTGCCCCTGAGCGGCCTGATACCATGCACCCCCCAGCGCTGTCGCGGACTGGGCTGCGACGGCAAATCACCACAAGGACTCAGCCATGCACTACTGGCAGCTGGATGTATTCGCCGAGCGCCCGCTGACGGGCAACGGCCTGGCGGTATTCCCCGATGCACACGCCCTGTCCACAGCCACCATGCAGCGGCTGACCCAGGAACTGCGCCAATTCGAGTCGATCTTTCTGCTGCCCGGCGACAGCCCCGGTCGCTGCCGCGCGCAGATATTCACCGCGGAGGAGGAGCTGCCCTTCGCCGGCCACCCGATTCTCGGCGCGGCCGCCTTGCTGCACCACCTGCATGCACCTGCCGAGCACGCCGAGTGGACCCTGCAGCTGAAAGCCAAGAGCGTGCACGTCATCACCCGGCGCCATGGCCAGGGCTTCTACGCCGAGATGGATCAGGGCCAGGCCGAATTCGGTCAGCGGCTGGACAACGCCACTGCTCGTGCGGTGGCCGATGCCTTCGGCCTGGGCGACGACCACCTGGACCGGCGCTACCCGGCCACCGTGGTCAGCACCGGCCTGCCCTACCTGCTGCTGCCGGTCACGGCCGCCGGGCTGGCCGGGGCCAGGCAACGCCGATTGCTCGACCCCGAGCTGCGCGCGTGCGGCGCCGCCTTCGTGTTCCTGCTGGATGTCGACAACCGCGAGGGGCGCACCTGGGACCCGGCCGGCGTGATCGAAGACATCGCCACCGGCAGCGCCGCCGGACCGGTGGCCGCCTACCTGGTCGAGCAGGGGCTGCACGCGCGCGGCGAAGCCTTCAGCCTCAACCAGGGTCGCTTCCTGCACAGGCCTAGCACGCTGGCGGTGTGCGTCGGCGCGGAGGGTCGGGTCAGGGTCGGCGGCCACGTGCAACTGGTGGCCCGCGCCGACCTGCTGGTCGCCCCCGCAGCGCTGGGGTAGCAGGCCGTTGAAAAACGTAGGCGAGGCAGGCAAGACAAGGCAAAAACGGCCGAAAAAGCGGAGTTTACGTGCTGTAAATGAGCATTTTGAGGCCGTTTTTAACGCAGTATTGCCAACGTAGGTAGTTTTTCAACGGCCTGCTAGACGTCAGCCCAACTGCCCCAGCAGCTCGGCACAATCGCGGGCAAAGCCATCACTGAGCTCCGGCCAGGGGTTCTCCGCCAGGTTGACCAGCACGCTGCGGGCCCCGGCGGCGCGGGCGCACTCCAGGTCGAAGCGGAAGTCGCCGACCATCACCAGCTCGCCCGGCGCCACCCGCCAGCGTTCGGCCAGCTGCAGCAGGCCGCCGGGATGGGGCTTGGGCGGCGCCTCGCCGCGGCCGAAGATGTCCTGGGTGGCGAAACAGTCGCCCAGGCCGATGGCCTGCAGCGTCAGCAGGGCCAGCTCGTGGGCGTTGCGGGTGAGAATGCCGAGCCGGCAGTCGCGTCCGTGCAGCGCCCGCACCAGCTCCACCGCCCCCGGCGCCGGCTGCGCCGCCAACGCCAGCTCGCGCTCGTGCTCCAGCAGCCAGGCGTGCTTGGCCGCCGCCTCGTCCTCGGGCAGGGCCGCCAGGTGGTGGAGAATGTCCGCCTCGGCGGGAATCTCCAGGACGCGGCGGATCGCCGGAAAATCGTGCACCGCCAGGGTCAGGGTGCCGTCCATGTCGAACACCCAGTGGCGCGCCTCGCCCAGTTTCACTTCCAGTCCTCGCGCAGGCGGATCAGGCCTTCCTGGGCCACCGAGGCGACCAGCTGGCCCTGGCGGTTGAACACGCTGCCACGGGAGAAGCCGCGGGCATTGCCGGCCCAGGGGCTGTCCATCGAGTACAGCAGCCAGTCGTCCAGGCGCAGGTTGCCGTGGAACCACAGCGAGTGGTCGAGGCTGGCGACCTGCATGAACTTCTGCCAGACGGACACGCCGTGGGGCAGCATCGAGGTGGTCAGCAGGTTGAAGTCACTGGCGTAGGCCAGCAGGTACTTGTGCAGCTGCGGATCGTCCGGCAGCTCGCCGGCGGCGCGGAACCACACGTGCTTGACCGGCTCGCTGCGCTCGGGGGCGAAGGGGTTGGCCACCGTGACCGGGCGGATCTCGATCGGCTTGGCGCCCACCACCCGCTCGCGGATGCGCTCGGGCAGGGAATCGGCGACCAGGCTGGCCAGCTCGGTCTCCGACTGCAGGCCTTCCGGCCCCGGCACGTCGGGCATCAGGTTCTGGTGCTCGAAGCCCTCCTCGTCGTACTGGAACGAGGCGCTGCAGGTGAAGATCGGCTTGCCCTTCTGGATCGCCATCACCCGCCGGGTGCTGAAGCTGCCGCCGTCGCGCACCCGGTCGACCTGGTAGACCACCGGCAGGCTGGCATCGCCCGGACGCAGGAAGTAGCCGTGCAGCGAGTGCACATGGCGGTCGGCCTCGACCGTCTGGCTGGCCGCCGACACGCACTGGCCGAGCACCTGACCGCCGAACAGCTGGCGGAACCCCAGGTCCTGGCTGACCCCGCGGAACAGGTTCTCCTCGATGGGCTCCAGGCTCAACAGGGCGACCAGTTCGTCCAATACCTGACTCATGCATGCACTCCTAATGCGCCGCCTAGGTCGGCGGCAAAAGTGGATCGGGGTAGGCCGGCAAGGTGGACAGACGTTCGTCCCATAGGGCGCGGCCAAGGGTGAAATGGTAAAGGCTTTGCCAGCGGCTGTCGGCAAGTCCGAGCAATTCGTGCAGCGCTTCGTCGAAATAACAGCCGATGCCGGTGGCCGACAGCCCCGCCGCCTCGGCCTCCAGGTACAGCAGCTGGCCGACCTGCCCGCACTCCCAGTACAACCGCGGATAGCGCCAGGGGCCATCGGCCAGCGCCGCGTCGAAACGCGCCAGCATGGCCAGGGCCACACAGCCGTCGCTGGCGATATCCTGGCCGCAGGAGAGAAAACCGGCCAGGCCGCGGGCATCACCCTCCTGCAGGCGGTACAACGGCAGCTCGGCGTCGACCCGCTGCCACAGGAAGTCCTCGCGCAGGCCGTCCTGGATCTGGCCATCGCTGCGCGCCAGCCAGTACAGGCCGGGCATCAGCCCCTGCACCCGGTGGACGAACAGCAACAGGTCGACCGCCGCCGGCTCGCCGGTGACGGCCAGGGGCACCGGCGAGTGCTCCGGCATCAGCCGACGCAGCCAGGCCAGCAGCAGCTCGGCCTGGATGCCACTCCTGCCGTCCATGGCCTGGGCGCTGCGCCGCCGGTGCAGGATCGGCCGCAGCGGCAGACCGGGGTTGTCCACCACCGCTCGGCCCGGCTCGACGCTCCAGGCCGTGGCGGCCAGGGCCGGGGCGCGACACAGCGCCTGCACCCGGGCCAGCTCCGGCCAGGCGCGGTACTGGCGCGACAGGCGGTTGGGTGCGCCCTGGAGCTCGAGGGACGCCAGGCCGTTCAGCAGGGACGCCGGCAGGGCGAACTCGGCGTCCTGGGGCGGGCCGACCCACAGCAGGCAGTCGCCGTGCTCGACCTCGTGGAAGCCGTCGCGGTCCAGCCCCAGCAGGCCGTCCAGGCGCGCCTCGGCGACCCCGCGCAGCAGGCGCACCTGCCAGCCCAGGGTACTGGCGGCGATGGCCACGGCGGCCAGGGCGTGGCCGAGGTCGTGCTGGCAATAGCGATAGGCGCGCTCGCCGTACTTCCAGGCCTCGCGCCAGGGGATGCTGGCCAGGCCGAGCAGCAGGCCGCCGGCCGGCAGCGCCCGGGTCAACTCATCGGCCAGGGCCGGCGGCAGCGCGGCGCGCACCTCCAGGGCGTGCGCGTCCGGGGCGTAGTGGGCCAACAGCGCACCGGCCTCCAGGCTGCCGGCGGGCAGCAGCAGGTAGGCCTCGGTGGGGTGCAGGTTGCCGGACGAGGGGTTGACCCGCAGCGCCCAGCGGCTGCCGCCGGCCTCCTTCCAGGCCGACAGCGCCAGGCTGTCGTACAACAGCTGGGAGACGCTGGCCCGGTTCAGCGGCGCGGGCCTGCCCAGGGGCGCGGCGAACGGCGCGTCGTAGCCCGGCGACTCCTCCAGCGGGCGCTGGTACAGCGCGATCAGCCGAGCGCCGGCGTAACGGCGAAACGGCGCCGGCTGAGTCGCCCAGTCCAGCTGGCCGGGCCCCGGGGCGAAGCGCTGCGGCTGGTGCTTGCTCAGCTGGTGGTAGGCGCGCACCGGCTCGATCTCGCTCATCGGCCTACCTCCCAGTCGGCGCGACCCAGGCGATACAGCACATGCCGGCGCAGACGATGCCCCGCCGGCAGCGCCGGATGGTCGAAATCGCCGGCCGGGTCGCGGCGCATGCCGATGGCCTGCATGACGCCCTGGGATGCCAGGTTGTCCCGCGTGGTGAAACTGACGATCTGCTCCAGCGCCAACTGCGTGAAGCCGCAGGCCAGGGCCGCCCGCGCCGCCTCGCTGGCCAGGCCCTGACGCCAGTGCGCGCGGTCCAGACGCCAGGCGATCTCGACCGCCGGGCAGAAGGGCACTGCGAAGGTCACCGGGCGCAAGCCGGTGAAGCCGATGAAGGCGCCGCTGTCCTTGCGCTCCAAGGCCCAGAAACCGAAGCCGTGCGCGGCGAAATCCGCCTCGAGGCGCTCGGCCACGCGGTCGCTCTCCTCGCGGCTGAGGGGCGCGGGAAAATGCCGCATCACTTGTGGGTCGCCATTCATCTCGGCGAAGGGGGCACGATCCGCGTCGCGCCAGGGCCGCAGCAGCAGGCGTGGTGTGTGCAATTCGATCGGGGCGGGCATCGGGCCTCCGCTTGAGTCGGGCCGGGCCGCGCCGCCATACTCGGACGCAGCCTGAAAGAGCCCTATTGTATGCGCCTGCCGCTGGTCTACCACGACGACTACAGCCCGCCCTTCCCGGCCGGGCACCGCTTCCCCATGGAGAAGTTCCGCCTGCTGCGCGACCATCTGGTGGACGGCGGCCTGGTCGCCGATGCCGGGCTGCTGCGCCCCGAGCTCTGCCCGACCGAGGTGCTGGCCCTGGCCCACTGCCCGGCCTACATAGAACGCTATATGTGCGGCGAGCTGCCCCGCGAGGACCAGCGCCGCCTCGGCCTGCCCTGGAGCGAGGCCCTGGCCCGGCGCACCGTGCGCGCGGTGGGCGGCTCGCTGCTGACCGCCGAGCTGGCGCTGCAGCACGGCCTGGCCTGCCACCTGGCCGGCGGCACCCACCACGCCCATTACGACTTTCCGGCCGGCTTCTGCATCTTCAACGACCTGGCGGTAATCGCCCGCTACCTGCTGGCGGCCGGCCAGGCCCAGCGGGTGCTGATCTTCGACTGCGACGTGCACCAGGGCGACGGCACCGCGCGGCTGCTGGCCGACTGCCCGGAGGCGGTCACCGTGTCGCTGCACTGCGAGCAGAACTTCCCGGCGCGCAAGGCCGAGAGCGACTGGGACATCCCCCTGCCCCGGGGCATGGGCGACGCCGATTATCTGAAGGTGGTGGAGGATGCGCTGAACTACCTGCTGCCGCTGTATCAGCCGGACATCGTGCTGTACGACGCCGGCGTCGACGTGCACCAGGGCGACGCCCTGGGCTACCTGCAACTGAGCGACCAGGGCCTGGCCGCCCGCGACGAAACGGTGATCCGCCACTGCCTGGGCCGCGACATCCCGGTGATGGGATTGATCGGCGGCGGCTACGACCAGGACCGCGCCGCCCTGGCCCGGCGTCACGGCATCCTGCATCACAGCGCGGCGAGGGTCTGGGCCGAGTTGAAGTTGGGCTGATCGCCCTGTAGCCCAGCCAAAAGCACGGATTGCCGTGGGATGGACAACGCGTGAGCTTGTCCACCCGCGACCTCACAACCCTCACCTTGCGATGACATAGCGCCACTCGCTTGCGTGGCCTTGCGATGCCGGGCCTGAATATGGCTCACCCGGCGACTCAAAAAGCCACCCGCCATTACCGGCGAAAACCTATGCCCGGGCAAGGCAGGTCGCTCGGATATTGGGCGGTGGAAAAGGCTTCGCCATTTGCCACCCTGCACGAGCGCTCCATCGATAACGCCCATGGTGAAACAGCACCGTTCTAGGCTCATCGAGCCTTGTCGGGCCCGTCATTTGAGCCACACGGCTCGGTGCTCAAGACCCCCATGACGACCGGTACAGCTGCTTTACGCACTTTCGCCGCTGCCTCCATCATCGCTCGGCGAGTTACGCCTTCGGCCCGCCTTGCGGAGCATGTGAAACGGGCGGAGCAGGCCCCTGGGAGCTCAACTCTCGACCATCAGTTTCTCGCGCACGAACGCCATGAAAGGGCCGGCCGGCAGCGGCGGGGAGAATAGGTAGCCCTGATGGACATGGCAGCCATGATCGACCAGGAAGCTGCGCTGGGCTTCTGTCTCCACCCCTTCGGCGATGACCCCCAGCCCCAGACTCTGGCCCAGGCTGACGATCGCACAGGCGATGGAGGTGTCGTTCGGGTCGACCAGCACGTCCCTGACGAAGGATTGGTCGATTTTTAGCTCATCCAACGGCAGGCTCTTGAGGTAGGACAGCGACGAGTAGCCCGTACCAAAGTCGTCCAGGGAGAGGCCGATGCCACTGTCTTTTAATTCGACCATCTTGGCGACGGTATTCTCTACATCCTCGATCAGCAAACCTTCCGTCAGCTCCAGCTTCAGTCGCCTCGGGTCGGCGCCTGAGCAGTTCAACACCGACAGCACCTCCTCGACGAAATCAGGGTGGTGGAACTGCCGTGCGCTGACATTCACCGCCATGCTCAACTGGGCGGTTTCCGGATGTTGTGCCCACTCCACCAACTGCGCGCACGCGGCTTCCAGCACCCAGCGCCCCAAGGGCAAGATAAGCCCGGTTTCCTCCGCCACAGAGATGAACTCGACGGGGGACACGCTCCCACGCTCGGGGTGTTGCCAGCGCAGCAGGGCCTCCGCCCCCAGGATGCAACCCGCATTATTCAGCTGCGGCTGAAAGTGCAGCAGGAACTCTTCTCTCTTCAGGCCGCGGCGTAAGTCGGCTTCCAGTCGGGCCCGGGCCGTGGCCACCGCCTGCATTTCCGGATCGAAGAAGCGCAGGGTGTTACGGCCTGCGGCTTTTGCGCGATACATCGCCAAGTCGGCGCGCTTCATGATGTCGTCCGCGCTGCTGAGCTGCCCCTGGAACAGGGCGATGCCAATGCTGGGGGTGCTGTGGTGTTCGTAACCATCCAGTCGGTAGGAAATGTTCAGCGCGCCGAGGATCTTGTCGCCGATATCCTGGGCCTGGGCCACCGCCTCGACAGGGGCTTCATCCAGGTCTTCGAGCAAGACCACGAACTCGTCCCCTCCCAGACGCGCCACGGTATCGCTTTCGCGGACGCAGTCGGCGAGACGCCGGGCAACCTGCTGCAGCAACATGTCGCCGCGATCGTGCCCCAGGGTGTCGTTCAGCGCCTTGAAGTTATCCAGGTCGATGAGTATCACCGCGCTGGTGCGCAGGCTGCGGGCATTGCCCGCCAGGATGCGCTGCAAGCGATCGAGCATGAGTCGCCTGTTGGCCAGCCCGGTCAGCTGGTCGTAGAAGGCCAGACGGTTGACCTCTTGCTCCGTGGTCTTGCGTTGGCTGATGTCGGTGTTGATCGACAGCACGGACTGGGGCTGGCCCGTCTCATCGCGCACCAGTGTGGCGCGGCTTTCCAGGGTAATGCTGCGGCCCGGACGCCTGAGCGTGACCTCTCCGGCCCAGTCGCCCGACTCGAGCAGCGTCGCGATGGCCGCATCGCGCGTGCCGTCGTTCTGGTAGATCAGCGTGCGCGCCGACTCCTCGGGCGTCTGCTGCGCGCTCAGACCGTAGAGACGCTCGGCACTCTTGTTCCAATAGAGAATACGGTCATCCATGCCGTGCACGACGATCGCATCCTGGGCCTTGTCCAGCAGCGAGGCCTGCTGGCGAAAGCGTCTTTCGCTCTCGCGCAATTCCTCCAGGTAACCTTCGCGCTCCTCGGCGTGGGCCTCCATTTCGCGTCGAATCTTGCGCCCGTATGCGACAGCCGCGCTGACCATCACCAGCACGAAGGCCATGATCGCGTACTCGATCTTGCGCAGTACCTCGACCGACGCCAGTTCCTCCTCCAGCAGCTTGCCTTGGATCTGCCCAACGCGCCCCCGTACCGTCGCCAGTGACGCCAGCAACTCGGCGTACTTGCGGTCCATGGTCGCCATGCGCTTGCCCGCGTTGTCCGGCTCGTCGGCCCGGAAGTAGGAAAAAATCAGCAAGGCTTCGTCGACCATCTTTCCCATGGCGGCATCGACCGCCTCCACCTCCCCCTGCAGCGCCCGGGTGTAGCCCTGTATCTCGGCGCTGTGCTCTTCGGGCCCATCCAGCCGAGCCTGAAGCTGTGCCTTGCCCAGCGCCAGGTGCTCGTGGAACACAGCCAGCGCCTGGCTCAACTTTCGCGACTCGCGGTCGACCTCCCGCGAATCGAACACGTCGTTGCCCGGCGCGTTGACGTCGGAGGCGTAGCTGCCCAGCACCGAGTAACTCGACAACTGCTGAACCCAGGATTGGTTGGCCTGAATGGAGCGATGATAGGCGCTGACGATCTGATGATTCAGGAGCACGCCGAGGACCACGACCAACACGTCGAATCCGGCCAGAAAAAAATACATCAGGTGCCATTTCTTCGAGCGCGAATTGTGTCGCGGGTCGTGGGGATTAGTTCCGGCACCTGCAGTATTAGCGCGAAGCATCGACAAGCCTCCAACTGCACTCGTTCCAGATCGATCAATGGCGCTGACCTCGGGGGAACAACCTTGGCCATGAACCCGACGCGACCTTGGCACGAAGGCTGGCCCGACAGGCCCTTATTCGACGACTGGTATGCACGTGGCAAGCCTGCATGCCGATGGCTGGCGTCCAGGTGCTGGCCCTGCTCTCGTCGACTCGAGCAGGGGCAGTCGTGTCACCCGATGGCGGGTGCAACCCCAAGACAAGGGGAGCGTCCAGGCTCCTGGCAAGGCGGGTGACGCACTATGACAAGATAGTCAAAAAAACGCCCACAACCGCGCACCGACGACTGCCGTGGAAGGCCCGTGACTGTCCGCCCCCTGCCGCCGAGCGCGCGACCGTGCTCGGCGGCATCGCCCTGGTCGGCCTGGAACCGCTACCCGGTCAGGGGCTGGAGATGCGCTTCGGCGAGGCGCTGACCAGCAAGTAGCCCGGATAGCCCTGTACTCGAGCACGGCCACAAGCCCCGCCGCGCCCTTTGCTGAACACTCCCCCCGCTGACTCGAGGTGGATGATCCGGCAACACATCAACTGTACATACATACAGATAATTCTTGCCCGAGCGGCGCTTTCTGCCCATGCTAGGCGCCATCGCGACAACCGACGACGGCAGCCATGCGGCTCTTTCTCTGTGAAAAACCCTCCCAGGCCAAGGACATCGCCAAGGTGCTCGGCGCCAGCCGGCGTGGCGATGGCTGCTGGCTCGGCGCCCAGGTGACGGTGACCTGGTGCATCGGCCACCTGCTGGAGACCGCGCCGCCGGATGCCTACGATGTCCGCTACAAGCGCTGGGCCCTCGCCGACCTGCCGATCATCCCGGACCAGTGGAAGATGCTGGTCAAGAGCAAGACCGCCGGCCAGTTCAAGGCGGTCAAGCGCCTGCTCGGCGAGGCAGACGAGTTGGTGATCGCCACCGATGCCGACCGCGAGGGCGAGCTGATCGCCCGCGAACTGGTGGAGCATTGCCGCTACCGCGGGCCGATCCAGCGCCTGTGGCTGTCGGCGCTGGACGACGCCTCGATCCGCAAGGCCCTGGCCGCGCTCAAGCCCGGCGCCGAGACCTTCAGCCTGTACCAGGCGGCCCTCGGGCGCTCGCGCGCCGACTGGCTGATCGGCATGAACATGAGCCGGCTGTTCACCCTGCTCGGCCGCCAGTCCGGTTACCAGGGCGTGCTGCCGGTGGGGCGGGTGCAGACGCCGACCCTGCGCCTGGTGGTGGACCGCGACCGCAGCATCGCCGCCTTCGTGCCGGTGCCCTACTGGGCCATCGAGGTGCAACTGGTCAGCGCCGGCACGACTTTCAGCGCCCAGTGGCGCGCCGCGCCGGACGCCTGCGACGAGCAGGGCCGCTGCCTGAACCCGGCGCTGGCCCGGCAGGCGGCCGATGCCATGACGGCCGCCGCCAGCGCCCGCCTGGAGCGCCTGCGCACCGAACGGATGCGCGAGGTCGCACCGCTGCCGTTCGACCTAGGCACCCTGCAGGAGGTCTGCTCCAAGCGGCTCGGCCTGGGCGCCCAGGAGACCCTGGACATCGCCCAGGCGCTCTACGAGACCCACAAGCTCATCACCTACCCGCGCAGCGATTGCGGCTACCTGCCCCTGAGCCAGCACGGCGAGGCGCCGGCGATCCTCGCGGCCCTGGGCCGCGCCGACCCGGCCCTGGCCGAGCTGATGGCACATATCGATCCACAGCGCCGCTCGCGGGCCTGGAACGACGCCAAGGTCGCCGCCCACCACGGCATCATCCCCACCGTCGCGGCGCTCGCCTCGGCGCGCCTGAGCGGCAAGCAGCGCGCGGTCTACCAACTGATCCGCGCCCGTTACCTGGCGCAGTTCCTCCCCGACCACGCATACGACCGCACCCAGGCCGACTTCGCCTGCGCCGGCCAGGCCCTGCGCGCCGTGGGCAAGCAAATCGTCGAGCCCGGCTGGAAGCGCGCCCTGCCCCAGGCGCTAGCCGTGGCCAAAACCGGCGAAGACACTACCACGCAGACCCTGCCGCCCCTGCGCGAGGGCCAGGCCTGCGCGGTCGCGCAGGTGCACCTGAAGGACCAGCAGACCCAGCCGCCGAAGCCCTTCACCGAGGGCGAGCTGATCAAGGCGATGAAGAACGTGGCCAGGCTGGTGGACGATCCGCGGCTCAAGCAGAAGCTCAAGGACACCACCGGCATCGGCACCGAGGCGACCCGCGCCGGGATCATCCAGGGCCTGCTTGAGCGCGGCTACCTGCGCAAGCAGGGCAAGGCCCTGACCGCCACCCCGGCCGCCTTCAGCCTGATCGACGCGGTGCCCCGGGCCATCGCCGACCCCGGCACCACCGCCATCTGGGAGCAGGCCCTGGACATGGTGCAGAGCGGCGAGATGAGCCTGGACGAGTTCGTCGCCAAGCAGTCGGCCTGGATGAGCAAGCAGGTGCAACGCTGCGCCGGCCTGCACCTGAACATCAGCGGCCCGGCGGCGGCACAGGGCGCGGCGCCCTGGAAGAAGAAACGCCGGCCGGGCAAGCCCAAGGCGGCAACCGGACGCAAGCGGAAGCCGGCCCCAACGAACTGAGCGCGGGCTCCATCCAGCGGTGCTATCGGCATCGACACGGCCCAATGGCATGCCTGCGGCCAAACCGGAGTGAACCCAGGGCCGCGCGAGCGGTCTGTGTGCGGGAGGCCTCAGGGATGATGTGGCGAGCCAACAGCGCTTCGCCCCTCCTTTCGCCCGGCCGCAGCGGGCGCGCCGCCCAGTTGGCGGCACCCCACGCGGGGCAACGTCCCCGCCGTCATCGGCCCGTACCGCGAGGCCTTCATCCCTTTCTCATGTGAAGATCGCCATGTCCCTATCACCTCGACGCTCCACCCGGCTCTCCCGCCTGCCCTGGCTCCTGCTCGCCTTGCTGTTCGGCGGCCAGGCCCAGGCCGCCGGCAATGAGCGCTGGGTCAGCGACAGCCTGCAGACCTATGTGCGAAGCGGCCCGACCGACGGCTACCGCATCGTCGGCACCCTCAAGTCCGGGCAGAAGGTCGAGTTGCTCGCCACCCAGGGCGACTATAGCCGGGTGCGCAGCGAATCCGGCGACAGCGTGTGGATTCCCAGCCGCGACCTGCAGGAGATGCCCGGCCAGGCCGAGCGCCTGCCCCAACTGGAGCAGCAGGTGGCGGAGCTGAGCGAACAGCTCGAGCGCATCGACGACAGCTGGAAGACCCGGGTCCAGGGCATGCAGGAGACCCTGGACGCGCGCAAGGCGCTGATCGACGAGCTGCAGGCCACACGCAAGGCCCTCACCGCCGAGCTGAGCGCGACCCAGTCGGAGCTGCGCAGCACCCAGGCACAGCTGGGCGATGAGAACAACCGCCTGCTGATGCGCTACCTGGTCTATGGCGGCGGCATCGCCGGCGCCGGCCTGCTGCTCGGGCTGATCCTGCCGAGCATGACCCGCCGGCGCAAACGCAACGACCAGTGGTTCTGAGGCGTCTCCCCGGCAATCCAGAAAGGCACGGGCGAAAGCCTTGCCGCTTGCTGCCCGTGGCCAACTCACGCGTAGAGACAAAGGAATGGCTAGATTGTCTTGACCTAGCGCGGAGCGGCCAGGGCCTCCGCTCGCTAGAAGCCCATACTGCAACCGAGTAAGGAGGATTAGTCCATGGAGGGCAGCATGATCTGCGGCACGAGCATTCTGGTTCCGGTCGAGCACGAACTCTTCGCACGGGTGGTCAGTTTCTATGGCACCGACCTGGCGTTGCCAACGCTCGCCTGTGGCGAGTCCAGGCTGGGCAATCCATGGCAGAGCTTCCAGGCCCCAGGCGGCCTGACTATCACCATCCACACGGGCCGCGACGGCCGTTTTCCCTACCCCGAGTTCCGCCCAAGCGGACACGGGATGGCATTCGCGTTCGAGGTGGACAGCGTCGCTCAAGCCCTGGAAAGGCTGCGGGATAAAGGCATCGAACCGCTCAATCGCTGGGACTACGGCGACGGCACCCAGGCCATCTCGATTGCGGACCCCGCCGGCAACCTGTCGGAGTTGTGGGGTAAACCCTGAGTACCGCGGCTCCATTCGGTGGAACCTGCTGCCGCGCCCCTCGGGTAAAATGCCCGCCTCCTTCTCGCCATCCCGACCAGTCCCATGATCAAAGCCCCTGCCCACCCCTCCCGCTCGGCAATCGTCATCGGCGGCGGTCCCGCCGGCCTGATGGCCGCCGAAGTGCTTGCCCAGGCCGGCGTGCGCGTCGACCTGTACGACGCCATGCCCTCGGTGGGCCGCAAGTTCCTCCTGGCCGGGGTCGGCGGCATGAACATCACCCACTCCGAGGCCAAGGCGGCGTTCCTCTCGCGCTACGGCGAGCGTCAGGAGGCGATCGCCCGGCTGCTCGCGGACTTCGACGCCGACGCCCTGTGCCAATGGATTCATGGGCTGGGCATCGACACCTTCGTCGGCACCTCGGGCCGGGTGTTCCCCACCGACATGAAAGCCGCGCCGCTGCTGCGCGCCTGGCTCAAGCGCCTGCGCGAGCTGGGCGTACAGGTCCACACCCGGCATCGCTGGCTGGGCTGGAGCGCGGACGGCGCCCTGCGTCTGGCCACGCCGGGCGGCGAGATAAGCGTGCGGGCCGACGCCACCCTGCTGGCCCTGGGCGGCGGCAGCTGGGCGCGCCTGGGCTCGGATGGCGCCTGGACGGCGCAGCTGCAGGGGCGCGGCATCGAAGTCGCACCGCTGCAGCCGAGCAACTGCGGCTTCGAGGTGACGGGCTGGAGTGCGCTGCTGCGGGAGAAGTTCGCCGGCGCGCCGCTGAAGAACGTCAGTCTGCGCCTGGACGACGAACCGCCGCGCCTGGGCGAGTTCGTGCTTACCGAATCCGGGGTGGAAGGCAGCCTGGTCTATGCCCTGTCGGCCGCCATTCGCCAGCGGATCAACCAGCAGGGCCGCGCCACCGTCCACCTCGACCTGCTGCCGCAGAGCCCGCTGGCCAAGGTGCAGGCGGCGCTGAGCAAGCCCCGCGGCAGTCACTCCATGGCTAAGCACCTGCATCGCCAGGTGGGCATCGACGGGGTCAAGGCCGCGCTGCTGCGCGAGCTGGCGCCGAAAGACTGCTTCGATGAGCCGGCGCGCCTGGCGGCGGCGCTCAAGGCCCTGCCGCTGGCGCTGGTGCGGCCTCGGCCGCTGGATGAGGCGATCAGCAGCGCCGGCGGCGTGCCGTTCGAGGCGCTGGACGCGCGGCTGATGTGCACGCAGCTGCCCGGGCTGTTCTGTGCCGGCGAGATGCTCGACTGGGAGGCGCCGACCGGCGGCTACCTGCTCACCGCCTGCTTCGCCAGCGGCCGCGCCGCCGGCCTGGGCATGCTCGACTGGCTGCAGCACCCTGAACGTAGGATGGGTTGAACGCAGCGATACCCATGCTGCACTGACGCCGCCCAGCGGCGGTGGAGGAGCTCCGGCGCAATGGTGGATTACGGCGCGGCAAGCGTCCGTGCAGATGCCGGAGACAGGCAGCCGCGCCTAACCCACCCTACGGCTTACGCCCGCCGCCCTTGCCCGGCTTGCCGGCGAAACTCGGCACCTTGCGCACCGCCTTGGCCTTGGGCGTGTCGTCTTCCTCAAACCAGTTGCCGAGGTGGATCTTGCCCTTGCCGGCGGCCTTACCCGCGCCGGGTATCAGTTTCTGCTTGGGCTTCTTCGACTTCTTCAGCACCACTCCGCCGGCCTGGGTGACCGGCACGCGGTGGTCGGGGATGAAGTCCGGTTCGTCGATGCGCTGGATCACCTGGTTGATCAGGGTCTCGATGGCCGCCAGGTGCTCCACCTCGTCGGCGCACACCAGCGACACCGCCTGCCCCGTGGCGCCGGCGCGGCCGGTGCGGCCGATGCGGTGCACGTAGTCCTCGGCGACGATCGGCAGGTCGAAGTTGACCACCAGCGGCAGCTCGACAATGTCCAGGCCACGGGCCGCCACGTCGGTGGCCACCAGCACCTGCACCTCGCCCTGCTTGAAGCGTTGCAGGGCGCGCAGGCGGGTCGGCTGCGGCTTGTCGCCGTGGATCGCGTCGGCGGCGATGCCCTCGGCCAGCAGGGCCTGCTCCAGCTCGTCGACGCCCTTGCGGGTCTTGGCGAACACCAGCACCTGGCTCCAGCGTTTTTCCCGATACAGGTGCAGGAACAGCTCGGCCTTGCGCTTCTTGTCCACCGGGATCAGCCACTGCTTGACGCTCTTGGCCGCGGCGTTGCGCGGGCTGACCTCGATGGACAGCGGGTCGCGCAGCAACTCCTTGGCCATGGCGCGGATGGCTTCGGAGAAGGTCGCGGAGAACAGCAGGGTCTGGCGCTTTCTCGGCAGGGCGCAGAACAGCTCGTCCAGCTCGCGGGCGAAGCCCAGGTCGAGCATGCGGTCGGCCTCGTCGAGCACCAGGGTCTGCAGCTGGTTGAACTTCACCGCGTTCTGCCGGTACAGGTCGAGCAGCCGCCCGGGGGTGGCCACCAGCACGTCGAGGCCCTTGCGCAGCTTCATCATCTGCGGGTTGATGCTGACCCCGCCGTACACCGCGTAGCTGCGCAGCGGCAGGTGCTGGCCGTAGGCCTGGAAACTCTGCTGCACCTGCTCGGCCAGCTCGCGGGTCGGCACCAGCACCAGGGCGCGCACCGAGTTGGCCGCCACCACCGGCCCTTCCATCATCAGCCGTTGCAGCAGCGGCAGGGCGAAGCCGGCGGTCTTGCCGGTGCCGGTCTGCGCCGCGGCCATCAGGTCGCGGCCCTTGAGGATCGGCGGGATGGCCTGGGTCTGGACCGGGGACGGGGTCTGGTAGTCGAGGCCCTCGAGGCTGCGCAGCAGCGGCTCGATCAGGCCGAGGGAGGCGAAAGTCATGAGGTATCAACCGGGCGTCGGCGCGCGAATGCAAAGGCGCGCAGTTTAACAGCCCGGCGCCGGCCTGCCGCTAGTTCAGTCGCGCCAGGGCCTGGGGGATCTTCGCCGCCGGCACCTTCTGCAGACGGCACAGCAGCGCGTGGCTGACCTCGCCGACGCCATGGCGCTCGCGCAACAGCGCGGCCATGAAGGTAAGCAGGTTGGCCGCCATCTCGGCATCGGCCAGGGCGCGGTGGGCCTGGCCGGTGTCCGGCAGCCGGGCCCAGCGGTTGAGCACGCCGAGCTTGTGGCTGGGCGCCTGGGGCAGCAACCGCCGCGCCAGCAGCAGCGAGCAGGCGAAGGGCTGCAGGCGCCGGCGACCGACCAGGGCCAGCTCGGCATCCCAGAACTTCTGGTCGAACGCCGCATTGTGCGCCAGCAGCGGCGCGTCGCCGACGAAGTCGGCCACCTCGCGCATCACCTGGGCCGCCGGCGGTGCCTCGCGCAGCATGGCGTTGCTGATGCCGGTGAGCTGCTCGATAAAGGTCGGCACCCGCACGCCGGCGTTCATCAGGCTCTGGTAGCGGGCAACGATGCGCCCGCCCTCGACCAGCACCACGCCGACCTCGGTGGCGCGCGCGCCCTGAACCGGGGTCAGGCCGGTGGTCTCGAAGTCGAGCACGGCGATACGTTCGGCGGGCATGCTCAGTTCCTCAGCAGCAGCGCGCCTTCGATCGGCACGTAGCGGCTGGCGGCGCGCACCAGCGATTGCGCGGTCAGCCCCGGCACGCCGTAGGCCACCGCCTCGACGCCCTGGCTGCGCACCTTGTCCAGCAGCAGGTCGAAGTCGCCGTCGCCGGAGGCCAGCACCACCTGATCGACCCGGGGTGCGGCGTCCAGCACGTCGATGCAGATACCCACATCCCAGTCGCCCTTGGCCGAGCCGTCGCTGCGCTGGATATAGGGCTTGAGCTTCACGCTGAAGCCGAGGTTGCGCAGGATCTGCTGGAACTGCTGCTGCTTGGGGTCGCCGCGGTCGATGGCATAGGCGTAGGCCTCGACGATCTGCCCGTCACGGCCGATATCGGCCCACAGCGCGGCATAGTCGAAATGGCAGCCATAGGCCTGGCGCACGGTGTAATAGAGGTTCTGCACATCGGCGAATACGGCGATCTTCTTCACCCGGGTTCCTCGGCAAGCGGCTGACCAAGGGCAGGCGCTGGGGTTAGAGTCGGGCGCCAGTATGCCCGACTCAGCCCCAAGCGGGTCGATATGCCTCGGCAACAGGCTTCAGCCTCCGCCCCCTCCCCCCGCGGCACAGGGTCTCCACTCGGCGAACTGTGCCGACGCCACCTCGCCCTGGTGTACGACGAGGCCATCCTCGACCACGACCACCTGCTCTGCTCCCTGGCTGCCGGAGCTGCCCCTGGAGCTGGCCAGCACCGGCCTGCCGCGCCTGCTCCCGGGCTGGACAACCCGCTGCTGCACCATCGCGGCGACTGAGCGCAGGGTTTGGAGCCTCCCGCCGCGATCGGCTAGAGTGGCGCCCTGCCCCACAGGACCCCGACCACCATGAATCCCCTGCTCGTCCTGCGCGACGCCTGGTTCTTCTTCAGCCACAACCTGCCGACCATCGCCCGTCTGTGCCTGCCCCTGGTGGTGCTCGAGGCCGTGGTCCAGCTCCAGGTCGGCGCCCGGGTCGGGCTCGACGCGGCGCTGCCCTATCGCCTGCTGATCGGCCTGCTGTTCTACCCGCTGTACACCGCCGCGCTGATCCTCTTCCTCGATGCCCGCAGCCAGGGCCAGTCGCCGCGCCTGCGCGACCTGCTCGCCGCCGGCCTGGGCCTGTGGCCACGCTTCGCCCTGCTGGCCGGCCTCAGCGCGCTGGCGATCATGCTCGGCGCCTCGCTGTTCATCCTTCCGGGGCTGTGGATCATGATCAAGCTGGCCTTCGCCGAATTCCTCCTGGTGCTGCGCGGGTTCTCGCCCCTGCAGGCGCTGCACGAGAGCTTCGAGCTGACCAGCGGCTACTTCTGGCCGATCCTGCTCTGCGTGCTGGGGGTGATGGTGCCGCTGTGGCTGCTCGACTGGCTGCTGCAGCCGGCCAGCGAGGAGGCGGCCGAGCCGCTGCTCGGCCTGCTGCTGTACAGCCTCAACGGCTTCCTGCAACTGTTCGCCACCGTGACGCTGTTCCGCCTGTTCATGCTGCGCGAGGCCTTGCCGGCCGCAGAGTGAAAGCCAGCTAGGCTGTAGGGGCTGACCTGCAAGGAGGAGCCCCCATGGCCGACGTCAACCCCAGCATCCTGTCCCACCTGTCCCTCGGCAGTAACCGCTTCGAGGAAGCCCTGGCCTTCTACGACCAGGTGCTGGCGACCCTGGGTTGCCGGCGCATCCTCGCCCACCCCGGCGCCGTGGCCTATGGCCGCGAACACCCGGAGTTCTGGCTGCAGACGCCCATCGACGGCCAGCCAGCCAGCGTCGGCAACGGCACCCACGTGGGTTTCTTCGCCCCCGACAAGGCCGCGGTGGACGCCTTCCATCGCGCCGCGCTGGCGGCCGGGGGCCGTGACGAAGGTGTCCCGGGGTCCCGCGTCGAATACGGCGAGCCCTACTACGGCTGTTTCGTGCGCGACCTGGACGGCCACAAAATCGAGGCCACCTTCTGGGATACGACCCAGGAGTTCGAGCTGTACAGCGAGCCGGCCGAGGTCATGGACGGAGCGCCCGCCTAGGCGCCCGCCAGCCCCGCGAGGTGCGCCTAGCGTCCCGTGCCCTGGGGCTTGAGGCCCGACAGACGCGGCAACAGCACCCGCTCGAACAGCCGCGGGAAGAACCGCGCGAGCAGCCGCGCACGCCAGTCGACGTTCGACAGGATCAGCAGGCGCTTGCGCTTGAGCGCCCCCAGGTAGATGGCCTCGGCGACATCCTGGGGCGAGGCCACCTTGCCCATCGCTAACGGCGGCTGCGACGCCACCGAGCCGTCGCCGACCAGGGCGTTCTTGCGCAGATCGGTGGCGGTGAACCCCGGGCACACCAGCATCACGTTCACCCCCGAGCCCTTCAGCTCGTAGCGCAGGGTCTCGAACAGGCCGTGCAGGGCATGCTTGCTGGCGTTGTAGGCGCTGCGGTAGAGCAGCGGGGCGAAGCCCGACAGGGAGCTGAGCACTATCACCTGGCCGCCACGGGCCAGCAGGCTGGGCAAGGCCGCCCGGGTGCAGTGCAAGGCGCCGAAGTAGTTGACCGCCATGACCCGCTGGAACACCTCCAGATCGGTCTCGGCGAAGCTGCTGCGGTGGGTGATGCCGGCGTTGTTGATCAGCACGTCGATGCCGCCGAAGCGCTCGATGGCCAGGGCCACGGCCTGCTGCACCGCCTCGGCGTCGGCGACGTCGCAGCGTAGGCCCAAGGCCTCGGCGTTGTGATGGTCGTCCAGATGCTGCACCAGGCTGTCCAGCGCGTCCTGTTGCAGGTCGAGAATCACCAGCCTGGCCCCGGCCTGGGCCAGGCGCACGGCCAGGGCGCGACCGATGCCGGCGCAGCCGCCGGTGATCAGCACCACCTTGCGATCGAATACCTTGTTGGCGAACACCTTACGGTACATACCCTGCCCCCCGGCTTTTGTTGTTCGGCTGACTGCAGGCGCCCACTACAACCGCTTATGGCTGCCATCGCAACAGGGCGGCGTACCGGTACGCTTGCAGCCGCATAAATACAGGGTCTCACTGGTCGCGGCGCGGAACTTCAAGGGAGTCAGGCCGGTGCCCTTGTGGCTGCCGTCGCAGAACGGCTGGTTCGCGCTGCGCCCGCAGCGGCACCAGAAATAGTCCTGGCCGGCGCTGACCTCGACCGCATAGGGACCGCGTTGGGCGATCAGAGCTTCACTCATGCCTGCTTCCTCGTGCGCGAATCGACTGCACCGCCACGGCGACGGGCAGTATCGCCCTCGCAACCGGCGCAGCCAGTGGTCGGCGCCGGAGTGCAACTCCGGTATGCTCGCGTCCTTCCAGCATAGTTCAAGGCCCTGTGGCCACGCCCGCCCATGACCCTGCCGCGCCCCCTGCGCCTCGCCCTGCTCGGCCTGGCGTCCGTCCTCGCCCTGCTGTGTGCCCTGGCCTACGGCCTGACCTGGCACCCGGCCGAACGGGCAGCGGCCACGGCCGGCTGCAGCGCCCCGGCACCGGTATTGCAACCGGGCCAGGCCTTGAAGGTGCTGACCTGGAACCTCCGCCACCTGGGCGGCGACGCCGCTGGGGGCCTGGCCCCCAGCCTGGACGAGCTGGCACGGGTGCTGCGCGAGGAACACCCGGACGTCGTGCTGTTGCAGGGGCTGCACGACGGCGCCCAGACCCGCGACCGGCAGGACCCACTGGCGCTGCTGCAGGCACGCCTGGACGAACGCTACCCCTGCAGCAGCCAGGCCTTCTACTGGAAGGCGCCCTTGACGCTCCAGCCGCCGCGCCTGGGCCGCATCGGCCTGAAGCTCGCCACCCTCAGCCGCTACCACATCGAATCCGCCGAGCGCGTGCAGCTGCCGCGCCGCCCGGGCAACCCGCTGCTGCAGGCCTTCGCCGCCCGGCCCGCGCTGCTGGTCAGCTACCTGCCCATGCGCGGGGGCGGCCGGCTGGCGGCGATCAATACCCAGCTGGATGCCTTCGCCCCGGGGGATGACACCCAGCGCCGCCAGCTGGCCGCGACCCAGCGCCTGCTCGCGCCGCTGCAGGATGCCGGCGCGCTCTGGCTGCTCGGCGGCGACTTCAACCGGACGCCGCCCGGCCAGGAAGCGCGCCGGCCGCGTGCCGATGACGGCGCATTGCGCCGGTGGGCCGAGCACTACTCGATGATTTCCAGCCCGGAACAGACGGGCAGCCTCGAGCGCCTCGTGCACAGTCCGCGCCTGACCCGTCTCGATGCCCAGGCGTCGCACCTCGACGCCGAGGCGCTGTCCGGCCAGCGACCGCTGCTCGCCCGCCTGCTGCTGCCGGCCCTGGACTAGGTGTGATCTCCCGATAGGCGGGGGATGTGCAGGGGCCGGTGCCGATCAATCGATCAGCACGAAGGTCTTGCGCACGCTTTCCTGGATATCCCACACGCCGGTGCTGTTGGCCGGCAGCATCAGCGCGTCGCCGGCACGGATCTCGATGGGCTCGCCGCCGTCCGGGGTGAAGGTGCAGCGGCCGGCGACGAAGTGGCAGAACTCCTGCTGCACGATCTGCCGCCGCCAGCGCCCCGGGCTGCATTCCCAGACGCCGGTCTCGACGCCATCGGCGCGCTCGACGCTGTGGCTGCGGGTCGCCGCCAGCGGTTCGCCGAGCGGCACGGCCACCGGGGTCGCGTCGCCCAGCGCCTGCGTGGCGGTGTTCTTGAAGTGGGTGATAGTCATCGGCTGCTCCGCGTTCATTGCATGAAATTTTCCATCAGGCCGGCCAAACGCTGCGCCAGGCGGCGGCGCCAGGGCGCGCTGTCGAGGTCGGCCAACACCCGGTCTTCGTGGACGAAGCTGCGGATGATGGCGTTGTAGCCGAGCCAGCGGCAGGGCTCCGGCTCCCAGCCGGGCAGGCTGGCAATGGGCGAGTCGGCCTGCACCCAGGGCTGACGGGTCAGCTCGTTGTCCTCGCCGAGGATCAGCGCCGCCAGCGTGCGACCGCCCAGGTTGCTGGCGCCGACGCCCTCGCCGCCGTAGCCACCGGACAGGGCAATGCGACTGCGCGTATCGCGCAACATGTGCGGGCGGAAGCGGCGCGCCATGCCCAGGTTGCCGCCCCAGGCATGGCTCAGGCGCGCGTCGCGCAGCTGCGGGAACAGCTCGCCGAACAGGTTGCGGCGCAATGCGCGTTCGTCCTCGGTGAGGTTGAAGTCGGTGCGCAGACGGCCGCCGAAGCGGTAACCACCGCGGGCACCGAACACCAGACGATCATCGGCGCTGCGCCGGCCGTAGGTGACCTGGCGGCTGGCCTCGCTGAAGGCCTGGCCACGCGCCAGGCCGATCTCGGCCCAGACCTCCGCCGGCAGCGGCTCGGTGGCGACCATCAGGCTCTGCACGGGGAGCTGATGACGGCCCAGCGGCGGCAGCTCGGCGGCGTAGCCCTCCACGGCCGGCACCAGCCAATCGGCGCGCACGCTGCCGCCGGCGGTGCGCAGCAGCCCGGGTTGCCAGTCGAGCACCCGGCTCTGCTCGTAGAGTTCGACGCCCATGCCCTCCACGCAGCGCGCCAGCCCCCGCGCCAGCTTGGCCGGCTGGAGGGTCGCGCAGTGCGGGCTGTAGAGCGCGCCGTAGGCATTGGCGATGCGCAGCTGCTGGCCCAGTTCGGCAGGTTCCAACCAGCGGTAGTCGGCCTCGTCCAGGCCCAGCTCGCGCAGCTCCTGCAAGTGGCGGCGCAGCGCAGTCTGCTGCTCGGGATAGCGCGCGGCGCAGTAGAGCACGCCGCCCTTGCGCAGGTCGCAGGCGATGCCCTCACGCTCGGTGACCCGCGCCACCTCGTCGGGGATGCCGTGCAGCAGATCGGCAGTCGCGCGCCGCGCGGCGGGCGACAAGGCGGCCAGCATGCGGTCTTCGCCCAGCAGGCCACCCATCAGCCAGCCGCCGTTGCGCCCGGAGGCGCCGAAGCCGGCGATCTCGGCTTCGAGCACCACGATGCGCAGCTGCGGCGCCTGGCGCTTGAGGTAGTAGGCCGTCCACAGCCCGGTATAGCCGGCGCCGACTATGGCCACATCGGCCTGCAGCTCGGTCTGCAGGCTCGATCGCGGCGCCAGCGGCTCGTCGAGCTGGTCCATCCACAGGCTGATGTCGCGCCAATCGTTCATCGCAGTCTCCACCAATCGATCCATGGACGCAGATTAGAGAGACGGCTCGGGCCTTGTCTTACGTGCGGGCCCGCGTGGAAATCTTCTGCAGATAGGCCCTGGGCGTCATGCCCATGCGCTCGCGAAAACACTTGTAGAAGGCCGACAGCGAGTTGAAGCCGGCGGCGAAGGCCAGCTCGTCGATGCGCCCGGGATCGCCGCCGGCCTGCAGGCCGTCGAGCAGGTACTGCAGGCGCGCCTGATTGACGTAGCGGTAGAAGCTCTGCCCCAGCACCTGGTTGAGCAGGTGGGAGATCTGGTTGCGGCTGTAACCGGTGGCGGCGGCCACCCGCTGCAGGTCCAGCTCCGGGTCGAGGAAGGCCTGGTGGCGCTGGAAGTAATCCTGCAGGTCCTGGGCCAGCACGCTCAGCTGGCGGGCGGACAGGCCCAGGCGACTGGTGGCCGGGCGCGAGCCGCCGCCCGCGCCGCTCGGGCGTGCCTCGTGCACCAGGGTGGCGTACTCGTTGACCCGCCAGATCAGCCCGTCGCACACCGTAATCGCCTCGCCGGTTCGGAAGCACGCCAGCCCGCCGCTGCCCTGCAGGGCGAAGCGGTACTGAAGGAAGGCGGTGTGGCCGTCGATGCGGATGCGGTCGACATGCTCCAGCAGCTCGCCGGGGCCCCGCGGCAGGTTGCTGGCCACATACTCACGCAACTCGCCCAGACGCATGCTGCGCTGCTGGAAGAAGTCGTTGTACTCGATGTCCGGGTGATAGAGCGCCAGCACCGCCTCCAGGTCGCGCTGCTTCCAGCCGAGGTGATAACGCCGGATGGTCGCGCGGGTGCGCTCGCTCTGCGCGGCGTCGTCGGGGAAGTCGCTGTCGTGCATGGGGAAGACCGGGTGGCGGGAGGTTTCCAGCTTGCCGCAGCGGCCCGCCAGGCTCAATGGCGGGCTGGGCAACAGACGCGGAGCGCGTCATCCGCAACCCGGCTGTCACACCTCAACGCAGGTCAGAGATCGAGCACCAGGCGGTTGCCGCGCGCGCGGGACACGCAGATCGGCAGGCTGCACTGTGCCGCCTTCTCTGGGCGCTGAGGAGCTGGTCGCTGCCTTGATGGTCCCTGGGTGCGCAATAGCCCGGCGGTCTACCCCTCAGGTGCCCCTGGGCTTGGCCCGTGCGGTGGGCTCGGCGATCAGCGGGTCGTCCGGCCAGTAGTGCTTGGGGTAGCGACCCTTGAGGTCCTTCTTCACCTCGGCATAGGTGTTGGCCCAGAAGCTGGCCAGGTCCTGGGTCACCTGCACCGGGCGCCGCGCCGGCGACAGCAGGTGCAGTTTGACCGGCTGGCGACCGCCGGCCAGGCGCGGCGTCTCGGCCAGGCCGAACAGCTCCTGCAGGCGTACCGCCAGCACCGGTGGCCGCTCGCCGTAGTCGATGGCGATGCGCGAGCCGGACGGCACCTGCAGGGCGCGCGGCGCCAGCTCGTCGAGGCGTTGCGGCAGCGGCCAGGGCAGCAGGCCATGGAGGATGCCGGCCAGCTCCAGGTTGGCGAAGTGACTGAGGCGAGTGACCTTGCCCAGGTAGGGCTGCAGCCAGTCTTCCAGACTGTCCAGCAGCGCCGCGTCGGACAGGTCCGGCCAGTCGCTCTGGCCCTTGGCGGCCAGGTCGAGCTCACGCAACAGCCGCACCCGCGCCTGCCACTGGCGCAGCTCCGGGGTCCAGGGCAACAGCGCCAGCCCCTTGCGCCGCACCAGGCCGAGCAGGGCGCGGCTGCGCTGGGCTTCGTCCAGATCGCTCAGGGGCTCGCGGCTGAGCACCAGCTCGCCGACCCGGCGCTGACGCTCGGCGCGCAGCACGCCTTCGCGCTCGTCCCAGTCCAGCACCTCGATTTCACCGACCTGCTCGGCCAGGACCGAATCGAACAGCGCCGGTTCGAGGTCGGCGGCCAGGTAGATGCGCTCCTCGCGCTGGCCCTGGCGGCTGCCCAGGTCGGCCAGCACCAGCCACTCGTGTTTCATCAGCGCATCCGGCTCGCCGAACTGCGCGGCGCGGCCGTTGGCCAGGCGGTACTCGCCCCCTCCGTCGCGCCGCTGGCGGGCGACGCGGTCGGGATAGGCGAAGGCCAGCAGCGCGCCGAGCCAGCGCGGATGTTCCGGGTCGGCCACCGCCTCGCTCGGCTGACCACGCAGGTAAGGACGGAACTGCCGGGCCAGCTGGCGCACCCGCTGCACCCCGCCTTGGCCGGCACTCCGGTGGGCGCCGCGCGCGGCCTTGCTCTCACCCGCCAGCAGGGCCAGGCGGCTGTGCAGGTCGGCACCCGCCCCACCGCGCAGGATGTCGCGCTCGCCGAGCAAGGCGGCGAGATCGCAGGCCAGTGCACCGAGGCCGAGGGCCTGGCCACGCAGCAGCAGATGGGCGATGCGCGGGTGGCTCGGCAGCTCGGCCATGGCCTGACCGTGAGTCGTCAGCGCGCCGCGCCCGTCCAGGGCACCGAGGCGGCTCAGCAGATCCCGGGCCTGGGCGTAGGCGGCCGGCGGCGGCGGATCGAGCCAGACCAGCTCATCCGGAGCAACGCCCCAGCGCGCCAGCTGCAGGGCCAGGCCGGCCAGGTCGGCCTGGAGGATTTCCGCCGCCGAGTAGCTGGCCAGCTGCTCGTGCTGGGCCTGGGACCACAGGCGGTAGCACACGCCCGGCTGCAGGCGCCCGGCGCGGCCGGCGCGCTGGGTGGCCGAGGCGCGGGAGATGCGCTGGGTGTCCAGGCGGGTCATGCCGCTGCCCGGGTCGAAGCGCGGTACCCGCGCCAGGCCGGCATCCACCACCACCCGCACGCCGTCGATGGTCAGGCTGGTCTCGGCGATATTGGTGGCCAGCACCACCTTGCGCGTGCCGGGCGGCGCCGGCTCGATGGCCGCGCGCTGGGCGCCCAGCTCCAACTCGCCGTGCAGCGGGCACAGGCGGATGTCGTCGCGCCCCTCCAGGGCCTCGGCCAGCTGCTGGTTGACCCGGCGAATCTCCGCCTGCCCGGGGAGGAATACCAGCAGGCTGCCCGGCTCGTCGGCGAGCGCCTGCAGCACGGTCTGGGTGACCCTCTGCTCGATCCGCTCGCCCGGCTGGGAGGGCGCGCCCCAGCGCATCTCCACCGGGTACATGCGCCCCTCGCTGCGCAGCACCGGCGCCTCGTCGAGCAACGCCGCCAGGCGCTCGCCCTCCAGGGTCGCCGACATCAGCAGCAGTTTCAGCGGTGGTTCGCCGCTGTCCGCCCCGCGCAGCATGCCGCGGCCGTTGAGGCACAGGGCCAGGGCCAGGTCGGCGTCGAGGCTGCGCTCGTGGAATTCGTCGAAGATCACCAGGCCGACGCCCTCCAGGGCCGGGTCTTCCTGCAGGCGGCGGGTGAGAATGCCCTCGGTGACCACTTCGATGCGCGTCCTGGGGCCGACCTTACTGTCCAGGCGGATGCGGTAACCGACGGTCTCGCCGACCCGCTCGCCCAGCTCGCTGGCCAGGCGCTCGGCGGCGGCGCGGGCCGCCAGTCGACGCGGCTCGAGCATGAGGATGCGCTGGCCGGCCAGCCAGGGTTCGTGCAGCAAGGCCAGCGGCACGCGGGTGGTCTTGCCGGCGCCCGGCGGCGCCTCCAGCACCGCCTCGTGGCGGCCGGCGAGGGCCTGGCGCAGGTCGTCCAGCAGGGCGTCGATAGGCAGGGCAGTCATGGGCACTCCGGGTCAAGGCGGCGATTATAACGGCGAACCGCGCGCCTGCCCGCAGGGTCCAAGCGGCAACGGCAAGCGTCGCAGCGGTATTGCCACAAGCGGCTTGCTATAGTTGCGCCACCCTCATAAGGAGATGCTCGATGCCCCTGCACACCCGCATTGTCGGCGGCGTTCTCGCCGTCACCCTGTTCACCCAACTGAGCGCCTGCGGCACCCTGTTCTTCCCCGATCGCCGCGGCCAGATCGAAGGCAAGGTCGACCCGGTGGTGGTAGCCATGGACGCCATCGGCATCCTGTTCTACGTCATCCCCGGGCTGATCGCCTTCGGCATCGACTTCGCCACCGGCGCCATCTACCTGCCGAACGGCCAGTACTCCATGGCCCCGGACACCCTCAAGCAGGCGGTGGACGCCGAAGGTCGCATCGACAACGCCAAGCTCAAGGCGCTGATCGAGCGGCACACCGGCCACAGCCTGCCGCTGGACGACCCACGGCTGATCCGCCACAGCGGCAGCGTCGAGCAACTGGCCGCCTTCGGCCTGGCCCCGGCGGCCTAAGATGCGCGGCCGCCCGGCGCAGCGCCAGCCCGTCGGGGCGTCTGAGCCGTGAAGCTGACGGCGCACCAGGCGCGCCTGATGCGCCTGGCCACCGCCGCGGCGCTGGCCACGGCGCTGACCCTGGCCCTGGCCAAGGCCATCGCCTGGTGGCTGAGCGGCTCGGTCAGCCTGCTCGCCGGGCTCACCGACTCGCTGCTCGACGGCGCCGCCTCGCTGCTCAACCTGCTGGCCGTGCATTACGCCCTGCGCCCGGCGGACGAGGATCACCGCTACGGCCACGGCAAGGCCGAGGCCCTGGCCGGCCTCGGCCAGGCGTTGTTCATCGCCGCCAGCTCGGTGCTGGTGGCGGTGCAGGGCGTCGAACGCCTGCTCGAACCGCGACCGCTGACGGCCGAGGCCCTGGGCATCGCGGTGATGCTGCTGTCGCTGGCGCTGACCTTCGTCCTGCTGCTGTTCCAGCGTCACGTGGTGCGCCAGACCGGCTCCACCGCGATCCACGCCGACTCCCTGCACTACCGTTCGGACCTGCTGCTCAACGGCAGCATCCTCCTGGCCCTGGTCCTGGCCAGCCTCGGCTGGCCGCAGGTCGATGCGCTGTTCGCCATCGGCATCGCCGGCTACATCCTGTGGAGCGCCATCAGCATCGTCCGCGAGGCGGTGGCGGTGCTGATGGACCAGGAGCTGTCGCCGGAGATCAGCGAGCAGATGCACGCCCTGGCCTGCGGCGTGCCGGGGGTGCTCGGCGCCCACGACCTGCGCACGCGCATCTCCGGCACCCACTGGTTCGTCCAGCTGCATCTGGAGCTGCCCGGCGAGATCAGCCTGGCCCAGGCCCACGCCCTGTGCGTGCGGGTGGAGGCGGCCATCCGCCGCGAGTTCCCCCGCGCCGAGGTGCTGGTGCACGCCGACCCGACCGAGGTGGTCGAGCACTGACGGCCGGCGCATGCCTGCGACAGGCAAGAAAAAGGGGAGGCCTCGCGGCCTCCCCTCTGTAATGGTGTCCTGTACTGACGATGATGTCGCCGCTTTCGTCGCCCGCCTGGTTGGGCAGTGCGGACCCGGGTGCCGTGGCGGCCCGGTAGGGCCGGCGGCGCCGGCGCACCTGATTGGGCGTGCCGGGTGGACGAGTCGTCCGGGCCGTGAAACTGAGGTAAAGATTAAGGCAACGGCCGCGACAGAGGATTGCTAAGATTGCTCAATAGAGCATGCCTTGCGCAATTTTTAACTAGCCAGGCATGATTTGAAGCAATCCAAAAAGAAAAGCCGCGAAAACATGAACAGACTCGACCGCTACGACCTGAACATCCTCGCCGAATTGCAGCGCGACGCCACCCTGTCCAACCAGGACCTGGCCGAGCGCATCGGCCTGTCGCCCTCGCCCTGCTCGCGGCGGGTCAAGCAGCTGCAGGACGACGGCTATATCCAGGGCCAGGTGGCCCTGCTGGACCGCAAGCGCCTCGGCCTGACCCTCACCGCCTACGTGCTGATCGGCATGGACCGGCACACCCCGGAGCGCTTCGAGCACTTCCAGGAGTCGATCCGCCAGTGCCCGGAGGTGCTGGAGTGCTGCCTGGTCACCGGCATGGACGCCGACTACCAGCTCAAGGTGGTGGTACCGGACATGGACCACTACCAGAAATTCCTCCTCGGCACCCTGACCCGCATCGACGGGGTGTCCAGCGTGCGCTCGAGTTTCGTCCTGCAGCAGATCCTTTCCAGCACCCAGTTGCCGCTGCAGCACCTGCGTAGCTGAGGCGTTGCAGCTCGGTTAGTACCTGGCGGGCCGGGTGCGTATAATCGCCGCCCGTTGCGTATTCACCGCTATTGTCCGCAGAGGTCGCCATGGAAACCGAACAGTTCGAATCGCTGATGATGTATGTGCTGGTCAGCGGTCTGATGATTTTCATGGCCTTCATCATCTGGGACCTGGCGAAGAAATCCAAAGCGGGCCGGCTCGGCACCGCCATCCTGTTCCTCACCCTCGGCCTGTGCCTGTTCGCCTTTGCCGCCAAACCGGTGATCACCTACATCATCGAAGTCGCCCGCGGCATCGGCTGAGCGTCTCGCCGCCCCACACGCCCTAGGCCGCCTCGGTCCCGAGCGCGGCATCTTGCGTTTTTCAGGAGATTCTATGAACGCCGCCGACCGCGTGATGCAGAGCTATGGACGCTGCTGCGCAAGCCCGGACTTTTTCGACAGTTTCTACCGCCATTTTCTCGCGAGCTCACCGCAGATCCGCGAGAAGTTCGCCAATACCGACATGACCGGGCAGAAACAGTTGCTGCGCCAAGGCATCCTCAACCTGGTGATGCATGCCCGTGGCATGCCCGACACCAAACTGCGCGCACTGGGTGCCAGCCATTCACGCGCGGGCCTGGATATCCGCCCGGAGCTCTATGAGCTGTGGCAGGACGCCCTGCTGCTGACCATCGGCGAGCATGATGCGCAGTGCTGCGGCGAAACCCGCCAAGCCTGGCGCGAGGTGCTGGGCAAGGGCATCGCCATCATCAAGGCGGGCTACTGATCAATCGAGCCGGGCCGGCACCTCACGCCACTGCCCAGGCTCCAACCCCTCCAGACGCCACGGGCCGATCGCCACGCGCACCAGGCGCAGGGTCGGCAGGCCCACCGCCGCGGTCATGCGCCGCACCTGGCGGTTGCGCCCCTCGCGAATCACCAACTCCAGCCAGGCGGTCGGCACGCTCTTGCGAAAGCGCACCGGCGGGTTGCGCGGCCACAGCTGCGGCTCGTCCAGCCGCCGCGCCTCGGCCGGCAGGGTCGGGCCATCGTTGAGCTGAACCCCGTCGCGCAGGGCCTGCAGCTGCTCGGCCGTCGGCTCGCCTTCCACCTGCACCCAGTAGGTCTTGGCCAGCTTGTGCCTGGGGTCGGCGATGCGCGCCTGCAGCCGGCCGTCGTTGGTCAGCAGCAATAAGCCTTCGCTGTCGCGGTCCAGGCGCCCGGCCGGATAGACCCCGGGGACCGCGACGAAGTCCTTGAGGGTGGCGCGGCCCTGCTCGTCGTGGAACTGGGTCAACACGTCGAACGGCTTGTTCAGCAGAATCAGCCGCGGCTCGCTCGGCGGCGCCTTGGCCACGCGACGCGCAGCAGGCTGGCCGGACGGACGGCGATGGACGGCGGAACGGGGCGGGCGCGACATGGGGCTTCCACAGGCGATGAACGGGAGGCGCAGTGTAACCGACGGCTCTGCCCCATCATCACCGGCAGTGATCCAAGCGTCGGCTCCACGGCGTTCGGCCCGTTGCCGGAGTTGGACGTGAAACCCACCGAGCGGGTCGACGTGGCCGGCATCGGCGGTCTCGGCCACCGGCCCCTGCGCCTCCTCAACGCCTGGGGCTGCGACATCACCGCCCTCACCTCCTCGCCGAGCACGCAGGACGAGACCAAGCGCCTCGGTGCGCACCGGGTGGTGCTGGACGCCAGCCGATGACAACCGGATCGGATAAACGGCATGATCCGCCCCCTCATCCAGGCCACAGACGATTCACGCCATGAACGACCCGATCGAGTCCCCCGGCGCCGCCGACCTGCCCCGCCTGCTCGAGGTCTGGGAAGCAGCGGTACGCGCCACTCATGACTTCCTCGACGAGCAGGATATCCAGCTGCTCAAGCCGCTCCTGCTCGATCAGTACTTCCCTCAGGTACGGCTCAGCTGCATACGCGGCGGGGACGACAGGGTGGCAGGCTTTCTCGGCTATGCCGATGGCAAGGTGGAGATGCTGTTCGTCGACCCGCTCGTCCACGGCACAGGCATCGGCCGGCGCCTGCTCGGCGACGCCATCGAACGCCTGGGCGCGACCCGGGTGGATGTCAACGAGCAGAACCCCAAGGCCCTGGGCTTCTATCTCAGCCAGGGCTTCGAGATCGAGCGCCGCTCACCGCTGGATGACGGTGGGCGGCCCTTCCCGATACTCCATCTGCGCCTGAGCTGACGCCGGCCTGCCCCTAGCGGAACGGCGGCTCGTCGAAGCTGCGCAGCTTGCGCGAGTGCAACGAGTTGAGCTGGCCGCGCAGCAGGTCCAGCGCGGCGATGCCGATATGCAGGTGCTGGGTCACCGCCCGCTCGTAGAAGGCCCCGGCCGCTCCCGGCAACTTGAGCTCGCTGTGCAGCGGCTTGTCCGAAACGCACAGCAGGGTGCCGTAGGGCACCCGCAGGCGGTAACCCTGGGCGGCCACCGTGCCGCTTTCCATGTCCACCGCCACCGCCCGCGACAAGTTGATCAGCGGTCGCTCCTGGGCCCAGCGCAGCTCCCAGTTGCGGTCGTCGTAGGTCAGCACGGTGCCGGTGCGCAGGCGCTTCTTCAGCTCGTCGCCCTGCTCGCCGGTGACCTGCCGGGCCGCCTCCTGCAGCGCCTGCTGCACCTCGGCCAGGGCCGGCAGCGGAATGTTCGGCGGCAGCACCCGGTCGAGGATGCCGTCGCGGCGCATGTAGGCATGGGCCAGCACGTAGTCGCCGATGGTCTGCGACTGGCGCAGGCCGCCGCAGTGGCCGATCATCAGCCAGCAGTGCGGGCGCAGCACCGCCAGATGGTCGGTGATGTTCTTGGCGTTGGACGGGCCGACGCCGATGTTGACCAGGGTGATGCCGTCGCCGTCGGCCGCCTGCAGGTGGTAGGCCGGCATCTGGTAGCGGTGCCAGACCACCGTCTCGATGATCGCCTGCATCTCGCCCTCGGCCATGCCGCGCTCGATCACCACGTTGCCCGGCAGCACCATGCGCACGAAGCGCGACTCGCCCACCAGCATGTCCAGGCCGTGACGGATGAACTGGTCGACGTAGCGGTGGTAGTTGGTCAGCAGTATCCACGGCTGCACGTGGCGCCAGTCGCTGCCGGTGTAATGCACCAGGCGGCGCAGGGAGAAATCGGTGCGCGCGGCATCGAACAGCGCCAGCGGTAGCGGCTCGATGTTCTCCCAGTCATACAGGCCGTCGGCGGTGCCGTCGCTGGCGGCCGACAGGTCGGTGCTGGGGAACACCCGCGCCAGCTCGGCGGCGGTCACCCCGCTGCCGGCCAGCTCGTCGCCCTGCTCGACCACATAGGGATAGGGGATGTTCTGCTGGCTGGTGCCCACCTCCACCCGCACGGTGAAGTCCTGCATCAGCGGGCGCAGCTGCTCCAGCAGGTATTTGCGGAAGGCCGCCGGGTGGGTCACGGTGACGCTGTAGGTGCCGGGCACCTGCACCTTGGCGTAGGCGCGCACGGTGGCCGGCACCTCGCCCTGGCCCTGATAGGTCAGGCGCAACTGCGGGTAGCGGAACTGCCGATGCTGCTCGGCGTCCGGCTTGATGCGTTCCTTGAGATAGCCCTTGAGCGCCCGGCTCAGGGCGCCGGTGGCGTGCTCGTGCAGGGCGGCGAGACGATCGACCGCCTCCTCTGCGGTATGGGCGACGACGAAGTCTTCGGAACTGCTGCTCACGGCTAAGCTTCCTGGCTGAACTCAGGCCCCTATCTTGCCCGCATCGACGCGCCTTGGCATAGCGCGGCGTGCTCAGCGCAGCAACGCCTCCAGGTCCTCCGGCAGCGGCTGCGACGTCAGGGCGCCGACCCGCCGGGTGCCGGGGTTGCCCAGGGGATAGAGGCCGAACAGCGACCCCAGGCTGCCGGGCAGGCGCAGCAGTTGCGCGACGAGCTCGGCCCAGTCGCGCTGGCGCCAGGCCCAGCCCAGCAGCCACAGGTGGCTGCGCAGATGATCAACGAAGGCCGGCTGGGCGAGGATATGGGCGCGCTCCAGGTGCCGCAGTTCACCACGGACATCGCCGGCCGCCCGTTGCCGGCGGGCCAGTCGGTACTCGTCGAGGAAGGCTTGCTGACGGGTCATGACGCGCTCTCCAGACTGGATGAGCCGCCAGTCTGCAACCCCGGGGCGGCCCCGGGGTCAAGCGGGGCCAACCAAACTTATGGAACACGGTCGGCCCCTAGGGCCCATCCCCCCACCGCACCGTGTACGCCCTGGTGGATTGCAACAATGGTTCATCCCCGCTGACGCGGGGAACACTGGGCCCGACAGGGGCCAGGGGCGAAACCCTGCGGTTCATCCCCGCTGGCGCGGGGAACACATTTCCCTGGTTTAGAGGTTCAACCATGACGACGGTTCATCCCCGCTGGCGCGGGGAACACCGGTGCGGCTGTTGTATTCCTCGGTCATTTCACGGTTCATCCCCGCTGGCGCGGGGAACACTGCGACATTGCTGAGCCAATTGCGTGGACGAACGGTTCATCCCCGCTGGCGCGGGGAACACGCATGGGTAGCATTGGAAAAATTGTCGTTGATCGGTTCATCCCCGCTGGCGCGGGGAACACTCGGCGAAGTAGGTGCGCAGCAGGCGCTGCACCGGTTCATCCCCGCTGGCGCGGGGAACACGCCTTGTCCATCGGCCCGGTAAAGCCGCCAATCGGTTCATCCCCGCTGGCGCGGGGAACACTTCACCTCGCCATAGGCCCAGCCATCAGCGAGCGGTTCATCCCCGCTGGCGCGGGGAACACAGCCATGAAGAGCAGCAAGGTATTGTCGACTACGGTTCATCCCCGCTGGCGCGGGGAACACTCCTGCGCCGAGAGGTCGGCGAGAAGGTGCGGCGGTTCATCCCCGCTGGCGCGGGGAACACATCGTCACCAGCAACGTGCTGCACCTGCCGAGCGGTTCATCCCCGCTGGCGCGGGGAACACCATAGGTTCAGCCGCGTGCGGTACACCCGCACCGGTTCATCCCCGCTGGCGCGGGGAACACACTTAGCCTAACCGACTGTTCCTTAAAGGAAAAATCGGCGGCTAAAAATCTACCAACTTTTTCCTGTTAAAGATCGGGGTTATCAAGAGGCTGGAAAGCGACCAGATGCAGACCGTCGAACTCCACTGGGATGCGGCGGTTGGGACCCAGCGTCTGGAATTCGTAGCCGGATTCGTGATTGCTGCTCCAGGCCATGACCACGTTGCCGTCTTCGTGTCCCTCGCGCAGTTGCTCCCAGATCATCTCGCGGGTGCGCTTGGATACATCGCCGATATAGACACCCGCACGCACCTCCAGCATCCAGATGGCCATACGTCCGCGCAAACGTGGCGGGACATTTTCGGTGACCACGACCAGAAAACTCACTACTGCGCCCTGTGCCCGGCATCGCCGATGCTTTGCGGGTTGGGAATGGCTGGCGGCACCGACTCGGGCGGGGCTTGTGGTGGCGAGACGCCGCCGGCAAACAGCACCTCTTCGATGGTGGGGATGATCTTCGCCAGAATCTTGCTGGAGCGGAACAGATCGCGGCAGCCCAGGCGCACTTCCCGTTCCGGCTGGTGGGGGGATTTGGCGGCGACCTTAAAGGCCAGGGGCACCACGGTCTCGAACTTGAACAGGTCGGCGATATCGTAGACGAAGGACAGCGGCTTGCCGGTGTGAATAAAGCCCACCGCCGGCGCATAACCGGCCGCCAGCACGGCCGCTTCGGTGATGCCATAGAGGCAGGCGGTGGCCGCCGACAGGCAGCGGTTGGGGACATCCGCCGCATCCCACTCCTTACGGTCGTAGTTGCGCGAGCGCCAGTCCACGCCGTATTGCTTGGCCAACAGCTTGTAGGTTTCGCGCACCCGTGCGCCCTCAATGCCGCGCAATTGCTCGACACTGCGCTTGGCCGGCGCCGGCTCCTGAAAACGCAACTCGTACATCTTGCGTACCACCTTCAGGCGCAGCTCGTCGTCCAGCGCCAGCCTGGCCTGGTAGAGCAGGCGATCGGCCCGCGCCCCGCCCGGCTGGCCACTGGCGTACAGACGCACGCCGGATTCACCGACCCACACCAGCAGGGTGCCCACGGTGGAGGCCAGATGCACCGCAGCATGCGACACCCGCGTGCCCGGCTCGAGCATGATGCAGGCCACCGAGCCGACCGGGATGTGCGTGCGCACGCCGGTCTTGTCGATCACCACGAAGGCGCCGTCCAGCACGTCGATCTGCCCGTACTGCACGAAGATCATCGACACCCGGTCTTTCATCGGCAGCGGCTTGAGCGGCGGCAGCATCAGCAGCGCGCCACACTGAGCAGGCCACAGCCGAAGGCCTTGGCCGGACCTATGCCAGCTGTCAACGCGCGGCTGAGGGCGTCCAGGCTCTGCGCCTGCAATACCCCCTCGAAGCACACCCGCTGCACGCTGATGCGCCCCTCCCCCTTACGGCTGACCAACACATCGCTGGCCGTCACCAACGCCGCCTCGACGCTGAAGCCATGGCGCTCACCCTGACGCCCCAACCACGCAAGCTGCTCATCCTCACCGACCAACCCATAGCGCTTCCCCTGGCGGGTGACTGTCGGATTGGCCTGCAAGCGAAAGCGATAGCGCGCACCGCCTTCTAGCCATTCCTCGAGCGTCAGACGCTTGCTCTCCACGGGCCGTTGCAGGTAGTTGGCCAGCGCCAGTAGCGGCGACCAGTCGGCCTCGGTCGTGGCCTGCACCAATACCACCGGCGTGGCCCAGGCATTGGCGCCGGCTTCCAACCGCCAGAGGAAACGTGCCGGCGCACTCTGCGCATCGGCGACGAAGGCCCGCGCCAGAGTGCGGTGCATTTCGTAGGCATCGCCCAGATCACGACGGGCCTGGGCGCTGCGTGGGTCAAGCGTCAGTCTGGTCAGATGCATGCAGCACTCCCGATTTCACGAAACGTGGACCAAAGCGCCGTTCGGCAAAAGGCGCAACCGGTTGATCCAGGCGAATGGCGCCCTCCTGCTCGTCTTCCAGCAGGCAGCGCAGTGGCTGTTGCCGGTCCGCCCACTGGGGCGCGGCCAGGCACGGGTAGGCGGCCAGGGCCTGCTCCAGCGACAGGGTCGAAAGACCATCCGCCAGCCACACCGGCATGCCGGGCACGAAGCTCTTGCGTCCCAGGGCCAGGGGCCAGACCGGCGCACGCAAGGCGTGGTGAATACGCGCCAGCAGGCCTTCGTCCTCGCCCTCCAGGCCGACCAGGAAGGCCGCATCCGCCAGGTAGAAGCGGGGGCTGACCACGGTGCGCCGCAGGTCGGCCTTGCCGGTGGCGATCAGCACGCCGGTGGCGGTCTGATAATCGCGCATCGGCACGCCTTCGCGGTCGACCCGCACGCCCATGCGCAACGCCGCCAGGTCAGCCAAAGGCTCACTGCGATCGCGTCCCAGGGCGGCGCAGACCAGCCCCAGCACCCCTGACTTGGAGGGTTCCAGCTGGGTGTCGCGCTCGTCGAAGCGACTGGTGGTGCCCCAGGACTGCAGCGGCCCTTGCAGGCGCATCAGCAGGGTGGCCATGCTCACACCTCCAGCCGGGAGGCGACCTTATCGCGCACCCAGGCCGCCAGCTCGCTCAGGTTCGCCGTCTGCTGGCCTTTCTGCGCGGGCCAGGCATCGCTCAGGTCGAGGTAGGCCCACTGGTCGCGGCTGTCGGCATAGACCGCCGCGAGCTTGCCTTCATGGCCGGCGAGCGCCTCGACCGATTGGCTGGTCAGCGACTTGTCGTTACGCGGGCTCACCGGCTTCTCGAAGGCATTGGCCAGGTTCAGCGGGCCGCCATGGCGCAGGCAGACGCCGACGAAGCTGGGCAGGTTGTGGGCGGCAAAACTGTTCTGCTTGCCGCTGGGAATGGCCCGCACCATGGCCTGGGTGAAGGCCTCCAGCGCCGACAGACACAGCTCGCTATCCTGTTGCAGGTTGCCGAGCAGCTTGCCGGCATCGACCACCGCGTAGCGGTAGAGGGTCGCGGAATTGAACTCCACCTGGCCGATCATCCCGGCCCCGGTTTCGTCCGGGCCACCCTTGTCGTCGACCGCGGTGAAGTAGTCGAACTCACGCTCGACGCGGTGGGTGCTGATGGCGTGGGCCACCTGGCAGGCGGCGTCCTGGTTGACCTCCGGCATGTCGGCCAGCATGCGGCCGAACAGCGCCACATCCACCGCCTTGCCGCCATCGAGCAGGGCCTTGGCTTTCTTCACCACCTTGGCCGGTGCGCAGGCCTTGGCTTCCTTCTTGCCCTTCTTCTCGCCACCGGCGGGCGCGCCGGCCAGTTCGTCCCAGTGCTGCTCGATCAGTTGGGCAAACCCGGCAATCTCCGCCTCGCCGAGAAACAACAGGTACTCGGTCTTGCCATCGTCCTTGAGCTTGAGGCCGGCGGCAGCCAGGGCGATTTCGATCTTGCCTTCCGCCTCGACCGGTTCACGGTCGACCAGCCGATCCAGCAACAGGGTCTTCAGTTTCTTGGTGCGCACGCCGCGAAACTCCGGGGCCACCAGGTCGTGCTCCTGAGCGCTCAGGCGGATGGCGCGCTTGAAGCACTGGCTGCTCACCCGTGCCCGTCGATGACCGCCGAACAGGGCATCCTTGGGCGCACCGGTGTCGTCGCGGTTGAGGTTGGACGGGGCGAAGTTCTGGATCAGGTGGAATTCGATAAACAGACTCATGATGTCCCTCTCAAGCGTTGGCAGGTGTTGGCATGGTTTCGTTGGCGGGGGCCGCCAGCGCGCGGTAGAAGTCCCGCGCCCAGCGCTGACGCACGGCGTCGCGGCGCTCGGGGTCGACATGCGGGTTGAGCCAGACACCCAGGTCGCGCAGCAGAACGCCGTAATCCAACGGCCGATCGCCGGCCGCCAGCAGGCTGATGATCTGCCGCAGGTAATTCGCCAGGTTCTCGGCGTCGGCCCCCAGCAGGGCGACGAAGCGCTGCTCGATGCTGGCGCTGTCGCGCAGGCGCATCAGTTCGCCCAGGCTGGCGGCGAGACTATTCGTCGCCTGCCTGGGATGAGTGGCGTACAACCCGGCCACCAGATAGAGCGCCAGGCGCGATGCGTCCTGGGCGTGCCGTTCGACCGCCACGAAACGCTCCACATAGGGGTAGACCGGCGCATAGGCACCGGGGGCGAATCCCAGGCTGCGCCGCAGCTTCGCCAGGGCGCCGGGGTCACGCTCACGCAAACGCTCCAGGTGTGCGATAAAACTTTGCGGGTATTCGCTCATGCACGGGCCTCCTTGTCGGCGGTGGAAAGGGTGTTCTCGGGGGAACGCAACGGGCTCAGCAACGCCAGCAGGCGCGGATAGAGCTTGGCCTCGGCACGCAGCGCGCCGGGCGAACGCCCCAAGCCTTCGCGTACGGCTTGCCAAGCCGCCTGGGCCGCCGCCAGCAGGGCTTGCCGCCACTGGGTCTCGGCCTGCTCCAGGTCGTCCAGGTCGCCGCTGCCGAGCAGGACCATCACCTGCCCCAGGGTGCGCTCGGCCGAGGCGAAATACAGCGCCGCGGCCGGGCCACTGTCGAACAGGTTGCGCGCCCTGGCATAGCTGTCCTTACTGCCGGGGTCGGGCAGGGTTTCGGCCAGCATCTGGGCGGCCAGTTTGCGGACAGCGCCGAACAGCTCCTCGGCCCGGCGCACATAGGCGCGCAGCTCGTTCGCGCACTCCGGCGAGGTCAGCAGCGCCGCCGGCAGGCCGATGCGCTCGGAGCGCCAGCGCAGCAGCTTGGCCTGATCGCTGGCCAGGCCGGCCACCAGAAGGGGCTGCTGGCTGTCGCCCAGGAGAAACTGCAAGTTGGCCGCCCAACCCAATACTGCCGCCGGCTGGCAGGCCAGGCCTTCGGCGTCGGGTAGCAGTGCCGGCAGATCACGCCAGAACGCGCGGCCCTCGGTGAAGCTCAAGCGCACCAGGCCATTGCTGCCGGCACGGTAGCTGGCCATGGGGTCGGGCGCCTGCACGTCCTCGCCCAGGGCAATACCGGCGGCGAAGCGCAGCCACTGCACCCGCCCGTGTGCGTCGGGCAACAGCAGCACGGCGCGGGTCTGGCGGCTGTAGCGGTCATTGGGGCCGGCCGCCAGCCGCGGCTCCGCACGCAGTTGGGCAACGGTCGGCGGGGCCAGCTCCCAGCAGGGGAGGTCCTGATGACCGCTCTGGGTGGGCGGGTGCAGGGCCAGGCAGAGGCTTTGCGCCAGGGACGCGCCAAGGGGCATGACGGCGGCGGTATTAGCCAGGGCACCGGCCTTATCGGAATCGCGCAGGGTCTTGACCAGCCCGCCCGGGGTGAACTGCAAGAAACCCAACAAGGTACGCAGCGCATCGGCGGGCGAAATGGATCGCGGCGTCAGGTCGCAGGAATGATCGAACACCACAGGCGCATTGCCATTGGCACTGGCCAAGGAAATTTGCGTCCAGGGTTTGTACTTGTCACGGGCTTCCTCGGCCTCGGCCAGCGCCGCCACTTGCATAAAGGGCTGCTCGGGGTGGAACAGCCAGAAGCGCTCGCGCCACTGCTCCAGGTAGTCGCGCACGACGCCGGGCGGCAGGCCGCCCCGATGCCAGCGCGCCCGCTCGGCATCCGTCCAGCGCCCTTGAGCACTACTTAGCGCGCGATGGACGATGGCCAGCAGCAGGCGGTATTGGGCGATCAGGCTGGGCGGCGCAGTCTCCGCCAGGGCGCTGATTTCACCAGCGCGCTCGAACAGTTCCAGCAACCCCAGGTCGCACACCACTCCATTCTGTAGCCGTACCGGCAACCAGGGCTCGTCGAGCAGGTTGAAGCTCTTGTTCATGCCTTGTCCTCGGGTGAAGAAAGGTTTCTCTGAAAGACCAGGCCCAGTTCGTTATCCAGGCACACCCTCAACTGGCCGATCTGCAAACAACCATCGGTCAACGGCAAGGGCTTGAGGTGACGCAACAGGGGATGCTCGGCGAAGGCCCGCGGCGTTTGCTCGGTCTGACAATGCTTGAGCAGCGCTTTGCGCGAGGTCTTCAGCTGGCGGGCATAGAGCTGTCTGGCCAGGGCATCGGGCAGCAACTGCTCGGGATCGAAGGCGACACCGCCGGGCGTCAGGCTCCAGCCGCCAGCCACCACATGCAACGGAATCAGGGTGATTGAGTCGTCGCCCAGACGGGTGTAGTTGGGCAGGCCAAGGCCCTCCTCGCCCTCCTCATAACCGCGGTTTTTCTGTAGATAGGCGTTCTGCGGCTCGGCCTCGGGATCGATGGCCACATTGAGCACCATCATGCGTTCAGCCTGGCGTTTGCCGAGGTAACCGCCGTAGGCCTCATCTTCGATAAAAGCCCGGTCTGCCTCGGTCAGGTCGGCCGGTAACTCGTCATTGCCATACACCGCCTGCACCAGGCGGTCGATATCCGCCGGCAACTGCAGCAACATCTCGCGCGACAGCAAAGCCCAGGTGCGGCAGAGGATGTAGGGCTGGTAGACGTATTCCCAGGCAGTGGTTTTCAAATCGGGCATCCGCTCGGGGTCAAGGCCGGCGACATAGAGTCTGGCCTCGGCATGGGCATCGGGCCGCGTGCGTTGATGACGGTGCAGGCGCCCGGCACGCTGCAGGATAAGATCCACCGGAGCCAGGTCGGTGAGCATGAAGTCGAAGTCGATATCCAGGCTCTGTTCCGCTACCTGGGTGGCGATCAGCAGCGCCTTGACCGGCCGTGTGCCCTGCTGACCGAAGCGGGCCAATACCTCCCGCTCGCGGTGGCTGCGCTGGTCGGCTGGGAAGCGCGCATGGAACAGCAGCAGATACGCCTCCTCGCCCAGCTGCTCTTTCAGCTTGAGGTACAGGGTCTGGGCGCGGTCCACGGTATTGACGATCAGCGCGCCGCAGCCGCCGAACTGCAAGCGCTCCAGGGCGCAGGCGGCCAGGCTGTCGAGGTCCTCGGCGACCGTCTGCAGGCTGATCGGCGGCAGCGGCCGCGACTCACAGGTGGCGCCTTGCAGGCCACGGTCGTCGGCCAGCAACAGGTGCGGATAGGACAATTCGGGAATCGCCTCGTTAGCCACACCCCAGGCCCGCATCAGCGCATCGCGGCGCTGCGAAGGCAGGGTCGCACTCATCAGCACCACCGAGCTGCCCAGGGCCTTGAGCCAGCGCAACAGGGACTCGATCAGACCACTGGTGTAAGTGTCGTAAGCATGCACTTCATCGAGCACCACCACCCGATTGCTCAGCCCCCACAGGCGCACAAAGTGATGCTTGACGTTGAGCGCGGCGAACAGCGCCTGATCCACGGTGCCGACCCCATAGGGAGAGAGCAACGGCCGCCGGCGCTGGGAGAACCAGGCGGACGAGGCCACGCTGTCTCCGGGTTCACCATGAATGCCGCGCAACGCCACCACCCGCTCATTGAGCGCCGCGCCGCCGTGCACCAGTTGCATATCCACGGCCGTATCGCCGGCAAAGCCGCGTAAAAAGGTCAGCGCGCGGCTGAACAGGGCATTGCCGGTGGCCTGGGTCGGCAAGGCGACATACAGGCCACGATGCTGGTTGGCGGCCTGCAAACGCAGATGGGCGAGAAAGGCCAGTTCGGTCTTGCCCTCACCCATGGGCGCTTCGACCAGCAACAAGGCTGGCCCCTGCACGCCCTCGAGCAGACGGTCGGCCTCACGCTGCAAGGGCCGGGCGCGGAATTCCGGGCGCTGGACGATGCGCCCGATTAGCTGATCGGCCTCGGCGGGCGCATTCAAGAGCGGACGGTAGTGGGTCCAACCGACGGCAGCCAAAGCTGCTTCTGCGCGGACCAAGGCATCGGCATGATAATCGGCCAGCAGCTCGTGGCGCTCGCCCAGGGGAAACCATTCGGGGTTGGAGCCGATCCAGTCGGCCACGCTGGTCAGCCCGGCCAACCACTGCACCGCCGGCTGGGACAGGGCCTCGATCTGCGGCCTGCCGGGTGGTGCCAGCACAGCCCAATAGGCTTCGAAGATCTCCCGTCGCGCGGCGCCCCATGCAGGCGGCTCGAAGGGTGGTTTGGCGCGATTGAATTCGTTCTGACTGAAGTTGTAGCCATGGTGCGCACTGATGGCCTGCAGTGCATGGCGTAGCCACAGCAGGTGCTCGACACCCTGGCGCGGCAGATGCTCCCAGAGCAGCGCGGCGCTGGCGCAGGCATGGTCGGTGACGCTCAGCGAACGCGCCGGGAAGGTCATGCCCAGCGCTTCGTCGGCCTGCCGTCCCTCGGGCCATTTATCCTGGAATCCGGGAATGGCCTTGCCGAAGTCATGCAGGCCGATCAAACAAGCGACCCAGCGCGCCACATGGGGCCGCTCCAGCCCCAAGGCCTGGGCGGCCCAATCGAGGCTGCTCTCGGGCTCATGCCGGAGCAGGCTCTCGGCCACCGCCGCCACATCCAGCAGATGCGCCAACACACCATGACCGAAGCCGTCGCCGCTCTTGGCCCAGAGCCGGCGCGCCTGATCGCTCAGGCTGGAGAATCCTTTCATCTATCGCCCCTGGACGTCAGCCCTGTCGATACCGGTCAATCCATTGGCAGCCCCATGACAGGCAGCGCCTCAGAACAGCATGGGGCACAAAGTGCCATCATAGTTCGAGCAGAATCACACAAACGGCTCTGCCCCCAGAAATTGCCAGCGCATGTACCTTTCAATGATCCGCTTGAACCGACCGCAGCGGCATCCGAATACGGCAGCCGTGCATAAAGACCTTATAAAGACTATATTCAGTCACCACCTCTCCCATGGATACCAGCCATGCGCTACTCCAGCCAAGTCAAACCCATCAGCTACCTGAAGGCCAACGCCGCCGAGGTGCTCAAGCAGTTGGGCGAACAGCAGGGGCCACTGGTGATCACCCAGAACGGCGAAGCCAAGGCGGTGCTCCAGGACGTACGCGCCTACGAACAGACCCAGGAAACCCTGGCATTGCTGAGAATCCTCGCCCTGGGCAACCAGGAGATCGAGGCCGGCAAGCTCAGCCCACTGGACGCCGTCGCCTCACGCCTGCGCGCCCGCCGTAAAGTCGACGCATGAGCAAAGCACCCTACACGGTGCTGATGACTGCCGGCGCCGAGCGCGATCTGGAGTCGATCTACGATTACATTGTCGAATTCGATTCCCTCGCCAATGCCGATCATGTGCTCGAGCATCTCCTGCAAGGCATCCGCAACCTCGAGCGCTTCCCCGAACGCGGAGCCCATCCCAGAGAACTTTCCGCCTTGGGCATCCGGGAATACCGACAGGCGCTCTACAAGCCCTATCGGATCATCTACCGAATTCTCGGCGAACAGGTGCATATCTACCTGATCGCCGACGGCCGCCGCGATATGCAATCCCTGCTATACAGACGCCTGCTGGAGTGACCGCCGCTGGAAAGCAAGGCCGACTGCTTATATCCAATGAAGAGCAGGACGCTTATCCATGACGCATGGCAGGCCTGGCCCATCCCCGCTGGCATAGGCCGAGCTGCAGCACCTCAGCCGGTTCATCCCCGCTGACGCGGGGAACGCTGCCGGAGAAATACCGGGACGTTCCAGTCCAGCGGTTCATCCCCGCTGACGCGGGGAACGCTCGATCGACGAGAGCTTTCTCGACCTCACCGGCGGTTCATCCCCGCTGACGCGGGGAACGCACTTAGCCTAACCGACTGCTCCTTAACGGAAAAATCGGCGGCTAAAAATCTACCAACGCTTCCTTGTTAAAGATCGGGTGAATGCCCTAGCCCAACTGCGGCGTACTGCGCGCCAGCAGCGCAGCCACGTCCACGCCGCGCGGCAGGGTGCCGTAGACCCGCCCGCCCGCGCCCAGGCGGCTGGCGATAAAGGCGTCGGACACCGTCGCATTGCCGGCCTCCAGCAGCAGCTTGGCCTGCAGTGCCAGGGCTACGTCCTCGGTCAGCTGGCGAGCGCGGTACTGGATCTCGGCGGTGTCGGCGAAGTCCGCCTGCAGGCGCTGGATGTGCGCCTTGAGCCGGGCGTCGCCATGGCCGTCGCCGAGTTCGGCGAACAAGGCATCGAGCACGCCCGGCTCCTTGGCCAGGGCGCGCAGCACGTCCAGGCACTGCACGTTGCCCGAACCCTCCCAGGTCGAGTTGACCGGCGCCTCGCGGTACAGCCGCGGCAGTATGCTGTCCTCGACGTAGCCGGCGCCGCCCATGCATTCGGCGGCCTCGTTGATCATCGCCGGCGCGCGCTTGCAGATCCAGTACTTGCCCACCGCGGTGACCAGGCGGGCGAACTTGCCCTCCTGCTCGTCCTGGGGATGGTCCAGGGCCCGGCCCATGCGCAGCGTCAGGGCCAGGGCCGCCTCGCTCTCCAGGGCCAGGTCGGCCAGCACGTTCTGCATCAAGGGCTGCTCGGCCAGCACCCGCCCGCCGACCTGGCGATGGGCACAGTGGTGCGCGGCCTGGGTCAGGGCCTGACGCATCAGGGCGCTGGAGCCGATCATGCAGTCGAAGCGGGTCAGCGCCACCATCTCGATGATGGTCGGCACGCCGCGCCCCTCCTCGCCGATCATCCAGGCCAGGGCGCCGCGGTACTCCACCTCGCTGGAGGCGTTCGACCAGTTGCCCAGCTTGTTCTTCAAGCGCTGGATATAGAAGGCGTTGCGCGTGCCGTCCGGGCGGTGGCGCGGCAGCAGGAAGCAGCTCAGGCCCTGATCGCTGTAGGCCAGGGTGAGGAAGGCGTCGCACATCGGCGCCGAGCAGAACCACTTGTGCCCGACCAGCTCGTAGGCCTGGCCCGGACCAGGCGCGCCGACCGGGTAGGCGCGGGTGGTGTTGGCGCGCACATCGGTGCCGCCCTGCTTCTCGGTCATGGCCATGCCGATGGTGGCGCCGCTCTTCTGCTCGACCGGCAGGTTGCGCGGGTCGTACTGGGTGGAGAGGATCTTCGGCAGCCACCGTTCGGCGATGTCCGGCTGCAGTTTGAGCGCCGGTACGCTGGCGAAGGTCATGGTCAGCGGGCAGCCGCTGCCGGCCTCGGCCTGGCTGTGCAGGTAGCTCATGGCCGCGCGCGCCACCTGGGCGCCGGGGCGCGGATCGGTCCAGGGCATGGAGGGGATGCCGTGCTCGATGGCCGCGGCCATCAACTGGTGATAGGCCGGATGGAACTCCACCAGGTCGATGCGGTGACCGTAGCGGTCGTGGCTGTGAAACACCGGCTTGTTCTCGTTGGCGAGAAAGCCCGCGGCCATCAGCTCGCCGCCGGCCAGGGCGCCGTAGGCGTCGATCCGCGTCTCGGCCCAGCCGCCCTGGTAGCGCCGCGTCCACTCCTGCAGCGGCAGATCGAGGCGGTAGAGGTTGACGCCATCCAGCGGCGGCACCTGGTTGAATACCTCGTGGGTTTCGGCGAGCGGATTCGGCTTCATGGCTGGGGCTCCTCGGCGCCGACGGCGCGCAGGCAGAAGGTGATCAGGCTCTGGCTGACGTCGCCCAGATCCTGGGAGAGGTATCCGGCCTCGCGGGCGGCGCGGGCCGGCGGCGACAGCGGGCCGATCAGCGCCTCGGCGATGGCACCGACCAGGCAGGCGGCGACCAGGCCGCTGTGCGGCACCCGGAACTCGCCCGCGGCGACGCCCTCCTCCAGCAGCTCGACGAACAGCTCGGCATAGGCCTCGCGGTACAGCAGGCGCTGCTCGTCGACCTGAGGGTCGACCGGCTCGGCGATCAGGGCGAAGGCCAGCCGTCGACTGCTCCAGGCCCGGGCGGCGAACTGAGCCAGGCCGGCGGCCAGGCGCGCGCTCGGACGGCCGGAGGCCCGCAGGACGGCAGCCAGGGCCTCCACCTCGCGCTGGCTGGCGTCGGCGAACACCTCGGCCGCCAGTTCGCCCTTGCTGCGGAAGTGGCGGTACAGACTGCCGGTGGCGATGCCGACATCCTCGGCCAGCGCCTGCATGGTCAGGGCCGCGAAGCCCCCTTCCGTGACCCGCGCCAGGGCGCAGGCGCGAATGCGCTCGCGCAGTTCCTGGTCGCGATCGAGGCGCTGCGCGCCCGAGTGGTGAGACATGGCCTGAATCCTGATTCACTTCGTTTCAGTGAATCAGGATTCAGGCCGGGGAAAAAGCGGGATTTACGGCAGATCGGCCGGCAAAAGCGTCAGGACGGCGGCGGACACTCGACCTCCAGCGCACGGCTCAGGACCCACTCGTGCAGCAACACGCGCAGTTCCTCGAACTTCACCGGCTTGGCCAGGTAGTCGTTCATCCCGGCCGCCAGGCAGCGCTCGCGGTCGCCGCTGTGACTGTGGGCAGTGATCGCCAGCACCGGCAGCTCGGCGCAGCCGGGGAAGGTGCGCAATGCCCGACAGGTGGCGAAACCGTCCATCACCGGCATCTGGCAATCCAGCAGGACCGCGTCGACCGCCTCTCGGCGCAATAGCTCGAGCGCCTCGGCGCCATTGTCGGCGGTGCGCACCTGGTAGCCGAGCTTGAGCAACATGCCGCGGGTCACCAACTGGTTGATGGCGTTGTCCTCGACCACCAATACGGTGCATTGCGCGGGGTGGCGCAGGGCCTGGGTGTTGACCCGTCGCACCGGCGCGGGACGAGCGGCGCTCTGCGCCGGCAGGGCCAGGCTCAGGCCGAGCCGGAAGCGACTGCCCTGGCCGGGCTGCGATTCGTGCTGCAGGCTGCCGCCGAGCAGCTCGACCAGCTGGCGGCTGATCGCCAGGCCGATGCCCAGACCGCCATGGGCGCGGGTCATGGAGCCGTCCACCTGACGGAAGTGTTGATACAGCGCCGTGCCCTGCTGGGCGTTGAAACCCACGCCGGTGTCGCACACCTCGATGCAGAGCGGCAGGCCCTCGTCCTGGCCGCCGCCACGCGCGACCCGCAGGGTGACCTCGCCCCGGGCGGTGAACTTGATCGCGTTGTCCAGCAGATAGCCGAGACTCTGCGCCAGCTTGCCGGCATCCCCCTCCAGGGTATCGGGCAGACTCTCGTCCAGCTCCAGGACGAAACGCAGGCCCTTGTCCTCGGCCTGCGGCGCGTACTGAGTCAGCAGCCCGTCGAACAGCCCGCGCAGGCTGAACGGCTCGCAGCGCGGGTAGAGCTTGCCGGCCTGCAGTTCGGTCAGGGCGAGGATGTCGTTGACCATGCGCATCATGTCGCGTGCCGAGCCGGCCGCGGTCTTCTGATACTGGGCCAGTTCGACGTCCATCTTCAGCGTCTGCATCAGCTCCAGGGAGCCGATCACCCCGTTCATCGGGGTACGCAGCTCATGGGTGACGGTGGCGAGGAATTCGTCCTTGAGCCGGTTGCTGTTGGCCAGCTCCTGGTTGAGGGCCTCCAGGTTGCGTCCGCTTTCCTGGAGGATGCGTGTGCGCTCCTCCTTCATCGCGTTGATCCGGTCGGCCAGGGCCAGGGACAGCAGGCCGACCTCCAGGGCCGAGCCGATCTGGCTGGCGTACATGGTCAGGAAGACGTTGGGCAGGTAACCGAGCACCATCAGGGTATTGATCACCCCGCCGGCCAGGAAGGCCGTCCAGGCGATGATGAAATAACGTGCCACGCGCAGGCCGCGCAGCCAGGCGATGAGCCCGGCGGCGAAGATCAGCACGGTGAACAGCAGCGCCAGGTAGGTGGCCAGGCGCAGGGCCAGGGCATAGCTGGCGGTCAGCGCCAGGACCATCACCACGCCGCCGGCCGCCATCGTCAGCAGCAGGCCGCGGTCGACCCAGGGGCTGTGCTCGCCGGTGTGCAGGAAACTGCGGGCGAACTGGCAGCCGAACAACGCCGCCGCACCGATCAGGAAGGGGGTCGCGGCATTCGCCCACCAGGGGCTGTTGGGCCAGAAATACTCGATGCCGGCGCCGTTCACCGAGACCTGATACAGGCCGAACGAGGCGATATAGAGGATGTAGTAGAGGTAGCTGGTGTCGCGCACGCTGAGATAGATGAACAGGTTGTAGACCAACATCACCAGCAGCACGCCGTAGATGATGCCGAGCACATAGATGCGTCCCGGCTGCTCCTCCATGTAGGCGGTCGGCGACCAGAGGGTCAGCGGCGCCTGGATCGAGCCCTGGCTCTGCAGCCGCAGATAGAGGCGCCGCGGCTGCTCCGGCTGCAACTGGAGCTCGAACAGGTAGTTGTTCTGCTTGATCTGCCGGCTGGCGAACGGCAAGGCGTCGCCGGTCCTCTGGGTCAGGCGATAACCGCCCTGGCCGTCGTCCAGATAGAGCTCCAGATGGTCCAGCGGCGGGTAGGCCAACTCCAGCAGCCAATTGTGTGCGCCCTGCGCCTGCTGCGGGCGGTACTCCAGATCCAGCCGCAGCCAGAATACCGAGCGCGAATAGCCGGCATTGAGCACCGCCTTGTCGTGGCGGCGGAAACTGCCCTGCAGCGCCGCCGAGCTGACTTCCGCGATGCTCGCATCGCCGCGCACGTCCTCGAAAACATACACGGCCTGGCCGAGCGGCAGTGCGCGGGTGTGCTCGTCGAACTCCACGGCACCGGTAAACAACGGCCAAAGCACGAGCAGAAGGGTCAGGATGTAGCGCATGGGGCCCCATAAAGGCTATGTCGGAATCCGCCGGAGAGCCCCACCCTCGCTGTGGTGCCGCCTCGCATGGCCCGGTTGGTCGAATGCCGGCACTTTAGCACAGGCCCGGCGCGCCCTGCCCGGGGTCACGCGACGCGCCCGGAGGGCAGGACCGCCGGCTTGCTTGCGGCGCCCTGCCACGGCCCAAGCAGGCCGAATGATGTTAAGCTCGCGCACCATGAAAACACCCTGCTCTCGCCCCGTAGTGCTCTGCCTGTCCGGCCACGACCCCAGTGGCGGCGCCGGCCTGCAAGCCGACATCGAAGCCCTGCTCGCCCAGGGCTGCCATGCCGCCCCGACCGTCACCGCGCTGACCGTACAAGACACGGTCAATGTGGCCGACTTCCGCGTGCTCGACCGCGACTGGGTCCTGGCCCAGGCCCGGGCGGTGCTCGCCGACCTGCCGGTGGCCGCGATCAAGCTGGGCATGCTCGGCTCGGTGGAGATGGTCGACACCGTCGTCCAGCTGCGCCAGCAACTGCCCGACGTACCGCTGGTCTGCGACCCCGTGCTGCGCGCCGGCGGCGGCGGTGCCCTGGGCAAGGACGAGGTCGGCTACGCCATGCGCGAGCGTTTGCTGCCGCTGGCGACCATCGCCACGCCCAACCTGCCGGAAGCGCGCATCCTCGCCGAACTGCCCGACGGCAGCGCCGACCAGTGCGCCGAGAAGCTGCTGCCCTATGTCCGCCACCTGCTGATCACCGGCGGCCACGGCGACGAGCATGAGGTGCACAATCGCCTGTACGGCCGCGACGGCAGCCGCCACAGCTTCACCTGCCAGCGCCTGCCCGGCAGCTACCACGGCTCCGGCTGCACCCTGGCCAGCGCCCTGGCCGGACGCCTGGCCTTGGGCGAAGAGTTGGTCAGCGCCGTGCGCTCGGCCCTGGACTACACCTGGCGCACCCTGCGCGACGCCGAACAGCCCGGCCACGGCCAGTACATCCCCCGTCGCCTGCCGCTGGACGCCTGTTGAAGGAGAGCGAGCCATGACCACCCTACGCGGTCTCTATGCCATCACCGACAGCCAGCTGCTGGCCGGCGGCAAGCTGCTGCCCTATGTCGAAGCGGCGCTGAACGGCGGCGCCCGCCTGCTGCAGTATCGCGACAAGTCGAGCGACGATGCCCTTCATCAGCGTGAGGCCGAGGCCCTGCTCAGGCTGTGCGAGCGCTACGGAGCGGCGCTGATCATCAACGACGACGCCGAGCTGGCCGCACGCCTGGGCGTCGGCGTACACCTGGGCCAGAGCGACGGCTCCCTGGCCGCCGCCCGCGCCCTGCTCGGCCCCCAGGCGATCATCGGCGGCACCTGCCACGCCCGCTTCGGCCTGGCCCAGCAGGCGGCCAAGGAAGGTGCCAGCTATGTCGCCTTCGGCCGCTTCTTCGAGTCCCATACCAAGCCTGGCGCGCCGGGCGCCACGGTCGAGCTGCTGGACCAGGCCAAGAGCCATCTGCAGCTGCCGGTGGTCGCCATCGGCGGCGTGACCCTGGAAAACGCCACGCCACTGATCGCTCACGGCGCCGACATGCTCGCGGTGGTCCACGCCCTGTTCGCCGCCGACTCGGCCGCCGAGGTCGAGCGCCGCGCCCGCGCCTTCGGCGCCCTGTTCGCCCAAGACTGACCGCTTCCCCGGGCGAGCCGACTCGCCCCGCCACGCATATTGAGAGGCCCCATGTCCCGTTCCGAAATCCTGTTCAACAATGCCCAGAAGCACATCCCCGGCGGCGTCAACTCCCCGGTGCGCGCCTTCAAGAGCGTCGGCGGCACCCCGCTGTTCTTCAAGCACGCCGAAGGCGCCTACGTCACCGACGAGGACGACAAGCGCTATGTCGACTACGTCGGCTCCTGGGGGCCGATGATCCTCGGCCACAGCCACCCGGACGTGCTCGACGCCGTGCGCCGGCAGCTGGAACACGGCCTGTCCTATGGTGCGCCGACCGCCATGGAAACCGAGATGGCCGAACTGGTGTGCTCGCTGGTGCCGTCCATGGAGATGGTGCGCATGGTCAGCTCCGGCACCGAGGCGACCATGAGCGCCATCCGTCTGGCCCGCGGTTTCACCGGCCGCGACAGCATCATCAAGTTCGAGGGCTGCTACCACGGTCACTCCGACAGCCTGCTGGTCAAGGCCGGCTCCGGCGCCCTGAGCCAGGGCGTGCCGAGCTCGGCCGGGGTACCGGCGGCCTTCGCCAAACACACCCTGACCCTGCCGTTCAACGACCTGCCGGCGGTCGAGCGCATGCTCGCCGAGGTCGGTCAGGAGGTGGCGTGCATCATCGTCGAGCCGGTGGCCGGCAACATGAACTGCGTGCCGCCGGCACCGGGCTTCCTCGAAGGCCTGCGCGCGCTGTGCGACAAACATGGCGTGGTGCTGATCTTCGATGAGGTGATGACCGGCTTTCGCGTCGCCCTCGGCGGCGCCCAGGCCCACTACGGCGTGACCCCGGACCTGTCGACCTTCGGCAAGATCATCGGCGGCGGCATGCCGGTCGGCTGCTTCGGCGGCAAGCGTGCCATCATGCAATGCATCGCCCCGCTCGGCCCGGTCTACCAGGCCGGCACCCTGTCCGGCAACCCGCTGGCCATGGCCGCCGGCCTGACCACCCTGAAGCTGATCGGCCGCCCCGGATTCCACGCCGAGCTGGCCGACTACACCCGCCGCATGCTGGCCGGCCTGAGCGAGCGCGCCGAGGCCGCCGGCATCCCGTTCGTCACCACCCAGGCCGGCGGCATGTTCGGCCTGTATTTCAGCGAAGGCGAGGCCATCGTCACCTTCGACGACGTGATGGCCAGCGATGCGGCACGCTTCAAGCGCTTCTTCCACCTGATGCTGGAGGGCGGCGTCTACCTGGCGCCGAGCGCCTTCGAGGCCGGCTTCACCTCCATCGCCCACGGCGAGACCGAGCTGGCGATCACCATGGACGCCGCCGAGCGTGCCTTCGAACAGCTGAAGAAGGCCTGATGCACTACGGCGAAGCCTTGTTGGCGCTGGCCTGCCTGGCGTGCGCCATCACCATCGGCAGGGCCCGCAGGCGCTACGGCGAAGGCGATCAACCGACGCTGTTCTGCGCCCTGCTGGGCTTTGCCCTGCCGGCTGCTGCGGCCGCTGTCGGGACCCTGCCCGCCGGCCCAGGCCCGGACGGGCAGGCCGCCCAGCTGTGGCTGAGCCAGGCCAGCACCTTCCTCGGCCTGCCGCTGCTCGGCGCCGCCGCCCTGGCCCTGGGCCGTGGCTGGAGCTGGAGCCGACCCAACTGGGGCCGCGCGCTGCTGGGCCTGTGCGCCTTCTTCGAACTGTTCCGGCAGATGAACCTGCTCGACGATTATCGCCTGCTGCTCAGCCTGGCGACCCCGCTGCTGATGCTCTATGCCGGCGCCGTGCAGTGGCCGCAGCGCCAACCGCCGCTGATCGCGCTCGGGGCCGCCGGCCTGTTCCTGCTGGCCGGCCTCGCGGTCGAACCGCTGCGCCGGCTCGAACTGCTGCAGCTGCTGCTGGCGCCGGCCTATGGCCTGACGGCCTGGCTGCTCCTGGCACTGCCCGGCAGCGCCAAGTGCCCAGAAAAGCCGGTAAAGACTTTGTAAGAACGCCATGGCTTATTTCATAATGTGACGGCCGACGCGTTTCGTCGGCCGGGCCCCAGGCCCGCCCCGCACCCTGAGGTAAACGGATTTCCATGAACCGCACCGGCCGCACCCTGACCCTGGGCTGCCTGTTGCTTCTTTTGCCGCTGCTCGCCGATGCCGGCGGCAACTCGCTGCTGATCCCCGCAACCGGCAGCTGCTCGCTGAACGCGGCCCCCACCGAGCTAGCCGATGCCCTGGCCGCCTGCCAGCAAGCGGCGCAGGGCGGCGACGCCCAGGCCGAGTACGAGCTGGGCGAGTTCTATTACGACGGCCAACGGGCGCCGCGCGACCTGGCACAAGCCTTGAACTGGTTCGAGCTGGCCTCGCTGCAGGGGCATGCCCAGGCCCAGTACCGCCTGGGCATGATGTTCTTCCGCGGCGAAGGGGTGCCGGCGAACAACGTACAGGCCTACATCGTGCTGAAGATGGCGGCGGTGAACGGCTCGGACGAAGCCATGGACAGCGCCGACCGGGTCTCGGCGCAGATGCCGCAGGAAGAGCTGGAGATCGCCAGCCAGGTACTGGGGCAGATCTTCCGCAACTACCTGCTGGAACTGCAGACGGCGGAAAGCCCGTCGCCCTTCGCCCCGCTGCCGTAGGGACGGAAGACCTCGCGGGCCCTTCCAGCGGGCGGCTCCGATCGGCAGATCGCAGAGCGGTGGATGCGAACCGCAACCTCCACCCTACATGGAACTACTTATCCGGCATCGGCATGGGGAAGGGCATGATATTGCCGCCGCCCTTGGCCTCGCTGATCTTCGGCGTACCCAGGCGCTCCACCTCGTCGATGCGGATGATCGCATGCATCGGCACGAAGCTGCGCACCACACCATCGAACTGGGCCTTGAGCTTCTCCTCGCTGGGGTCGACCACCACCTGGGTACGCTCACCGAAGACGAATTCTTCCACCTCGAGAAAGCCCCACAGATCGCTCTGGAAGATCTGCTTGGCGTACATCTCGTAGACCTGGCCCTGGTTGAGGAAAATGATCTTGTAGATAGGCTCGCGCTTGCTCATGACTGGCAGTTCGGACTGAAGGAAAAATGGGGGGCGCAGATCATAGCACAGCCGCCGGGCAGGCAAGGCTAGGAAGCCAGGCGCCCGGGCACTATAATGCGCGGTCCTTCGAACAGCCCGTTGAGCCCGCATGACCAAGAAGCTTTATATCGAAACCCACGGTTGCCAGATGAACGAGTACGACAGCTCGCGCATGGTCGACCTGCTGGGCGAGCATCAAGCCCTGGAAGTCACCGAGCGCGCGGAAGACGCCGACGTCATCCTGCTCAACACCTGTTCGATCCGCGAGAAGGCCCAGGACAAGGTGTTCTCCCAGCTCGGCCGCTGGCGCGAACTGAAGCAGGCCAATCCCCAGCTGGTGATCGGCGTCGGTGGCTGCGTGGCCAGCCAGGAAGGCGCGGCGATCCGCGACCGCGCGCCCTACGTCGACGTGGTGTTCGGCCCGCAGACCCTGCACCGCCTGCCGGAAATGATCGACGCCGCACGCACCACCAAGCAGCCCCAGGTGGATATCTCCTTCCCCGAGATCGAGAAGTTCGACCGCCTGCCCGAGCCGCGGGTCGACGGGCCCAGCGCCTTCGTCTCGGTGATGGAAGGCTGCAGCAAGTACTGCACCTTCTGCGTGGTGCCCTACACCCGCGGCGAGGAGGTCAGCCGCCCGCTGGCCGACGTGCTGGGCGAGATCGTCCACCTGGCCGAGAACGGCGTGCGCGAGGTGACCCTGCTCGGACAGAACGTCAACGGCTACCGCGGCGAGACCCCGGGCGGGCAGATCGCCGACTTCGCCGAGCTGCTCCATGCCGTGGCGGCCATCGACGGCATCGACCGCATCCGTTACACCACCAGCCACCCGCTGGAGTTTTCCGACGCCCTGATCCAGGCCCACGCCGAGATCCCCGAGCTGGTGAAATACCTGCACCTGCCGGTGCAGTCCGGCTCCGACCGCATCCTCGCGGCGATGAAGCGCAACCACACCGCGCTGGAGTACAAGTCGCGCATCCGCAAGCTGAAGGCGGCGGTGCCGGACATCCTGATCAGCTCGGACTTCATCATCGGCTTCCCCGGCGAGACCGAGAAGGACTTCGAACAGACCATGAAGCTGATCGAGGAGGTCGGCTTCGACTTCTCCTTCTCCTTCGTCTACAGCGCCCGCCCGGGCACCCCGGCGGCGGACCTGGCCGACGACACCCCGGAGGAGCTGAAGAAGCAACGCCTGCAGATCCTGCAGAACCGCATCAACCAGCAGGGCTTCGAGAACAGCCGACGAATGGTTGGCAGCGTCCAGCGCATCCTGGTCAGCGACTACTCGAAGAAGGACCCGGGCATGCTCCAGGGCCGCACCGAGCACAACCGCATCGTCAACTTCCGTTCAGGCAACCCGCGCCTGATCGGCCAATTCGTCGACGTGCACATCGACGACGCCCTGCCCCACTCGCTGCGCGGCAGCCTGCTGAGCGAGCCGGCGGCGGACTGACCGGCAGCGGGGCGGACCGAGGTCCGCCCCGCCTGCGGCTAAAGCCGCAGCCCGCCGAGCTTTCCCCCTTCGACGGCTAGCGCTATTCTTCGCCTCACTACCCCTGCCGACTGGCGGCCATCTACGACCTTGAACGCACCCATAGAACCCCTTCGTTTCATCCTCGAACCCTTCGAGGCTCGCCGCTTCGCCAACCTCTGCGGACAATTCGACGAGCACCTGCGCCTGATCGAACAGCGCCTGGCGATCGAGATCCGCAATCGCGGCAACCAGTTCGAACTGATCGGCCCCGCCGAGCAGACCGCCGCCGCCGAACAGCTGCTGCAGCGCCTGTACCGCGAGACCAAGAGCAGCGAACTGTCCCCCGACTTGGTGCACCTGTTCCTGCAGGAATCGGCCATGGAGTCGGTCGGCGACAAGAGCGAAGTCGGCGTCACCCTGCGCACCCGCAAGGGCAGCATCCGCCCACGCGGCGCCAACCAGCAGCGCTACGTCAAGGCCATCCTCGACAACGACATCAACTTCGGCATCGGCCCGGCCGGCACCGGCAAGACCTACCTGGCCGTGGCCTGCGCGGTGGATGCCCTGGAGCGCGAGCAGGTGCGGCGCATCCTGCTGGTGCGCCCGGCGGTGGAGGCCGGCGAGAAGCTCGGCTTCCTGCCCGGCGACCTGGCGCAGAAGATCGACCCCTACCTGCGCCCGCTGTACGACGCCCTGTACGAGATGCTCGGCTTCGAACAGGTGGCCAAGCTGATCGAGCGCCAGGTGATCGAGATCGCCCCACTGGCCTATATGCGCGGGCGCACCCTGAACAACAGCTTCATCATCCTCGACGAGAGCCAGAACACCACGATGGAACAGATGAAGATGTTCCTCACCCGCATCGGTTTCGGCTCCACCGCGGTGATCACCGGCGACATCACCCAGGTCGACCTGCCGCGCGGCACCCGCTCCGGCCTGACCCATGTGATCGACGTGCTGCACGAGGTGCCCGGCATCAGCTTCACCCACTTCAAGCCCAAGGACGTGGTGCGCCACCCCCTGGTCCAGCGCATCGTCGAGGCCTACGAACGGCACGACAACCGCCTGCACGGCAAACTCGACGACGAGCAGGACGGCCGCGATGGTTGAACTGGACCTGCAGGTCGCCAGCCAGGCCGAACAGCTGCCCGGCGAGGCGCAGTTTCGCGCCTGGTGCGAACTGGCCCTGCGCCAGCGCACGGCCGACTCCGAGCTGACCATCCGCCTGGTGGACGAGGCCGAGGGGCGCGAGCTCAATAGCACCTACCGGCACAAGGACTACGCCACCAACGTGCTGTCCTTTCCCGCCGAGGTGCCCGACGAAATGCTGGATATCCCCCTGCTCGGCGACCTGGTGATCTGCGCCCCGGTGGTCGCGCGCGAGGCCCGCGAACAGGACAAGAGCCTGGAGGCCCACTGGGCCCACCTGGTGATTCACGGCTGCCTGCACCTGCTCGGCTACGACCACATCGAAGAGGCCGAAGCCGAGGAAATGGAAGCCCTGGAACGTACACTGCTTGCCGAGCTGGGGCACCCCGACCCCTACGCCGGCGACGACTGATTGCCCACGAGCAAGGATTCCGAATCCCCCATGAGCGAAGACCGATCGAGCAACGAGCAGAAGTCCTGGCTGAACAAGCTGACCCAGGCTTTTGCTCCAGAGCCGAAGAACCGTCAGGAACTGCTGGAAGTGCTGCGCGAGGCGCATGAGAACAAGCTGCTCGACAGCGAGGCGTTGGCCATAGTCGAGGGCGCCATCCAGGTCGCCGACCTGCAGGTGCGCGACATCATGGTGCCGCGTTCGCAGATGATCAGCATCAAGTCCAGCCAGACGCCCAGGGAGTTCCTGCCCTCGATCATCGAGGCCGCCCACTCGCGCTACCCGGTGATCGGCGAGAGCCTCGACGACGTGATCGGCATCCTCCTGGCCAAGGACCTGCTGCCGCTGCTGCTGCAGGACGAACAGGCGGGCTTCAACATCAAGGACCTGCTGCGCCCGGCGACCTTCGTCCCCGAGTCCAAGCGCCTCAACGTGCTGCTGCGCGAGTTCCGCGCCAACCACAACCACATGGCCGTGGTGATCGACGAGTACGGTGGCGTCGCCGGTCTGGTGACCATCGAGGACGTGCTCGAGCAGATAGTCGGCGACATCGAGGACGAGCACGACGTCGAGGAGGACAGCTACGTCAAGCCGCTGCCCTCCGGCGACTTCCTGGTCAAGGCCCTGACCCCCATCGACAGCTTCAACGAGGCCTTCGAGACGCAGTTCTCCGACGACGAGTTCGACACCGTCGGCGGCCTGGTGATGAGCGCCTTCGGCCACCTGCCCAAACGCAACGAGGTGACCGAGATCGGCGAGTTCCGCTTCCGCGTGCTCAATGCCGACAGCCGGCGCATCCACCTGCTGCGCCTGACCCCCCTGGCGCGCTGAGGCGCCAGCCCCAGGCCCCCGGCCGGCCTTCACCCGGCCGGGGTTCCACTCTATTCTTGCGCCTCCTCCATCCAAGGACCGGTACCGATGCACTGGATCACTCGCCCCGGCTGGCCGGGCAACCTGGCGGCCCTGGCGGCCGGCGCCCTCACCCCGCTGGCGCTGGCCCCCTTCGACCTCTGGCCGCTGGCGCTGCTGTCCATCGCCCTGCTCTACCTCGGCCTGCGCGACCTGACTCCGCGCCAGGCGGCGGGCCGCGGCTGGTGCTACGGCTTCGGCCTGTTCGCCGCCGGCACCAGCTGGGTGTACGTCAGCATCCACGACTATGGGGCCGCCTCGCCGCCCCTGGCAGCCTTCCTGACCCTGGGCTTCGTCGCCGGCCTCGGCCTGTTCTTCGCCCTGGCCGCCTGGCTGTGGGCGCGCTGGCTGCGCCGGGTCGAGGCGCCGCTGGCCGACGCCCTGGCCTTCGCCGCCCTGTGGCTGGCCCAGGAGGCCTTTCGCGGCTGGTTTCTCACCGGCTTTCCCTGGCTCTATGCCGGCTATAGCCAGCTCGACGGGCCGCTGGCCGGACTCGCTCCGCTCGGCGGCGTCTGGCTGATCTCCTTCGTCCTGGCGCTCTGCGCCGCCCTGCTGGTCAACCTGTCCCGACTACGCGCCCGCAAGGCCTTCCTGGCCGTCGGCCTGGCGCTGCTGGCCACCCCTTGGATCGCCGGCCTGGCGCTCAAGGACCACCCCTGGACCACGGCCAGCGGCGCCCCCCTCAAGGTCGCCGCCATGCAGGGCAATGTGCCGCAGAACCTCAAGTGGGATCCGGCCCAGCTCAACGCCCAGCTGGTGCTGTACCGCGACCTGAGCTTCAACGCCGCGCCGACTGACCTGATCGTCTGGCCGGAGACCGCGGTGCCGGTGCTCAAGGAGCAGGCGAGCGGTTATCTGGCGATGATGGAGCGCTTCGCCCGGGAGCGCGGCGCCGCGCTGATCACCGGCGTGCCGATCCGCCAGGCCAACGAACGCGGCGAGCCGCGCTACTACAACGCGGTCAGCGTGGTCGGCGAAGGCGCGGGCGACTACCTCAAGCAGAAGCTGGTGCCCTTCGGCGAGTACGTGCCGCTGCAGGAACTGCTGCGCGGCCTGATCGCCTTCTTCGACCTGCCGATGTCGGACTTCGCCCGCGGCGACGCCGAGCAGCCGCTGCTGCAGGCCAAGGGCCTGAATATCGCCACCTACATCTGCTACGAGGTGGTCTATCCGGAGTTCGCCGCGAGCCTGGCCGCCCAGAGCGACCTGCTGCTGACGGTGAGCAACGACGCCTGGTTCGGCACTTCGATCGGCCCCCTGCAACACCTGCAGATGGCGCAGATGCGCGCCCTCGAGGCGGGGCGCTGGATGATCCGCGCCACCAACAACGGCATGACCGTGCTGATCGACCCCTTCGGGCGCATCACCGCCCAGCTGCCACAGTTCGAACGCGGCGTGCTCTATGGCGAGGTGCAGCCCATGCAGCAGCTTACCCCCTACCTGCAGTGGCGCGCCTGGCCCCTGGCACTGCTCTGCGCCCTGCTACTGGGCTGGGCACTGCTGGCCAGCCGCGTGGCGCGCACAGTCTAGGCCGTCATTCGGCGCCATCCGCCCGGCCATAGAACAGGGGATAGGCGATCAGCCCGACCGCCTCGTTGAGCAGCAGCGTGTTCTGCCACAGGGCCTTGGCCTCCGGCAGCCAGCCGCCGGCGGGACGGCCATTGGCCACGCCGAAGAACCCCAGCGGCGCCGCCACCACCTCCAGGCCCTGCCGTTCGAAACACCAGCGCGCCCTGGGCATGTGCCAGGCCTGGGTCACCAGCAGCACCCGGGTCACGCCCGCCTGGCGCAGCAATCGGGCACTGTGGGTGGCGTTCTCCCAGGTGGTGCGACTCGCCCCCTCCTGCCAACGCACCGCCACAGCGAAATCCCGCGCCAGCACCTCGGCGCCCAACGCGGCCTCGCTGGGGGGCTGGCCATAGTGCAAACCGCCACTGGTCAGCAGCGGCAGTCCCGTGGCCCTGGCCAGGCGTGCGGCGTAGCGCAGCCGCTCCAGGGCCATCGACGCGGGCTGATCGCCGCCCCAGGCCGGGTCGTCGCGCTCGCGACCGCCACCGAGCACCACTATCGCCTCGGCCCGCTGCGCCAGCACCGGCCAGTGCGCCTCGGCCAGCGCCGGATCACGCTCCAGCCACCGCGCCGACCACTCCACAGTGACCGGCAGGCTCATCAGCCACAGACCGCCGACACCGAGGACGAAGCAGCAGCTGGCGACGCGTGGCATGCGCCTGCGCAGCCACCAGCCGAGCACCAGCAGGAGCAGCAAACCGCCAGGCGGCATGAACAGGTGTTTGAGCATGTAGCGAATCGGCATCGGGCGCCCTCCAATGGGGGCCAAGCCTAACAGGCCGCCGCCCGCCACCGGACAGAATCAACCACGACGCCCAGGCAAGTCACCGATAGGGCTATGGCTGGCGGCCATTGCTCGAACGAAAAAGCTGCGAACCGCAGGCCGCGCAGGCCTGCACACCGCTCCCCGGCTGCCAATCGATCACTACGCCGCAGAGCGCGCAGCACAGCTGCAGCTGTTGACTCAAAGGCACCTGGGTCGTGTCCAGTGCCTGGCTGATGGCCCGCTCCAGGGCCCGCTCCGACTTGGCCGCCCGTACCGGCAACTGCTCGATCTGCGCCAACTCTTCCGCCGCCGCATGCCAGCCACGCAGCCAGTTCAGGTCATGATCCAGGTAGGCGCGAATCAACTCCAGCTCGGCGGAGGTCAGGCCGCGCAACTCCAACTCGCCCGGCGTCTCGGCGGATAGCCGCCCCATGCTGTCGGCCTCATCCAGTGCCAAGGCGAGGCGCTGCAGCAGCCGCTCGTACAAACTGCCGCGCGCATCCGCTCTTCGCAACTCACCCATCCTTCACCTCGCGCAGGCTCGATCGAACAGCCCCTCTAGCAAGCTTAGCGGTCACCCTTCATCCGGCAGCCCCCGGCGACCAACGGCGGCCCCTGCCCCGGGTGACGGGCAGCCCGCGCAATCAGGGTTTCCCTCAGCCGAGGGGGGTCATGTATGCTACGGCGTTTCCCGCAAGCCCCATTTCCCAGCGCCAGTAGCCATGCACGAACAGTATCAGCCACGCGAGATCGAAGCCGCCGCGCAGTCCCACTGGGACGCGCAGAAATCCTTTGTAGTGAGTGAACAGCCGGGCAAGGACACCTTCTACTGCCTGTCGATGTTCCCCTACCCCAGCGGCAAGCTGCACATGGGCCACGTGCGCAACTACACCATCGGCGACGTGATCGCCCGCTACCAGCGCATGCAGGGCAAGAACGTGCTGCAGCCGATGGGCTGGGACGCCTTCGGCATGCCGGCGGAAAACGCCGCGATGAAGAACAAGGTCGCGCCGGCCAAGTGGACCTACGAAAACATCGAGTACATGAAGACCCAGCTCAAGAGTCTGGGCCTGGCCATCGACTGGTCGCGGGAAGTCACCACCTGCAAGCCGGACTACTACCGCTGGGAGCAGTGGCTGTTCACCCGCCTGTTCGAGAAGGGCGTGATCTACCGCAAGAACGGCACCGTCAACTGGGACCCGGTCGACCAAACCGTGCTGGCCAACGAGCAGGTCATCGACGGCCGCGGCTGGCGTTCGGGCGCGCTGATCGAGAAGCGCGAGATCCCCATGTACTACTTCAAGATCACCGCCTACGCGGATGAACTCTTGAGCAGCCTGGACGAGCTGGACGGCTGGCCGGAACAGGTCAAGACCATGCAGCGCAACTGGATCGGCAAGAGCTTCGGGGCCGACATCGTCTTCGACTACGACCTCGAAAGCATCGGCGAAGCCGGCCAGTTGCGGGTCTACTCCACTCGCCCCGACACCCTGATGGGCGCCACCTACGTGGCGGTGGCCGCCGAGCACCCGCTGGCCCAGCGCGCCGCGGCGAAGAACCCGCAGATCGCCGCCTTCATCGCCGAGTGCAAGGCCGGCTCCGTGGCCGAGGCCGACATGGCCACCATGGAGAAGAAGGGCATGGCCACCGGCGAATACGTCATCCACCCGCTGACCGGCGACAAACTGCCGGTGTGGGTCGCCAACTACGTGCTCTGGGGCTACGGCGAAGGCGCGGTGATGGCAGTGCCGGCCCACGACGAACGCGACTTCGAGTTCGCCCACAAGTACGGCCTGCCGATCACCCAGGTCTATGCCGCCGAAGGCAAGGATTATGACAACACCCAATGGCAGGCCTGGTATGCCGACAAGGACGGCCTGAGCACCGTCAACTCCGGCCAGTACGACGGCAAGGACTTCGGCGCGGCCTTCGACGCCATAGTCGCCGACCTCGAAGCCAACGGCCACGGCGCGCGCAAGACCCAGTTCCGCCTGCGCGACTGGGGCATCAGCCGCCAGCGCTACTGGGGTTGCCCTATCCCGATCATCCACTGCGACAGCTGTGGCGACGTACCGGTGCCGGAAGACCAGCTGCCGGTGGTGCTGCCCGAAGACGTGGTACCGGACGGCAGCGGCAGCCCGCTGGCTAAGATGCCCGAGTTCTATGAATGCAGCTGCCCGAAGTGCGGCGCGCCGGCCAAGCGCGAAACCGACACCATGGACACCTTCGTGGAAAGCTCCTGGTACTTCGCCCGCTACGCCTCGCCCCAGTACACCGGCGGCATGGTCGACCCGGCCGCGGCCAACCACTGGCTGCCGGTGGACCAGTACATCGGCGGCATCGAGCACGCCATCCTGCACCTGCTGTACGCGCGCTTCTTCCACAAGCTGATGCGCGACGAGGGCCTGCTGAGCTCCAACGAGCCGTTCAAGAACCTGCTGACCCAGGGCATGGTGGTGGCCGACACCTACTACCGCCTCGCCGATAACGGCGGCAAGGACTGGTTCAACCCGGCCGACGTCGTCGTCGAGCGCGACGCCAAGGGCAAGGTCGTCGCCGCCAAGCTGGCCAGCGACGGCCTGCCGGTGGAAATCGGCGGCACCGAGAAGATGTCCAAGTCGAAGAACAACGGCGTCGACCCCCAGGCCATGATCGATGCCTACGGCGCCGACACCTGCCGCCTGTTCATGATGTTCGCCTCGCCGCCGGACATGAGCCTGGAATGGTCCGACTCCGGCGTCGAGGGCGGCAGCCGCTTCCTCCGTCGCGTCTGGCGTCTGGCCCAGGGCCATGTCAGCCAGGGCCTGCCGGAGGCACTGGACAAGAGCGCGCTGAACGACGAACAGAAGGCCGTCCGGCGCGCCATCCACCTGGCCATCAAACAGGCCAGCACCGATATCGGCCAGCACCACAAATTCAACACCGCCATCGCCGCGGTGATGACCCTGATGAACGTGCTGGAGAAGGCCCCGCAGGCCAGCGCCCTGGATCGTGCCCTGCTCCAGGAGGGCCTGGAAACCGTGGCCCTGCTGCTGGCGCCGATCACCCCGCACATCTGCCATGAGCTGTGGCAGCGGCTCGGCCATGCCGAGGCGATCATCGACGCCCGCTGGCCGGCGCTGGACGAGTCCGCCCTGGTGCAGGACAGCCTGACCCTGGTGGTCCAGGTCAACGGCAAGCTGCGCGGCCAGATCGAGGTGCCGGCCAGTGCCAGCCGCGAAGAGGTCGAGGCCGCCGCCCGCGGCAACGAGAACGTGCTGCGCTTCACCGAGGGCCTCGCCATCCGCAAGGTCATCGTGGTGCCCGGCAAGCTGGTCAACATAGTCGCCAACTGATTAGGCTCGGCGCGACCGTCACGCGGCGCGCCGGCACGCTCGACAAGGGGATACGAAGATGATGAAACGGAATCTGTTGGTTATGGGCCTGAGCCTGCTGCTCGGCGCCTGCGGCTTCCAGCTGCGCGGCACCGGCGACGTGCAGTTCGCCCTCAAGGAGCTGGACGTCAGCGCGCGCAATGCCTACGGCGACACCCTCAAGCAGCTGCGCCAGGTCCTCGAAAGCAATCAGGTGCGGGTCTACACCGGCGCGCCCTATAAGCTGGTGCTGAGCGACGAACGCGAGAGCCAGCGCGCCGCCAGCTACACCAGCGCCGCCCGCAGCGCCGAGTACGAGCTGACCACCACCCTCGACTACGAGATCCGCGGCGCACGCAACCTGCTGCTGCTGAGCAACAGCCTGGAGGCGCAGAGCTTCTATGTGCAGGACGGCAACAACCTGATCGGCTCCAGCCAGGAAGCCAGCCAACTGCGCAACGAGATGCGCCGCGACCTGGTGCAACAGCTGGTGCAACGCCTGCAACAGATCAGCCCGGACCAGCTCGACCAGCTGCAGCAGACCGCCGAAGCCAAGGCCAAGGCCGAAGCCGAGGCACTGGAGGCGGCCCGTCAGCGCCAGGCCGCACAGCCGCAGCAGTCGCCCATATCGCTGCCAAGCTACCCCTGATGCGCCCGGCGGGGCCGCCCATGGCCCCGCCCGCCCCTGCCGATGAAGCTCAACCCCGCACAACTCAACAAACACCTGCAAGGCAGCCTGGCCCCGATCTACGTGGTCAGCGGCGATGAGGCCCTGCTCTGCCAGGAGGCCTGCGACGCCATCCGCGCCGCGACCCGCCAGCAGGGCTTCGGCGAGCGCCAGGTGTTCAACGCCGAGAACAATTTCGACTGGGGCCAGCTGCTGCAGGCCGGCGCCAGCCTGTCGCTGTTCGCCGAAAAGCGCCTGCTGGAACTGCGCATCCCCAACGGCAAGCCCGGCGACAAGGGCGCCGCCGCGCTGCTGGAGTACCTGGCCCGCCCGGCCGACGACACCGTGCTGCTGATCAGCCTGCCCAAGCTCGACGGCAGCACCCAGAAGACCAAGTGGGCCAAGGCCCTGATCGACGGCGCCCAGACCCAGTTCCTGCAGATCTGGCCGGTCGATGCCGCCCAGCTGCCGCAATGGATTCGCCAGCGCCTGGCCCAGGCCGGCCTAAGCGCCAGCCAGGAGGCGGTAGAGATGATCGCCGCACGGGTGGAAGGCAACCTGCTGGCCGCCGCCCAGGAGATCGAGAAACTCAAGCTGCTCGCCGAAGGCGGCCAGGTCGACGCCGACACCGTGCTCGCCGCCGTGGCCGACAGTGCCCGCTACGACGTGTTCGGCCTGATCGATGCGGCGCTGGCTGGCGAAGCCGCCCACGCCCTGCGCATGCTCGAGGGCCTGCGCGGCGAAGGGGTCGAGCCGCCGGTGATTCTCTGGGCCCTGGCCCGGGAGATCCGCCTGCTCGCCACCATCGCCCAGCAATACGCCCAGGGCATGCCCTTGGACAAGGCGTTCAGCGCGGCGCGTCCACCGGTCTGGGACAAGCGCCGCCCCCTGGTGAGCAAGGCCTTGCAACGCCACTCGGCGGCGCGCTGGGGACAGTTGCTGCAGGTCGCCCAGCGCATCGACGCGCAGATCAAGGGCCAGGCCGCCGGCGATCCCTGGAACGGCCTGAGCCTGCTGACCCTCACCCTCTGCGGCCAGCGCCTGGGCCTCGCCGACGACCCCGACCGCTAAGCCAGCTACAAGGTTCGGCCTGGCGCTGGACTTCCCCGCCCCCAGCCGCCATCATCGGCCAGCCCGCAACCGGCGGGCGCCGCACGAGGCCACGCCATGAGCAAGAAAAGCCCCCATGGCCCGAACCGGGCCAAGTCCCTGATCGCCCAGCCGCTGTTTCGCTGCCGCCAGGAAAAACCGCGCAAGGGCAAGGGCAGTTACCGCCGCGAAGCCTCCCAGACAAACTGGGAGGCTTCGTTCTTTGTGGCCGCCTGAAAGGCCCGCCACAGCCCGCATGCCGGCCCATTCATGCTAAGGTAACGGCCTGCAAAACGCCCCGAGACCACCATGCCCTACCTGCTTCTTCGTGGCCTGAGTCATACCGCCACGGCCTGCCTGCTTCTGTTGCTGACTGCCTGCGCCGAGGCCCCCGCGCAGCCCCTGGCGTCCGCTCCGACAACGGCAGTCACCAGCACGAGTCCGACCGCGGCCATCGCCGCCCCGCTGCTCAGTTTCGACGAGTGGCGCAGCCTGCTGCGCAGCGACGCCATAGCCGCCGGCATCGATGCCGGGCTGTTCGACCGGGCCTTTGCCGGTGTCACCCTCGACCCCAAGGTCATCGCCGCCGACAACAACCAGCCCGAGTTCAGCCGCCCGATCTGGGACTACATCGATGGCGCCCTCTCCACCGCGCGTGTGGCCCAGGGGCGCTTGCTCAAGGCCCAGCACCGGCCGACCCTCAAGGCCATTCGCAGCGCCTACGCCGTCGACCACGAAGTGCTGATCGCCATCTGGGGCATGGAAAGCAACTTCGGCAGCAACATCGGCAGCAACAACGTGATCCGCTCGCTGGCGACCCTGGCCTACGACGGCCGCCGTCAGGTCTTCTGGCGCAGCCAGTTGCTGGCAGCCCTGCAGATCCTGCAGGCCGGCGACAGCACGACGCAGCAGTTGATCGGCTCCTGGGCCGGGGCCATGGGGCAGACCCAGTTCATGCCGACCACCTTCAACCAGTACGCGGTGGACTTCGATGGCGACGGCCGCCGCGACCTGTGGCGCTCGGCCCCCGATGCACTGGCCTCTGCCGCCAACTACCTGCACGACTCGGGCTGGGACAATGGCCAGCCCTGGGGCTTCGAGGTGCGCCTGCCGTCGCCCTTCGATTACGCCCTGGCCGACCCGGAAGTGCGCCTCAGCCTGACGCAATGGCGAGCGCTGGGCATCGAACCGGTCAACCCGGTAGACGCCCGGGAGGACAACATGGCCAGCCTGTTCCTGCCGGCCGGCCACCGGGGCCCCGCGTTCCTGCTGCTCAACAACTTCCGCAGCATCCTCAAGTACAACAACTCCACGGCCTACGCCCTGGCCATCGGCCTGCTCTCGGACGCCCTCGACGGTCAGCCTGGCGTGCAAGCCGCCTGGCCGCGTTCCGACCGCCAACTGGGCCGCAGCGAGCGGGTCGAGCTGCAGGCGCTGCTGACCCAGAACGGCTTCGAACCGGGTCCGGCGGATGGCATCATCGGCGCCAACACGCGCAAAGCCGTACGCGCCTTCCAGCAACGCCTCGGTCAGCCGGCCGACGGCTACCCGAGCTATGAGCTGCTGCAGCAACTGCGCAAGCGCTGAACCGTAAGGCGAATCATGAGGCGACCCTAGGGTCGCCTTTTCCGTTGCCCGCGGGGCCCAGGATCGGCTGGACAGCAGCGGCTCAAGGCACAGAGCGAGCGGCAGACGGCCGCCGGCTCGGGAAAACACCTTCTGTGGTAGACTGCGCGGCGGCCACAAGCCTCTCGCCAATGGAGCCTCTACCGGAGTCCAGATTTCCGATGTCAGACACGTCCTCGCCCAAACCCGTTGCCAGCGGCGACAAATTCCGCACCGTTCAGGGCATCACCGCGATCAAGGATGGCCAGAAGCGCCGTGCCTCGGCCGAACCCCAGGTCTTCGAACCCAAGCCCAAGTGGCTGCGGGTCAAGGCGCCCGGCGGCAGCCGCTTCGAGGCGGTCAAGCGCAATGTCGGCGAGCACCGCCTGAGCACCGTGTGCCAGGAGTCGCACTGCCCGAACATGGGCGAGTGCTGGTCCAACGGCACCGCCACCATCATGCTGATGGGCTCGGTATGCACCCGCGCCTGCCGCTTCTGCGCGGTGGATACCGGCAACCCGAACGGCTGGCTGGACCTGGAAGAACCGCAGAACACCGCCAAGTCGGTCGAACTCATGGCGCTGCGCTATATCGTGCTGACCTCGGTGGATCGCGACGACCTGGACGATGGCGGCGCCGCTCACTACGCCGCCTGCGTGCGCGCCATCAAGGAGAATACGCCGCAGGTGGTGGTGGAAGCCCTGACCCCCGACTTCGACGGCGACCTGCCGTCCATCGAGCGGGTGGTGGACTCCGGCCTCGAGGTGTTCGCGCAGAACGTCGAGACGGTCAAGCGCCTGACCCATGTGGTGCGCGACCCCCGTGCCGGCTACGAGAAGACCCTGCACGTGCTGGCGCATGCCAAGCGCCACCGCCCGGACGTATTGACCAAGACCAGCCTTATGCTGGGCCTGGGCGAGACCGACGAGGAAGTCGTCGAGACCATGGACGACCTGCGCGCCATCGGCGTGGACATCCTCACCCTCGGCCAGTACCTGCAGCCCACCCGCAACCACCTGCCGGTCAAGCGCTGGGTCAGCCCGGAAGAGTTCAATAGGTTCCGCGATATCGGCCTGGAAAAGGGCTTCATGGAAGTGGCGGCCGGCCCGCTGGTGCGCTCCAGCTACCGGGCCGACAAGGTCTTCGAGAAGAACAACCTGGGTCTGGCCGCACCGGTTCCGGTGCCGGGCCAGGAGAGCGACCCGAGCCTCATTCCGGCACTCAACCTGAACTAATCGCCTGCCTTCCCCGGATTACGCCTTCGGCTGATCCGGGCTACGGGGTCGCGTAACCCAGGCGCCGGCGTAGCGCCTGCTCGAGACGCTGCGCCACCTCGTCAAACGCCGGCGGCGCGTCGAGCAGGTCCCGCAACTGCACCATTTTCAGCCCCGCATAGCCGCAGGGGTTGATCCGCCAGAAGGGCGACATGTCCATGTCCACGTTGAGCGCCAGGCCGTGGAACGAACAGCCGCGGCTGACCCGCAGCCCCAACGAGGCGATCTTCTCGCCCTTGACGTAGACGCCCGGCGCATCGGCCTTGGGGGCGGCCTCAATACCGTAGCCGGCCAGCACATCCACCAGGCTCTGCTCCATCGCCGTCACCAGCTCGCGCACGCCCAGGTTCAGGCGGCGCAGGTCCAGCATCAGATAGGCCACCAGCTGGCCCGGGCCGTGGTAGGTCACCTGCCCGCCGCGCTCGACCTGAATCACCGGGATATCGCCCGGCGCCAGCACATGCTCGGCCTTGCCGGCCTGGCCCTGGGTGAACACCTTCGGATGCTGCAACAACCAGATTTCGTCGGGCGTCAGCGCGTCGCGCTCGGCCGTGAGCCGGCGCATCGCTTCCAGGGTCGGCAGATAATCCACGACGCCGAGACGGCGCACGACGAGCTCGGACACTAGAGCACCATGTGCACGCGGCCGGTGGCGCGCAGGTCGACATGGATGGCCTGCAGCTGGTCGACGCTGGTGGCGGTGATCAGCACCTGCACCGAGAGGAAACGGCCGTTACGGCTGTCGCGCACCACCAGGGTCGAGGCGTCGAGGTCGGGGGCATGGCGCTGCACCACCTCCACCACCAGGTCGGCGAAACCCTCGCCGGCATCGCCGATCACCTTGATCGGGTAGCGCTCGCAGGGAAATTCGATTTTCGGGGCTTGTACGTCGGTATCGGTCATAGGGTCAGCGGGCTTGTGGCCCGTCCAAAGCAGGACGCCCCGGTAAGGGGCGTCCATGGGCGAAATCAGTTGAACAGTCCGTAGAAGAACAGGCGAATGCTATCCCACAGACGCCGGAAGAGGCCACCCTCCTCCACGGACTCCAGGGCCACCAGGTCGGCGCTGTGCACCACCTCCTCGCCCAGCTTGACCTCGACCTTGCCGATCACCTGGCCCTGCTCGATGGGCGCCATCAGCTGCGGATTGAGGGTCATGCCGGCCTGCAGCTTGTCCAGCTGGCCCTTGGGCAGGGTCAGGGTCAGGTCGTCGGCCAGGCCGGCCTTGAGCTGACGAGCGGTGCCCTTCCACACCTGGGCCTGGGCCAGTTCGGCGCCCTTCTGATAGAAGGTGCGGGTCTCGAAGAAGCGGAAGCCGTAGGTCAGCAGCTTCTGGGTCTCGGCGGCGCGGGCCTGTTCGCTGTTGGTGCCGAACACCACGGAGATCAGGCGCATGCCGTCGCGCACCGCGGAGGACACCAGGCAGTAGCCGGCTTCCTCGGTATGCCCGGTCTTCAGGCCGTCGACGGTCTTGTCGCGCCACAGCAGCAGGTTGCGGTTGGGCTGCTTGATGCCGTTCCAGAGGAACTCCTTCTGCGCATAGATCGCATAGTGCTGGGGGTCCTCGTAGATGATCGCCCGGGCCAGCTTGGCCATGTCCTTGGCCGAGGAGTAGTGCTCCGGGTCCGGCCAGCCGGTGGCGTTGCGGAACTGGCTGTTGGCCATGCCCAGGCGCTCGGCGGTGGCGTTCATCATGTCGGCGAAGGCCTCTTCGCTGCCGGCGATGTGCTCGGCGATGGCCACGCTGGCATCGTTGCCGGACTGGATGATGATGCCGCGCAGCAGGTCGTCGACCGCGACCTCGTTGCCGACCTCGATGAACATCTTCGAGCCCCCCATGCGCCAGGCCTTCTCGCTGATGCGCACCAGGTCGCTGCCCTTGATCTGGCCGCGGTTGATGTCCAGGGTCGCCAGGTAGGCGGTCATCAGCTTGGTCAGGCTGGCCGGCGGCAGGCGCTCGTCGGCGTTCTGCTCGATCAGCACGTTGCCGCTGGCGGCATCCATCAGCACATAGGACTTGGCGGCCAGCTGCGGCGGCGCCGGGATCACCATCTGGCTGGCCCAGGTGGCCGGTGCGATGAGCAGCAGAAGGGACAGGAAAAGGCGTTGGGCAAAGCTGGTGGTATTCATCCGTCTCTCGAGGTGGCTAGGGGTGGAACAGGCCCGGGAGGGCAAATTGTCGAAGCCGCCGGCCAAGGGCCGACGGCGGTTCGGTGCTTAGTCAGGTGTCTGGCCGATTAGTGCCGCATCAATCCGCCTTGACCAGTCGCGGCTGGCCGAGGTTGGCCAGGCGCACGCTGTCCTGCAGCTGCTCAGCCTCGCCCCGGCTGGCGATCGGCCCCAGGCGCACGCGGTGCAGAATCTGCTGGTTGTGCACCACTGAGCTGATGAACACCGGGGCAGCCACGGTATCGCTCAGCTTGGCCTTGAGCAGCTCCGCAGCGTCCGGATTGGCGAAGGCGGCCACCTGGAGATACAGGCCAGAGGCTCCGGCTGAAGCGTTTTTTTTTGCGTCGATCTGCACCGGCAGCACCGCCGCGGCGTGCTGCTGCGGCGGGGGCGAATACTGCTCCAGCGGCTCGGCCACCGGCTGCGCGACTGGCTGGGCGACCGCCTGCGGCTTGGCCGCCTGCTGCGGCGCGGCGAGCACCAGCGGCACCGGCCGCCCCTGCTGCGCCCACCACTCATGGGGGTCGATACCCTCGACCTTGACCCGGGCCGTGCCGCTTTCGGCATAGCCGAGCTTCTTCGCCGCGGCGAAGGACAGGTCGATGATGCGGTCGGAATAGAACGGCCCGCGGTCGTTGACCCGCAGTATCACGCTGCGCTGGTTATCCAGGTTGGTGACGCGCACGTAGCTGGGCAGCGGCAGGGTCTTGTGCGCGGCGGTCATGCCGTACAGGTCGTAGGCCTCGCCGTTGGCCGTGGCCTGGCCGTGGAACTTGGTGCCGTACCAGGAGGCCGTACCCACGGCGGTGTAGCGACGGGCATCGCTGATCGGATAGTACTGCTTGCCGAACACCGTGTAGGGGCTGGCCTTGACCGGGCCATAGTGGGGCATCGGCACCGCGTCCTGGATGCGCGAGACGTCGACGTCCCACCAGGGCGCGCCGTCCTTGTGCGGACGGTTGTAGTCGCCGGGCCCGGAAATCGCCCCGCCCGCCTTTACCGGTGCCACCGGTTGCGGCGCACGGGTGCTCGAACAGCTCGCCAGCAGCAGCGCCAGGGCGCCATAGGCGGCGATCCTCAGTGGCAATGTCGGCTTCATTGTGCCCCCCGCGCATCGACCAGCAGTTCGGCCAACTGGTTCACCGCCATGGCATACATGACGCTGCGGTTGTAACGGGTGATGACGAAGAAGTTCGGCAGGCCCAGCCAGTACTCGGCGCCCTCGGCGCCCTCCAGGCGGAAGGCGGTCACCGCCAGCGCGTCGTCCAGGGCGTCGGCGCTGGACCAGCCGAGCGCGCGCAACTCACCGACCTTGTGCACGGGGTCCAACCCCGGGCTGAGGCCCTGCTCGGCCTGTGCCCCGGTGACGCTGGCGCGGCTCGCCACCGCCCCGCCGGGCTGCCAGCCGTGGCGCTTGAAGTAGCTGGCGACGCTGCCGATGGCATCCACCGGATTGCTCCAGATATTGATCTTGCCGTCGCCGTCGAAGTCCACCGCGTAGGCGCGGAAGCTGCTCGGCATGAACTGCGGCAGGCCCATGGCGCCGGCATAGGAGCCGGTGACGCTGAGCGGGTCGACCTGCTCTTCGCGCGCCAGCATGAGGAACTCGCGCAATTCCTTGCGGAAGAAGGGCGCCCGCGGCGGGTAGTCGAAGGCCAGGGTCGACAGGGCGTCGGCCACCCGGTAACCGCCGGTATTGCCGCCGTAGAAGGTTTCCACGCCGATGATCGCGACTATCACCTGGGCCGGCACGCCGTATTCCTGCTCGGCCCGCTCCAGGGTCGCCTGGTGCTGCTTCCAGAACTCGACGCCGCGGGTGATGCGGGCCTCGGTGATGAAGATCGGCCGGTAGGCACTCCAGGGCTTGACCTTCTCCGCCGGACGCGAGATGGCGTCGATGATCGCCTGCTTGCGCTCGACCTGGGCGAACAGCTGATGCAGCTGCTCGTCGGCGAAGCCGTAGTCGCGGGTCATCTCGGCGACGAACTCGGCCACCTGCGGCGAGCCCTCGTAAGCGGCGCCGAGCGCCGGCTGAGCGAGTCCGAAAACCCCGGCCAATCCTAGCCAGGGGGCGTGCCGTGCAGCCCAGCCGCGCAATCTGTGCATTGAAATACTGCCCCCAATCAAACCTGTGCGATCCACTTACGGTGGGTGTGGATCGACATCAAAATCCCAAATCCCGATAGCAGCGTGATCAACGAGGTGCCGCCGTAGCTGATGAACGGCAGTGGCACCCCCACCACCGGCAGCAGCCCGCTGACCATGCCGATATTGACGAATACATAGACGAAGAAGGTCATGGTCAAGGCCCCGGCGAGGAGCTTACCGAAGAGCGTCTGCGCTTGCACGGTAATCACCAGGCCACGGGCGATCAACAGCAGGTAGAGCAGCAGCAGCAGGCAGACGCCGACCAGGCCGAACTCCTCGGCGAGCACGGCAATGATAAAGTCCGTATGGCTTTCCGGCAAAAAGTCCAGGTGCGACTGGGTGCCGAGCAGCCAGCCCTTGCCCAGCACGCCCCCCGAACCTATCGCCGCCTTCGACTGGATGATGTTCCAGCCGCTGCCCAAGGGATCGCTCTCCGGGTTGAGAAAGGTCAGCACCCGCTGCTTCTGGTACTCGCGCAACACGAAGAACCACATGCCCACCGCGATGGGCACCAGCGCCGCCGCCGCGCCGATGATCCAGCGCCACTGCAGGCCGGCCATGAACAGCACGAAGGCCCCCGAGGCGATCACCAGCAGCGAGGTGCCCAGGTCCGGCTGCAGCAGGATCAGCACGAAGGGCACGCCGATCAGCGCCAGGCTGATGGCGATGTGCTTGAGACTCGGCGGCAGGCTGCGCGTGGACAGGTACCAGGCGATGGTCGCCGGCATGATGATCTTCATGAACTCCGAGGGCTGGAAGCGGATCACCCCGGGGATGTTGATCCAGCGCGTGGCGCCCATGGCGTTGTGGCCCATGACGTCCACCGCCACCAGCAGGCCGACGCCACCGACATAGGCCAGCGGCACCCAGCGCGCCATGAAGCGCGGCTCGAACTGGGCGATGATCAGCATGCCGACCAGGCCGATGCCGAAGGAGCTGGCCTGCTTGATCAGCAGATCGAGGTTCTTGCCACTGGCTGAGTAGAGGATGAACAGGCTGCCAGCCGCCAGGGTCAGCAACAGCAACAGCAGGATGCCGTCGATGTGCAGGCGCTGCAGCAGGCTGGCACGGCGGCGCAGCACGTCTTCGCTGGACAGGGTGCGGTCGAAGCTGCTGTTCATCGCTGGCCGGCCTCCGCACTCAGCGGCGGCGCATATTCGGCCTTGAGCTGGCCGTCTTCATCCAGCAGCCAGGCGTCCATCACCTGCTTGACCACGGGCGCCGCCACCCCGGAGCCGGACTCGCCGTTCTCCACCATTACCGCCACGGCGATCTGCGGATTCTCCGTCGGGGCGAAGGCGACGAACAGGGCGTGGTCGCGGTGGCGCTCGGCCACCTTGTTGCGGTCGTACTTCTCGCCCTGCTTGATCGCCACCACCTGGGCCGTGCCGCTCTTGCCGGCGATGCGGTAGACGGCGCTGTCGCCGACCTTGCGCGCGGTACCGCGGGCCCCGTGCATCACCTGCTCCATGCCGAAGCGCGCATAGTCCCAGGCCTTGGGATCGCGCAGCACGATGTCCGGCATGGGCTCCTCGTCCACCGGCGGCCGCCCCTCGATGCTCTTGGCCAGGTGCGGGCGAATCCACTTGCCGCGGTTGGCCATCAGGGTCACGGCCTGGGCCAGCTGCAGCGGCGTGGTCTGCATGTAGCCCTGGCCGATGCCGAGGATCAGGGTCTCGCCCGGGTACCAGGGCTGGCGATAGCGCGCGCGCTTCCAGTCGCGCGACGGCATCAGCCCGGCGGTCTCCTCGAACATGTCCAGGGCCACCCGCTGGCCCAGGCCGAAGCGGGTCATGTAGTCGTGCATGCGGTCGATGCCCATCTTGTGCGCCAGGTCGTAGAAGTAGGTGTCGTTGGAACGGGCGATGGCCAGTTCCAGGCTCACCCAGCCATCGCCGCTGCGGTTCCAGTTGCGGTACTTGTGGCTGTGCCCCGGCAGCTGATAGAAGCCCGGGTCGAACACCCGGCTGGTCGGCGTCACCACCCCGGCATCCAGACCGGCCACCGCCACCATCGGCTTGATGGTCGAGCCCGGCGGGTAGAGGCCGCGCAGCACCCGGTTGTACAGCGGCCGGTCGATGGAGTCGCGCAGGTCGGCATAGGCCTGAAAGCCGATGCCGGTGACGAAGGGATTGGGGTCGAAGCTCGGCTGGCTGACCATGGCCAGCACCTCGCCGGTGGCCGGCTGGATCGCCACGATGGCGCCGCGGCGACCGCCCAGGGCCTCCTCGGCGGCCTTCTGCAGGCGCGCATCGAGGGTCAGCACGATGTCCTTGCCGGGCAGCGGGTCGGTGCGCTTGAGCACCCGCAGCACCCGGCCGCGGGCATTGGTCTCGACCTCCTCGTAACCGACTTCGCCGTGCAGCTGCGCCTCGTAGAAGCGCTCGATGCCGGTCTTGCCGATATGGTGGGTGCCGCTGTACGCCACAGGATCTAGCTCCTTCAGCTCCCGTTCGTTGATCCGCCCGACATAGCCGACCGAATGGGCGAAGTGCTCGCCCAGCGGGTAGTGGCGCACCAGACGGGCGACCACCTCGACCCCGGGCAGGCGGAACTGGTTGATGGCGACGCGGGCGATCTGCTCCTCGGTGAGCTCGAACAGCACCGGCACCGGCTCGAACGGCCGCCGCCCCTGGCGCACGCGCTTCTCGAACAGCGCCCGCTCGTCCGTGCCCAGCTCCAGCACCTCGACTATGACGTCCAGCACCTGCTCCCAGTCCCCGGCCCGCTCGCGGGTCAGGGTCAGGCTGAAGCTCGGCCGGTTGTCGGCGATGATCACCCCGTTGCGGTCGAAGATCAGCCCGCGGTTGGGCGGGATCGGCTGCACGTGCACCCGGTTGTTTTCCGACAGGGTCGAGTGGTACTCGTACTGCACCACCTGCAGGTAGTAGAGACGAACCACCAGCACCGCGGTGAGCAACAGCACCACCAGGGCACCGACCAGCGCACGCGCACGGATCAGGCGCGCGTCTTTTTCGTGGTCCTTGAGGCGGATCGGCTGCGGCATCGGCGACTGCTGGCTACTTGTGGTAGGGGTGACCGGACAGCACTGTCCAGGCTCGGTAGATCTGCTCGCCGATGAGGATGCGCACCAGCGGGTGCGGCAGGGTCAGCGGCGACAGCGACCAGCGCTGCTCGCTGCGCGCCTGCACCTCCGGCGCCAGGCCTTCCGGGCCGCCGACCATGAGGTTGACGCTGCGCGCATCCAGGCGCCACTTGTCCAGCTCGGCGGCCAGCTGCTCGGTGCTCCACGGCCGCCCTTGGACTTCCAGGGTGACGATGCGTTCCCCGGGCTGCACCTTGGCCAGCATGGCTTCGCCCTCCTGGCGGATCATCCGCGCCACGTCGGCATTCTTGCCGCGGGTGGTCAGGGGGATCTCCACCAGCTCCAGGGCCAGCTCGGCGGGCATGCGCTTGGCGTACTCCTGCCAGCCCTCCTCCACCCAGCGCGGCATGCGCGAGCCGACGGCGATCAACTTGATGCGCACCGCGGGCGGTCCTTATTCGTGGTCCGTGCCGTGCTGCGCGCGGCTCTGCTCGGCCCCCTGCCACAGGCGCTCGAGGTCGTAGAACTGGCGGGCGGTCGGCAGCATCACGTGAACGACGATGTCGCCCAGGTCGAGCAGCGCCCACTCGCCGCTGTCCAGGCCTTCGCTGCCGAGCGGACGCACGCCCTGCTCCTTGACCTTCTCCAGCACGTTGTCGACCAGCGACTTGACGTGGCGGCTGGAGGTGCCGCTGGCGATCACCATGAAGTCGGTGATGCTGGTCTTATCGCGTACATCGATGGTGGTGATGTCCTGCGCCTTGATGTCTTCCAGGGCGGCGATCGCCAGTTTGACCAGCTCGTCGCTGCGCATTGCTTGGGTGCTCATAGGTAACTCATCTGCCTCGTGTTCAGTTCGCCGCACGGTACAGTCCGTGCGCGTGGATATAGGTCAGTACCGAGTCGGGCACCAGGTAGCGCGCCGACTCGCCGCGCGCCAACAAGGCGCGGATCTGCGTGGCCGACACCGCCAGGGGGGTCTGCCAGATGAAGGAAATCTGCCCACCCGGCCCACTCAGGGCCAGGGGGTCGTTGAGGCTGCGCGCCGCCATCAGGTTGCGCAGCGCTTCCGGCGGCTCGCTGTCGGCATCCGGTCGTTGCAGCACCAGGATGTGACAGTGCTCCAGCAGTTCGTTCCAGCGGTGCCAGCTGGGCAGCCCGCAGAAGGCATCCCAACCCAACAGCAGGAACAGCTGGTCGTCCGTCGCCAACTCGGCGCGCAGCGACTCCAGGGTGTCGATGCTGTAGGACGGCTTGTCGCGAGCCAGCTCGCGGTCGTCCACCCGCAGCGGCGCCAGGCCGGCCACGGCCAGTTCGACCATGGCCAGGCGATCATGGGCCCTCACCTGCGGCGCATCGCGATGCGGCGGCCGCGCGCTGGGCACCAGACGCAACTCGTCGAGGGCCATGAACTGCGCCACTTCCAGGGCGCTGCGCAGATGGCCGATATGCACCGGATCGAAGGTGCCGCCGAAGATGCCGATGCGTCGGGCGTCGCTACGCCGGGCGTCGCCTCGCTTAGGCATTCTGCCCGCGCAGCTGACCGTCGCCGATCACCACATACTTCTCACAGGTCAGGCCCTCCAGGCCGACCGGGCCACGGGCGTGCAGCTTGTCGGTGGAGATGCCGATCTCCGCGCCCAGGCCATACTCGAAGCCATCGGCGAAGCAGGTCGGGGTGTTGAGCATCACCGAGCTGGAGTCGACCTCGGCGAGGAAGCGCCGGGCATGGCCCTGGTGTTCGGTGACGATGCTGTCGGTGTGGTGCGAGCCGTAGCGGTTGATGTGCTCGATGGCCGCATCCAGGCCGTCGACCACGCGGACCGAGAGGATCGCCGCCAGGTACTCGGTGCTCCAGTCCTCCTCGGTCGCCGCCTTGGCCTCGATCAGCGCCCGGGTGCGTTCGCAGCCGCGCAACTCGACGCCCTTCTCGGCGAACATCTGCGCCATGCCCGGCAGGAAGGCCGCAGCCACCGCCTGGTCAACCAGCAGGGTCTCCATGGCCCCGCAGATGCCGTAACGGTAGGTCTTGGCGTTGAAGGCGACCTGCCGGGCCTTGGCCAGGTCGGCCAGGGCATCGACATACACATGGCAGATGCCGTCCAGGTGCTTGATCACCGGCACCCGGGCATCCTGGCTGATGCGCTCGATCAGCCCCTTGCCGCCGCGCGGCACTATCACGTCGACGAACTCCGGCATGGCGATCAGCGCGCCGACCGCGGCGCGGTCGGTGGTCTCCACCACCTGCACGGCGGCAGCCGGCAGTTCGGCGGCGGCCAGGCCGCGCTGGATGCAGGCGGCAATGGCGCGGTTGGAGTGGATCGCCTCGGAGCCGCCGCGCAGGATGGTGGCGTTGCCGGACTTCAGGCACAGGCTGGCGGCATCGATGGTCACGTTGGGCCGCGACTCGTAGATGATGCCGATCACCCCCAGGGGCACGCGCATCTTGCCGACCTGGATACCCGACGGGCGGAAGCTCATGTCGCGGATCGCGCCGACCGGATCGGCCAGGCCGGCGATCTGCCGCAACCCCTCGATCATGCCGTCGATGCGCGCCGGGGTCAGCGCCAGGCGATCCAGCAGCGCCGCGTCCAGGCCATTGGCACGGCCGGCGGCGAGGTCTTGGTCGTTGGCCTCGGCCAGTTCGCCGCGGGCGGCATCCAGCGCCTCGGCCGCCGCCAACAGGGCGCGGTTCTTCTGCGCGGTGCTGGCGCGGGCGACTACCCGCGAGGCTTCGCGGGCCGCACGGCCCAGACGGGTCATATAGTCGAGCACGGACTCTGTCATGGTCTCGGGAGCCTGGCAGTAGGGAAAGCGGCTGATTATAGCGGCGCCGCCGCCCCGCGCACAGCGGCGCCGGGCAGATGGCATGCGGATCGCTCTACACCCGGCGGGCGGCCCGGCACCGCGGGCCGGCCACTTGCCAGTCACCCGCACGCACGTGATAGCATATCGCCATGCGCGATCGCACCCACCCGGGGTGCGCCCCCGATCTCCGCATACCGGCCAAGGAAGACCGACATGAACCACAAGGAACAGCAACTCACCGAGCTGCTCACGCTCACCTCACGCAGCCTGACCCACATGACCGCGGCGATGACCTCGCTGTCGTTCGACCTGCTGCGTAGCACCGACCCCAGCATACGCGGAGCCGGCTCGCGGATGATCGCCAGGATGGAGTCGGTCAGCAAGGAGCTGGACCAGCACCTCCGACTGATCAGCGAATTGACCGGCGAACCCCTGCTTGCCCGCGCCGACGCGGTCGAAGAAGTGCTGCTGCGCGCAGTGACCTGAGCCCAGGCACAGGGGACCGTTCCACGCATTCGTCGCACCACGCGGCGGACTTACTCATTATCATGTCGGGCATTTGCTTTCTGCGGACCTGCCGACACGCCATGCCCGACCACAGCCATCCCGACCTGCCCTGGCCCGACGCCCGCCCCCTGGGCGACGCCTTCTTCGACCGCGACGCCCAGACACTGGCCCGCGAACTGCTCGGCAAGGTGATCCGCCACCGCATAGGCGAACTCTGGCTGAGCGCGCAGATCATCGAGACCGAGGCCTACTACTGCGCAGAGAAAGGCAGCCACGCCTCCCTCGGCTATACCCACAAGCGTCGCGCCCTGTTCGCCGATGGCGGCCACATCTATATGTACTACGCCCGCGGCGGCGACTCGCTGAACTTCAGCGCCCAGGGGCCGGGCAATGCCGTGCTGATCAAGTCCGCCCGCCCCTGGCTGGACAACCACTCCGGCGCCGCCAGTCTGGCGCGGATGCAGGCCAACAACCCGGACGCCCAGGGCCGGCCGCGCCCGGCCGAGCGCCTGTGCGCCGGCCAGACCCTGCTGTGCCGGGCGCTGGGCCTGAAGGTGCCGGACTGGGACGCACGGCGCTTCGACCCGCGCCGCCTGTTCGTCGAAGACCTCGGCGCGCGCCCCGAGCGGATCATCCAGACCACCCGCCTGGGCATCCCCACCGGCCGTGACGAACACTTGCCCTACCGCTTCGTCGATGCGGCCTTCGCCCGCTTCTGCACGCGCAACCCGCTGCGCCGCGGCCAGGTCGAAGGCCGCGACTACAGCCTGCTCGACGGCGCCAAGGGGCCGGCATGATGGCGTGGCTCGACAACCTGACCGCCTGGCTCGCGGGTCATCCGCAGTGGCTGGGGCTGGCGGTGTTCCTGATCGCCTGCATCGAGTGCCTGGCGATCGCCGGGATCATAGTGCCCGGCACCGTGCTGCTGTTCGCCGTCGCGGTGCTGGCCGGCAACGGCGCCCTGGGCCTCTGGCAGACCCTGGCCCTGGCCTTCTGCGGCGGATTGCTCGGCGATGCCCTGTCCTATGCCGCGGGGCGCTATTTCCATCAGGACATCCGGCGCCTGCCGGGGCTGCGCCAGCACCCGCACTGGCTGGCCGGCGCGGAGAACTACTTCCAGCGTTACGGCGTCGCCAGCCTGCTGGTCGGCCGTTTCATCGGTCCGCTGCGTCCGATGCTGCCGATGGTGGCCGGCATGTTCAACATGCCGGCCGGACGCTTCGCCGCGGTGAGCCTGGTCGCCGCCGCCGGCTGGGCGGTGGCCTACCTGCTGCCTGGCTGGGCCACCGGTGCGGCCTTGCGCCTGCCACTGCCACCGGGCTTCTGGCCCCAGACCCTGATGCTCGCCGGCGGGCTGGGGCTGCTGCTGATCGTCAGCGCCCACTGCAGCCTGCGCGGCTATGGCCGCAGCAGCCTGATCGCCGCCGGCCTGAGCCTGACACTGCTGCTCGGAGTGATTCTCGGCTGGCCGCACCTGGGCTCACTCGACCAGGGTCTGCTGGCCCTGCTGCAGGAGCAGCGCAGCAACAGCCTCGACGAACTGATGGTACTGGTCACCCGCCTCGGCGACTTCACCACCCAGCTGGCCGCCGGCCTGCTGCTCTGTCTGCTGCTCCTGCTGACCCGGCAGTGGCGCCCGACCCTGCTCGTCGGCAGTGCCCTGCTCACCACGGCGCTGGCCAATGCCGCACTGAAGAGCCTGTTCGCCCGCCAGCGCCCCGAGGTGCTGCTCGAGCCGCTGGACAGTTTCAGCTTTCCCAGCGGCCACAGCTCGGCGGCGTTCGCCTTCTTCCTGCTGCTCGGTATTCTCGCCGGCCGCGGCCAGCCGGCGCGCCTGCGCCTGAGCTGGCTGCTGCTGGCCGGCCTGCCGGCGGTGGCGATCGCCCTGTCGCGGGTCTACCTGGGGGTGCATTGGCCGAGCGACATCATCGCCGGCGCCCTGTTGGCCGCCGGCATCTGCGGCCTGACCCTGGGCCTGGCGGAATGGCGCAGGCCGTTGGCGGCGCTGCCGGCCCGGGTCTGGTGGCTGGTGCTGCCGGCCTGCCTGGCGCTGCTCGGCACCGTCGCCACCTGGCACCTGTCGGAGGGCCTGCTGCAGTACCGCTATTGAATGGCCAGACCGGCGCTCAGACGCCCAGTTCGCCTTGCAGCTGGGCGAGTGCCGCCTGCAGCAACTGCAGGCGCGCCTGGGGTTCGTCGAGGGCGAGCACCTGCAGCTTCTGCTCGGCGGCCAGCGGTAGCAGGTAGGCCAGCTGGTTGGCCAGGGCCGCCTGGTCGCCGACCGCCCCCCCCATGCCGAGCCCCTCGACCAAGGGGTGCTCGGCCAGGGCGCCGAGCAGCGCCGCCAGATCGGCATGTTCGGCCAGCAGCGGCCGCTGCGGGTCGTCCTCCAGCCAATCGACCTCCGCCAGGGTCAGCTGGTCCGGCAACACCTGGGCACGCTGCACCCGGAAGCGCCGCCCCCCCTCCACCCGGATGCCCAGCAGACCATTGGGCCGCTGCTGGAAGTCGCGGATCAACGCCTCGCAACCGATCGCGGCGAACCGGCTGGCGGCCTCGCCGACCTCCTCGCCTTCGACGATGCAGACCACGCCGAAGCCCTCGCCCCGCTTCATGCAACGGCTGATCATGTCCAGGTAGCGCGCCTCGAAGATCTGCAAGTCGAGCAGGCAACCGGGGAACAACACGGTATTCAACGGAAACAGGGGTAGAGTCATGGTGCCCTCCTCAGACCAGCGCTACTACCAAGGGTAACAACACCGCCGTCACCATGCCCATCAGGCTCATGGCCAGCGCGGCGAAGGCGCCGCACTCCTCGCTCAGCTGCATCGCCTGCGCCGTGCCCACGGCATGGGCGGTCATGCCCAGCGCCATGCCCTGCGCCGCAGGATGGCTGACTCCGCACCGGCGCAGCAGCGCAGGGCCGACGATGGCCCCGATCACCCCGGTGATCATCACGAACACCGCCGCCAGGGCGGCGATGCCGCCGATCTGGCTGGCCACCAGCATGGCGATCGGCGAGGTCACCGACTTCGGCGCCATGCTCATCAGGATGATCCGCTCGGCACCGAACAGCCAGGCCAGGCCGACCCCGAGCAGCGTCGCCAGCACGCCGGCGACCAGCAGGGTCAGCACGGTCGGCCAGAACAGCTGGCGAATACGCCGCAGGTTGAGATACAGCGGCACCGCCAGCGCCACGGTGGCCGGGCCGAGAAACAGACTCACCGCCTCGGCGCTGGCCCGGTACTCGGCGAAGCTCAGACCACACAGCAGGAGCACGGCGATGACGATCAGCATCGACACCAGCACCGGCTGCAGGAAGACCCAGCGGGTCTTCTCGTAGACCGCCACCCCCAGCTGATAGGCCCCCAGGGTCACCCCGGCGCCGAACAGCGGATGGTGGGTCACCGCCTGCCAGGCGCCGTACCAGTCCAAGCTCATGCCCCCTCCCGACGGCGCTGCTGGCGCGCGATCAGCTTCTGCATCAACCAGCCGGCGAACAGCAACGACAGCACCACCGACAGCACCAGGGCGCCGACCACCGCCCAGAAATCGGCGACTATCGCCTCGGCGTAGGCCATCACCCCCACGGCCGGCGGCACCAGCAGCAACGGCAGGTATTTGAGCAGGCTGCCGGCGGCCAGCCGCACCGGTTCGCCGACCTCGCCACGCAGCAGCAGAAAACCGAACAACAGCAGCATGCCGATGATCGGCCCCGGCAGCATCGGCAGCAGCAGGACATTCAGGGCGGTACCGAGCAACTGGCACAGCACCAGCCAGGACAGGCCGCGTAACAACATGGGCAATCTCCAAACCGGGAATCGACGAGCACCGCAGTGACGCAGCCGAAACCGCAATGCACAGGGCCAGACGCCAGCGGCGCCCGGGCGAACCGCGGTCATTATAGGGACGGCATGCCGTCGGCTATACCCCGGCATTCAGCCGCGCGGCATGCTTGACCCGGCATCCGTGTCGTGATGATCTTGGTACGTGCGTTTCGATTCGTCAGAACAACGCGCCTATCCCATCAAGGAGGAAGTATGTCGTCAGTACCCGTCGCACAGCTCAAAGATCATGTAGGCAAGGAGCTCGGACGCTCCGACTGGTTGACCATCGACCAGCAGCGGATCAACCAATTCGCCGAATGCACCGGCGACCACCAGTTCATCCACGTCGACCCGGAGAGGGCCAAGCTGACCCCCTTCGGCGGCACCATCGCCCATGGCTTTCTCTCCCTGTCGCTGATCCCCAAGCTGATGGAAGGCCTGATGATCATGCCCGAAGGGCTGAAGATGGCCGTCAACTACGGCCTCGACAGCGTGCGCTTCATCCAGCCGGTCAAGGTCGGGGCCAAGGTGCGCCTGGCGGTGACCCTGGTCGACGCCCATGAGAAGAATCCCGGCCAGTGGCTACTCAAGGCCCGCGTCGTGCTGGAGATCGAGGGTCAGGAGAAACCGGCCTATATCGCCGAACCGCTGACCCTCTGCTTCGTCTGAGCGACCCTGTCTGAGCGACCCTGTCTGAGCGCCCCTGTCTGGGCGTCCCCGCCTACCGGTCCCTCTCCGGGGCGCTCGGGCCCGGCCCCAAGCGCCCCGCCTGGCGGCCAAGCTGTGCACCGGGGCACCGCGCGCACCGTACTTTGCGGCATACTGCCGACAGTGCTTAGAACGGGATGCTCGTGATGCGCCGCCTCACCCACCTGGCCCCACTCGGCCTCGCCCTGCTCCTCGCCGCCTGCGGCGACGCGGAGTCCTTGCTGCCGCCTGATGCCGTACTGCCCGATGGCGGCCGCTACCGTGGCGAGGTGGTCGACGGTCTGCTGCAAGGCCCCGGGCGCCTCGACTACCGCGACGGCAGCTGGTTCGCCGGCGCCTTCAAGGACGGTCAGCTGCACGGCGCCGGCGAGTGGCGAGGGGCCCAGGGCGAGCACTACCTCGGCGACTTCCGCTTCGGCGTCTTTCACGGCCAGGGCAGCCTGCGCCAGGGCGACGACAGCCGCTACCAGGGCGGTTTCCGCGAGGGCCGCTTCTCCGGCGAAGGCACCCTCGAGCAGGCCGGACAGGTTTACCGCGGCGAGTTCAAGCGCGGCCTGTTCGACGGTGCGGGGCACCTCGAATGGGCCGACGGCAGCAGCTACCAGGGTCAGTTCCGTCGCGGCCAGCCCCATGGCCAGGGCGTGCGCCGCGATGCCTACGGCAACAGCTTCAGTGGTGAATTCGTCCGCGGCCAACTGCACGGCCAGGGCAGCTTCGAAGGCGCCGACGGCGATCGCTACAGCGGCGGCTTCCGCGACAGCCAGTTCCACGGCAAGGGCCGTTACCAGAGTGCCGCCGGCGACGCCTGGAGCGGACACTTCGTCGAGGGCGCGCTGAGCGGCGCCGGCCAGTACCAGGGTAGCGACGGCACCCACTACCAGGGCCGCTTCCGCGATTGGCGCTACCACGGCCAGGGCCACCTGCGCCTGGCGGACGGCAGTCACTACGACGGCCAGTTCGCCCATGGCGAGTATGCCGGCGATGGTCTCCTGACCCTGGCCGACGGCGGCCAGCAAGGCGGCACCTGGCAGCGCGGCCGGCGGGTGCGCGACGAACAGGGGCAGCTGCTGCCCGACCCGTTGGAACTCGGTCTGCTGGAGCAGGGCCGCCTGCTCGCCGAGGCCATCGCCGCGGTTCCGGCGTCCACCCCGCGGATCGAACTCTATGCCCTGACCCTGGCCGGCGACGGCAAGCAGAGCGTGTTCCAGCGCGAAGCCGATTATGTCGCCCGCCTGCTCGGCGAGCGCTTCGCCGCCCGCGGCAGCCTGACCCTGGTCAACCATCGCGATCACCTCGCCGACCGTCCGCTGGCCACCCGCGAGAGCCTGCGCCGCGCGGTGCAGGCCCTGGCCGAGCGCAGCGGCCCGGAAGACCTGGTATTCCTCTACCTGACCAGCCACGGCTCGCCCCAGCATGAGCTGAACCTCGACCAGCCGCGCCTGCAACTGGCCGACCTGGCCGCCGACGAACTGGCCACGCTGCTGCAACCGCTGCGCGAACGGCACAAGGTGCTGGTGATCTCGGCCTGCTATGCCGGCGGCTTCATCCCCAAGCTGCAGGACGACAAGACCCTGGTGATGGCCGCCGCCCGCGCCGACCGGGTGTCCTTCGGCTGCTCGGAAGAGAACGACTTCACCTATTTCGGCCGAGCGCTGTTCGCCGAGGCCCTGCAACAAACCGATGACCTGCAGCGCGCCTTCGAGCTGGCCAAGGCGCGGGTCGCCGAGCGCGAGGCGGCCGACGGCTTCGAGCCGTCCGAACCGCAGATCTGGGCGCCGCAGGCCGTCCTCGCGCACTGGCGCGAGTGGCGCCGGCAGCAGGCCACCCAGGCCCTGAGCGCCGCCCCCACCGACAAATCGACGAGCAGCCACTAAGCTGAGCGATAACCAGCGGAGATTCGACATCTATGTATTTGACGCCCCAGCGCATCCTCCTCGCCGGCGCCACCGGACTGACCGGCGAGCACCTGCTGGATCGCCTGCTCAGCGAGCCCACGGTCGAGCGCGTCCTGGCGCCGAGCCGGCGGCCACTGGCCGAGCACCCGCACCTGGAAAACCCGGTCGGCGAGTTGCTCGAGCTACTGCCGCAGCTGAGCGGGCCGGTCGACACCGCCTTCTGCTGCCTGGGCAGCACCATCAAGCAAGCCGGCTCCCAGGAAGCCTTTCGCGCCATCGACCTCGACCTGGTCGTGGCCTTCGCCCAACGCGCCCGCGAGCTCGGCGCCCGCCACCTGCTGGTGGTCAGCGCCCTGGGCGCAAACCCGCACTCCTCGGTGTTCTACAACCGCATCAAGGGTGAAATGGAAGCGGCCCTGAAGGCTCAGGACTGGCCACAACTGACCCTGGCGCGACCGTCCCTGCTGCTCGGTCCACGTCGCGAGTTCCGCCTGGGCGAGCGCCTGGCTGCACCGCTGCTGCGCTGGCTACCGGGCAAATACGGCGGCATCGAGGCCACCGCCCTGGCCCGCGCGCTCTGGCGCCTGGCCCTGGAAGAAGACCGCGGCGTACGCGTGATCGAGTCCGACCGCCTGCGCCGCCTCGGTCGCTGACCCCCAATGTTGAAGGCGAGCCCCCTATGAGTACCCCCCACAACAGCCTGATCGATGCCCTGCAGGACGCCGACATGCTCGAAGTCGACGGCCTGTATGCCTGGCAGTTCAGCCTGGACAAGGAACTGCTGGCCCAGGTCAGCGCCGGCTCGGCCGACGCCGGCAGCCAACAGAAACCCCTGCTCAAGGCCGAGGGCCTCGACGGCCGCACCCGCCGCCACTGGCAATTTTCCCTGGCCGCGGTGATGGCGGCCGGTTTCGACCCCGAACGCGACGGCTGGAACCTGACCGAGGGCGACGAGCGCCACCTGATCAAGTGCTTCGCGGCGGTCAGCGGCGACAACGATGAGGATGAGGGGCAGGCCCCTGACGATGACGACGCCTGATCCTCGCGATGCAGCTGTATGAGCGCTACCTGCTGCCACGGCTGATCGACCTGGCCTGTGGCCTGGGCGAGGTGATGCAGGCCCGCGCGCAGGTCGTGCCCCTGGCCCGGGGGCGGGTGCTGGAGATCGGCATCGGCAGCGGCCTCAACCTGGCGCTCTACGATGCCGCCAGGGTCAGCGCCATCCTCGGCGTCGACCCCAGCGCCGCCCTGCAGAAGCTGGCCCGGGGGCGTGCCGCGCGGATCAGCATCCCGGTCGAGATGATCGCCCTGGAGCTGGGGCAGATCCAGGCCGCCGACGCCAGCTTCGACGACATCGTCTGCACCTTCACCCTGTGCACCATCCCCGATGCGCGGGCAGCGCTGCTGGAGATGCGCCGGGTGCTGAAACCCGGCGGCCGCCTGCTGTTCTGCGAACACGGCCTGGCCCCGGATGCCGCCGTGGCACGCTGGCAAAACCGCCTCACGCCCTACTGGAAGCCCCTGGCCGGCGGCTGCCACCTCGATCGCGACATCCCGGCGTTGATCAGCGCCGGCGGTTTTCGTCTCGGCACGCTGGAAGCCCGCTACCTGAAAGGCCCCAGACCGATGACCTACGTCTATTCCGGCTGGGCCGACTAGGCATCCGGTCCGCGCCGCTTGACCTCGCCAGTCGGCGGGTCGACGATGGGCTGGCCTGCGCAGAGACGGCCACCCTGAACCGCGACCCCGTCCGCGCCGAGCCCGTGGCCAGACGCTGCAGCGGCGAGTCCACACCCACCCCGCCGCGGCGGCCCCGACTCAGATGGCAGAGCCATGAGCAAGATCAAGGTCTTCTACAACAGTGCCTGCCCGGTGTGCAAAGCCGGCATCGAGGGCCAGCGGCGGCGCATGCACGCAGGCGCCAGCTGCCCGGTGGAATGGATCGACGTGCACCAGCGCCCCGAGTCGGTGGCGGAACTGGACAGCGACCTGGAGCAGGTGCGCGAGCGCCTGTACCTGAAGGATGAAAGCGGGCATATCGCGATCGGCGTGGACGCCTTCGCCGAACTCTTCCAGCACACCCGCGGCCAGCGCTGGCTGGGCCGGCTGCTGCGCCTGCCCGGCCTGCAGCCGCTGGCGCGCTGGGGCTACAACCTGTTCGCCCGCGGACTGTACCGCTGGAACCGCTGGCTGAAGCACTGGTGATCGCGGCTAGAGCCCGCCGCTGACACCCAGGCTCACGCCCAGCTCGACCGCCAGGGCGAAGGGCAACAGCAGGGTATCCAGCACGGCGCTGGCCGGCAGGTCGAGCGCCGGATATGCGGGCGCCTCGGCGCCGAAGCGCTCCAGCGGGCAGCAGCCGCCCTCGATCGCGTACCAGTCCAGGCGGGTGCCGGCATAGATCACCGGGGCACCGGGCTTGGCCGCATCCAGGGTGCGCACGCTGGCGCAGCCGCTGCCCAGCAGGACGAGGAGCAGCAGGCCCGCCAACCGGCAGCGGGACGGACAAGCCACGGGCGTAAGCCGACGGCTGCCGCCCGGCCGCTCCCCTTCAGTCATCGCCACTGACCTGATGGTGCTCGCCCCAGCGCGGCAGCATGTCCTGGGGAATGTCCAGGCAGTTGAGGATGCGCGCGACGACGAAATCGATCAGGTCGTCGAGCGTCTGCGGCTGGTGGTAGAAGCCCGGCGCCGCCGGCAGTATCACCGCCCCCAGGTTGGACAGCCTGAGCATGTTCTCCAGGTGGATGCTCGACAGCGGCGTCTCCCGTGGCACCAGGATCAGCTGGCGCCGCTCCTTGAGCACCACGTCGGCGGCCCGCTCGATCAGGTTGTTGCAGGCGCCGGTGGCGATGGCCGACAGGGTGCCGGTGCTGCAGGGCACCACCACCATGGCGGTCGGCGCACCGGAGCCGGAGGCCACCGGGGCCATCCAGTCCTCCTTGCCGTAGACGCGGATCTGCCCCGGCGCGGCGCCGGTGTATTCGCTCAGGAAAGCCTGCATGGCCTGAGGCTTGGCCGGCAGGGTCACGTCGGTCTCGGTGGCCATGACCAGCTGCGCGGCCTTGGAGATCAGGAAATGCACCTCGCGCTCCTCCTGCACCAGGCAGTCGAGCAGGCGCAGACCGTACTGGGCGCCGGAAGCGCCGGTCATGGCCAGGGTGATGCGTTCAGGACTGTTCATCTGTGTTCCTTGGTAAGGGCCTGGCTTTGGCTTGTTGTAGGCCGCCAAGCAAGGCGAGCAAATTGATACCAAGTAATGCACTGCCGATACGCAACTCCGGGCCGGCGAAGGCTAGATTGTCGATAAACCGGTAGATGATCCATAGCACCAAAAGCGCTTGTAGACCCAGACCGAAACGCACCAGACGCGGCGTGCCCCAACGTAGCAACAGAAAGCACAATACCGGGGCATAAAAGAGAAGCAGTGCGAGTGGCGCACGCGAATCCTGCAGGCTTTGCGGATAGCTGCTCAGCAGTATCAAGGTGGCCAGCACGATGACACTGGCATATAGCAGGCTAGGCACCTGGTAGAACAGGCTGAGGCCAGGACGCCGAGACCGCATCTCTACCGCGAGCGAGCTGCCTGGCGCCCTGTAAGGATTGAAATCGTCCATATTCACTTCCTTGGCCTTCAATACCAGCTCAGGCCAGTGCCTGGGCCAACTTGCCATGCAGGCCGCCGAAGCCGCCGTTGCTCATGATCACCACCTGGGTGCCGGGCGCGGCCTCGGCCTTGACCCCTTCGATGATCGCCTCCAGCGAATCGCAGACCCGGGTCGGCACCGTGCTCGCAGCCACGGTCGCCGCCAGGTCCCAGCCGAGGTTGGCCGGCGCGTACCAGTACACCGAATCGGCCTGGATCACCGAGGCCGGCAGGCCGTCGCGGTGGGCGCCGAGCTTCATCGAGTTGGAGCGCGGCTCGATCACCGCAATCAGCCGGGCGTCGCCGATGCGCTTGCGCAGGCCGTCGAGGGTGGTGGCGATGGCCGTCGGGTGATGGGCGAAGTCGTCGTAGACCGTCACGCCCCTGACCTCGGCGACCTTCTCCATGCGTCGCTTGGCGTTGACGAACAGGCACAGGGCCGCGCAACCCAGCGCCGGCACCACGCCGACATGGCGCGCCGCCGCCAGCACCGCCAGGGCATTGGCGACGTTGTGCCGGCCGGTCAGCGGCCAGTCGACCGTCCCGACCGCCTGGCCGTCGAACCGCACTTCGAAGCGCGAACCGTCTTCGCTGAGCAGGCGCGCCTGCCATTGACCGCCCTCGCCCGTGGTTTCGACCCTGGTCCAGCAGCCCATGCCGATCACCCGCTGCAGCGCTTCGTCGTCCCGGGGATGGATGATCAGGCCGTCGCCGGGGATGGTCCGCACCAGATGGTGGAACTGCCGCTCGATGGCCGCCAGGTCCGGGAAGATGTCCGCGTGGTCGAACTCCAGGTTATTCAGGATGGCGGTGCGCGGGCGGTAGTGGACGAATTTGCTGCGCTTGTCGAAGAAGGCGCTGTCGTACTCGTCCGCCTCGACCACGAAGAACGGCGTGCCGCCGAGGCGCGCGGACACCCCGAAGTTCTGCGGCACCCCGCCGATCAAAAAGCCCGGACTCATGCCGGCGTGCTCCAGCACCCAGGCGAGCATGCTGCTGCAGGTGGTCTTGCCATGGGTACCGGCCGCCGCCAGCACCCAGCGGTCCCGCAGCACATGGTCGGCCAACCATTGCGGCCCGCTGACATAGGGCAGGCCCTGGTTGAGGACCTGCTCCACCGCCGGGTTGCCGCGCGACAGGGCGTTGCCGATCACCACCAGATCCGGTGCCGGGTCGAGTTGTGCCGGGTCGTAGCCCTGGGTCAACTCGATGCCCTGGGCCTGGAGCTGGGTGCTCATGGGCGGGTAGACATTGGCGTCGGAACCTGTGACCCGATGGCCCAGCTCCTTGGCCAGGACGGCCAGCGACCCCATGAAGGTGCCGCAGATGCCGAGAATATGGATATGCATGAATAACCCCTGAAGCAGGCCCGAGCGGGCCCGGTGGAAACTCGCCGCAGGTTAGCACAGCGGCCCGTTGCCCGGCCCCCAGCCACCGCGCCGGCAAGACCGCCGCCGCGCGATAAAAGTCGCAAAACCCGCCACCCGGCGTGCTTATGAGCAGACCTTCGGGTAATCGATCAAACGCTCGCTTGGATTGCGCTTTCAAATCCCCTTAGGCAGCATCGCCACGTCCGCCGGCATCGCACCTGCATTGCCTGTATCCGCCCACGCCCTTGAAGTCGAGGCCGCCAATGCGCATCGTCACTGCCACCCTGGAGCACCTGGACCTGCTGACCCCGCTGTTCGTCAAGTACCGCGAATTCTACGGCGAACTGCCCTATCCCGACTCCTCGCGCAAGTTCCTGGAGACCCGCCTGCGCCGCCAGGAATCGGTGATCTACCTGGCCCTGGCCGACGATGACGACCGTTTGCTCGGCTTCTGCCAGCTGTACCCGAGCTATTCCTCGCTGTCGCTCAAGCGCGTGTGGATTCTCAACGACATCTATGTCGCCGAGGACGCCCGTCGCCAGCTGGTCGCCGACCGCCTGCTGCAGACCGCCAAGAAGATGGCCAAGGACACCAACGCGGTGCGCATGCGCGTGTCCACCAGCAGCGACAACGCCGTGGCGCAGGCGCTCTACGAGTCCATCGGCTTTCGCGAAGACACCCAGTTCAAGAACTACGTGCTACCGGTCAACGGCGACTGAGCCACCCAGGCGCTAGCCCGACGCAGGCGTGGCCGCTACCGGCTTGCCGCCCTGCCGGGCGCCGCTTAAGGTAGGCCATTAGCCAACCCGAGCCGACTCTCCATGTGGTCCTTTCGCGCCTGGCGCCGCCGGCGCATCCTTGCCCGCCATCCGGTCGAGCCCGCCATCTGGGCTTCCGTGCTGCAGCGTCTGCCGATCCTCGACGGTCTCGACGCGGCCGAACTCCAGCGCCTGTGCGAATGTGCCGTGCTGTTCCTGCATGGCAAGCGCATCACCGCCCTGCCCGGCGTCGAACTGGACAGCCTCGATCGCCTGAGCCTGGCCGCCCAGGCCGTGCTGCCGCTGCTGCACCTGGACGAACTGGACTGGTACGGCGGCTTCCACGAGGTCGTCCTCTACCCCGACGACTTCGTCAGTCCCCAGCGCCACCGCGACGCCAGCGGCGTGGTCCACGAGTGGGACGCCGAACACAGCGGCGAGGCCTGGCAACAGGGCCCGGTGATCCTCGCCTGGCCGGGGGTGCAGAGCAGCGGCGGCTGGGACGCCTACAACCTGGTGATCCACGAATTGGCGCACAAGCTGGACATGCTCGGCGGCGACGCCAACGGCCTGCCACCGCTGCACGCCGACATGCGCGTGGCCGACTGGGCCGGCGCCATGCAGGACGCCTACGACCGCCTCAACGCCCAGCTGGACGCCGATCCCGATGCCGAGACCGCCATCGACCCCTATGCCGCAGAAGACCCGGCGGAATTCTTCGCGGTGACCAGCGAATACTTCTTCAGCGCCCCGGACCTGCTCGGCGAATCCTTCCCCGCCGTCTACGCCCAGCTCGCGCGCTTCTACCGCCAGGACCCATTGGCGCGCCTGCGACACCTGCAAGGCACTCACCCGGACTACCGGAGCAGCGCCAAAGAGAGGCCGACCGCGACCAATGGCTAGGCATCTCGGCGTAGCAAGCGCCGGGGAATGTGCCTATAATCGCGCCACTTTTTTGGCCACCCCCGGGAGTCGCCCCATGAGCTACAGCAAGATTCCAGCAGGTAAAGACCTGCCGAACGACATCTACGTCGCCATCGAAATCCCGGCCAACCACGCGCCGATCAAATACGAAATCGACCACGACACCGATTGCCTGATGGTCGACCGCTTCATGGCCACCCCGATGTTCTACCCGGCCAACTACGGCTTCATCCCGCACACCCTGGCCGACGACGGCGACCCGCTCGACGTGCTGGTGGTCACCCCCTACCCGGTGGCGCCGGGCTCGGTGATCCGTGCCCGGCCGGTGGGCGTGCTGCACATGAGCGACGAAGCCGGCGGCGACGCCAAGCTGGTCGCCGTGCCCCACGACAAGCTGACCGTGCTGTACAAGGACGTTCAGGAATACACCGACCTGCCGGCCCTGCTGATCGAGCAGATCAAGCACTTCTTCGAGAACTACAAGGATCTGGAGAAGGGCAAGTGGGTCAAGGTCGAAGGCTGGGGCGGCGCCGAAGAGGCCCGCGGCCTGATCAACAAGGCGGTCGCGGCTTACCAAAAATAAGCCCTGCCCACCCCCTAAAAGCCGGCCACAAGCCGGCTTTTTTATGCCTGCGATTCGCGCGAGCCGAGCCCGCTTGGCCGACGGCACCGGGCTGGGTAAGCTCCACTCTTTTGCCACGGACAGCCCCATGAGCCCGAGCGATATCCTGCTGCTGATCCTCGCCGGTTTCGCCGCCGGCGGCATGAATGCCCTGGCCGGGGGCGGCACCTTCTTCTCCTTCCCGGCCCTGCTCGCCGCCGGCCTGCCGCCGGTCACCGCCAACGCCACCAATGCCGTGGCGCTGTGGCCGGCCAGCCTGGCCGCGGCCTGGGCCGCCCGCGGCAGCCTGCGCCCACTGGGCCGCTACCTGCTGCCGCTGCTGCTGGCCGGTTTGTTCGGCGGCCTGGGCGGCGGCCTGCTGTTGCTGGCCGGCGGCGACGAAATCTTCCGCCACCTGATCCCCTGGCTGTTACTGGCGGCCACCGCCCTGTTCGCCGCCAGCCCCTGGCTCAGCCGCGCCCTGGCCGCCCGCCGCCCGCCCGCCGCACAGCCGCCGCACGGCCCGCTGTCGCTCGGCGCCCATGTCGGCGTGTCGATCTACGGCGGCTACTTCGGCGCCGGCATGGGCATCCTGCAGCTGGCGGCATTCGCCATCGAGGGCCACCCCCTGGCCCGAGCCAACGCCCTGAAGAACCTGATCTCGGCGGTGATCTACAGCATCGCCACGCTGACCTTCGTGGTCGCCGGGCGGGTCAGCTGGGCAGAACTGGCGATCCTGCTGAGCGGCGCCACCCTCGGCGGCTATGCCGGCGGCGCCCTCGGCCAGCGCCTGCCGCCGGCCCTGCTGCGCAGCCTGGTGATCGCCGTGGGCGGCGGCATGACGGCCTATTACTTCTGGGCCACCTACTTCGCCGGCTGAACGGCACCCGGGGGCTTCGCGCGGCCAGACAGGACCGGCCGGTTTGCCCGCAGGCCGCCGCTCTGCTAGTGTCGCGGCGGTTATACACCCTGCCAGAGCCCCCGCCAGAGACCGTCCGCCATGGCCCGCAAGAAAGCCGCGCTCGACTTCGAGCAGTCCCTCACCGACCTGCAGAACCTGGTCGAACGCCTGGAAAGCGGCGAGCTGTCGCTGGAAGATTCGCTGACCGCCTTCGAGCAGGGCATCCGCCTGACCCGCGACTGCCAGGCCGCCCTGACCCAGGCCGAACAGAAGGTGCAGATGCTCCTGGAGCGCGATGGCGAACTGGAGCAGGCGCCCTTCGACCCGGAGCGGCCGGCATGATCGCGGACTACCAGACGCAGTGCCAACGGCGCGTCGATGCCGCACTGAACGACCTGCTCCAGCCCCCCAGCGAAGCGCTGCAACGGCTCTACCAGGCCATGCGCTACAGCGTGGTCAACGGCGGTAAACGGGTGCGCCCGCTGCTGGTCTACGCCGCCTGCGAGGCCCTCGGCGGCGAGGCCCAGCAGGCCGACGGCGCCGCCTGCGCGGTGGAGCTGATCCATGCCTACTCCCTGGTCCACGACGACCTGCCGGCGATGGACGACGACGACCTGCGCCGCGGCCAGCCCACCACCCACAAGGCCTTCGACGAAGCCAGCGCCATCCTCGCCGGCGACGGCCTGCAGAGCCTGGCCTTCGCGGTGCTCGCCGACGAGCGCTGCAACCCGCACGCCGCCGAGCTGCGCCTGGCGATGGTCGCCTGCCTGGCCCAGGCCGCAGGCCCCGCGGGCATGGTCGGCGGCCAGGCCATCGACCTCGGCTCGGTCGGCCAGCGCCTCGACCAGGCGGCCCTGGAGTCCATGCACCGGCACAAGACCGGCGCCCTGATCGAGGCCAGCGTGCACCTCGGCGCCCTGGCCAGCGGCCGCGCCGACGAGCTTGCCCTGCAGGCCCTGCAGGCCTACGCCCGAGCCATCGGCCTGGCGTTCCAGGTGCAGGACGACATCCTCGACGTGGAGAGCGACACCGCCACCCTGGGCAAGACCCAGGGCAAGGACCAGGCCAACCACAAGCCGACCTACCCGGCCCTGCTCGGCCTCGAGCAGGCCAAGGCCTACGCCCTGGAGCTGCGCGACCAGGCCCTGCACGCCCTGCGCCCGTTCGACAGCGGCGCCGAGCCGCTGCGTGAGCTGGCCCGCTATATAGTCGCACGGCGCCACTGAGGCGGGCGCCGGCCGTCCGGCGCCCGCCCATGGGGCTGGGCCGACTCCCCCGACGCCACGGACTTATGGCTTAAAGCTTGGCATCGCTTTCGGGTAAACTGCCGCATCTTTTTGCCTATAACGATTCGCCCGATGCCGACGACCTTCGATGAGATTCCCCGCGAGCGCCCGCTGACGCCCCTGCTCGACCGCGCGAACACGCCGGACGAACTGCGGCGCCTGGGCGAGGCCGAACTGGAGGCCCTGGCCGACGAGCTGCGCCAATACCTGCTCTACACGGTCGGCCAGACCGGCGGGCACTTCGGCGCCGGCCTCGGGGTGATCGAGCTGACCATCGCCCTGCACTACGTCTTCGACACCCCGGACGACCGTTTGGTGTGGGACGTCGGCCACCAGGCCTATCCGCACAAGATCCTCACCGGACGCCGCGAGCAGATGAACAGCCTGCGCCAGAAGGACGGCATCGCCGCCTTCCCGCGGCGCAGCGAGAGCGAGTACGACACCTTCGGCGTCGGCCACTCCAGCACCAGCATCAGCGCCGCCCTGGGTATGGCCATCGCCGCCCGCATGCAGGGCAGCACGCGCAAGTCGGTGGCGGTGATCGGCGACGGCGCGCTGACCGCCGGCATGGCCTTCGAGGCGTTGAACCACGCCTCCGACGTGGGGGCCAACATGCTGGTGGTGCTCAACGACAACGACATGTCGATCTCGCGCAACGTCGGCGGCCTGTCCAACTACCTGGCCAAGCTGCTCTCCAGCCGCACCTACGCGAGCATGCGCGAGGGCAGCAAGAAGGTCCTGTCGCGCCTGCCCGGGGCCTGGGAGATCGCCCGCAAGACCGAGGAACACGCCAAGGGCATGCTGGTACCCGGCACCCTGTTCGAGGAACTGGGCTGGAACTACATCGGCCCCATCGACGGCCACGACCTGCCGACCCTGCTCGCCACCCTGCGTAACATGCGCGACCTGGAAGGCCCGCAGTTCCTCCATGTGATCACCAAGAAGGGCAAGGGCTTCGCCCCCGCCGAGGTCGACCCGATCGGCTACCACGCCATCACCAAGCTGGAGCCGATAGACGCCAAGGCCGCGCCGAAGAAAGCCGGGGGGCCGAAGTACTCCAGCGTGTTCGGCCAGTGGCTGTGCGACATGGCCGCGCAGGACCGGCGTCTGGTCGGCATCACCCCGGCGATGAAGGAAGGCTCGGACCTGGTGGCCTTCAGCGAACGCTACCCCGAGCGCTACTTCGACGTGGCCATCGCCGAGCAGCACGCCGTGACCCTGGCCGCCGGCATGGCCTGCGACGGCGCCAAACCGGTGGTGGCGATCTACTCGACCTTCCTGCAGCGCGCCTACGACCAGCTGATCCACGACGTCGCGGTGCAGCACCTCGATGTGCTGTTCGCCATCGACCGCGCCGGCCTGGTCGGCGAGGACGGCCCGACCCACGCCGGCAGCTTCGACCTGTCCTACCTGCGCTGCATCCCCGGGATGCTGGTGATGACCCCCAGCGACGAGAACGAGCTGCGCCGCATGCTCACGACCGGCTACCAGCATCTGGGCCCGGCGGCGGTGCGCTACCCGCGCGGCAGAGGCCCCAACGCCCCCATCGAACCGGGCCTGGAACCCCTGGAGATCGGCAAGGGCGTGGTCCGTCGTCAGGGCAGCCGGGTCGCCCTGCTGGTATTCGGCGTGCAACTGACCGAGGCGCTGAAGGTCGGCGAGACCCTGGACGCCACGGTGGTCGACATGCGCTTCGTCAAACCCCTGGACGAGGCCCTGGTGCGCCAGCTGGCGGCCGAACACGAGCTGCTGGTGACCGTCGAGGAAAACAGCATCATGGGCGGCGCCGGCAGCGCGGTCAGCGAGTTCCTGGCCCAGGAGAACCTGCTCAAACCGGTGCTGCACCTGGGCCTGCCGGACTACTACGTCGAACACGCCAAGCCCGCGCAGATGCTCGCCGAGTGCGGCCTGGACGCCGCCGGTATCGAAACCGCCGTGCGTGCCCGCCTGGACGCGCTGGTGAACTGAGCAGCCGACCGGCTGCATTGCTTTAGCCGCCGCCGGCGCTTATGGTGCGCGGCGCTTCGTTTGTCCGAGGTCGCGGCCCCGCGCCGCGTGAAAAGGGAAGCAGGTGCGCGACCGTCCCCACGGCCGCAAGGCCTGCGCTGCCCCCGCAACGGTAACCGACGGTGCTCGCCTGCGAGCACGGGTTTTCCCGACACACCACTGGGTTCGCCCGGGAAGGTGGGACCCCCCCAGTCGGCAGCCCGGAGACCTGCCTCGACGCGATCTGACTGGTGTTGCGGAGGGCATCACCGTCAAGCACCGGCGCCCGCCTCCTCGCCCGTGCTTGTCCCTGCCCTCCTCGAAAGACTTCTAACTTTTGAGGATTGATCGATGAAACTGTCCCGCCTCGCCCTGGCCGTGACCCTGACGCCCGGCCTGACTCTGGCCGCAAATCCCGCCGAGCCCTATCAGGCGCCGCCGCTGGTGGTGACTTCAGGCCGCCAAGCCGAACCGCAGCGCCAAGCCACCGCCGCCACCTCGGTCTTCACCCGCCAGGATATCGAACGTCTGCAGGTGCGCAGCGTGCCTGAACTGCTCAGCCGCGTACCCGGTATTTCGATCGTCCAGAACGGCGGTCGCGGCAGCCTGACCAGCGTATTTATACGCGGCGCCAACTCCAACCAGACCCTGGTGCTGGTCGATGGTGTACGCCTTAACGCCGCAGCGAGCGGCCTGGCGCGCCTTGAGTTTCTCAGCCCCGAACAGATCGAGCGGGTCGAAGTGGTGCGCGGCCCGCGCTCGGCACTGTATGGCGCCGACGCCATTGGTGGTGTCATCCAGATTTTCACCCGCCGCGGTGAAGCGGGCCTACAACCACGCGTGCGCTTGGCTGCAGGCACCCAACAGAGCTTTGAGCGAAGTCTCGGACTGTCTGGTGGAGACGATCAGACCCGCTTCGACCTCGGCGCCAGCCTCGACGAATCGGCTGGCTTCGATCGTTCCAACGACGCTCGAGGCCGCGATGCCGACCACGATGGCTTGCGCCGCCAGGCTCTCAACCTGAGCCTGGATCACCGTTTCAACGATCAGTTGAAAGGTGGATTTAACCTACTCGATCAGCGCGGCGAGACTGAGTACGACGACCTGTTCAGCTTCGCACCCGGCAACCCCAGCGAGCGCTTTAGCGTCTCCAGCATCGCCGCTCACCTGGAAGCCCGGCTGCTGGACGCCTGGACCAGCCGCCTCGAACTGGGCCACACCGAGGACAAGAGCGACAACCGCGATCGCTTCAACAGCGGCAACAACTTCAGCTTCAACACTTACCGCGACTCCGCCAGCTGGCTGAACACCCTGCGCCTGAGTGACAGCCAGAAACTGCTACTGGGCGCGGACTGGTATGAAGACCGCCTCAACAGCAGCAGCGACTTCAGCGAAACCGCGCGCTGGAACCAGGCCGCCTTCATCCAGCACCGCTATCAGGGCGACGGCTTCGCTACCGAGCTGGGTCTACGCCATGACGACAATGAGCAGTTCGGCAGCGAGAATACCGCCAACGCCGCCTTGACCCTCAACCTCAGCCAACAACTGGACCTGATCCTCAGCTATGGCGAAGGCTTCCACGCCCCGACCTTCAACGACCTGTACCTCGATATCCCGCCGTTCTTCGGTGGCAACCCGGATCTCGACCCAGAACACTCGAAGACCTACGAAGTGCAGCTGCGCGGCGAGCACCTGGACACCGTCTGGAGCCTGGCGGCTTACCGCACCGAGGTAACGGACCTGATCACCGTGGTCAGCGACCCCGTGACCTTCTTCAGCCAGCCGCAGAACGTCAATAAAGCCCGCCTGCAAGGTCTGGAGTTGAGCCTGGAGCGTAACCTGCTGGGCTGGCAGGCAGTGCTGAGCGCCGGCTGGGTCGACCCACGCGACCGCGACACGGGTCACACCCTACCAAGACGCGCCAAGCGCAGCCTCAGCCTGGACCTCGATCGCCAGTTCGGCGATTTCGGCGCGGGCCTGAGCTGGCAAGCCGCTTCCAGCCGGTACGACAACGCAGCCAATACAGTCGAAGTGGCCGGCTATGGCCTACTTGGGCTGCGTGGCAGCTGGAAGATGAGTAACGAGCTGAACTGGCAAGTGAAGGTCGAGAACCTGCTGGACAAGGATTACAGTCAGGCTACCTACACCAGACCGGATAACAGCACGCTCTTCAGCCCCGTGACCCGTTACGGCTTCCGCGAGGAAGGCCGCAGCGCCCAGCTCTCGCTGACTTGGACGCCATCCCTATAAATGCCGAGCCCCGCAATCGCGGGGCGTTTTCATTGTGCCTTGGCCAGCTGCTCGCAGAGTTTCTCGGTGGCCGCCAGCATCTGAAAACTGGGGCGCTCCAGGCCCTTGTCCGGCACCGGATAGAGCTGGTTGCGGCGCACCGCGGCCAGATCCGGCCAGCTGCGCCAGATATCCAGCTGGGCGCCTGAGCCGGCGAGTATCACCTCGGGGTCGCGCTGCAGCACCGCCTCGACGCTGACCTGCGGCGCCGGCAGGGCGAGGTCGGCGAAGACGTTTTCGGCACCGCACAGGCGCAGGGCATCGCTGATGATCTGCCGCCCGCCTATGGTGTACAGCGGCTTGTCCCAGATCTGGTAGAACACCCGCAGCGGCCGCTCGCGGCGGTAACGGGCGCGCAGCTCGGCGAGCCGCTCGCCGAAGCGCTGGCGCAGTCGATGCCCCTGCTCGGGGCGACCGAGGCGCGCGCCGATCTCGGCGAACTGCTCGGCCAGATTGTCCAGGTCGCGAGGCTCGGCGATCAGCAGGGGAATGCCGAAGTCCTGCAGTTGCTGGCGCTGGGCCGGACTGATGCTGTCGGGCCAGAGCAGCACCAGGTCGGGCTGCAGACCGATCAGGCTCTCCATCTCCAACTGGCCATAGCGCCCCACCGAGGGTAGGTGACGCAGCGAGGCCGGCCGTTCGCCACCGTCCAGCACCCCTACCAGCAGGTCGACGGCATCCAGCTCCACGACGATTTCGCTGAGCGAAGGCGCCAGACTGACCACCCGCTCGACCGCCAGTGCCGGCCAGGCCAGCAACCCGAGCAGAAACAGCGCCAGGCGAAGCATCAGCCGAGTTGGCGGGGAATGCGGTAGAGGTAGAGCAGTACCAGGCTGGACAGGCCGAGCAGCAGCAGCGGTATCCCCTCCAGGCCGGCGAAGATGGCAACGGCGGCAATCCAGGCCGGCAGTGCGGCCACCCACATGGCGCGGCCCCGGCACAGGCCCAAGGCCTGCCAGGCATCCGCCTCCTGGGGGCTATCGAGGGCTTTCTCGGTCGCCACCAGGGCCCGCTTGTAGGCCCCGAACAACGGCAGGCTGGCGAACATCGCCAGCAGCCCGGCGATGAACAGCGGCATGGCCAGCACGCCCGGCTGACGACCGGCGCCGAACAGCAGGTTGAGGACGAACAGCGGCGCCAGGGCCAGCGCCACCCGCCCCCACCAGGCCAGCGCCAGGCGGCGGCGCATCTCGCCACGGCTCACAGGGAGTCCTCGACCTCGCCCTGATGCAGGTTGCCGAGCAGGTGGCCGAGCTTGCCGGCCTTGGTCGCCAGGTACTTCTTGTTGTGCGGGTTGTGGTCGATCTGCAGCGGTACGCGGGTGGCCACGGCCACGCCCATATCGCCCAGGGCATTGACCTTGCGCGGGTTGTTGGTCATCAGCTTGAGCGCGCGAATGCCCAGGTGCTCGAGCATCGGCCGGCAGATCGCGTAGTCGCGCTGATCGGCGCCGAAGCCCAGGCGCTCGTTGGCTTCGACCGTGTCGGCGCCGCCGTCCTGCAACTCGTAGGCGCGGATCTTGTTCAGCAGGCCGATGCCACGGCCCTCCTGACGCAGGTAGAGCAGCACGCCGCGGCCCTCGGTGGCGATCGCGCGCAGCGCCGCCTCGAGCTGGAAACCGCAGTCGCAGCGCAGGCTGAACAGCGCGTCGCCGGTCAGGCACTCGGAATGCAGGCGCCCCAGCACCGGCTCGCCGTCGGCGACATCGCCGAAGGTCAGCGCGACGTGCTCCTTGCCGGTGGCCTCCTCGAGAAAGCCATGCATGGTGAACACGCCGAACGGCGTAGGCAGTTGGGAGGCGGCGACGAACACGACAGGCACCGGATGCTCCTAAGCAGATAAGGGCGGGAAAGTGGCAAGAGCGGCATTGTAACAGCAGCCCCTGCCGGCGGGTCAGCCTGAATTACCGATGATAAGGATCGGCCCGGCTCAGTGCTTGGACTCCAGCACCAACACATCCTGCTCGACCTTCCAGCCGACCCGGCTGAGAAAGCTCATGCCGAGCAGCGCCTCGGTCGGCGAGTCGCCCTCCAGCACCACGGCCTCGACCCCCAGCACCTCCAGGCTACCGAGCTTGACGCTCTTGAGGTTGACCTTCCAGCCTCGCGCCGTGCCGCTGGCCGTGCTGACCTGCAGGGGCCGGCCCTCCACCCGGTAGTCGATGCCCAGGCGGCGGGCCTGGCCGCCGTTGAGGGCGATCGAGGTGGCGCCGGTATCGACCAGAAACTGCACCGGGTGGCCGTTCACCGAACCGGCGGCCCAGTAGTGCCCGCCTATGCCCTTGGCGATGCTCAGTTGACGCTTGCTCGCTTCGGCGAAGCCGTCGCTGTACTCGCGGCTCAGACCATAGCTGCGCTCGACGCCACCGACCCGCAACACCGCGCCACGGCTGTCGGCGCTGACCACCTGCACGCCGCCCGGCCCGGTCTGGCCGACCTTCACCAGCTTGCGCTGACCGTCGACATTGAGCACCGCCGCCCCGGGGAACAGGCCGACCACCCGCACCTGCGGCTCGGCCCAGAGGCATCCGGCGGCAGCCAGCAGCACGCCGGCCGCAAGCCATTTCAATCCCTGTTTCACGCTCGTTGCTCTCCTTAGTCGAAGGGATAGGGTTGTTGCCAGTGCTTGAACACCGGCCGCAGGCTGCCACGCCTGACCAGCTCGTCCATGCGCCTGTCGAACAGCGCAGCCAGGGCGCGCCCCCGGGACGTATCGGCGAAGCCCAGGTACAGCGGCAGACGGGTCAATGGCGTCAGGCGAAAGCGCGCCGGCTCGGCGGCGCGACCGAGCAGGACCTCGAGCTCGTCGTGGGCGTCGAGGAAAAAGTCGGCCCGTCGATACTGCAGCATCTGCAGGATATCGCTATCACGCTGAACTTCCCGGTAGCGCGTCAAGTTTGGCAGATAGCGTTGAAAGGCATAGCCACGCATCCACACCAGCTGCGTCGCGCCGATGCTGGCCAGGGTCGGCGCCGGGCGCTCGGCCAGGCCCAGCGCGCTGATCCGGTCGGCATCGTAGTGCCAGCGCGGGTAGACCACCCCCTGATCGATCTCGTCCTTGTAAGAGCCGACCCAGGCATCGGCCTGACCGCGCTGCACCAGGCCGATGGAGCGGGTGTAGGGCACGCTCTGGATCACCAGTTCGACGCCGGCCGGCTCGAACACCTGGCGCAGGATATCCCAGGCCAGACCGGTGCCGTCCGCCTCGGTGTCATCCTCCCAGACCTCGCTGGCCAGGCGCACCTGCGTCGGCACGACCGGCTCGGCCCGAGCGCCGGTCCAGGCCAACAGCCCTATCAGTATCGTCAGCCAGAAGCCGTGCATCTCCGCCCTCCGGTCTCGCTAGAAGCCCAGTCCCGCCGCCAGACCGTTGGCCCAGCCCCAGACCACCAGCTGCATGGCCAGCCAGGCGAAGACCCCGGCCAGCACATCGTCGAGCATGATGCCGACACCGCCGTGCACATGCCGGTCGACCCAACGGATCGGCCAGGGCTTGAGGATGTCGAACAGGCGGAACATGACGAAGCCTAGCAGCAGCCAGAGCCAGCCCTCGGGCACCAGCCACAGGGTGATCCACATGCCGACCATCTCGTCCCAGACGATGCCCTCGTGGTCATGTACGCGCAGATCCTCGGCGACCTTGCCGCACAGCCAGAAGCCGAACAGCATGGTCAGGCCGAGCATCAGCCAGTAGCCCCAGTCCGGCAGCATCTGCCACAGCGGAATGAACGGCAGGGCCACCAGCGAACCCCAGGTGCCCGGCGCCTTCGGCAGGGTGCCGGAGCCGAAACCGAAGGCCAGGAAGTGCCAGGGGTTGCGCCAGACCGAGGGCGGCACTCGCGAAGTCTCAGACACCGGCGGCTCCGAAATGCTGATAGCCCTGCGCCGGCGCAGCGATGCTGCGCCCCTGCTCGTCCAGCAACCGCACGCCCTGGCCGGCCTCGACCCGGCCGACCACCTGCACCGGCCAGCCCGCGGCCTGCAGACCGGCCAGCTGCGGCGGCGGCAGGGTGAAGGCCAGCAGGTAGTCGTCGCCGCCGCCGAGCGCGCAGCGGCGGGCGCCCTGCTCCCCGAGCAACTCCAGCAGGGCTGCCGAGATCGGCAGGCGCGCCTGCTCGACCGACAGCGCCACCCCGGAGGCCGCGGCGATGTGCCCGCAGTCGGCCAGCAGGCCGTCGGAGATGTCCAACGCGGCCGTGGCCTTGCCCAGCAACGCCTGGCCCAAGGCCAGTTGCGGCTGCGGTGACCAGTAGCGCGCCAGCAGCGGTTCGGCGACCTCCGCCACGGCCTGCCGCCGCCCCAGCACCAGCTCCAGGGCGCCGGCACCTTCGCCCAGGCAACCGCCGACGCAGAGCAGGTCGCCGACCCGTGCGCCGGCACGGGTCAGCGCCTGGCCGGCCGGCACCCGGCCGAATACGCTCAGGGTCAGACTCAGCGGCCCGCGGGTGGTATCGCCGCCGATCAGGCGTGCGCCGCACTGCTGCGCCATGCGGTCCAGGCCGCGGGCGAAGGCCTCGAGCCAAGCCGGCTCGGCACGGGGCAGGGTCAGGGCCAGGGTGAAGCCGATGGGCGTCGCGCCCATGGCGGCCAGGTCGCTGAGCGACACGCCGAGGGCGCGCTGCCCGAGCAGGCAGGGATCGGCCGAGGCGGGGAAGTGCACGGCCTCGACCAGGGTATCGGTGGACACGGCCAGCTGCTCGCCGACCGGCAGCTCCAGCAGGGCGCAGTCGTCGCCGATGCCCAGGGCCACGCCTTCGCCGCCCCGCGCACAGGACGCGGCGGCGAAGTAGTGACGGATCAGCTCGAACTCACCCAAGGCAGGCGCGCCGGGATCAGCGCTTGTGGGCGCGAACTTCGTCGGCGCGCAGGCGCGGCGCCAGCTTGTCCAGCACGCCATTGACGAACTTGTGTCCATCGGTGGCGCCGAACACCTTGGCCAGCTCGATGCCTTCGTTGATCACCACGCGATAGGGGATATCGATGCGGTTCTTCAGCTCGTAGGTGGACAGGCGCAGGATCGCCAGCTCGACCGGGTCGATCTCCTCCAGCGGACGATCCAGCAGCGGGGTGAAGGCCCCGTCGATCTCGGTCTTCTGCCGCGCCACGCCATGCAGGATCTCGTGGAAGTAGGCGCCGTCGACGGCACCGAAGTCGTTGTCCACGCGGAACTGCGCTTCGATCTCGTTCAGCGCCTGGCCGGCGATGTGCCAGGAGTACAACGCCTGCATGGCCAGGGTGCGCGCCTCGCGGCGCGCCAGGGTCTTGGCGCTGGGGCCCTTCTTCGCCGGCTTCTGGCCCTGGCTGTCGTGCTGGCTCACTTGGCCTCCAACTGCGCCAGCAGGCTGACCATTTCCAGGGCAGACAGGGCGGCTTCCGCACCCTTGTTGCCGGCCTTGGTGCCGGAGCGCTCGATGGCCTGCTCGATGGAATCCACGGTCAGCACGCCGAAGGCCACCGGCACGCCGAACTCCATGGACACCTGGGCCAGGCCCTTGGTGCACTCGCCGGCGACGTATTCGAAGTGCGGGGTACCGCCGCGGATCACCGCGCCAAGGGCGATGATGGCGTCGAACTCGCTGCGCTGAGCGACCTTCTGCGCCACCAGGGGAATCTCGAAGGCACCCGGGGCGCGGATGATGGTGATGTCGCTTTCGCTCACACCGTGGCGCACCAGGGCATCGACGGCACCGCTTACCAGGCTTTCGACGACGAAGCTGTTAAAGCGGCCGACCACCAGGGCGAAACGGCCCTTGGGGGCGATGAAAGTACCTTCGATGGTCTTCAGGGTCATAGCGGATCTCGTCTGGGAAAGAGCCGGGGCGCGAGCCTGCGCCCCATGGGGTTATTCAGAGGGCAGGTATTCTACAACTTCCAGGTCGAAACCGGATATTGCGTTGAACTTCATCGGCGAGCTCATCAGGCGCATCTGGCGCACGCCCAGATCGCGGAGGATCTGCGAGCCGGCGCCGACGGTGCTGTAGGTGGTCGGGTTGGCCGCCTTGTGCTCGTGGCCGAGCTGGCGCTCCAGATGGGCCAACAGATCCGGGCCGGTCAGCGGGTTGCCCAACAGCAGCACCACGCCGCTGCCGGCCTTGGCCACCTCGGCCATGGCCGCGCGCAGACTCCAGCGCCCCTCCTGCTTGACCATGAACAGGTCGCGCAGCGGGTCCATGTTGTGCACCCGCACCAGGGTCGGCTCCTCGGGACTGATGCTGCCCAGGGTCAGGGCCATGTGCACGTCGCCTTCCACCGCGTCGCGGTAGGTCACCAGGTTGAAGTGCCCCAGCTCGGTGTCCAGTTCCTGCTCGTTGATGCGCTCGACGGTGCGCTCGTGGATCAGCCGGTAGTGGATCAGGTCGGCGATGGTGCCGATCTTGATGCCGTGCTCGGCGGCGAACTCCTCCAGCTCCGGGCGACGGGCCATGGTGCCGTCGTCGTTCATGATCTCGCAGATCACCCCGCTCGGCTCGAAGCCGCCCATGCGCGCCAGGTCGCAGGCCGCCTCGGTATGCCCGGCCCGGGCCAGCACGCCGCCCGGCTGGGCCATCAGCGGAAAGATGTGGCCGGGGCTGACGATGTCGTCGGCCTTGGCGTTCTTCGCCGCCGCGGCCTGCACGGTGCGCGCCCGGTCCGCGGCGGAGATGCCGGTGGTGACGCCTTCGGCGGCCTCGATGGAGACGGTGAACTTGGTGCCGAAGCCGGAGCCGTTGCGCGGCGCCATCAGCGGCAGCTTGAGCAGCTCGCAGCGCTCGCGGGTCATCGGCATGCAGATCAACCCGCGGGCGAAACGGGCCATGAAGTTGATGTGCTCGGCGGTGACCGCCTCGGAGGCGATGATTAGGTCGCCCTCGTTCTCGCGGTCCTCGTCATCCATGAGGATGACCATCTTGCCGGCGCGGATGTCTTCGATCAGTTCTTCGATGCTGTTGAGTGCCATGCTGGCAGTTCCTTAATTCTTCAGGTAGCCGTGTTCGGCCAGAAAGCTTTCGGTCAGGCCGGCAGCCTTGGGTTCGGCGGCCTTGTCGCCGAGCAGCAGGCGCTCCAGGTAACGCGCCAGCAGGTCCACCTCGAGGTTGACCAGTCGCCCCGGACGGTAGTCGACCATGATGGTCTCGGCCAGGGTGTGCGGCACTATGGTCAACTCGAACTCGGCGCCGCTCACGGCATTGACCGTCAGGCTGGTGCCGTCGACCGTGATCGAACCCTTGTGGGCGATGTACTTGGCCAGCTCGCGCGGCGCGCGAATCTTGAATTGCACGGCGCGGGCATTGTCCTCGCGCGATACCACCTCGCCGACGCCGTCGACATGGCCGCTGACCAGGTGCCCGCCCAGGCGGCTGCTGGGGGTCAGGGCCTTCTCCAGGTTGACCCGGCTGCCGGGCTTGAGGTCGACGAAGGCGGTGCGCGCCAGGGTCTCGCGGCTGACATCGGCCCAGAAGCCGTCGCCGGGCAGGTCCACGGCGGTCAGGCAGACGCCATTGACCGCGATGCTGTCGCCCAGCTTGACGTCGCCCAGGTCGAGCTTGCCGGTCTCGACGTAGACGCGCACGTCACCGCCCTTGGGGCTCAGCGCCCGAATGCTGCCGATGGCTTCGATTATGCCGGTGAACATAGCGCCTCCGCGGACTCGGAAACGACACGAGGCGGATGGAACCCGCCGCGCGCCGGAGTCGAGTGATAAGTCTGTGACATCTGGACGAACTCCTGTTTATCAAAAACAGGGCGTGACTGATCGAAAGGGATCTGGCAGGCGCCGGCTACGGCGCCCTTGCAGACAATCCCGCTCTCTCTTTATCCGGACTGTGACCGTCGGCCCCGGAATCGCACCGGGTCTGCTGACCTTGCCGGCGCCCTGCGACAGGACCCTCGGCAAGCGCTCGCGGGCTAGGCGCCTTGCGCGCCATTACCGCCGGTGGGGAATCGCACCCCGCCCTGAGAACGTTGCGGCCACTCAAATGGCCGAGACGCGTTGTACCACAATTGCCCCCGCCCTGCATGGTCCGAGGCCCGCACCCGGCCGCTCAGTCCCGGCCCTTGGGCACGGCGACGATCCGCCAGTCATCGCCCACGGCGCGCAGGTCGACGATCTTCAGCTCCAGGGCCTCGGCCATGCGCGCCAGGGGCAGGTCGAGCAGCGGGCGGGCGCTGGAGCCGAGCAGCTTGGGCGCGACGAACAACTGGTATTCGTCGACCAGTCCCTGGCGGGCGAAGGCGCCGGCCAGCCGTGGTCCGGCCTCGACCAGCACCTCGTTGGCGCCGCGGGCGGCCAGCTCGGCCAACAACTTGCCCAGGTGTACATGACCGTTGCTGCCGGGCACGGCCAGCAGCTCGTGCCCCTCCTCGAGGAAGCGCTCGCGCGCCGCGGCCGCGGCACAGGTGGCCACCAGTGCCGGCCCGGCCTGGAAGAAGGGCACGTCCAGCGGCACCCGCAGGCGCCCGTCGACCAGCACCCGCAGCGGTGGACGGGCCGCGGCCAGGGCGGTCAGTTCGGCGCCCAGGCCCAGCTCGTCCGGGCGCACGGTCAACAGCGCGCCGTCGGCCAGCACCGTGTCGGCGCCGCTCAATACCACGCTGGAGCGGGCGCGCAGGCGCTGCACCGCCGCCCGCGCCGCCGGGCCGGTGATCCATTGACTCTCACCACTGGCCATGGCGGTGCGACCGTCCAGGCTCATCGCCAGTTTGACTCGCACCAGCGGCAGGCCCTGCTCCATGCGCTTGACGAAGCCCGCGTTGAGGCTGCGCGCCTCGGCCTCGAGCACGCCACAGTGCACCTCGATGCCGGCCTGCTGCAGGCGCGCCAGGCCGTTGCCGGCCACCTGCGGGTTGGGGTCGCGCATGGCCGCGACCACCCGTTTGAGGCCGGCGGCGATCAGCGCATCGGCGCAGGGCGGGGTGCGGCCATGATGGCTGCAGGGCTCCAGGGTGACATAGGCGGTGGCGCCCCGGGCCCGGTCGCCGGCCTGGCGCAGCGCATGCACCTCGGCATGGGGCTCCCCGGCCCGGGCATGCCAGCCCTCACCGATGATGCGTCCACCTGCGACTATCACGCAGCCGACGCGCGGATTGGGATGGGTGGAGTACAGGCCCTTGCGGGCCAGCTCGAGGGCGCGGGCCATGAAGCCCTGATCGGTGTTGTGCATCAGTCTTTCGACGGTTCGCGGGACAACCGGTCGATCTCCTCGCGGAATTCGTTGAGGTCCTGGAAGCGCCGGTACACCGAGGCGAAACGGATATAGGCGACCTCGTCGAGCTTCTGCAACTCGCCCATCACCAGTTCGCCGAGCACCAGCGACTTGATCTCGCGCTCGCCGGTGGCGCGCAGCTTGTGCTTGATATGGGCGATGGCCGCCTCCAGGCGCTCGATGCTCACCGGCCGCTTCTCCAAGGCGCGCTGCATGCCGGCACGCAGCTTCTCCTCGTCGAAGGGCTGACGGCTGCCGTCCTGCTTGATCAGCCGCGGCATCACCAGCTCGGCGGTTTCGAAGGTAGTGAAGCGCTCCTCGCAGGCCAGGCACTCGCGCCGGCGGCGCACCTGCTCGCCCTCTGCGACCAGGCGCGAATCGATGACCTTGGTGTCGTTGGCACCGCAGAACGGACAGTGCATAGAGGGCAGTCGCCTTGAACGGGAAGGCGCCATGGTAGCGCATCCCGCCGGCAAGACAAGCCGCGGACTTTAGGGTATACAGGCGCGCCTGCAACTAAGCTTCATGGCACCCGTGCCGATGGACCTCTCCATGTCGCCGAGACCGCTTGCCGCCCTTGCCCTGGCCGTATTGCTCGCTGCCTGTGCGAGCGCCCCCGACACCGCCGCGCCGCCAGCGGCCAGCCCCAAGCCTGCCGCGCCCCCGCCGCCGGTGCCCGAGCACCTGCGCGAGCTTAGCGGCCAGCTGCTCGGCGTGCCCAGCGGCGCCGAGGTCGAGCTGGCCCTGCTGACCCTGGACCCGCGCGGCCTGCCCCAGGGACTGCTGGGCAACATCCAGCTCAGCGGCAACGGCGGCGCCCTGCCCTTCCGCCTGGTGTTCAACCCGCAATCCTTCCCCCAATCCCTGCGCGTCGAGCTGCGCGGCCGCGCCCACCAGTCCGGCCGCCTGATCCTGCGCCTGCCGCCGCTGCCCATCCGCCATGCCGGCAGCCAGGCCGTCGGCACCCTGCGCCTGGTGCCCGCGCCATGAGCCCGCCGCACGACTTGCAGGCGGCGCTGGGCGAACGGCTCGGCGACGCCCGCCTGGCCGCCACGCCGCTGCCCGGCACGGCGCTGCGCCTATGGCTGATCGAGGCGAGCAACATGGACCGCGCCTTCAGCCCCGAGGAGACCCGGCGCATCCTCGAGGAGCCGCCCTACTGGTGCTTCTGCTGGGCCAGCGGCCTGGTGCTGGCCCGCTGGCTGGCCGAGCAGCCGGACTGGGTGCGCGGCAAGCGCGTGCTGGATTTCGGCGCCGGCTCCGGGGTGGCGGCGATCGCCGCGGCCAGAGCCGGCGCCCGCGAGGTGGTGGCCTGCGACCTGGACCCACTGGCGCTCGCCGCCTGCCGGGCCAACGCCGAATTGAACGGCGTCGAGCTGAGCTACTCGGCCGACTTCTTCGCCGAGGCCGACCGCTTCGACCTGATTCTGGTCGCCGACGTGCTCTACGACCGCGCCAACCTGCCGCTGCTCGACCAGTTCCTCGGCCGCGGCCGCCAGGCCCTGGTCGCCGACTCGCGGGTGCGCGACTTCCAGCACCCCCTGTACCGCCGCCTCGCCATGCTGGAGGCCTGTACCTGGCCGGATCTGGCCGAGCCGGCGGAGTTTGGCCAGGTCAGCCTGTATCACGCGCGACGCGATTGAGGCGCCGCGCCCTTGTATCCGCGCGCCCGCGGCCGCATCTATAGTCCTACCCTCCCTGTCCCTGCCCGAGACCGATCATGAGCGACACCCCCTATATCTTCGACGTATCCGGCGCCGCCAACTTCGAACAGCTGGTCATCCAGAACTCCTTCCACAAACCGGTGCTGGTGGACTTCTGGGCCGAATGGTGCGCGCCGTGCAAGGCACTGATGCCGCTGCTGGCGCAGATCGCCGAGGGCTACCAGGGCGAGTTGCTGCTGGCCAAGGTCGACTGCGACGCCGAGCAGGACATCGTCGCCCGCTTCGGCATCCGCAGCCTGCCCACCGTGGTGCTGTTCAAGGACGGCCAGCCGGTCGACGGCTTCGCCGGGGCCCAGCCGGAGTCGGCGATCCGCGCCATGCTCCAGCCCCATGTCGCCGAACCGCCGGCGCCCCAGGCCGACCTGCTGCAGGATGCCCAGGCACTGTTCGCCGACGGCCGCATCGGCGAGGCGGAGAACCTGATCAAGCAACTGCTCGTCGAGGACAATGAAAACGCCGCCGCGCTGATCCTCTATGCCCGCTGCCTGGCCGAGCGCGGCGAACTGGGCGAAGCCGAGACCCTGCTCGATGCGGTCAAGGGCGACGAACACAAGCAGGCCCTGGCCGGCGCCCGCGCCCAGCTGACCTTCCTGCGCCAGGCCGCCGACCTGCCGGAGGTCGCCAGCCTGAAGAGCCGCCTGGCGCAGAACGGCGAAGACGACGAGGCGGCCTACCAGCTGGCCATCCAGCAGCTGGCGCGCCAGCAGTACGAGGCGGCGCTGGATGCCCTGCTCAAGCTGTTCGTGCGCAATCGCGGCTACGCCGACGGCGTGGCGCACAAGAGCCTGCTGCAGGTGTTCGATCTGCTCGGCAACGACCACCCCTTGGTCACCACCTACCGGCGCAAGCTGTACCAGGCCATCTACTGAGCCCGCCGCCCCCGGCTGGATACAGACCGGGGAACTCCGGCCTAGCCGCCTATCCAGTGGTAGACCGGCGCATCGACGCCGCTCTCCACGCTCACCCGGGGGCAATGGCGCAGGCGCACCAGCAGGCGTTTGCCCGCCGCCTCGCCACCGCCCAGGGCGGCCAGCTCGGCCAGCAGTTGCGGCCCCTCGATTTGCCCGGCGTCGCGCACCAGTTGCAGGGCGGTCTGCCACAGGGCATCGCTGGCTGCGGCGGCCGGCGTACGCGTAGCGGCGGGCTCGGCCTCGGCGCCGGATGCAGCCCTGAAGCCACCGGCCAGTCGCGTCCAGTCCTCTGCGTCCAGCTCCAGAGTCAGGTCCACCGGCCAGTCGCCGATCCGTCCGCGTATGCGCACCATAGTTGCCCTCCCATTCGAAGCACTCATGCTCCCACGGCGTCTGCATGCTGGCCAGCCCGACACAAAAGTTGTTATAACGTAACAATTCCAATGCCACGCCGGAGACACTCCATGCGCCGACTACTGCTTGCCCTGCCCTTCGCCCTGCTGCCCATGGCCACCATCCAAGCCAACGAGCACGGCCACCACCACGAGCACGACCAGGCGCATGGCAGCCTGGGGGCCCACGAGCACGGCGTCGCCAGCCTCAACCTGGTGCTCGATGGCCAGTTGCTGGAATTGCAACTGGAAAGCCCTGCGATGAACCTGGTGGGTTTCGAGCACGCCGCCAAGAGCGCCGCCGATAAGGCCAAGGTCGCCGCCGCGCGCAGTCAGTTGCAAAACCCGCAGGCCCTGTTCGGCCTGAATGCAGGCGATTGCAGTCTGAGCGAGACGGAACTGGAGAGCCCGCTGTTCGAAGATGACGAACATGAGCATGAAGGACATCACGGCGACGAAACACACGGCGAACACAGCGAAATCCATGCGCATTATCAGCTCGACTGCAAAAAGCCCGACGAACTCAAGCAGCTGAACCTGGCCGAACTGTTCGAACGCTTCCCCACCACCACGAAAATTCAGGTACAACTGATCGGCCCGAGCGGCCAGCAGGGTGCCGAGTTGACCCCCGCGCAGCCGCGCCTGAGCTTCTGACCCCTTGCGGGGCGGAGAACCGCCCCCATTACCGCAACCCTGGCCCACGAACCCGCCGATAGCCGGATCATGACCCGACCTCTGATCGAACTCGCCGACCTCGGCTTCGCCTGGCCCGGCCAGACCGAGCTGCTGGACATCCCCAGTTTCACCCTGCAGCACGGCGAAAGCCTGTTTCTCAAGGGCCCCAGCGGCAGCGGCAAGACCACCCTGCTGGGCCTGCTCGGCGGCGTGCAACTGGCCCAGCGCGGCACCGTCCGCCTGCTCGACCAGGCCCTCGACGCACTGTCGCCCGCGGCCCGCGACCGCTTCCGGGTCGACCACACCGGCTATATCTTCCAGCAATTCAACCTGCTGCCCTTTCTCTCGGTGCGCGAGAACGTCGAACTGCCCTGCCGCTTCTCGCGGCTGCGCGCCCAGCGCGCGGGGCAGCGCCACGGCAGCATCGATGGCGCCACCGCGGCCCTGCTCGAACACCTGGGCCTGGCCCCCGAGCTGCTCGGGCGGCGTGCCGACCAGCTGTCGATCGGCCAGCAGCAGCGGGTCGCCGCGGCCCGCGCACTGATCGGCCAGCCGGAGCTGGTGATCGCCGACGAGCCGACCTCGGCGCTGGATGCCGACAGCCGCGAGGCCTTCCTCCAGCTGCTGTTCGCCGAATGCCGCGCGGCAGGGGCCAGCCTGCTGTTCGTCAGCCACGACCAGAGCCTGGCACCGCTGTTCGACCGCAGCCTGTCGCTGGCCGAACTCAACCGCGCCGCGCGCCCACAGGAGGCCTGAGATGCACCTGCTGCGCATCGCCCTGGCCAGCCTGGCCAACCGCCGGTTCACCGCGCTGCTCACGGTGTTCGCCATCGCCCTGTCCGTCTGCCTGCTGTTGGCTGTCGAGCGCGTGCGCCACGAGGCCCGCGCCAGCTTCGCCAGCACCATCAGCGGCACCGACCTGATAGTCGGCGCCCGCGCCGGCAGCCTGAATCTGCTGCTGTACTCGGTGTTCCGCATCGGCAACGCCACCAACAACATCCGCTGGACCAGCTACGAGCAGCTCGCCGCGCATCGCCAGGTCAAGTGGGCCATCCCCATTTCCCTCGGCGACTCGCACCGCGGCTACCGGGTGCTGGGCACCAGCCAGGGGTATTTCGAGCATTACCGTTACGCCCGCAGCCAGCCCCTGCGCCTGCGCGAGGGCCGCCCCTTCGCCGCCGACCCGTTCGAGGTGGTGCTCGGCGCCGAGGTGGCCGAGGCCCTGCACTACCGCCTCGGCGACGACCTGGTGCTGGCCCATGGCGTGGCCAGCATCAGCCTGCTCAAGCACGACGACAAGCCGTTTCGCGTGGTCGGCGTGCTCGCCCGCACCGGCACGCCGGTGGACCGCACCCTGCACATCTCCCTGGCCGGCATGCAGGCGCTGCATGTCGACTGGCAGGGCGGCATGCCGGCCCGCGGCGCGGCCCGGGTCAGCGCCGAACAGGCCCGCGCCATGGACCTGCAGCCCGAGCAGATCACCGCCGTACTACTGGGCCTGCACAGCAAGATCGCCACCTTCAGCCTGCAACGGGAGATCAACGAGTACCGCGGCGAGCCGCTGCTGGCGATCCTCCCCGGGGTCGCCCTGCAGGAGTTGTGGAGCCTGATGGGCACGGCGGAACAGGCGCTGTTCGTGGTTTCGCTGTTCGTCGTGCTGACCGGCTTGATCGGCATGCTCACGGCGATCCTCACCAGCCTCAACGAGCGCCGCCGGGAGATGGCGATCCTACGCTCGGTCGGCGCCCGCCCCTGGCATATCGCCGGCCTGCTGGTACTCGAGGCCCTGGCGCTGGCCCTGGCCGGCGCCCTGCTCGGCCTGGCCCTGCTGTACCTGGGCATCGCCGCCGCCCAGGGCCCGGTGCAGGCCCACTATGGTCTGTACCTGGCCCTGACGGTGCCGACGCTCTATGAGTGGACGCTGCTCGGCGCTATCCTGGCCGCCGCCCTGCTGATGGGCGGTGTGCCGGCCTGGCGCGCCTACCGCCAGTCGCTGGCCGACGGCCTGTCCATTCGCCTATGAGGTTGTTCCATGCCACGCCCGTTGCTCGCCGCCCTGCTGCTCACCCTGGTCCTGCCGTCCTGGGCCGGCGTGGTACGTGAACTGACCTGGGCCGAACTGGTCCCCGCCGACGCCCCGCCGCAAGCCAGCTCGCCCGCCCCCGTGCACGACCTGTCGCAACTGGCCGACGCCCTGGCGGCCGAGTCGGGCCCGGCGGCGCAACAGCAGGCTCCCGCCGCCCCGGTGGTCGCGGCCCTGGATGGCCAGGCGGTGAAGCTGCCGGGCTATATAGTGCCGCTGGACGTGACCGACGAGGGGCGCGTCACCGAGTTCCTCCTGGTGCCCTACTTCGGTGCCTGCATCCATGTGCCGCCACCGCCGTCCAACCAGATCGTCCACGTCAGCAGTGAACTCGGCGTACGCCTCGATGCCCTGTATCAGCCTTTCTGGATCGAGGGGCCGTTGCGGGTCGAGGCGAGCAGCAGCGAACTGGCCGAGGCCGGCTACCGGATGGCCGCCGACAAGATCTACCCCTACGAGCTGCCCGACAGCTGAAATGCCAAAGCCAGGCCCGAGGGCCTGGCTTCTGCGTGTCTCGCCGGTCCGTCAGTGGCGGCTGGCCAGACGATTGTCCTGCTCGAAGCGCAACTCGCTCTCGGCCCATTGGCGCCAGGAGCGGACCTTGCTGCGCGGGGCGCCGGCGCCCTCGGCCCGGTTCAACGCCGCCAGCCCGGCCTTCCAGTGGTGCTGCTCCAGCTCCAACTGGGCGACCTGCAGCCACAGCTCGCCGCTACCGGTGCGTTCGGCCAGCGGTCGCAACACCGCGGCCGCTCGGCTGCGCTCACGGGCCTGCCACCAGAACAGGCCGAGGCGCTCCTGGCGCTGGCGGCTATTGGCGAGCAGGCCGCTGTCGAGCAGCCCGGCCAGCAGCTGGGCGCCCTGCCAGGGCTGCCCGGCGGCGCCGGCCAGGACCACCAGGTTGTCCAGTTCCGCGGCACTGAAGCGCAGGCCCTTGGCATAGGCCGCGCGCAGGGTGGCCAGGGCCCGGTCATAACGGCCGGCCATCTGCTGCAGGGCGGCCAGTTGTCGCCATTGCCGGCTGTCGTCGGGCTGGCGTGCCAGCAGCTGGCGCTGCCAGCGCTCCGCGGCCGGATAGCGCTTGAGCTCGGCATTGACCGCCACCAGGAACTGCAGCCAGCTGTCGGCCGCTCGCGGGTTGGCCTGCACGTAGCGCTCGGCCAGGGGCAGGGCCTTGGCCGGCTGCCCCTGGCCCTGGTAGGCCTGCACCAGCAGCTGCAGCACCTCCTCGGCGGCGCCGGCCTGCTGTGGCGCGAGCAGCTCGACGACCCGGGCATAGCGGCGCTCGACCAGGTTGAGGCGGGCCAGATTGAGCCGCTCGTTGACCTGCGACTCGGCATCCAGGCGGCCGCTGGCCAGGGCCTTGTCCAGCCAGTCGATGGCCTGGGCATTCTGCCCCTGGGCCCAGGCCAGGTAGCCACGGCTGCGCCACAGCAGGGCCTGCTCCAGGCTACCGGGCCGGGCCTTGGCGCCATCCAGGGCGCGCCGGGCCGTGGCGTAGTCGCCCTGCTGTTGGGCCGTCTGGGCCTGGTTCAGGGCGCGGAACACCCCGGGTTCGATGCTCTGGGTGGCGGCCTGCACGGCGCCGGCCGCGCAGAGCAGCAACGACAGCAATAGACGGGACATCTCAGCGCCCTCCTTCCAGGCGGAAATACAGGGTCTTGACCGCCTCGCGGGCCACTGCCAGGCCGTTCTCGGTACGCGGGGCGAAGCGCCAGCGCACCGCGGCGCGGCGCGCCTCGCGCTCGAAGACGTTCTGCGGGCTGGCCTCGAGCACCCGCAGGTTCTCCACCGCGCCGGCGCGGTTGATGGTGAAGGCCAGCTTGACATGGCCCTGGATGCCGCGCTGCAGGGCGTAACGCGGATACTCGGGGCTGACGTCGTTGAGCGGCATCACCTCGCTTTCCGGGCCGCCGGGGCGGCCGGCGGACTCGCTCGGCGCCTCCGCGCCGGGCGCCGTGGCACCGGCCACCAGGCCGCTGAGGCTCGGCGCCGGGGCGCTGGCCAGGCTGACCGCGCTGCTCAGGTTCGGCAGCGGCAGGTCCAGGGTCGGCAGGCTGGGGCTCGGCGCCATGGCCGTGGGGGCACTGGGCATCGGCGGCTGCGGCGGCTGCGCCTGGGGTGGCTGCGGCGCCTGCTGGCGACTGCGCGGCGCGCTGCTGCTGGACTCGCCGTCCAGACGCACGAAGTTGGCCACCACCAGCGGCTCGTCGGACGGCTGGCTTTGCGGCGGCGCCACCATGTAGAGCATCAGCGCGAACAACGCCAGGGCCATCAGGCAAGCCCCCAGGAACGACAGCGCCAGACGCATCAGAGCGCTCCCGAACTGGCGGCCAGGGCCACGTCCTGCACCCCGGCCAGGCGCGCCTGGTCCATCACCTGTACCACCAGGCCGGTGCGCGCGTCCTGGTCGGCCTGCACCACCACCGCGCCGTCCGGCTGATCGACGCGCAGGCGCTCAACATGGGCGCGTACGCTGCGCACGTCGACCACCTGCTTGTCCAGCCAGACCTGGCCGTCGGCGGTGATGGCGATGAGGATATTGCCCTTGTCCTGGGGGCTGGCGGTCTGCGCCTGGGGACGCTGCACCTCGACCCCCGACTCCTTGATGAAGGAGCTGGTGACGATGAAGAAGATCAGCATGATGAAGACCACATCGAGCATCGGCGTCAGGTCGATGCCGGTGTCCTCGTCTTGCTGGTGATGGCGACGCATTCTCATGGTTGCAGCTCTCAGTCGTGACGCAGCTGGTCGGCCAGCCGCTCGAGGGCCCGGCGGGCGTCGCGTTCCAGACGCGCCAGGCTGAACAATCCGCTGATGGCCAGGACCATCCCGGCCAGGGTCGGCAGGGTCGCCTGCCACACGCCCGCGGCCATGGCACGGGGGTTGCCGGTGCCGTTGATGGCCAGCACGTCGAACACCGCGACCATGCCGCTGACGGTGCCGAGCAGGCCGAGCAGCGGGTACAGCGCCACCAGGGTCTTGCCCAGGCGCAGGGGCCCGGCCAGTTGCTGCCGGGCCTGGGCCAGCCAGGCGCTGCGCACCGCCCGCTGCCAGCTGCCGGCCTCCTCGGCCAGCAGCTGCTGCCAGGCCCGGCGGCGCTCACGCACCCAGCGCGGGAAGACCCGGCGCATGAACCAGAAGCGCTCGAACACCAGGGTCCAGAACAGCACGCAGAGCCCGGCCAGGCCCCACATCACCACGCCGCCGGCGGCCATCAGGTCGAACAGCGCATGGCCGCCGTCGAGCAGCCGCAGCCACAGGCCGAAGCCGTCAGTCACGGCGCGGCGCCCCGGACAGGTGCAGGGCGATCAGCCCGGCGCTCTGCTGCTCGAGCAACTGGATCAGGCCCTTGCTGCGGCTGGCCAGCAGGCTGTGCAGGAACAGCAGCGGGATCGCCACCACCAGGCCCAGCACCGTGGTCACCAGGGCCTGGGAGATGCCGTCGGCCATCAGCCGCGAGTCGCCGCCACCGCTCTGGGTGATGGCCTGGAAGGTGACGATCATGCCGGTCACGGTGCCCAGCAGGCCGAGCAGCGGCGCCACCGCGGCCAGCAGCTTGAGCAGCCCCTGGCCCTTCTCCAGCGGCGGGGTCTCCTGCAGGATCGCCTCGTCCAGCTTCAGCTCCAGAGTCTCCAGGTCGGCCAGCTGCGGCTTGGGCCCCAGCACGCCGATCACCCGGCCCAGGGGGTTGTCGGCGCGCGGCGTGCCCAGCTCGCGAATCTGCGCGCCGACCCCGCGGCCGACGCCGGCCAGGTACACCAGGCGCCAGAACGCCAGGACCAGGCCCAACGCCCCCAATGCCAGGATCAGGCCACCGACCAGCCCCCCCTGCTGCACCCGATCCCACAGGCTCGGCTGGCGCTGCAACTGCGCCAGCAGGTTGCCGCGGCTGGGGTCGATCGGCAGAGGGGCCAGGGCGTTTGCGCTCTCCAGGTAATCGTTCACCAGGCCCAGGCCGGAGGGCTGGCGCAACGGCGCCAGCAGCTCGCCGGCATCGGCGTCGTAGCGCAGGAAGGCGTCCTCGCCGAAGGCGGCGAAGCTGCCGACCCGCAGCACCGGCTGCACCCGGCGCACGCCGTCGGCGGCCACCACCGGCAGCTCCAGGCGCTCGATGCGGCCGCTGGCGGCCAGGTCTTCGAGCAGTAGCATCCAGTAGCCGTCGAGGTCTTCGGCCGACGGCAGGCTGCGGCTCTCGGCCAGGTCCTCGAGGCGCTGCAGGCGCTCGGGGTACTGGGCGTTGAGCAGGCTGTCCTGCCACTGCCCGGCGACATCGCCGGCGCTCTGCCGGACCACGCCGAACAGCTCGCCGAGGTGGCCGGCGCGCTGGGCCAGCAGCTTTTCCTGCGCGGCCAGTTCGGCCTCCAGGCGATCGAACTCGGCCTTCAGCCGCGCGGCTTCGGCTTCCTGCACCTGCAAGGCGGCCTTGGCCGTGGCCAGCAAGCGGGCCCGCTCGCCCCGCTCGGCGACGAAGGCCTGCTCGCGCGTGGCCATGGCCGAAGCCTCGGCGGCCCGCTCGCTGCGGATGCGCTGCAGCAGTTGATCGGGATTGAGCGGCTCGGCGGCGCCGGCCAGAGCCGGCAACAGGCCGAGAAGCGCGGCGGCGAGAAAACGGCGGTTCATCGGACAGCCTCCTGGTTCAGCGGGCGCACCGGCAGTTCGAGCAGTGCCGGAGCCTGCTCCTGGCGGGCGATGGCGATGGCCTGGTGCAGCGGGCGCCGGGCAGCGCCGTCGAGCAGCTGCCAACTGCCGCTCTGCGGGTTCCACCAGCCGCTCTCGTGACCGTCGAGGGTCTGGTAGTAGAGCATGGTGCGGCCGAGCCGGAGGAACTCGACGCTGCGGGTACCGGCTTCGCTCGCCAATTCGCCGCGCCAGGCCTCCAGGGTGCGGCCATAGTCGCTCTCGACCTGGTAGGCCTCGAGGATGCGCCGGTACTTCTCCGCCAGGCTGACGTCGGCACGTGGCAGCAGCTCCTGCAACTGGGCCAGGCGGTCGCTGCGCTCCTCGGGCAGGAACGGCAGGTCGGCGGCGACGAACTGGCCGAGCACCTCGACCATCCGGCGCATCTGCGGCGTGACCGCCTCCTGGGTACGCTCGATGCCATCCAGCTGCTGCTGATAGCCCGCCAACTCCTTGCGCTGGGCCGCCACCAACTCGCGCAGCTGGGCGTTGTAACCCTTCAGCGCCTCGGCTTGCTGCAGGGCATTGCGGTATTCGCCAAGCATCGCCCGGCTGGCGTCATCCAATTGCTCGATGCGCGCCTGCGAGGCCTTGGCCTCGGCGGCCAGGCGCTGGCTTTCGTCCAGCGCGGCGTCCAACGGCGCCGCCAACAGCGGCGTGCTGCCAAGCAGCAGGGCGATGCCCAGGCTGCGGAAGGGGAACGGGTTCATGGGGGTCCTTAAGCGGCGGGCCATCTCAAAACGAAACATTATAACCTTTCTTAACTCAAATCTAGCGCACAGCCGGACGGAGTTCTATAGACGACTGCTGGCAGGCACATCGCCCAGAGGGCATAAGCGATCTCTTGGGAGGTCGACATAGTAAAGATAACCATTATCACCTGCAGCCAGACGCGAAAGCAACGGACAAAAGGCCGCAGAAGGCCGGGGGGGCTTTTATTGAGCTGGATCAAGTGTCGATTTTCTTAGCCCCCTAACATCATTCGCAACCAACAGCCCTCGATGACTCGACCGGAGCCACCATGCGCAAGTCCCTGCTCACCCTCTCCCTCCTGGCCATGGCAGTGGCCGCCCCCCTCGCCCAGGCCTACCAGGCCGGCGATATCCTGGTCCGTGCCGGCGCCATCACCGTCGATCCGCAAGAGAACAGCAGCGATATCTGGGTGGGAGCACTGAACAGCAACGTAGCCGGCACCAAGGCCTCGCTCAACAGCGACACCCAGCTGGGCCTGAACTTCGCCTATATGCTGAACGATCACCTCGGCATCGAACTGCTGGCGGCGACGCCCTTCACCCATGATGTCGGCGTGAAAGGCATGCCGGGCGCCTTCGCCGGCCTGAACGGCAAGCTGGGCGAGCTCAAGCAGCTGCCGCCGACCCTGAGCCTGGTGTATTACCCGCTGGACGGCGGTTCGCGCTTCCAGCCCTATGTAGGCGCGGGCATCAATTACACCTGGTTCTTCGACGACAAGCTGAGCAGCGAAGCCGAGACCAAGGGCTTCCGTGGCCTGGACATGGAGGACTCCTGGGGCCTGGCCGCTCAACTGGGCATGGACTACATGCTCGGCGAAAACCTGCTGATCAACGGCCAGGTGCGCTATATCGACATCGACACCACGGGCACCACCTCCTTTGCCGGGCAGAAGGTCAAGGTCGATGTGGAAGTCGATCCCTGGGTCTATATGGTCGGCCTGGGCTACCGATTCTGAGTCCCTGCCCCACGAAAAAGCCGGCATTGCGCCGGCTTTTTTATTCAGTGCACGCCTCAGGCGAGGCCCAACAGGCGCTGCAGCCCCAGGCGCAGCGGGGTGGGCGGCGGCAGCCGGTAACCGTCCTGCAAGCGCCGGTTGTCCGCCCGCGAATGACGGATATCGCCGGGACGCGGGGCCTGGTGGCTGACCGCCGGCAGGCCGCCGAACAGCCCGCCGATCTCGGCCAGTAGCTGGTTGAGACTGGTGGCCTGGTTCCAGCCGACGTTCACCGCCCCCGGCACGGCCGCAGGCGCAGACAGCGCCTGCAGCAGCACCGCGATCAGGTCGGCGATGTAGAAGAAGTCGCGGGTCTGCTCGCCATCGCCGAACACCGTGATCGGCTGCCCCTGCTGGGCGCGCTGGGTGAAGATGCTGATCACCCCGGAATAGGGCGAGGACGGATCCTGGCGCGGCCCGAAGATGTTGAAGAAGCGGAAGATCGCCGGCTCCAGGCCATGCTGGCGCCGATAGAAGTCCAGGTAATGCTCGCTGGCCAGCTTGTCCGCCGCGTAGGGCGTCAGCGGCGCCTTCGGCGTGTCCTCGTCGATGGCCTGGCCTTCGCCGTTATTGCCATAGACCGCTGCACTGGAGGCGAACAGCACGCGCCTGACGCCGTGCACGCGCATGGCCTCGCAGACGTTGAGGGTGCCGACGAAGTTGCTCCTGTGGGTACTCACCGGGTCATCCACCGAAGCCTGAACCGAGGCCACCGCCGCCAGGTGCGCCACCGCGCGACAACCGGCCACGGCCTCGTTCACCTGCGCGGCGTCGGCCACGTCGCCTTCGATCAGCTGCAGACGCGGGTTGTCCAGCGGTAGATTGCTGCGCTTGCCCATCGACAGGTCGTCCAGCACCCGTACGGCCCGGCCTTGGGCGAGCAGGGCGTCGACCAGGTGCGAGCCGATGAAACCGGCACCGCCGGTAATCAGGATGGGCGCGTCAGACATGGCGGTAGTAGCGGTCCAGCAGGCTCGGCAGCCCGGCGCGCCAGGCGCGCGGCTTGATGCCGAAGGTATGGAGGATCTTCTTGCAGGCCAGCACCGCATGCTGCGGCTCTTCGGCCGCATCGGGACGCGCGGCATGGGCCTGGGGGCTGATTTCCTCCACCAGGTCGTGGCGGTAGTTGCGCGCCTCGCTCAACACTGCCTGCCCCAAGGCCAGGGAGGTGGTCGCCTCATGGCCGCCGTAGTGGTAGGTACCCCACAGCGGCGACTGGCAATCGAGCTGTTTGAGCACGGCGAGGATCACCCGGGCGGCATCGTCCACCGGCGTCGGGTTGCCGCGCCTGTCGTCGGCGAGGCTCAGCTCGCCGCCCGCCTCGGCCCGAGCCAGGAAGCGCGCCAGCAGGCCCTGGGGACTGTCGTCCAGCAACCAGCCGAAGCGCAGCAGCACATGCTTGGGGCAGACCGCGCGCACGCTCTGCTCCAGACGCATCAAGGCCTGGCCACGGCCGCCCAGGGGCTGAGGGTCTTCCTTCTCGGTGTAGGCGGTCACCCGCGAGCCGTCGAATACCCGATAGCTGGAAGGCTGCAACAGGCGGATGTCGTGATGCCGGCAGAGCTCGGCCAGGCGCTCGACCGCCCGCTCCTGGGCGACCAGGCGCGCGGCGTCCACGGCCTCGGCCTGGAACCAGTCGAAGTAGTAGGCCAGGTTGACCAGGGCGTCGGGGCGGGTGTCGTCGAGCAGCTGGGTCAGGCTGGCGGCATCCCAGCCGCCCTCCGGCGGGCGCGGGGCGAGAAAGCCGATGTCTTCCTCGGCGCCGAGGCGGATCAGAGCCTGCCCCAGCGCGTTACCGCCCCCCAGCAGCATCAGGCGCATTCGCATGATTTAGGCTGAACTCAGGCGATCAGAAGGGGATGTCGTCGTCGAAGCTGTCGAAGTCCGCCGCCGGCTGGGCCGGCTGCTGCGGGGCCGGGCGCGAAGCCGGCTGCTGCGGGGCGCGCTGCGGTGCCGGACGCTGCTGCCGCGGTGCGCTGTCGCCGCTGTCGCCGCTCGGGCGGCCGCCGAGCAGTTGCATGGTGCCCTGCATGTCGACGATGACCTCGGTGGTGTAGCGCTTGACGCCGTCCTTCTCCCACTCGCGGGTCTGCAGCTTGCCCTCGATGTACACCTGGGAGCCCTTGCGCAGGTACTCGCCGGCGATCTCGGCGACCTTGCCGAACAGCGCCACGCGGTGCCACTCGGTCTTCTCGACCTTCTGTCCGGTCTGCTTGTCGGTCCACTGCTCGCTGGTGGCCAGACTCAGGTTGGTCACCGCGTTGCCGCTGGGCAGGTAACGGGTTTCCGGGTCCTGTCCGCAGGTGCCGACCAGAATGACTTTGTTAACCCCACGGGCCATAACGTTCTCCTAGGCTTTCAGCACGTCGCCGGCGCCGCTTCGATCAGGCGTTCCAGGGACGTGCGATCCAATTGTTGGGTATCCAGTTTGATGTAGAGGGCGGCCTCGTCACGCACCACCACGGCATCCGCCACTCCGGGCACGGCCAGTAATCGCTCGGCCAGCCCCGCTTCTTGCAAGGCCGCGGCTGAAAGCGGCAGGCGCAGGCTGGTGACATAAGGCGGTTCGCGCATAGTAACAGCAAAGACCAGCCAAAGCAGGGCCAGCAGGGCGCAGCCGAGGAACACACCCGACAGGCTGTAGTGCTGATACAGCCAGCCACCGAGGATGCCGCCCAGGGCCGCGCCGAGGAACTGGCTGGTGGAGTACACCCCCATCGCCGTGCCCTTGCCGCCGGCCGGGGCGACCTTGCTGATCAGCGAGGGCAGCGAGGCCTCCAGCAGGTTGAAGGCAGTGAAGAACACCACGGTGCCCAGCACCAGCGCGCGCAGGCTGTCGCCGAACGCCCAGAAGTACAGCTCGCAGGCCAGCAGCACGGCCACCGCACCGAGCAGCACCCGCTTCATCCGGCGCTTCTTCTCGCCGTAGATGATGAAGGGCACCATGCCGAAGAAGCCGATCAGCAGCGCGGTCAGGTACACCCACCAGTGCTCTTCCTTGGCCAGCCCACCCTGCTCCACCAGGGCCAGCGGCAGGGCGACGAAGCTGGCCATGAGGATGGCATGCAGGGCCAGGATGCCGAAGTCCAGACGCAGCAGGTCGGCGTGCTTGAGCGTCGGCCACAGCGCCTGCTTGGCCACCCCCGACTCGCGGTGCTGCAGCGGCCCGGCCGTGCGCGGCACCAGGCCGGCGACTATCAGGATGCCCAGCAGGGCCATGGCCGCGGTGGCCCAGAACAGCCCGGACAGGCCGAAGGCGCGGGTCAGCAGCGGCCCGACCACCATGGCGACGGCGAAGGACAGGCCGATACTCATGCCGATCATGGCCATGGCCTTGGTCCGGTGCTGCTCGCGGGTCAGGTCCGAGAGCAGTGCCATCACCGCCGCGGAGATGGCGCCGGCGCCCTGCAGCACGCGCCCGGCGATCACCCCCCAGATGGAGTCGGCATTGGCCGCCAGCACGCTGCCGGCGGCGAAGATCAGCAGCCCGGCATAGATCACCGGACGCCGGCCGATGCGGTCGCTGAGCATGCCGAAGGGAATCTGCAGCAGCGCCTGGGTCAGGCCGTAGGCGCCGATGGCCAGGCCGATCAGCGCCGGCGTGCTGTCGGCGAGCTCCATGCCGTAGGTCGCCAGCACCGGCAACACCATGAACATGCCGAGCATGCGGAAGGCGAACACCAGCGCCAGACCACCGGCCGCGCGGGTTTCACTGCCACTCATGCGCTCGCTGTGCGAATCGTGCATTTACCAAAGCCCTACCGAAACAAGGCGGCGATTCTAGCAGCCATCCCGTCCGCGGCACAGGCGCGCACTTTGCCGCAGGGCGACGCCAGGCCCTATACTCGCGGGTTTCCGCCCGCCATGCGAGGCCGCTGTTTGTGGACAAGATTCTGATCCGTGGGGCACGTACCCATAACCTGAAGAACATCGACCTGACCCTGCCGCGCGACAAGCTGATCGTGATCACCGGCCTGTCCGGCTCCGGCAAGTCCTCCCTGGCCTTCGACACCCTCTACGCCGAGGGCCAACGCCGCTACGTCGAATCCCTGTCGGCCTACGCCCGGCAGTTCCTGTCGATGATGGAGAAGCCCGACGTCGACACCATCGAGGGCCTGTCCCCGGCCATTTCCATCGAGCAGAAATCCACCTCGCACAACCCGCGCTCCACCGTCGGCACCATCACCGAGATCTACGACTACCTGCGCCTGCTCTATGCCCGCGTCGGCATCCCGCGCTGCCCGGACCATGACGTGCCGCTGGAGGCGCAGACCGTCAGCCAGATGGTCGACCAGGTCCTGGCCCTGCCGGAGGGCCGCAAGCTGATGCTGCTGGCCCCGGTCATTCGCGAGCGCAAGGGCGAGCACCTGTCGGTGTTCGAAGAACTGCGCGCCCAGGGCTTCGTCCGCGCCCGGGTCGACGGCAAGCTCTTTGAGCTGGACGAGCTGCCCAAGCTGGACAAACAGAAGAAGCACTCCATCGACGTGGTGGTGGATCGCTTCAAGGTCCGCGAGGACCTGCAGCAGCGCCTGGCCGAGTCCTTCGAGACCGCCCTCGGCCTGGCCGACGGCATCGCCCTGGTGGCGCCCATGGACGGGGAAGAAGGCGAGGAGATCATCTTCTCCGCGCGCTTCGCCTGCCCGCACTGCGGCCACTCGATCAGCGAGCTGGAGCCCAAGCTGTTCTCCTTCAACAACCCGGCCGGCGCCTGCCCCACCTGCGACGGCCTGGGGGTCAAGCAGTTCTTCGACGCCAAGCGCCTGATCAACGGCGAGCTGACCCTGGCCGAAGGCGCGATCCGCGGCTGGGACCGGCGCAACGTCTACTACTTCCAGATGCTCGGCTCCCTGGCCGCGCATTTCGGCTTCAGCCTGGAGATTCCCTTCGACGAGCTGGCCGCCGAGCAGCAGAAGGTCATCCTGTTCGGCAGCGGCGCGCAGAACGTCGACTTCAAGTACCTCAACGACCGCGGCGATATCGTCAAGCGCTCCCACCCCTTCGAGGGCATAGTGCCGAACCTGGAGCGACGCTACCGCGAGACCGAGTCGGCCAGCGTACGCGAGGAACTGGCCAAGTTCCTCAGCACCCAGCCCTGCCCGGACTGCCGCGGCACCCGCCTGCGCCGCGAGGCCCGCCACGTATGGATCGGCGAGCGCACCCTGCCGGCGGTCACCGGCCTGCCGGTGGGCGAGGCCTGCGACTACTTCGGCGACCTGCACCTCTCCGGCCGCCGCGGCGAGATCGCCGAGAAGATCCTCAAGGAAATCCGCGAGCGCCTGCAGTTCCTGGTCAACGTCGGCCTCGACTACCTGACCCTGGACCGCAGCGCCGACACCCTGTCCGGCGGCGAGGCCCAGCGCATCCGCCTGGCCAGCCAGATCGGCGCCGGCCTGGTGGGAGTGATGTACATCCTCGACGAACCGTCCATCGGCCTGCACCAGCGCGACAACGAGCGTCTGCTCGGCACCCTCACCCACCTGCGCAACCTGGGCAACACGGTCATAGTGGTGGAGCACGACGAAGACGCCATCCGCCTGGCCGACTACGTGGTCGACATCGGCCCGGGCGCCGGCGTGCACGGCGGCCAGATAGTCGCCGAGGGCACCCCGGACCAGGTCATGAGCCACCCGGACTCGCTGACCGGCAAGTACCTCTCCGGCCGCGTGCGCATCCGCTACCCGCAGGCGCGCACCCCGGTCGACCGCAAGAAGCTGCTCACGCTCAAGGGCGCCCGCGGCAACAACCTGCGCAACGTCGACCTGGAGATTCCGGTCGGCCTGCTCACCTGCGTCACCGGGGTGTCCGGCTCGGGCAAGTCGACCCTGATCAACAACACCCTGTTCCCGCTCGCCGCCACCGCCCTGAACGGCGCCACCACCCTGGAAGCCGCGGCCCACGACGGCTTCGACGGCCTGCAGCACCTGGACAAGGTGGTCGACATCGACCAGAGCCCGATCGGCCGCACGCCGCGCTCCAACCCGGCCACCTACACCGGCCTGTTCACCCCGATCCGCGAGCTGTTCGCCGGGGTGCCGGAGTCGCGCTCGCGCGGCTACGGCCCGGGGCGCTTCTCCTTCAACGTCAAGGGCGGGCGCTGCGAGGCCTGTCAGGGCGACGGCGTGATCAAGGTGGAGATGCACTTCCTGCCCGACATCTACGTGCCCTGCGACGTGTGCAAGGGCAAGCGCTACAACCGCGAGACCCTGGAGGTGAAGTACAAGGGCAAGAGCATCACCGAGGTGCTCGACATGACCATCGAGGAGGCCCGCGCCTTCTTCGACGCGGTGCCGGCCATCGCCCGCAAGCTGCAGACCCTGATGGATGTCGGCCTGTCCTACATCAAGCTGGGACAGAGCGCGACCACCCTGTCCGGCGGCGAGGCGCAGCGGGTCAAGCTCAGTCGCGAGCTGTCCAAGCGCGACACCGGCAAGACCCTGTACATCCTCGACGAACCGACCACCGGCCTGCACTTCGCCGACATCCAGCAGTTGCTCGACGTGCTCCATCGCCTGCGCGACCATGGCAACACCGTGGTGGTGATCGAGCACAACCTGGACGTGATCAAGACCGCCGACTGGCTGGTCGACCTCGGCCCCGAGGGGGGCTCCAAGGGCGGCATGATCATCGCCACCGGCACCCCGGAAGAGGTGGCCGAGATGCCCCAGTCGCACACCGGCCATTTCCTCCGTCCGCTGCTGCAGCGCGAGCGCACGCCAGCGACCGCCGCAGAGACCTGACCCGGTCGCCACCGAGAACGCAAAAGCCCCGGAAGACCGGGGCTTTTGCGTTTACCGAGGCGCCCAGCGTTACACCAGGTCGAAGCGATCCAGGTTCATCACCTTGGTCCAGGCCGCGACGAAGTCTCGGACGAACTTCTCCTGGCCATCGGCCTGGGCATAGACCTCCGCCAGGGCTCGCAGCTGGGAGTTGGAGCCGAACAGCAGATCGACCACGGTGCCGGTCCACTTCAACTCACCGCTCTTGCGGACACGGCCTTCGAGCACGTTCGCATCCCCCGCCGAGCGCTGCCACTGGGTGCCCATGTCGAGCAGATTGACGAAGTAGTCGTTGCTCAGGACTCCCGGACGCTGGGTGAACACGCCGTGCTGGCTCTTGCCGACATTGGCGTCGAGGGCGCGCAGGCCACCGACCAGCACCGTCATCTCCGGCGCGGTCAGGGTCAGCAGCTGGGCCTTGTCGACCAGCAACTCGGCCGTGAAACCCTCCAGCCCCGGCATCGCGTAGTTGCGGAAGCCGTCGGCCTTGGGCTCGAGCACCGCGAAGGCCTCGATGTCGGTCTGCTCCTGCGTGGCGTCCATGCGCCCCGGACTGAAGGGCACCGTCACCTGGTGCCCGGCCTGCTGGGCGGCGGCCTCCACCGCGGCGCTACCGGCCAGCACTATCAGGTCGGCCAGGGAGATCTTCTTGCCACCGGCGGCCGAGGCGTTGAAGTCCTTCTGGATGCGCTCCAGCGCCGCCAGGACCCTGGCCAGCTGAGCCGGCTGGTTGGCCGCCCAGTCCTTCTGCGGCGCCAGGCGGATCCGCGCGCCGTTGGCCCCGCCGCGCTTGTCGCTGCCGCGGAAGGTCGAGGCCGAGGCCCAGGCGGTGGACACCAGCTCGGCGATCGACAGGCCGGAGGTGAGCACCTCGGCCTTGAGCGCAGACACGTCCTGCGCATCGACCAAGGCGTGGTCGAGGGCCGGAATCGGGTCCTGCCAGATCAGCTCTTCCTGGGGCACCAGCTTGCCCAGGTAACGGGCGCGCGGCCCCATGTCGCGATGGGTCAGCTTGAACCAGGCGCGGGCGAAGGCGTCGGCGAAGGCCTGCGGGTCCTGATGGAAGCGCCGGGCGATCTTCTCGTAAGCCGGGTCCATGCGCAGCGACAGGTCGGCGGTGGTCATCATCGGCGGGTGCTTCTTCGACGGATCGTGGGCGTCGGGGATCAGGTCCTCTGCCTTGCAGTTCTTCGGCGTCCACTGGTGGGCGCCGGCCGGGCTCTTGGTCAGCTCCCACTCGTAGCCGAACAGCATGTCGAAGTAGCCCATGTCCCACTGGGTCGGGTTGGGCTTCCAGGCACCCTCGATACCGCTGGTGGTGGTGTCAGCGCCCTTGCCGCTGCCCAGCTTGTTGATCCAGCCCAGGCCCTGCTCGGCGATATCCGCGCCTTCCGGTTCGGCGCCGACCAGGGCCGGATCGCCGGCACCGTGGGCCTTGCCGAAGGTATGGCCGCCGGCCACCAGTGCCACGGTCTCCTCGTCGTTCATCGCCATGCGGGCGAAGGTTTCGCGCACGTCGCGCCCCGAGGCCACCGGGTCGGGGTTGCCGTCCGGGCCTTCGGGGTTCACGTAGATCAGGCCCATCTGCACCGCCGCCAGTGGGTTGTCCAGCTGGCGGTCACCGGAGTAGCGGCTGTTGGCCTTGTCGCTGGTGGCCAGCCACTCGGTCTCAGCCCCCCAGTAGGTGTCCTCCTCCGGCGCCCAGATGTCGGGACGACCGCCGGCGAAGCCGAAGGTCTTGAAGCCCATGGACTCCAGGGCGACGTTGCCGGCGAGGATCATCAGGTCGGCCCAGGACAGCTTGTTGCCGTACTTCTGCTTGATCGGCCACAGCAGGCGACGGGCCTTGTCGAGGTTGCCATTGTCCGGCCAGCTGTTCAGGGGCGCGAAGCGCTGGTTGCCGGTGCCCGCGCCGCCACGACCATCCGCCACCCTGTAGGTGCCGGCGGCGTGCCAGGCCATGCGAATCATCAGGCCGCCGTAATGGCCCCAGTCCGCCGGCCACCAGTCCTGGGAGTCGGTCATCAGCACGGTGAGGTCCTTGACCACCGCATCCAGGTCGAGGTTCTTGAATGCTTCGGCGTAGTTGAAGCCCTCGTCCATCGGGCTGGACAGTGACGAGTGCTGGTGCAGGGTGTGCAGATTCAGCTGGTTCGGCCACCAGTGTCGGTTCGAGGTGCCACCGCCGGCACTGTGCTTGAGAGCGCTGCCCGAGAACGGGCACTTGGTTTCGGTCGTCATATCGTCTCTACCTTCCTTATTCAGATTCAATCACCCGCCCCGATTGCGCGGCCGGGTGGTGATAGATGAACCGGGGCGCCTAGCGCCGGGCCGGCGTCTCGATCAGCCGACAGTCGTGCGGCGCCAAGCCGACGATCGGATCGCCGCCACGGCTTGCCCGCTAGCCATCTGGCTCATCCGAGCTGTCTCCTTACCGGGTCGAATCGACTGGCCTGCGCCATCGATAGAAACAGCCTAGACCGCGCCCATAAACAGAACCAATGCATTAAGAGCAATTGATCGATAGAGAATTTCTTTTATTGTCCCCATAAAAAACGGGCCTTACGGCCCGTTCGGTATCCCTCACGCCCTCAGGCGATCAGCAGGAAGCCGATAAAGGCCAGGCCCGCCGCGATCAGGGTATAGGGCAATTGGGTCAGTGCATGGCTGATCAGGTTGCACCCCGAGCCCTGGGCAGCCAACACCGTGGAGTCGCTGTAGAAGCAGGCCTGGCTGCCGAAGGCCGAAGCCGAGAGCAAGGCACCGATCACCAGCGGAATATTGGCATCCAGGGCATAGGCCAGCGGCATGACGATAGGAATGGTGACGGCGAAGATGCCCCAGGAGGAGCCGGTGGCGAACGCCAGCAGCGCCATGGCCACGAACACCAATGCCGGCAACAACTGCGCCGTCATATAGGGCTTGAGCGACTCGACGACATACTGCGGCAGCAACAACTGGTCGCACACATCCTTGAAGATGAAGGCCGCGATCACCGTGCCGATGGCCGGCAGCATGGTCTTGAAGCCCTCCATCATCTGCTCGAGCATCTCGTCCAGAGGCATCAGCCCCTGCACCAGGTAGAAGGGCACGACCAAGGCCAGAGTCGCCAGCATGCCCATCCACACGTCGATATCGAAGTAGATGGTGAAACCGACCAGCAACAGCAAGGGCACGAGGAAGTTGTGCAGCTTGCCGCCCTCCTTGTCCGCCTGTGTCAGCTCCTGCTCCACGGCCTGTACGCTCAGCTCGCCGACATGCATGGCGCCAGCCGAACCATGGCGGGCGAGCATCTCGGCCTTGCGCATCGGCCCTATGGCCGGCACTAGACCGGCGGCCACCAGCACCACGAGCAGGACCGACAGCCAGGCATAGAACATATAGGGGATCGCCTCCATGTAGACACCGATGCCCCGCCCGGTTTCGGCGATACCGTTGCTTTCCAACAGGCCGCCGAAGAACACCGCCCAGGTGGACAGGGGAACCAGCACACAGACCGGCGCCGCGGTGGAGTCGACCACATAGGCGAGCATCTCACGGGAGACCTTGAAGCGGTCGGTGACCCGCTTCATGGTCTCGCCCACGGTGAGGGCATTGAGGTAGTCGTCGACGAAGATCACCAGGCCCAGCACGCAGGTCATCAGCAACGAGGAGCGGCGCCCCTTGGCCAGCTTCAGCGCGGCGCGACCAAAGGCCAGCGCACCACCGGTACGCACCAGGAGGGCGATCAGCGCTCCGAAGCTGCCACAAACTAGGATCAGCCAGCCGATGGTTTCGTCCTGCATGACCTTGAGGGAGATCTCGGCAAAACCGCCCAGGGCGGCCTGGGGGCCGAGCAGCAGCAAACCACTGAGCGCACCGAGCACCAGTGCCAGAATGGGGCGACGCAGGAAAATGGCGAGAACCAGGACAACGACGGGGGGAAGCAAACTAAGAGCGGTAGGTTCGGACATGATGTGCAGTTGTTCTTATAAGAGCCGGGTCACGGCGGGATCGAAGACAGACGAACCTTACCCGAGCCGACACATGCACACAATATCAAACGCGACGTGCGGAATATTATTCACAGCAGAAACAAAAAACCGGGCCTAGGCCCGGTTCTTCTCACAACCTGCAACTTACTCGACTGCTTCCACTGCGCCGGCGACCGGACGGTCGACCAACTCAACGTAAGCCATCGGAGCGTTGTCGCCAGCACGGAAACCGCACTTGAGGATGCGCAGGTAGCCGCCCTGACGGGTGGCGTAGCGCTTGCCCAGGTCGTTGAACAGCTTGCCGACGATGGCTTTCGAACGGGTACGGTCGAAGGCCAGACGACGGTTGGCAACGCTGTCTACTTTAGCCAGAGTGATCAGCGGCTCGGCGACGCGACGCAGCTCTTTGGCTTTCGGCAGAGTAGTTTTGATCAGCTCGTGCTCGAACAGCGAAACCGCCATGTTCTGGAACATGGCCTGGCGGTGGGCGCTGGTACGGCTGAGGTGACGGCCACTTTTACGATGACGCATGATTCAATTCCTTACCAAACTCACGTTCGGTGATGATGACGATCAGGCAGTCGCCTTATCGTCTTTCTTCAGACTTGCCGGCGGCCAGTTGTCGAGGCGCATACCGAGGGACAGACCGCGAGAAGCCAGAACATCCTTGATCTCAGTCAGGGATTTCTTGCCCAGGTTCGGGGTTTTCAACAGCTCTACTTCGGTGCGCTGAATCAGATCGCCGATGTAGTAGATGTTTTCTGCCTTGAGGCAGTTGGCCGAACGTACGGTCAGTTCCAGGTCGTCGACCGGGCGCAGCAGGATCGGATCGATCTCGTCTTCCTGCTCGACTACCACAGGCTCACTGTCACCCTTGAGGTCGACGAACGCGGCCAGCTGCTGCTGCAGAATGGTCGCGGCACGACGGATAGCCTCTTCCGGATCCAGGGTACCGTTGGTTTCCAGGTCGATAACCAGCTTGTCCAGGTTGGTACGCTGCTCGACACGAGCGTTTTCCACCACGTAGGACACACGGCGCACCGGGCTGAACGAAGCGTCGAGCTGCAAGCGACCGATGCTGCGGCTCTCGTCTTCGTCGCTCTGGCGCGCGTCGGCCGGCTCATAACCGCGGCCACGGGCCACGGTGAGCTTCATGTTCAACGCGCCATTGGCGGCCAGATTGGCGATTACGTGGTCGCCGTTGACGATTTCGACATCGTGATCCAGCTGAATATCGGCAGCGGTCACTACACCCGAGCCCTTCTTCGCCAGAGTCAGCGTCACTTCGTCGCGACCGTGCAGCTTGACAGCCAGGCCTTTAAGATTGAGCAGGATCTCGATGACATCTTCCTGCACACCTTCGATGGCGCTGTACTCGTGGAGCACACCGTCAATCTCGGCCTCGACTACTGCACAGCCAGGCATGGAGGACAACAGGATGCGGCGCAGCGCGTTGCCCAGGGTATGGCCGAAACCACGCTCGAGAGGCTCGAGGGTGATCTTGGCGCGGGTCGGACTGACCACCTGCACATCAATGTGACGGGGGGTCAGGAACTCATTTACCGAAATCTGCATGGATGCACCTATTTTCTAGCCCTTACTTGGAGTAGAGCTCGACAATCAGGCTTTCGTTGATGTCGGCGGAGAGGTCACTGCGAGCCGGGACGCTTTTGAACACGCCGGACTTCTTCTCAGTGTCCACTTCTACCCATTCAACGCGGCCACGCTGGGCGCACAGCTCAAGAGCCTGAACAATGCGCAGCTGATTCTTCGACTTCTCGCGAACAGCAACGACGTCGCCAGCTTTAACCTGGTAGGACGGGACGTTTACAGTCTGACCGTTGACGCTGATCGCTTTGTGCGAAACCAGCTGACGGGATTCGGCGCGGGTAGCACCAAAGCCCATACGGTAAACCACGTTATCCAGACGGCACTCCAGCAGCTGCAGCAGGTTTTCGCCGGTGGCGCCCTTCTGGCTGGCAGCTTGCTTGTAGTAACCGCTGAACTGACGCTCCAGCACGCCGTAGATACGGCGAACTTTCTGCTTTTCGCGCAGCTGGGTGCCGTAGTCGGACTGACGGCTACGGCGCTGGCCGTGAATACCCGGGGCTGCTTCGATGTTGCACTTCGATTCCAGAGCGCGAACGCCGCTCTTCAGGAACAGATCGGTGCCTTCACGACGAGACAGTTTGCATTTGGGACCAATGTAACGAGCCATTTCTCACTGTCTCCTGATTACACGCGACGCTTCTTCGAAGGACGGCACCCGTTATGCGGGATAGGCGTCACATCGGTGATGCTGGCGATCTTGTAACCGCAGCCGTTCAAAGCACGGACAGCGGACTCGCGACCCGGACCGGGACCCTTGACGTTCACGTCGAGGTTCTTCAGGCCGTACTCCAGCGCAGCTTGACCAGCACGCTCGGCAGCCACCTGGGCAGCGAACGGGGTGCTCTTGCGCGAGCCACGGAAGCCCGAACCACCGGAAGTAGCCCAGGACAGGGCATTGCCCTGACGGTCGGTGATGGTCACGATGGTGTTGTTGAAAGACGCGTGGATGTGGGCGATGCCATCAACCACTGTCTTTTTGACTTTCTTACGAGTACGAGCAGCAGGTTTTGCCATGACTAAATTCCTGTCGATTCGCCAATGCGATTACTTGCGGATCGGCTTGCGCGGGCCCTTACGGGTGCGGGCGTTGGTCTTGGTGCGCTGACCGCGAACCGGCAGACCACGACGATGACGCAGGCCGCGGTAGCAACCCAGGTCCATCAAGCGCTTGATTTTCATGTTCACTTCGCGGCGCAGGTCACCCTCGGTGTTCACCTTGGCAACTTCGCCACGCAGCTGCTCGATCTGCTCGTCAGAGAGATCCTTGATCTTTACCGCCGGATTAACCCCGGTAGCTGCACAGATCTTCTGTGCGGTGGTGCGACCGACACCATAGATGTAGGTCAGCGAGATAACAGTGTGCTTGTTATCCGGAATGTTAACGCCTGCAATACGGGCCATTCAGTGGAACTCCAATTGACAGCTACCTACGCCCCGGAAGCCAAGAAATAGGGCGCGAGATATTAACGCTGTAAAAACAAATAATCAACCCGGCAGCGCACTAGCTGCCGGGCTTATCACGCTTCACTCACACTCAGCCTTGGCGCTGCTTGTGACGCGGCTCCGCGCTGCAGATCACTCGCACGACGCCGTCGCGACGAATAATCTTGCAGTTGCGGCACAGCTTTTTCACCGATGCACGAACTTTCATCACCAACTCCTCGAACCTTATGGACACATCAGCGGAGCATGCCGCTGCCGTAGCCCTTCAGGTTGGCTTTCTTCATCAGGGATTCGTACTGGTGCGAAACGAGGTGCGATTGTACTTGCGACATAAAGTCCATCACAACCACCACCACGATCAGCAACGAGGTCCCGCCAAGGTAGAACGGTACGTTGGCCGCCACCACCAGGAACTGGGGCAACAAGCATACGGCCGTCATGTACAGAGCACCGAACATGGTCAAACGGGTCAACACGCCATCGATATAGCGCGCGGACTGCTCGCCCGGACGGATACCCGGAATAAAGGCACCGGACTTCTTCAGGTTTTCCGCTACGTCTTTCGGATTGAACATCAGCGCCGTATAGAAGAAGCAGAAGAAAACGATCCCTGCACTAAACAGCAAAATGTTCAACGGCTGACCAGGAGCGATAGCCTGCGAAATATCCTGCAGCCAGCCCATACCCTCGGACTGACCGAACCAGGAACCCAGCGAGGCCGGGAACAACAGAAGGCTGCTGGCAAAAATAGCCGGGATGACCCCCGCCATGTTCACCTTCAACGGCAGGTGGCTGGTCTGCGCGGCAAACACCTTGCGACCCTGTTGACGCTTGGCGTAATGCACCGCAATGCGACGCTGACCACGCTCAATGAACACCACGAAACCGATGATCGCTACTGCCAACAAACCGATGGCGATCAGCGCGAAAATGTTGATATCGCCCTGACGCGCAGACTCGAAGGACTGCCCGATCGCCGCCGGCAGACCGGCCACGATGCCGGCAAAAATCAGCATCGAGATGCCATTGCCAACACCGCGCTCGGTGATCTGCTCGCCCAGCCACATCATGAACATCGCGCCCGCCACGAAGGTGGTGACCGCAACGAAGTGGAAGCCGAAATCGACCGAGAACGCAACGCCCTGACTCGCCAGCCCCACGGACATGCCGATGGCCTGGACGAATGCCAGGACGAGAGTGCCGTAGCGGGTGTATTGACTGATCTTGCGACGACCAGCCTCACCTTCCTTCTTCAACTGCTCCAGCTGCGGGCTGACGGCGGTCATCAGCTGCATGATGATCGAGGCCGAGATATACGGCATGATCCCCAGTGCAAAGATGCTCATCCGCTCCAGCGCGCCGCCGGAAAACATGTTGAACAGGCTAAGAATGGTCCCCTCATTCTGTCGAAACAGGTCCGCCAGCCGGTCGGGGTTGATACCCGGAACTGGGATGTGTGCGCCGATCCGGTAGACGATGATCGCCATGAACAGAAAGCGCAGTCGAGCCCAGAGCTCGGATAACCCGCCATTGCTGAGCGCTGAGAGAGCACCTTGCTTAGCCATTTAGTCCTCGAACTTACCGCCAGCTGCTTCGATAGCCGCGCGCGCACCCTTGGTGGCGGCGATACCTTTAAGGGTGACCGCGCGAGTAACCTCACCGGACAGCATGACTTTCACACGCTGCACGTTTTGGTTAATCAGGTTGGCATCCTTCAGCGCCTGCAGAGTAACGACGTCGCCTTCGATCTTGTTCAGCTCGGAGGTACGCACTTCGGCGCGATCCATAGCCTTCAGGGATACGAAGCCGAACTTGGGCAGACGACGGTGTAGAGGCTGCTGGCCGCCTTCGAAACCCGGAGCAATGGTGCCGCCGGAGCGCGAGGTCTGACCCTTGTGGCCGCGGCCACCGGTCTTGCCCAAGCCGCTACCGATGCCACGGCCCGGACGGTGCTTCTCGCGACGGGAACCCGGCGCAGGACTCAAATCGTTCAGGTACATGGATTAACCCTCCACGCGCAGCAGATAGTAAGCCTTGTTAATCATGCCGCGGTTTTCCGGAGTATCCAGAACCTCAACGGTGTGATTGATGCGACGCAGGCCCAGGCCCTTGACGCAAGCTTTGTGGTTGGCCAGACGGCCGTTCACGCTCTTGATCAGCGTGACTTTTACGGTATTAGCCATGGTTAGAGAATCTCCTCGACGCTCTTGCCACGCTTGGCCGCAACAGACTCCGGAGACTGCATAGCCTTCAGACCCTTGAAGGTGGCATGCACCACGTTCACTTGGTTGGTCGAGCCGTAGCACTTGGCCAGAACGTTCTGCACACCCGCCACTTCCAGCACCGCACGCATGGCGCCGCCGGCGATGATACCGGTACCCTCGGAGGCCGGCTGCATGTAAACCTTGGAGGCGCCGTGGGCGGCCTTCATGGCGTACTGCAGGGTGGTGCCGTTCAGGTCAACCTGGATCATGTTGCGACGCGCGGCTTCCATCGCCTTCTGGATGGCGGCCGGCACTTCACGGGACTTGCCACGGCCGAAACCGACGCGACCCTTGCCATCACCCACCACGGTCAACGCGGTGAAGGTGAAGATACGGCCACCCTTAACGGTTTTGGCAACGCGGTTAACCTGTACCAGCTTCTCGATATAGCCTTCGTCGCGCTTTTGGTCGTTATTTGCCATAACTTAGAACTCCAGCCCGCCTTCACGAGCAGCATCGGCCAGCGCCTTGACGCGACCGTGGTACTTGAAGCCAGAACGGTCGAATGCGACCTGAGTCACACCAGCGGCTTTCGCACGCTCAGCAACCAGCTGACCAACTTTCGTGGCCGCGTCGACGTTGCCAGTGGCGCCATCACGCAGTGCTTTGTCCAAGGTCGAGGCGCTGGCCAGAACCTTGCTGCCGTCGGCCGAAATGACCTGGGCGTAAATGTGCTGCGAGGAGCGGTACACGCACAGACGCACGACTTCGAGCTCGTGCATTTTCAGGCGTGCTTTGCGCGCGCGACGCAGTCTTGTTTCTTTCTTGGCGGTCATGTGCTAGCCCTACTTCTTCTTGGCTTCTTTACGACGGACGACTTCGTCTGCGTAACGAACACCTTTGCCCTTGTAAGGTTCAGGACGACGGAAGTCACGAATTTCCGCGGCAACCTGACCAACCAATTGCTTGTCGACACCCTTGATCAGGATATCGGTCTGGCTCGGGGTTTCGGCGGTCACGCCTTCCGGCAACTGATAGTCGATCGGATGGGAGAAGCCCAGCGCCAGGGACAGCACCTGGCCCTTGGCTTGCGCCTTGTAACCGACGCCGACCAGCTGGAGCTTGCGCTCGAAGCCTGCGCTAACACCGATCACCATGTTGTTGACCAGGGCGCGGGTGGTACCGGCCATTGCACGATTCTGCTGGTCGCCGTTGCGCGCGGCAAAACGCAGCTCATCGGCTTCCTGAATCACTTCAACAGACGAGTGGACCTTCAGCTCCAGAGTACCCTTGGCACCCTTTACCGAAAGCTGCTGACCGGCGAGTTTGATCTCGACACCGGACGGCAGCTTGACGGGGTTCTTAGCAACGCGAGACATGGCTATCCCCCCTTAGAACACAGTGCAGAGCACTTCGCCGCCGACACCGGCAGCGCGCGCAGCGCGATCCGTCATCACACCCTTGTTGGTGGAGACGATGGATACGCCGAGACCGCCACGAACCTTCGGCAGATCATCGACGGACTTGTACTGGCGAAGGCCTGGACGGCTCACGCGCTTCACTTCCTCGATGACCGGACGGCCTTCGAAGTACTTCAGCTCGATGGACAGCTGCGGCTTGCTTTCGCCGCTGATCTGATAACCCGCAATATAACCTTCGTCTTTCAAAACTTTGGCTACAGCCACCTTCAGCGTGGAAGACGGCATGCTTACGACGGACTTTTCAGCCATCTGGGCATTACGGATACGAGTTAGCATGTCCGCTAACGGGTCCTGCATACTCATGGGCTAGACGCTCCTGATACAAAAAGAATTAGCCTTTCGGCTAAGAGTCACCGAATGCTCCGGGCAGAATACAGCCCAGGCTCAGGCGAGCCGAGCATTCTAGAGACTGCTCAAAAATGAATCAAGCCCCAGAGGGGCCTGATTCACAGAAAGACAAAGCCGGCGCTAGGCCGGCTTCGCTTTTTACCAGCTGGCTTTCACCAGACCCGGCACATCGCCACGCATGGCTGCTTCGCGCAGCTTGATACGGGACAGACCGAACTTACGATACACGCCGTGCGGACGACCGGTAACGCGGCAGCGGTTGCGCAGGCGCGAGGCGCTGGCATCACGCGGCTGCTTCTGCAGGGCTACCTGGGCCTCCCAACGCGCTTCCGGAGCGGAGTTCGGGTTGGCGATGATAGCCTTCAGCTCGGCACGCTTCTTCGCGTACTTGGCTACCGTTTGCTGACGCTTCAGCTCACGGTTCTTCATGCTCATTTTGGCCATGATCCAACTCCAATCAGTTGCGGAACGGGAATTTGAAGGCACGCAGCAGGGCGCGACCTTCGTCATCCGTACGGGCAGTGGTGGTCAGGGTGATGTCCAGGCCACGCAGCGCATCGATCTTGTCGTAATCGATTTCCGGGAAGATGATCTGCTCTTTCACGCCCATGCTGTAGTTGCCACGACCGTCGAAGGACTTGGCATTCAGGCCGCGGAAGTCACGCACGCGCGGCAGGGAGATGGACAGCAGACGATCCAGGAACTCGTACATACGCTCGCGGCGCAGGGTTACCTTGACGCCGATCGGCCAGCCTTCACGAACCTTGAAGCCTGCAATCGACTTACGGGCATGAGTCACAACGACTTTCTGACCGGTGATCTTTTCCAGGTCGGCTACCGCGTTCTCGATGACTTTCTTGTCGCCGATCGCTTCGCCCAGGCCCATGTTCAGGGTGATCTTGGTGATACGCGGAACTTCCATCACGTTCGCGAGCTTAAGTTCTTCCTTAAGCTTCGGCGCGATTTCTTTCCGATAAATCTCTTTTAGTCGTGCCATGGTCTTCTACCTAGCAGTGTTCAAGCATCAACCGCTTTTTGGGTCGACTTGAAGACACGAATTTTCTTACCGTCTTCAACCTTGAAACCAACGCGGTCAGCCTTGTTGGTCTCGCTGTTGAAAATGGCCACGTTAGAAGCGTGCAGCGGCGCTTCCTTCTCAACGATACCGCCTTGAACGCCCGACATCGGGTTCGGCTTGGTATGGCGCTTGACCAGGTTGATCCCGCCAACGACCAGACGGTCGTCAGCGAGAACCTTCAGCACCTTACCGCGCTTACCCTTGTCTTTGCCGGCGATCACGATGATCTCGTCGTCACGACGAATCTTTTGCATGTCGGATCTCCTTACAGCACTTCAGGGGCGAGCGAGACGATCTTCATGAACTTCTCGGAACGCAGTTCACGGGTCACGGGCCCGAAGATACGGGTGCCGATCGGCTCTTGCTTGTTGTTCAGCAGAACAGCAGCGTTGCCGTCGAAGCGGATGATCGAACCGTCGGCACGGCGAACGCCGTGACGGGTACGAACCACGACCGCGGTCATGACCTGACCTTTCTTCACTTTGCCGCGCGGAATTGCTTCCTTGACGGTGACCTTGATGATGTCGCCGATGCCGGCGTAGCGACGATGGGAGCCGCCCAGCACCTTGATGCACATGACACGGCGTGCACCACTGTTGTCAGCCACATCGAGCATGGATTGAGTCTGAATCATAAAATTTCTCCGACCCCTAGCCCTTAGACTTCGACTGCGCGTTCGAGGACTTCAACCAGGGCCCAAGACTTGGTCTTGGCCAGCGGACGGGTTTCACGGATGGAAACCTTGTCGCCGATGTGGCACTGATTGTTCTCGTCGTGCGCGTGCAGCTTGGTCGAACGCTTGACGTATTTGCCGTAGATCGGGTGCTTGACGCGACGCTCGATCAGTACGGTGATGGTCTTGTCCATCTTGTCGCTGACAACACGGCCGGTCAGCGTACGGACTGTTTTTTCGGCTTCAGCCATGATCACTTACCTGCCTGCTGGTTGAGCACAGTTTTCACACGAGCGATGTCGCGCTTAACTTGCGAGAGCAGGTGAGACTGCCCCAACTGGCCAGTTGCCTTCTGCATGCGCAGATTGAACTGGTCGCGCAGCAGGCCGAGCAGTTGCTCGTTCAGCTGCTGTGCTGATTTTTCACGAAGCTCATTCGCTTTCATCACATCACCGTCCGCTTAACAAAGGTGGTGGCGAGCGGCAGCTTTGCAGCAGCCAGGGCGAAAGCCTCACGCGCCAGCTCTTCGGAAACGCCTTCGATCTCGTACAGGACCTTGCCTGGCTGGATCTGGGCTACCCAATATTCAACGCCACCCTTACCTTTACCCATCCGCACTTCGAGAGGCTTCTTGGTAACCGGCTTGTCCGGGAACACGCGAATCCAGATCTTGCCGCCACGCTTAACGTGACGAGTCAGAGCACGACGAGCGGACTCGATCTGGCGGGCGGTGAGACGACCGCGGGCAACAGACTTCAGCGCGAACTCGCCGAAGCTGACCTTGCTACCGCGCTGAGCCAGGCCACGGTTGTGGCCGGTCATCTGCTTGCGGAACTTCGTACGCTTTGGTTGCAACATTTGGCGTACCCCTTACTTGGCAGCTTTTTTACGAGGAGCGGGCGCCTGCGGCTTCAGCTCTTCCTGGCGGCCACCGATGACCTCGCCCTTGAAGATCCAAACCTTGACACCGATCACACCGTAGGTGGTGTGCGCTTCGTAGGTGTTGTAGTCAATGTCGGCACGCAGGGTGTGCAGCGGCACACGACCTTCGCGATACCACTCGGTACGTGCGATTTCCGCACCGCCGAGACGACCACTTACCTGGATCTTGATGCCCTTGGCACCAATGCGCATGGCGTTCTGTACGGCGCGCTTCATGGCGCGACGGAACATCACACGACGCTCCAGCTGCTGGGCGACGCTCTGGGCAACCAGCATCGCGTCGAGCTCCGGCTTGCGGATCTCTTCGATGTTGATGTGTACCGGTACACCCATTTGCTTGGTCAGGTCCTGGCGCAGCTTCTCAACATCTTCACCTTTCTTGCCGATCACGATACCGGGACGGGCGGTGTGGATGGTGATGCGTGCGGTTTGAGCCGGGCGAGCAATGTCGATACGGCTTACGGACGCGCTTTTTAGTTTGTCTTGGAGATACTCACGCACCTTCAGATCAGCGAACAGGTAGTCCGCATAAGTCCGACCGTCTGCGTACCAGACGGAGGTGTGATCCTTGACGATTCCCAGGCGAATGCCAGTGGGATGTACTTTCTGACCCATCTGATCGACTCCGTTACTTGTCCGCAACCTTGACAGTGATATGGCAAGACCGCTTGACGATGCGATCAGCGCGGCCTTTGGCACGCGGCATGATGCGCTTCAGCGAACGCCCTTCGTTGACGAACACGGTGCTGACCTTCAGGTCATCAACGTCTGCGCCTTCGTTGTGCTCGGCGTTGGCAACGGCCGACTCCAGCACCTTCTTCATGATTTCCGCGGCTTTCTTACTGCTGAAAGCCAACAGGTTGAGCGCTTCGCCCACCTTCTTCCCGCGGATCTGGTCGGCGACCAAGCGGGCTTTCTGGGCGGAGATTCGAGCGCCCGACAACTTAGCGGCTACTTCCATCTTTCCTTACCCCTTAACGCTTGGCTTTCTTGTCAGCCACATGCCCACGGTAGGTGCGGGTAGCGGCGAACTCGCCCAGTTTGTGGCCGACCATGTCTTCGTTCACGAGAACCGGGACATGCTGGCGACCGTTATGCACAGCGATGGTCAGACCGACCATCTGCGGCAGGATCATGGAACGGCGCGACCAGGTTTTCACCGGCTTGCGATCGTTCTTCTCCACCGCCACTTCGATCTTCTTCAGTAGGTGAAGATCAATAAAAGGACCTTTTTTCAGAGAACGTGGCACTGTCGTATCCCTCTATTTACTTGCGACGACGGACGATCATGTTATCGGTGCGCTTGTTACCACGAGTCTTCGCGCCCTTAGTCGGGAAGCCCCATGGAGACACCGGATGACGACCACCAGAGGTACGACCTTCACCACCACCGTGCGGGTGGTCGACCGGGTTCATGGCAACACCACGAACGGTCGGGCGAACGCCACGCCAGCGCTTGGCACCGGCCTTACCCAGCGAACGCAGGCTGTGCTCGGTGTTCGAGACTTCGCCCAGGGTCGCGCGGCACTCGGCCAGCACTTTGCGCATCTCGCCGGAGCGCAGACGCAGAGTCACATAGACGCCTTCACGAGCGATCAGCTGAGCCGAAGCGCCAGCGGAACGTGCGATCTGAGCGCCCTTGCCCGGCTTCAGCTCGATACCGTGAACGGTCGAACCCACCGGAATGTTGCGCAGCTGCAGGCTGTTACCGGCCTTGATCGGCGCCATTGCACCGGACACCAGCTGATCGCCGGCACTCACGCCCTTCGGGGCGATGATGTAGCGGCGCTCGCCGTCGGCGTACTTCAGCAGAGCGATGTGAGCAGTACGGTTCGGATCGTACTCGATGCGCTCGACAGTGGCCGGAATGCCATCTTTGTCGTTGCGACGGAAGTCGACCAGACGGTAATGCTGCTTGTGGCCACCACCGATATGACGGGTGGTGATACGGCCATTGTTGTTACGACCGCCAGACTTCGACTTCTTCTCGAGCAGCGGAGCGTAAGGAGCGCCTTTGTGCAGCTCCTGGTTGACCACCTTGACCACAAAACGGCGGCCAGCGGAAGTCGGTTTGCATTTAACGATTGCCATGATGCACCCCTTCCTTACTCAGCACTGCTGGCGAAATCGAGATCTTGGCCCGGCTGAAGGGAGATGATCGCCTTCTTCCAGTCGTTACGCTTGCCCAGACCGCGAGCGGTGCGCTTGCTCTTACCCAGAACGTTCTGAGTAGTCACGCGCTCGACCTTCACGCTGAACAGGCTTTCGACGGCCTTCTTGATTTCCAGCTTGGTTGCATCGGTTGCAACCTTGAAAACGAACTGACTTTTCTTGTCAGCCAGAAGTGTGGCCTTCTCGGAGATGTGCGGGCCAAGCAGCACTTTGAATACGCGTTCCTGGTTCATCCCAGCAGCTCCTCGAATTTCTTCACGGCAGAAACGGTGACCAGCACCTTTTCGTACGCGATCAGACTGACCGGATCGGAACCCTGCACGTCACGAACATCGACATGCGGCAGGTTGCGCGCGGCCAGGTACAGATTCTGGTCAACAGCATCGGACACGATCAGAACATCGTTCAGACCCATGCCGTTCAGCTTGCTCAACAAGGCCTTGGTCTTCGGCGCCTCTACAGAGAAGTCCTCGACCACGACCAGACGATCGCTACGCACCAGCTCGGCAAGAATGGAACGCAGCGCAGCGCGATACATCTTCTTGTTCAGCTTCTGGTCGTGATTCTGCGGGCGAGCCGCGAAGGTCACACCACCGCCACGCCAGATCGGACCACGGGAGGTACCGGCACGGGCACGACCGGTGCCCTTCTGACGCCATGGACGCTTGCCGCCGCCAGACACGTCGGAACGGGTCTTCTGCTGCTTGCTGCCCTGACGGCCGCCAGCCATGTAGGCCACAACTGCTTGGTGAACCAGGGTCTCGTTGAACTCGCCACCGAAGGTCGCTTCGGAAACTTCGATCGCCTGAGCGCCATTTACATTTAATTGCATGTCAGCTTCCCCTTAACCGCGAGCCTTGGCTGCCGGACGCACAACCAGGTTGCCGCCAGTAGCGCCAGGCACGGCACCCTTGACCAGCAGCAGGTTGCGTTCAGCGTCGACGCGCACAACTTCGAGGGACTGCACAGTCACACGCTCAGCACCCATGTGACCGGACATTTTCTTGCCCTTGAAGACGCGACCCGGAGTCTGGCACTGGCCAATGGAACCCGGAACGCGGTGGGACACGGAGTTACCGTGAGTGTTGTCTTGGCCGCGGAAGTTCCAACGCTTGATGGTACCGGCAAAGCCTTTACCCTTGGACTGACCGGTGACATCCACCAGCTGACCAGCTTGGAAAATTTCAGCGTTGATCTGGTCGCCGGCCTGGTACTCGCCCTCTTCCAGGCGGAATTCCCAAACACCACGACCCGCCGCGACGTTCGCCTTGGCGAAGTGACCGGCCTGAGCCTTGCTGACACGAGAGGCGCGGCGCTCGCCGACAGTGACCTGCACTGCACGGTAGCCATCGGACTCCTCGGACTTGAACTGGGTGACGCGATTCGGCTCGATCTCGATGACCGTGACCGGAATGGAGACACCTTCTTCGGTGAAAATGCGGGTCATGCCGCACTTACGACCGACTACACCAATAGTCATGTTGTAAACCTCATGAGTGTACGGGGCTTTCACCCGCTATGGCCGCCCATTTCAGAGCGTTACACGACTAAAACCCCAGGGTTTTAGCCGAGGCTGATCTGCACTTCCACGCCAGCCGCAAGATCGAGCTTCATCAGCGCGTCGACGGTTTTATCCGTCGGCTGGACGATGTCCAGAACACGCTTGTGGGTACGAATTTCATACTGATCCCGCGCATCTTTGTTGACGTGCGGAGAAGTCAGTACGGTGTACCGCTCTTTGCGGGTAGGCAGAGGAATCGGACCACGCACCTGAGCACCAGTACGTTTCGCGGTTTCCACGATTTCCTGGGTAGATTGATCGATCAGGCGATGGTCAAAAGCCTTCAACCGAATACGGATTTGTTGGTTTTGCATTTTGACCTCAGATTCCAAGCTGCTATTCCCAACGGACGCAATACGCCCGTTAAAAGGAGGCGCAATTCTATAGACGCCCCCCAGGAGTGTCAACCCAATAAAAAAGCCCCCGCAAGCGGGGGCTTCTTCTAGATCAACCGATTACTCGACGATCTTGGCAACCACGCCGGCACCAACGGTACGGCCACCTTCGCGAATCGCGAAACGCAGGCCGTCTTCCATGGCGATCGGCTTGATCAGGGTGACAACCATCTTCACGTTGTCGCCCGGCATTACCATCTCAACGCCTTCCGGCAGCTCGCAAGAACCGGTTACGTCGGTGGTACGGAAGTAGAACTGCGGACGGTAGCCCTTGAAGAACGGGGTGTGACGACCACCTTCTTCCTTGGACAGCACATACACTTCGGCTTCGAACTTGGTGTGCGGCTTGATGGTGCCCGGCTTGGCCAGAACCTGACCACGCTCTACGTCGTCACGCTTGGTGCCGCGCAGCAGGACGCCACAGTTCTCACCGGCACGACCTTCGTCGAGCAGCTTGCGGAACATCTCGACACCGGTGCAGGTGGTCTTGGTGGTATCACGCAGACCAACGATCTCGATTTCTTCCTGGACCTTGACGATGCCGCGCTCGACACGACCGGTTACCACGGTACCGCGGCCGGAGATGGAGAACACGTCTTCGATCGGCATCAGGAACGGCTTGTCGATGGCGCGAACCGGCTCAGGGATGTAGGTATCCAGAGTCTCGACCAGCTTCTTGACGGCAGTGGTGCCCATCTCGTTGGCGTCTTCGCCGTTCAGCGCCATCAGCGCGGAACCGATGATGATCGGCGTGTCGTCGCCCGGGAAGTCGTAGGTGGACAGCAGGTCGCGAACTTCCATCTCGACCAGCTCCAGCAGTTCGGCGTCGTCAACCATGTCGGCCTTGTTCAGGAACACGACGATGTACGGAACGCCTACCTGACGGGACAGCAGGATGTGCTCGCGAGTCTGCGGCATCGGGCCGTCGGCAGCGGAGCAAACCAGGATAGCGCCGTCCATCTGCGCAGCACCGGTGATCATGTTCTTCACATAGTCAGCGTGACCCGGGCAGTCAACGTGCGCGTAGTGACGAATGTTGGAATCGTACTCTACGTGCGCGGTGTTGATGGTGATACCACGAGCCTTCTCTTCCGGGGCGCTGTCGATCTTGTCGAAGTCGACCTTGGCGCTGCCGAATACTTCGGAGCAAACGCGAGTCAGAGCAGCGGTCAGAGTGGTTTTACCGTGGTCAACGTGACCGATGGTGCCGACGTTGACGTGCGGTTTGTTACGTTCAAATTTTTCTTTAGCCACGACAGTGAACCTCTTGCCTAAAGGGCTGAATCAGCCTTGTTTTTTAACGAGGGCTTCGACGATGTTCGCCGGAGCTTCCGAGTACTTGGAGAATTCCATGGAGTAGCTTGCGCGCCCCTGGGACATGGAACGGACGTCGGTCGCATAACCGAACATCTCGCCCAGCGGCACTTCGGCACGGATAACCTTGCCGGACACCGAGTCCTCCATACCCTGGATCAGACCACGACGACGGTTCAGGTCACCCATCACGTCACCCATGTAGTCCTCAGGGGTTACCACTTCCACCTTCATGATCGGCTCAAGCACTACGCCGCCGCCCTTCTGGGCCAGCTGCTTGGTCGCCATGGAGGCCGCCACCTTGAACGCCATCTCGTTGGAGTCGACGTCATGGTAGGAACCATCGAACACGGTCGCCTTCAGGCCGATGAGCGGATAGCCGGCCACGACGCCGTTCTTCATCTGCTCTTCGATACCCTTCTGGATGGCCGGGATGTATTCCTTCGGAACCACGCCACCCACGACTTCGTTGTGGAACTCCAGACCTTCCTGCCCCTCTTCGGCCGGAGCGAAGCGGATCCAGCAATGACCGAACTGACCACGACCACCGGACTGACGAACGAACTTGCCTTCGATCTCGCAGCTCTTGGTGATCTTCTCGCGGTAGGACACCTGCGGCTTGCCGATGTTGGCCTCGACGTTGAACTCGCGCTTCATGCGGTCAACGAGGATGTCCAGGTGCAGCTCACCCATACCGGAGATGATGGTCTGACCGGTTTCTTCGTCGGTCTTGACGCGGAACGACGGGTCTTCCTGGGCCAGCTTGCCCAGCGCGATCCCCATCTTCTCCTGGTCAGCCTTGGTCTTCGG